>PPHI01000056.1 GCA_002901265.1 Rhodopirellula baltica | reverse complement strand
CACCCATCAGCCGCAACGCGATAGAGAGCGGCTAGGTGAATTGCCGAACCAGATCACCCGGGCAGGGATTCGTCGCCTCATCCACTACGTCTGACAGTCGCCAGGCGACTCGTGCAGAAACGGAAATCGCCTAAAGGCTAGACTCCAGCACAGGCGGCCCCCACTCAGCGATTCGTCGCCTCATCCAACCGTTAGCCGATACGCGCTAGCGTCGGTTCCGCCCGCAGCCATCAACCGCAACGCGATAGAGAGCGGCTAGGTGAATTGCCGAACCAGATCACCAGGCAGGGATTCGTCGCCTCATCCACTACGTCTAACAGCGCCAGGCGACTCGTGCGAAAACGGAAATCGCCTAAAGGCTAGACTCCAGCACAGGCGGCCCCACGCAGGGATTCGTCGCCTCGTCCATCAGCCGATACGCGCTAGCGTCGGTTTCGCCCGCGTCCATCAGCCGATACGCGATCGCGTGCGGCTAGGTGAATTGCGAAACGAAACCACCAGGCAGGGATTCGTTGCCTCATCCACTACGTCTGACAGCGCCATGCGACTCATGCAGAAACGGAAATCGCTTAAGGCTAGGCCCCGGCGATTGCATTGCGATTCATTGGTTGCGTTCGTTGTGCGGTCGCGAGGCTCTGCTAATGGCTGCTGATCTTGCATTGCGTCATGGGTCCGCCTCGCGGGATGTTTCCAAATCAATCACATCAACTGGAGCGTTGCAAACCAGCGTGGCGGGTTTGTAACCACCTGAATGATGCTGTGTTGTCGCTCATTTGATCGCTGCGAATTCGCACCGTTTTTTACGTGCTCAATCGAGTGTCAGCGGCTGTCATCGCATTTGTAGTCACTCGCCCCACAAAAGATTCACGAGAAAGCCTATTGATTTCAAAGCTCCCGCATGCATGGGGTGAATTACCGAAGTGTTCGGTTGAGATTTGTGGGGATTTAGCGAACACCAATCAGAACAAAGGCAGCCATAGCCAGATGCAATGTGGTGCAGGAACCCCTTAGTAGTGAACCTTCAGAAACCCTTCTGCGGATCGTTGATTCGGGTTTCGCGTTGGGTAACTTGAGAACGTCGCTGGTCAAAGGGGACGCACAGCCATGTGGGTGTTGCGTGTCACCCAAGTGGACGAAGTCCGCGCCACCAGCACCTTGCCGATCGGCGCCATCAAACACGCGCCACTTATTAAACCATTGCTTAACGATCGCTTCATTAGCGATTAATCGCGATCAAGTATTAGCGATCAGGGCAATACAACGGTGACGTCACTGTGTTGACAGACACGCGTTTGGAAAGCGTGTTTGGTTGGTGAGCGGTTCCAGGCGAACCGCGGTTCAGGTTTCGTCAACTGTCGCCGAATCCGTCATTGCTGACAGAACATAGCTTCTGCTTAAACCTTGCTTCGAATTAAACTCTCGGCGTGCAGTACTTGGCGGAAGCATCGAAGCTTCGCCAGCAACCCGTTTGCAGTTGTGTTCTATTTCGCCCATTTGAAGTCGCCAGGCAGCCCGAAAGACGTCGCGCTCGCCAGCACGCGGCATCGCGTCAATCGCTCGATGTTCGCGGCAATGGCAGACTCGCCTCTTGCAGGATCGATAAACGAATGAGTTCACACTCTGACGAAGCACAAAGCGACGGAATGGAGTTTGACATCGATGTGGTCGGCATCTTGCGCCGCCGGTACCACTTGATCGCACTTGGCCTTTTGGTCGGTGCAACCTTGGCGACGATCTTCTACGTCAAGCAAAAGCCAGTCTATCAATCCAGTCTCGCCGTTTTGGTCGGCCAGCGATCCAGCCAGCTGGCGACCACCGGTGTCCGCGAAGCAAGCGATAACGCGGTCACCATCCAAGACAAAATTTTGTCAACCCACATCGCGTTGATGACTAGCCCAAAGGTGTTAGGCCAAGCTGCTGATGAGCACGATCTGGGCAAGTCCGCAGGCGAAATTGCAGGTAAGCTCTCTGTTGGTAAGGACGGCGAGGCAAGTATCTTGCGCGCGACCTATCAGGATGGTAATCCCGAGGTCGCTGCAAAAGTTCTGGAAGCAGTTTTCGAAACCTATTTTGACTACGTCGAAACCCGCTCGCAAAGCGTCGGTTCGGAAGCGGCTGAGTTGATTGCCAATGCACAGGCAAAAAATGAAGAAGAGCTTCGAGCGGCTGATAAGGCGTATCGGGATTTTGTAGCTTCTGTGCCTGCTTTGGTGCTCAGCGGCGGTAACATACAGCGTGACCGTCTGACAGCGATCGAAGCAGAGCTGAACACGATTCGCCGTACGATTGCCGAAATCGAAACACGTCGCCAGAAAATTTCCAGTTCTGTCAAAGGTCAGCGTCCCGAAGAGCTGACCGACGCCCAGTTGGCAACGCTCCTATCGAAGGAAGACATCTCTCGTTTGCAGATGTTTATGGACTTTGCCGAAGGCCGCAGCAAGGTCGAAGAAAAGGCCCTGACCGAAGAAGAGCGAATGGCATTGGCTCTTGAACGCCAGGCACAGCAAGAGGAATTTCGCCGCTTGATGGCGCTGACCACCCGCCGGGATGTCATGCGTGCGACATTTGGTGACAGTCACCCCAGCGTTCGGTCGCTTGATTCGGAAATTGTCAATCTGCGGAAATACGTCGATAACTTCCGTGCTGGCAGCGAGAAAGACGCTGGAGAGGAGATCGTCGAAACGGTTGAGGCTGGGCGAGTGTTTGACGTTCCGCCGTCAGAAATTTTAAAGACATACTATTCAGTCTTGAAAGGCGATATTGCCGGACTGAAGAAACGTGAAGAAGAGTTGGTCGCCCAGTCCGAGCAGGAAGCGAAGGTCGCCAAAGAAGTCGAGCTCAGCATGCTCGAAGGGACGTCGCTGAAAGCCAATCTCGAGCGGGCTCAGGCCCGCTACGACGAGGTTTTTAAGCGTTTGCAAGAGCTGAATTTGACCAACGATTATTCGGGGTTCGCGACTGACCTGCTGGTTCAGCCTGTGCCGGCTCGATTCCCGATCTGGCCGTCTAAATCGAAGATCGCGATGGCGGGGCTGATGGCTGGCGGAATGCTTGGTTTGGCCCTCGCGGTGCTCGCCGAGTTGATCGATCGCACCTTCAAGAATCCTGGCGAAGTCGAAAAGGCAGCCGGCGCATCGATCATTGCCCACCTTCCTCAGATGGTCGAATCAAAGCTCGCCAAGCAAGCCAAGGTGGGATCGAAAATCTCGCCGATGATCACCACGTTCCATCAGCCGCGTGGGATCGATGCCGAAACCTTCCGTGTGCTTCGCACGACGTTGTTGTTTATGGCAAAGCGTCAGTCGAAAAAGATCTTTATGATCACCAGCCCAAGTCCCGCGGATGGTAAGTCAACGACCATCGCCAACTTGGCGGTGTCGATGGCGCAGACCGGAAAGCGTGTCCTGTTGGTTGATGCAGACATGCGTCGACCAACGATCGCCAGTCGCTTCGGTGTTGAGCGTGGCCCTGGCTTGTCGGACTACCTGCACGGTGACGCGACACTGATGGAGTGCTTGCATCACACCGAGCAAGAAAACCTCGTGATCTGTCCATCCGGTTCACGGACGAGCAGTCCTTCCGAGTTGCTTGAGTCGGATCGGTTCTTGGAGTTTATCGAGAACGTTCGCGAAGGTTGTGATCTGGTGTTCTTCGACGCACCACCAGTGCTTGCGGTGGCCGATCCAGCCATTATCGCATTGCACGTTGACTGTGTCTTGATGGGCGTGCGAATCGAGAAGAATAACCGCACTTTGGTCGAACGTGCTGCCGATATCCTGCGTGAACAATCGACGCCAGCCGAAGCGGTGATTGTCAACGGTCGAGCGTCCCGTCGTGGCTATGGATACACCGGCTACAACTACTACTCAAAGAAAGAGTACGGCTACGTCAGCACCTATCGACGCTACTACGAAGCGGATGCCGATGGGCAGGACGAAGACCGTCCGATCCGATCGGCGCGAGCTGCGACCAGCAGTCGTGTCGTCAATGGGAAAGTGAACGGCCATGCAAAGCACGCTTCGGATGTCGCGGAAGCGGCACACCCTGTCACGCTGGATCGCAAGTAGCCAGTGTCGCCTTTCGCTCCGCGAAAGTAGCGTTCCTGATTGCCGAGTGGTCTCAGCGTCGGCCAAATCGCTCCGTTGCCGAGATAACCGGTAATGAGCAAAACCGTAATGGACGAGGCAACAAGTCCTGCTCCCCAAACCGTAGTGGACGAGGCGACGAGTCCCCTCCAGCAACGTAGTGGACGAGGCGGCGAGTCCTCTCCAGCAACGTACTGGACGAGGCGACGAGTCCCTCTCATCGGCTTTCTCTCATTCATTACACGATTGCAATCAAACCTTGGTCAGCAATCAACGCAACGAATCAAATCAACGGTCTGCTATGTGCTGGGGCAGTCTCCGTTGTTCACAGCGACTTTGTCGCTGTGAAAGGCAAGTGACCAGCGAGCAGGCTTGTGGCACGGTGAATGGCCGGCGCTACCTGTCGATCGGGTTCCCAGGCAATGCCGCGTTGGCTTTGCCGAGAACTCCTGTCCTTTGGGCGAATTGTTATTGATCGTTCAATGAAACACCATTCGTCAGCAGAGAGCACGGAAGGCAAAGCAATGAGCACAATACTTGAGAATCAGACCGAGCTTGGCAGCGTTCCGTTGGGTGCAGTCTCCGGAAGCGGCGAAGTAACCGACGCCGTTCCGGTCAGTCCGCCGTCGTCGTCGCAAAAGCCGTTCGAGCCGGGCGCCGCGCTTCGACTCGGTCGGCGTCAGGCGTGGTTGGATTTGCAAACCTCGCTGCCCTTGATTCTGTTTGATGTCGCCGCAGCGTTTTTGGCCGTCGCGTCGGTGGTGGTGATCAGCTACTTCAATGGCGAAGCGATTTCGCCATTGTTCGTCGGCGGTGCGATCGCGTTGGTGGTCTGGATGCAGTATCTGCATGGGCTGTATCCGGCGTGCGGCGTCAGCTACGCCAGTGAATTCGGTTCAATCATTCGGACCTGGATGGTCGGGACCGCGGCCGTGGGGTTTGCGCTCGCCTTGCGTCATACCTTGGCAAATTATCCGTGGGCAGCCTGGGTCGCCTTCTCAGGCACCTTGTTCTTCTCACTCGCAGCGGTGCGTCCATTCGCGCGTCGGCTGTTCTCTGGATTCGATTGGTGGGCCCAGCCGGTTGTGATTGTCGGCAACGGCGAAGACGCCAAGCGATTGTTCACACGGCTCGAACGCTCGCGCCACGAAGGTTTGCGTCCTGCCGGGATCGTATTCGATCCGAATCGTTACCTGATGTTTACGATTGAGAATTCGGGTGATGACGCAAGCATCGGCGGATCGTCCGGTCCGAATTTGACTCAGTTGGAAAAGTCGGAATGGAAAGCCGAGGCGTCGCAGGTTGCGGCGCTTCGCGATGAGTCACGTTCGCGGTTCAATCCGGTTGCACGCCAGTTGCGAGAACGCAGTCGTTGGTTGGGATCGGTCAATGACCTGGAGTCGATCTTGTTCCGTACCGGCGCGTGTCGCGTCGCGATTGCCGATAGCAGCAGCGATTGCTTGCGAAACTTCCGTGCGTTTCATGGTATTCCGCACGTGATGCTGCCGATGCAAGCGAACCAGCACCCGACCATTCGGGCCAGGCTTGCCGAGAAAGACAACGCGATCGAATTGCATTGCCACACCGCCCTGACCTGCCCCAAGGCTTTGGTCGCGAAGCGTTTTGTGGAAATGGTTTTGGTGCTCGGAACGTTGCCGTTGTGGGTGCCACTGTTGGCTGCGATCGGCGTGGTGATCAAGATCTGTGATCCCGGGCCGATTTTTTACAAGCAGACCCGAGTCGGTCGTTTCCGCATCCCGTTTTATGCGTTGAAATTTCGCAGTATGGTGATGGATGCGGATAAGAAGTTAAAGAAGTACTTAGACGAGAATCCGGAAGCGATGAAGGAGTGGGAGGCAACCCACAAGTTGCGAAAGGATCCGCGTGTCACCAAGATCGGTCAGTTTTTGCGGAAGACCAGCCTGGATGAATTGCCCCAGCTCTGGAATGTGATGATGGGCGAGATGAGTCTGGTGGGTCCGCGACCGATTGTGGATAGCGGTGATTATGACCGCGAGTACATTCAAAATTATCCCGAGGTGTTCGAGCTGTATCAGATGGTGCGGCCGGGGATCACGGGTTTGTGGCAGGTGTCAGGGCGGAACAATACTTCTTATGAAGCACGTGTCTTTTTCGACCGTTTCTACCTTCATAATTGGTCGCTGAGTTTAGATGTTTTCATCCTCTGGCGAACCATCAAGACCGCCCTCTTCCGCGAAGGCGCCTGCTAGGGCTCTGGCAGTGCTGATCGTTTCGTGAGCGATCTGCCAGGTAGCAGTAATTGTTTTTCGGCTAGTTGGTGTAGATTCGCCAGCGGCCAGGGCGTGACGATCTCTATGCGCCAGCGATCTCGTGTTTGATACCACAAGATGTCAATATCAATGGTTGATTTAGGCGAAAAGCTCGATGGGCTTCTTCCTGGTGCGGTTGATCGCAATGTTTATATGTCCAAGATCAGCCGGTGGCGCATCGGTGGTCCGGTTGACTTTCTGGTACGGCCGCAATCGGTAGATGAGCTTGCATCGCTGATCAGCCTTCTGGATCGTTCTGAAACTAACTGGATTGCTGTTGGGCATTCGAGCAATCTGCTTTTCTCTGATAGCGGACTTCGTGGCGTCGTCGTTGTTATCGCAGATAATCTTGCAGGATTTCGCCGTGAGGGAGATCAGATCGTTGTCCAAGGTGGGCATTGGGTACCAAGTCTAGCACGACGATTGATGCAAGAAGGTTTGGCAGGTGCAGAGCATATCGTAGGAATACCTGGCACGATTGGTGGTTTGATCTGCATGAATGGTGGCAGCATGCGGAAATCGATCGGGGCCAATGTGGTTCATGTTGATTGCCTTGACCGGCATGGGACGCGTATCCGACTAACTCAAGACGATTGTCAGTTCAGTTATCGCAAATCAGAGATTCAAGCACGGTCACTTGTTGTAGCCGAGGCACGACTCGTATTTCAGCCTGGCGATCCAAGCGAAATACGTTCACAGATGCGTTCAATTTTACGATCACGTCGGTTGAAGTTTCCGCTCAAGCAACCGAACTGCGGCAGCGTTTTTGTAAGCGATCCTAAAATGTACGAAAAGTACGGTCCACCGGGCGCTGTGATCGAGAAGTGTGGTTTAAAAGGCTTTCAGATTGGTGATGCCCAGATCTCACCCGCACATGCAAACTTTATTGTCAATCGAGGAAACGCGACGGCTGTCGATACACTTCGGTTGATACGTCTGATTCGTGAGAAGGCAATGGAAACATTTGATTGTGACCTTCTTTGTGAAGTTCGCTACGTCGGCGAAGACTGCGCAACATTGCCAGCGCACCAAGTTCCAGTGCAATTGCACGCATCACAGGATTGCCAATGATGGTTGTACAGACAATGTCAAGCGAAGTTGCGAGTTCGTCCGAAACCGAAAATAGTGATGTCTTAACGGTTTTTCCGTCCAAGCTTTATGGCGAAGTAACCGTAAGCGGAGCGAAGAACTCAGCGTTGCGGCTGCTTGCGGCGAGTTTGTTGACTGCTGACGAAATTCAGCTCTTCAACTACCCCAGCAGCTTGTTGGATGCGCAACTACATGTCGAAATGCTTCGAGCGTTAGGTAAAGAATGCACGGTAACCGAGTCATCAATCACGATTAAGGAAGCGACTGCACCACCTTCAGTGTTGAATTGGAATCGTCGTTCGATTCGCAACACCCTGCTGATTCTAGGTGCGCTTGTTGCTCGGACCGGGGCGGGCCATGTACCGTTGCCGGGAGGTTGCCAGATTGGTGCCTCGGCAGGGCAAAGAGCATATGACTTGCATGTCATGGTTTTGGAGACGCTTGGTGCGCGTGTAATCGATCACGGTGATAGCCTTGAAGCGGTGTGTGAGGGTGGACTGATCGGGGCGGATATTCACCTGCCCATCCGTTCAACAGGTGCGACCGAGAATGCATTGCTTTGTGGAGCGTTGGCTAAAGGCACAACGAGAATTTGGAATCCACACATTCGTCCCGAAATCATCGATTTGATCAGCATGTTGAGATCCATGGGAGCGCAGATCGAAGTTTTTGGCCAGGAACGAATTGAAATTCAAGGTGAGGCAGACCTCTCTGGTACAAAACACCGGGTGATACCGGATAATGTCGAGGCGTTGACCTGGGTCATAGCTGCCGTGTTGACTGATGGGGAAATCGAAATTCATGATTTTCCATTCGAGCATCTCGAAGTTCCATTGATTTATCTTCGTGAAAGTGGCGCGAAGATGTTCCGAGGAGAGAATTCGATGGTGGTGCGTGGGGGAAACTGTTATCCGCTTGAATTAAGTACCGGCCCCTATCCTGGTATCAATTCGGATATGCAACCTATCTTGGCTGTTTATGGTTTGCAGGCTAAGGGAGAATCCCGATTTATCGATTTGCGTTTCCCTGGTCGCTATGGCTACGCAGAAGAATTGGCGAAAATGGGAGCCGACTATACTGTTACTGGCAACATGTTGCGTATCAACGGCGGGAAGCAGTTGACAGGCGCGGCGGTCCGCGCACTTGACTTGCGTGCAGGTGCCGCACTTGCTCTCGCAGGACTAATCGCCCGTGGTCCTACGCATATTCATGACAGTTGGCAGCTCTTTCGTGGCTATTCTGGTTTTCCCGAAAAGGCTAGAGCATTGGGAGTTCGGTTGACTCACTCAACATAGGTCAGAGATGAGGTTACTCATCAGCTGCGATAATCATACGGTATAAACTTGGCTTTTCTGCATAAGCTTTTCGACAGCCGCACGCATCTCAAGTACTACCACCGTTTGCTGTCCTCAAACCATGGCCGAGATGGTTGGAAGGCAAGAAAGGTGCGTTTAATCGCGAAATTCTTGATGCGTACCGTGAACGGGTGTGAAATCTCCGGTAGTGCTGTACTCGCTGAATCTGTCTTTTTTCCTCACCCACTTGGAATTGTGATTGGTGATGGGGTCACTGTTGGTGCGGGAACCATGATTTGGCAGCATGTAACTCTTGGAAGTCACGGAAAAGCAGGGGCAGAACCGGAATATCCTGTGATTGGTAAGAACGTTCGGATCTATTGCAATTCGGTGATCATCGGTGGCATTACAATCGGAGACGGCGCGGTCATCGGTGCATGCTCACTTGTGTTGCGAGACGTGGCACCAGGTGAAACTGTCGCGGGAATACCTGCGAAAGTTGTCAGGACAAAGTCATCGGAAACTCAAGGTTAACTAACTTGGCATCAATTTCTCCTAATGCGCGAGATCGGCTTTTTGAGACTCAGCATCTAAGTAAAGGACTGGATGTTCGGTCGGCTCGAGGTGGCGTCATTACGATTGCATCGCAAGCAATATTGTTTGTGCTTTCGATGGGATCCATGATGGTGCTAGCGCGGCTGCTAAGCCCCGAAGATTTTGGTTTAGTCGCAATGGTCGCGGTTATGACTGGGATCTTGGGAGTTTTTCGTGATGGCGGCCTGTCGATGGCAACAGTTCAGCGAGAAGATATTACGCATTCTCAAGTGTCCGTCCTCTTCTGGTTGAATACGGCTATTAGCCTCGGCTTGACTGCGATCGGGGTTGCTTGTTCGCCGTTGGTTGCATGGATATACGGCGATTCCAGGCTGGTCTTAATTACTTGTGTGACGGCGTCAAATTTTTTGATTTCCGGTCTGGGAGTTCAGCACCGAGCGTTGGCGACTAGGCAAATGATGTTCGGCGCGTTGGCATCGATCGAAATCATTGGACGTGTCCTCGGTGTTGTTGTTGCCATTCTGATCGCTTATGCGACGGGGTCGTACTGGGCCATTCTTGCTACGACTCTGGTTGGTTCGCTTGTTTCAACGCTTGGTTGCTGGGGAGTTATACGGTGGTTGCCAGGATTGCCGCGTCGTGGAACTGGTGTCATGCCGATGGTGAAATTCGGTGGGAACATGATGGGAGCTGCAGCGCTCAACTATGTCAGTAGGAACGCAGATACTTTTATTCTGGGCCTTACAACATCACCGAGTGCATTGGGGATTTATTCTCGGGCGTACATGCTTCTGCTAATGCCGTCTCGGCAAATTCTTTCTCCTATAAGCTCTGTGACGATACCGTCGCTCAGTCGTTTGACAGGTGAACCGGACGCGTTTAAGCGATTGTTCATTCGTCAAGCTAAGTTGGTGACGTCAATGGCGAGTCTTGCAATCGGGTTTGCAATTGCTGCTGCACCAGAGGTGGTTGCAATCGTGCTTGGTGATCAGTGGAAGGATGCTGTCTGGGTATTTTGGTTTTTGTCACCGGGGGCGTTTGTCTCAATGACCAATATCTCCGGGAGTTGGGTTTGTGCCACACACGGTCGTCCTGATCGACAACGAAAAATAGCAATGGTCGTTGCTCCAATCTATGTAGTTAGTTTCTTGATCGGAAGTATTTGGGGAGTGTGCGGGGTTGCAGCTTCATACAGCATCGCATGCGTAGCAATGCGGCATCCGGCCTTTGTATATGCGTTGAGAGGAATGCCTGTTTCACCTGCAGATATCTGGGGGCTGACGATTCGACCAATCCTTTTGGTTGTGCCGATGTGCGTCGCAGGCGTGTTGCTGTCCATATTGTGGACCCCGAGTCTGGTCGTGGGGACGAGCGTGAAGTTACTAATGCTGGTCGCAACTGGTGTAATCGGGGTGGGTGTGGGTTGGCTACCGCATCCAAGGGCGGTTATTAATCAGCTTCGGAAAAAGGCAGAGTGAAGGCGGGGTTGAACTAGGATGGCTAAAGTTACTGTCATTTCAATCTTCTACAATCGCGAGGAATCCGTTGAACGATCGGTCAGTAGTTTGCTGCTTCAAGACTACCAGGATTTAAAGATCATTCTTGTTGATGATGGGTCCTCTGATGGCACCCTCGATGCTTTACGCAGCGCTGCCGATGAGCGATGCGAGGTTAGGACCGGGGCCAATCTAGGGTTTACAAATCAACTTTGCCGGACAATCGCAACGTCATCGTCAGAGTATGTTGCGATTCATGGGGCTGGCGATGTCTCTAAATCCATGCGGATTACTAAGCAAGTTGATGCTTTGGACGCAGATGGGAATCTGGGGATGGTCGGTTGTTACGTAAGAGACTGGGGGCCCGGCGAGATGGGGTACGTTGATCTGAAATCAGTTGTACCTGCAAACGCTACTCAAAAACTGGTTGACAGGAACTTCTTTACGCACGGCGAAGTGATGTTTCGGCGTAGTGCTTATGAGGAAGTTGGAGGTTACCGGCCATTTTTCCGTTTTGCACAAGATCGCGATTTGTGGTGTCGGTTGAGCAGAGTTTCCAATCTTGGGAACTGTAAAGAGGTATTGTACGAGCGTTTTGCCCAAGCGAATTCCGTTTCCTCCAGTCCACGAAAGAGTCTTGGTCAGTGGATGTTTTCTGATTTCGCAGCCTATTGTCATGCGACCTGTTTGAGTGGGTTCGAAGATCCATTGGACCGTATTGGTCCCGCTGCTTTGCTTTTACGACCACCTTCTGCTGCATTGATTCGGAGGCTGTCGGATCGTGCGGCTGGTTTGGCAAAGAGTGGGGATCGGGCTGGCGCTGAAGAATACCTGCGTTTGCTTCAAGGGTATGCTGGCAGGTACTCACTTACGGGGATGAGTACTGAGTTTCGAGTTCGCTTCCCTGTGTTTGGAAAGTTGAAATCGAAATTGTCCAGAAGCGGACAGCAGGTTGCAGCGGGGAATTGTTGAATGTTTAGGATGGAGAGCGTTTTATCTAAATGAGTCTTCCACTCGTTTCCATCGTCATTCCGTGTTTTAATGCCGAGCGTTACATCGGCAAAACGCTTGAGAGCGCGTTATCACAGGACTATCCGAACTGCGAAGTCATTGTAGTTGACGACGGGTCTACAGATGGCAGTTTAGGTGTTGTTGAAGGATTCTCAGGTCGAGTTCGTGTGGAGCGGCAAGAGAACTGCGGGGGCTGTGTTGCTCGAAATCGAGGTTTGTCGTTTGCGTCGGGCGAATGGGTTCAATTTCTTGATGCCGATGACGCGTTAAGATCGAATAAGATTTCACTGCAGCTGAAGTGTTTAGATTATGATCCTACGCGAGTCAGTACGTGCCAGCTTGAACTCACCGCTTGTATTGACCAAACCGGACCTGAATTGTCGGGGGGCAATGTTTTTTCATTAGACGGTCCGAACTTCTTGGTTCAGTGGCTTCTTGGGACCATTTCTAAGGAAATGACAGCTGGGAGTGATTTGCAAACAACCTTCGGAAATACAACCTCTTGGTTGGCTTCGAAAGCAATCTACGAAAAATGTGGTGGGTGGAATTCTGATTTGGCGATGTGTCAAGATTCTGAGATGTATTGCCGTGTGCTTTCACATGCATCGCAGGTGGTTGCGATAGCTCGTCCACTTGCGTTTTATAGGATCGGCGTTGACTCAAGCGTGAGTAGCGGCGTGAGCAGAAAGAAAGCAGAGTCTTTTCTGCGTTATTGCAGCACTGTTGAGGAAGTGTTGCGTAAACTGGATTTGCCTGATTCGGAAAAAGCAATTGCATCATGCTATTGCAGTTTCCTATCCCGGTTTTATCCACTTTATCCTGAGTTGGCACATCAGGCTCTCTCTGCTATCGCTCGAACTGGGGTTTCGCCTGAAGAGGTCGTTCAGCCCCAGTCCCTAAAAAAGATTGCGCGGGTGCTTGGAGTGAAGAATGCAATTCTTTGGCACAAAAGAATTCGCAATGCAAGAAGTGCGATGCAATCGCTTTTGTCTACAAGGTGAGCCGTGTGCTTTCGGCTAACGGGCGTCAGGGAAAATGAAGCTTCGAGTAGTTCTATCAGAATTTCGTTTGTACTTTTGCAATACTTGGTTGAATTCTGTTCCCTCACACTTGATTCGGCTATCCGGCTACCGGTTTTTGATGGATTTTCAAATCGCCAATGGAGCGGCAGTTCATTTGAAATGTCGGTTTGATGCGAAGGGCGGTTTTGCACTAGGGGTTAATTCGGTAGTCTCGCGTGGTTGTCGAATTGATACGCGAGGTGGCGTTTCAATCGGTGACAATGTTTCGATTTCTGAGGACGTGGTTGTGCTAACCGCGAGTCATGATTCAGATTCGGATCATTTCGCGGGAATGCAGGGTGCCGTGGAAATTTGTGACTACGTTTGGATAGGTACAAGGGCGACCGTTTTGCCGGGAGTTCGAGTTGGGCGCGGCGCGGTCATTGCTGCTGGTAGCGTTGTCACTAAAGACGTAGCGGAAATGACTATTGTCGGGGGGGTTCCTGCGAGAGTTCTCAGGGATCGGAAGTGTTCGCCGAAGTATTCGCTCGAGTATCGGCGATTGTTTCACTAGCAACCTCTGTCGCGTCGAGCATGTCTTTGCCGTTTTCGGCCCAATGTGAAGACTCAGGTATGAAGTTTGAGGTTCTGTTTTATTAATACTACGTGCTAACACTGCCTATCGAGTTGTGGCAATATTGTCACCTTGGAAATGACGCATCAAAGCGTTGTCATTGGTTGCACGTTGGGCGAAGGTTGGGACGGGGACGGTGGTCGGTGGGCGGAAAGGAAATGGTCGTCACGTGTCCACATCAGATCCGTTGCGGGGAAAATGGCTGATTGAGAATGATGTTTTCTTCAAGTTTGATGGCATCTGGTAGGAAGGGCGGTGGGTCGTTCTCGGGGATAAGGTATTTATTGGTACGGGATGTGAGTTTAATGTGCGGGTCGGCATTGATATTGGTTCAGATGCGCTGATTGCGTCTGAATGTGGGTTTGTCGATCATGGTCATGGTCATGGTCATGGTCATGGTCATGGTCATGGTGATGGTCATGGTGATAGTGATGGTCATGGTGATGGTCATGGTGATGGTCATGGTGATGATCGCCTAAGATTTTTGAGAGATCAGTCTGCTAAAGAGGCATCGATCGAAATTGGAGAGGATGCGTGGCTTAGCTGCAATGTGGTCGTGCTGAAAGGCGTGACAGTGGGGCGTGGCGCGATCGTCGGTGCTGGGGCCGTTGTAAGCAAATCTATTCCTGATTATGAAATTTGGGCGGGGGTTCCTGCCCGGAAGATCGGTTCTCGGCCTGAGTGAGTAATTGGCAATCAATTTTCCGGCGAAGTAGTTTTTCGATTGTTATGGAATTGGTTGGGTGACTCAGTGAAGCGAAGTGGCGGTCGCTGAGGCGTTTGAAAAGGGTCGCATGTATTGTATGCGATCACAGTGTTTGGGATTTTAGGCCTGCGATGCGTTTAGTGTTTCTTTGTGGATGTCTCGATCCCGGAAAGGACGGGGTCGGGGATTATGTCCGTCGGCTTGCCGGTGAATTAGTACGGCAGGGCCACCAAGTTGCCGCTATTGCTGTGAATGAACGCGAACTGGGTTGCCCCATAAAGCGAGAGATCCAGGTTGATGAATTCAGTGATCTTTCTTCGAGCGTTTCAGTTTTACGGCTTTCCAGCCAGGTAAATTGGCGTGAGCGAAGCGAGGAAATCGTTGAGTTTCTGAAGACCGAACGTCCTGATGTGATAAGTGTCCAATTCGTTCCTTACTCATTCCACCGTAAGGGGATTCCTTTTAGTTTCGTAGGTAATCTCATAGGAATTGCGAGGCAATTTGATGCACGGTGGAACGTGATGTTTCACGAATTATGGCTTGCCGGAGATTCCGCTCCGACCAAGAAGAAAAAGATAGTTGGTTGGTTGCAACGGCGATTGGTCTCAAGGCTTCTGTCGCGTCTCGACTCAATGTGCAAATTAGTGGTTACCACGAATTCAGAGTTGCACAAAGAGCAATTGCTCAAGATCGGTGTGGAGACTGTTAATCGATTGCCATTGTTTTCGAATATCGCGTTTGTCGAACATAGCGACGACAGTCGCGTTCCGGGGGTCGCAACCGACGAATTTGTCGTGCTCCACTTTGGGTCCTTTGGTTCCAACGTGGAGGCGTATCTTTTAGGCCTCGAACGCACAACAAAGTTAGCGGCGGAAAAACGACTAAAGCTTTTCGTTGTCGGTGGTGGTGGGCCTCACCGCGAGAAATGTTTGAACGCTATGAAGGCAGCGTTGATCGACGGGCAAGTCGTAGACTTTGGGCGAGTTGATGCGAGTCTTGTTTCTTCCTTGATGGCCTCTTCCGATGTGATGATTTCTAGGGCAAAGAAATCGACTTGGCAGAAAAGTGGCAGTGTCATGGCGGCTTTGGAGCACGGTGTCGATGTCATCTGTTCTGACGGGACAGTCATCGGGCGGGACAATGCAGTTTCTTGTCAACGCGTTGCTGACGAGTTTGTTGAGTTAATGGGTGCCGAATGCGGCACCGTTTCGAACGTGCGATAAGAGGTTTGGTTCGTCAATGGAGCTTTATTTCCATTCAGAAACCAATGTCGGTGACCAGCTTAATTCTTGGCTTTGGGAGTCAACACTCGGTGTCCCAGTGCAGTCACTGGAGCCGCAGGATGCGCTGTTCATTGGGATCGGAACGATTCTGCGAGAATCGATTCCAAGTGAGCCTAAGAAGAAATTTGTCATGGGGGCAGGTTGCGGGTACGAGCCGCCTCCGAAGTTGAATGACGATTGGAATGTCGTCATGGTCCGCGGACCGCTGACGGCAAAGACCTTAGGCGTTAGCAGTGATGTTGCGGTGACAGATCCGGGGGTCTTGATTCGCGATTACTACTCAAAGGATCCCTCTGCCAAAGCAGTAGGTTTCATGCCACATTATTCGAGTGGGATTCTTTGTGATTGGGTTTCGCTCTGTGAGCAAGCGGGTGTCGTCTACTTGGACCCGACGCTGTCAGTTGATCGTTTGATGGAACAGTTCACCACGTGCAAGTTGATCATCACTGAGGCGATGCATGGTGCAATCATGGCCGACGCTCTGCGCATTCCTTGGCGTGCGCTGAAAACTCGAGGGAGCATCTTGACGTTTAAATGGCAGGACTGGGCCAGTTCACTCGGAATGGAAGTCAAGTTTACGTACCTTCCGCCACCGTACCGTCACGGATGGAAGGGACGCGTAATGCGACCAAGCAAAGGGTTGATTCGAATGCGGCTACGTCAATTGGCAAGTCAAGAAGGTTGCTTGAGTGAAACACATCGGCTTGACGAGGCGTGTGAAGAATTGCATCGTCGGATTAAGCAATTCCGCGACCAGTGCTGTTTGGTGTCATGAAGATTCTTTTCGTGTGTTATGCGTTCTATCCGTCGATGGGCGGCATCGAATCGACAGCCGAGCATCTGTTGAAAGAGTGGATAGGCGATGGTCATGACGTGGTGGTGCTGACACAGATTCCGATCGGAGATCAGCCGGAACGCCAAGATGTCATTGTGAAGCGGCAGCCAGGGATTCTCGAACAAGCAAAGCTTGCTCGGTGGGCCGACGTTGTGTACCACCACAATCCAGCACTTTCTTTTTGGCCAACTTTAGTGATTGGAAAGCCGGTTGTTTATTCGCTGCATACCTGGATTGCTAGGCAAGATGGTTCAATCAGTAAGGTAGATCGGATCAAACGTTGGTGGATATCAAGAAGTCCCTGGATTGCAAACAGTAGGGCGATGACGTCCGGTATTAGCGGAACTGGCGTCGTCATTCACAACGGATACGATGACTCGATATTCAAATTGGAGCGTGATTGGGAAAGTCGGCAGGGAATTGCCTTTGTCGGTCGATTGGTAAGCGATAAAGGGGTTCCTGTCTTGCTGAAAGCGGCGAGGCGGTTGGTTGACCTCGGATTTCCGATGCCCATTTCAATTGTTGGATCTGGAGATGAGTTGGACACCTTAAAGGGGTTGGCGAATGAGTTGGGGATTCAGCAACTTGTGACGTTTCACGGGCGACTCGAACCAACGCGAATTGCTGAGTTGTTAAACCAATCTCGATACATCGCCATACCGTCTGAGTGGGAGGAGCCGTTTGGCATCGTTGCGCTTGAAGGGATGGCTTGCGGCGCAATTCCAATTGCAACTCGAAGTGGCGGATTGGCCGAGGCAATCGGCGAAGGTGGATTGCTCTTTGATCGTGGCGATTTTGAAGGGCTCGCTGAGCTAGTCGTTCGATTAGAGAACAACGCCGAGGAAGCACACTCGATTCACGAAAAACAAACGGCTCATCTCGAGACGCATCGACCAAAGGCTGTTGCACGTGAATACATGGGTGTCCTTCAGGCTGCCGCTGGTTAATTCATTTGCGATCGTGCGGCAGCTGGCGCTGCAGGCTCGTTGCAGTTTTTAGTTCAAAAAAATTTCGCGCGTGGCATGATGCATCGTCAGGTATCAAAAGTTGTTCTGAGTCACCCAACTGGCAATGCGAATAGTCGCGCTGTGGTCAACGGGTTGGTGAATGCAGGATTGCTGTCGGAATTTCACACCTGTATCGCAACTTTTCCTGGGAATGTTTGGGGCAAGCTCAGTCGAACTCCACTTGGAAGAGACTTCGGACGCCGTGTTTTTGAGTCGTCAGTGCGTCCCTTTACTCATCAGTCGCCATTTCGTGAGATCGGACGCTTACTCGCAGGCAAAGCTAACGCGACATCATTAGTCCGTCATGAATCGGGGCCGTTTTGCGTTGATGCGGTGTATCGTGACCTGGATCGCAAAGTGTCACGGCGTGTTGAGCCTGCGCGATGTGATGCGGTCTATGCCTATGAAGATGGAGCCTTGGAAAGTTTTCGAGTGGCAAATCAGAAAGGCGTTCGCTGTTTCTACGATTTGCCCATCGGATATTGGCGGTCGGCTAGAAAACTGCAGCAGGCGGAGATGGAGCGATGGCCAGAATGGGCTCCCACAATGCCTGCGTTTAAAGATTCGGATGAAAAGCTTGCTCGTAAAGATGAAGAGTTGCGGTTGGCAGACGCAATATTTGTCGCGAGTTCTTTCACTGCGAGTACGCTTTCCGATTATCCCACCGATTCACTCGCCAAAACTTATGTCATTCCCTACGGCTTTCCTGTCCCTGGCCCAGAGCGTGATTACTCCAATTTGGGGAAGAGGAAGTTACGCTTACTTTATGTCGGTGGATTGACGCAGCGAAAGGGGTTAGCCGATGTGTTTTCCGTTGCCGATTCGCTAAGTGATGACGTGGAACTGACGGTTGTTGGTCGCGGTGCCGTCAACGAGTGTGCGGCGTTGCGTAATGCTCTCGCGAAGCACCGCTGGATTCCTTCACTGCCTCATGATCAGGTGTTGGCGGAGATGCGGAACCAAGATGTCCTGCTGTTCCCTTCATCGTTCGAAGGTTTTGGACTTGTGATTACCGAAGCGATGTCGCAAGGGACGCCCGTTATCACGACTGATCGCACGGCGGGTGGAGATATCATTGATCATGGAAGTAGCGGTTGGATCGTTCCGGCCTCCAACACGCTGGCATTGAAATCGCAAGTCGAAGAGTTATTGAAGAGACCTGATCAAATTGCCAATGCGGGAAATGCGTCGCGAAATTTGGCCGCGGAGCGTCCATGGGAGTGCTATGGGCACGAACTCGCGTCTAAAGTTGCAGAGTTGCTGAGCAACGATTAGGGTGACGCGATGAGCAATCTGACCCCCATCGCGATCAGTATGTCCACCACGATTCCTGAGGTTCCTCGCGAACTCGACGAGTGCCGCATTCGCCCTGCGAAACAAACTTTGAAAAAGGGGGATCGAAAGCGGTTTCGAATCAGTACCGATCGGGTGAGCCTGATCCGCTATTGTCTGTGGGCTTATGTGTTGCTTGTCATCTTTGAGGGCGCGCTCCGTAAGTGGATTGTCCCTCAGTTGGCGACACCTCTACTCGTCATTCGTGATCCCGTTTGCTTGGTGGCAATCTATCTAGGTACCCGTTTCTCTTTCGGGCTAAATGGGTTTGGGGATTCATTGTGGTGGGATTGATCGCGATACCGCTCGCGGTTGGTGGTGGACATGGAAGCTTGCCTGTTGCTGTCTATGGCGCCCGAATTCTGCTACTGCACTTCCCCGTCCTATTTCTCTTCGCTTCGGTATTTAATCGCGAGGATGTTTGGCTTTTTGCGAAGGCATTTCTGTTGATCGCGATCCCAATGACATTGCTGCTTGGTTTGCAGTTTTATCTTCCGCAAACGCACCTTGTGAATGTCGGAGTGGGTGGAGATGGGACTTCTGTGTTCGCGGGCGCTGCGGGGCGACACCGTAGTTCCGGGACATTTAGCTTCACTAATGGTCTGTCATCGTTTTACGCGATTGCGGGCGCATTGTTTGCCGGTTGGATTACCTGTGGTCCACGTCCAATACCCAAGTGGGTTTGGATCACCGGAGGATGTTTGATCGTCGCGCTGCCACTGACGATCAGTCGTGCGTTGGCATTCCAATACGCCTTAACTGTCGTATTTACCGTTATGGCTGTCGGCATCTCACCCAAGCTATTAAAGTCGTTGGTCCCTGCATTGATTGGCTTTCTTATTGTCGGGGCGATCGTTTCTCAAACGGAAGTTTTCCAAACGGCGATGGAGCCGTTTACGAAACGATGGGAGAATGCGACAGAATCTGAGGGTGGTGATGATGGAGTTGCTGGCGTGCTCCAAAATCGTGTTTTGCAATATGGCCTGCTAAGTGCATTTGAATCAAGTGATCAAATTCCGTGGCAAGGGCTTGGTATTGGTATGGGAACGAATGTCGGCGCCAAAATGTTGACTGGAAAACGCACGTTTTTGATTGCGGAAGGGGGATGGGGCGCAATGCTTGGAGAGCTTGGCCCAATCCTTGGCGGTTTTCTGATTCTGTACCGAGTTTGCTTTACAACGATTCTGTTTGCGATGTCGGTAGTGGCGGTACGGCGTGGTAATCCACTGCCGTTAATCTTGGGAAGTGTAGCGATCCATACGATGTTTATGGGAAACACCGCTCAGCCGACTGCATTGGGATTCATCGTTCTCAACAGCGGGATGCTTTTGGCCGCATTGAGAATGCCTCGTAGAAAAGCCAACTCGGCTAAGTTGCAGGCAGCCTAGCTGCCCGGTGATTGTTAGTGCTGTCTCTCGCTCCGCGAAAGTAACGTTCGGGTTCGCTACTTTTGCCATACCGAAGGCAATTCCTGCAGAGTTCAGATCTGAAGGTCAACAAGCGACTAATGGCTTGCTGGTTGACCAGTGCGGCATTTGACTTCCGGCAATTACCAATCCGCCGAAAACTCCATCGGGGTAGCCGGCTGAGGGCTGAGTTGTCATCGTTGATTCATCGACTGAAGTTTCATGCTTACGGATAGTTTCGTCCGATGCACGCAAGGCTTCCGACTACTTCTTGTACGGACTCGCACTCGCTTGCGATTCAGTGCATTTCGAATTTAATATGCATATCGTTTTTATCACTCACCCCGCGTGGATCTGCTCGCAGAGTATGCCTCGCTTTCATGGGATGCTGTCTGAAGGGATGCTGCAGCGCGGGCACCAGGTGGAAGCCTGGAGTGCACCTGCGGTTCTGACCAAAGGCGCGGATCCGCAGGCAAGAGCATTTAAATGGAAGGGCTACTTTGACCAGTTTGCCCTTTATCCACGTGAACTGAAACGCAAGGTGCGCAGCGTCGGGCGAGATCGCTTGTTCGTTGTCACCGACCAAGCACTCGGGCCTTGGGTTCCCTCGCTTTGCAATCGCCCGCATGTGATTCATTGTCATGATTTCATGGCCCAGCGTTCGGCTCTCGGTGAGATTCCAGAAAACTCGACCGGCTGGTCTGGCAAGCAGTACCAGCGTTTGATTCGGCGAGGCTTTCGATTCGGACAGCACTTCGTCTCGGTCTCTCACAAAAGCCGTGCCGACCTGCATCGCTTCCTTGAACGCCAGCCAATCACTTCCGAAGTCGTCCACAATGGGTTGAATTCGGCGTTCGAAGTGTTGCCGCGAGAAACTGCGATTGAGGATCTCGACGGCGTCCTGCAAAGCGAACAGGAGATCGGGTTCCTGCTTAGCATAGGCGGAAATCAATGGTACAAAAACCGAATCGGTGTCATCGAACTTTATCGTCAATGGTGTCAGCAAACCGATCGGCCACGCCAGTTATGGATGATCGGTGCAGAGCCAAATGCAGCAATGCGAACACGGGCGCAAGCGATACCAAATGGTGGTCGCGTGCGGTTCTTGACCGGGCTTTCCGATGATCAGGTACGCGCTGCCTATAATCTCGCCAGTCTGCTGGTTTATCCAAGTTTGGATGAAGGCTTCGGTTGGCCAATCGCCGAGGCGATGGCGTGTGGAACGCCAGTTCTAACCACGGATGCGGCACCGATGACAGAGGTCGGGGGAGAAGCCGCGTTCTATCATCGACGCTTAACCGCAGGTGACGATCAGTGGGCGGTCGATGGTGCCAAGCTGATTCAACAAATCCTGCAGCTTCCCGACGAGAGAATGTTTGAGGTCATTGCAAAAGGAATCGAAAACGCAAAGCAGTTTTCGACGCAACGAGCGCTCGATCAATATGAATCGATCTATCAGGATGTGTTGCAGCGTGCGAGCGGGGGACAAGGTTCGTGAAATTGTTGCGTGTGATTCCGTCGATGGACCCTTCTACGGGAGGGCCTTGTCAGGGGATTCGTAATCTTGTTCCGTCCCTGGAAGCAATCGGTGTGCAGAACGAGGTTGCCTGCTTGGACGATCCGGATTCTCCGCCAAGCGTAAGTGATCCCTTTCCAGTTCACCGACTCGGCCAAGGCCGTGGCCCGTGGGCCTATTGCCCCGGGCTGGTTCCTTGGTTGGATCAAAATATCCAACGTTTTGACGCTGTTTTGATCCATGGCCTTTGGCTGTATCATTCCTACGCCACAACCAAAGCGGTACGGCAAAGCAATGCTCGCACCGGGAAGTCGACGCCGGTGTTCGTGATGCCGCATGGAATGTTAGACCCTTGGTTTCAGCGCGACCCGTCGCGAAAATTGAAAGCGTATCGAAACTGGGTTTATTGGAAGGTGCTCGAAAAAAAGGTCGTGTCCAGTGCCGACGCGATGTTGTTTACCTGCCAGCGTGAGTTGGAGTTGGCACGTGAGCCGTTTCGCCCTTACAAGCCTCGCTGTGAATTGAATGTCGGGTATGGTGTCGCATCGCCACCACAATTCGATGTCTCGATGTCGCAAAAATTTGCGGACGCATGTCCGGCTTTAGCCGGGCGAAATTATTTGTTGTTTCTTAGTCGCATTCATGCGAAGAAAGGCGTCGATCTTCTGTTGCGAGCCTACGCTGACTTGGTATTAAAGGCAACTGAACGTGAGAGCGGCGACAGCTCGAAATCGATACCAGCGTTGGTAATTGCCGGTCCGCTTGATGACGAGTATGCACAGCAAATGCAGCGACTTGCACGTGAACTAGATTTATTGCCACCCGAGGCATCAACCGCTTCTTCGAGCGGGCCGCTGGTTTGTTTTCCCGGGATGTTGCAAGGTGATACGAAGTGGGGTGCGTTTTACGGTTGCGATGCGTTTGTGTTGCCTAGCCACCAAGAGAATTTTGGAATTGCTGTTGTTGAAGCATTGGCATGCGGCAAGCCTGTCGTCATTAGCAATCAAGTCAATATCTATAGTGAAATCGAACAAGCCGGTGCGGCGATCGTTGATGACGATTCGATTGTCGGTGTGACGCGTAGCCTGGAGAGATGGTTATCGTTGGATGCTGGCCAACGCCGTGTAATGTCGAACGCAGCACGAGCCTGTTACGAAGAACGCTACCTGCCGATTTCAGCAGCTCGTCGCCTGGTAGACGCGTTGGAGAAAGTTGTTTGATATTGTGCTGTGGGTCAAGGAACAGCGTTTCCGACTGAAGGTAGATTGGGCATCGGGGCGGTGTGCAGCCTGGAATAGACTTTAAAAGAACTTGCAATGAAATTCGTGCGTTTAGAAGCAGTCCGTGGGTTCGCTGCAACATACGTTTGCCTTGGTCATGTAGTCATCTTGAACTTAGGAAGCAGCGGAATATTTGCGGACTTATTCAAATTTGGTCAAGAAGCCGTGATGGTCTTTTTTATCCTTTCCGGTTTCGTCATTGCATGGGCAACTAGTCGAGGTGAAGGTGAAGCTGAACCATTCAGCAGGTACTTCTTGAAGCGGTTTACTCGTATCTATTCTGTCTGGGGCATCGCGGTACTCGCAATGTTCTTGATGGAGTCTATTGAGCATCTCGAGCCAGTTTGGGAATCGCCAGGGCGATTGCTTGGCAATTTTCTGATGCTGCAGGATTTTAAGTATGGTAAACCTGGTGTGATTTGTGGCCCTGTTTATGGTGCAACGCCGCTTTGGTCGCTGCACTATGAGTGGTGGTTTTATATGCTTTTTCCGCTTGTGCTGTTGTTGAAAGGTGCAGAGCATCGCACGCACATGGTCGGTATGCTTGCCATTCTGGGCGGAGTTTCGTATGCACTGATTCCAAATCCGGTTAGTCGTATCTGTCTTTATTTTGGTGTTTGGTGGGTCGGTGTTCATTTTGCAACTGTGCTCCGGAAGAAAGGATCCATTGAATTCCGGGATGCGATTGTGCCTGTTTCCTATGTTCTCTTGTCGACGTTGCCTTTGTGTGTTTTGTGCAGTTGGTGGATGTTCGAAGGGCGTCGTTGGTCCATTGGTGAACACCCTTTGCTAGAGTTGCGCCACCTGGTCTCATCCGTTGTGTTGGTGGGGCTCGCTTTCTTATGGCGGCAGATGAATTGGCTGGGATTTAGGTACACGATTCAGTTGTTTGCCTTTGTTGCACCAATCTCCTTCTCGCTGTATGTGTTGCACTACAAAGGTGTTGTGTATGCAAAGTACCTTGGGTTTATTGGTGTTCCCTTGTTGGAGTTTGCGCTCTATGTCGTCGTGACCGTCTTGCTGTGCGTATTCTCTGAAATCTATTTTTACAAGTATTTTCGTTCTTGGCTTCTTCCCGCAAAACGTATTCCGTAGCCTTGGATTCAAACGAATTAATTGGTGTGTAGCGTCTGGCGGTTTTCAGGTTTGTTCACTCTCGGCATTTCTTGCTGCTTTACAGCAGTGGCATCGGTGCTAAAAACCGCCCGGGCGCTTAGCGGTTGGATTGAAGGTGTCCGGGTCGCAGTAGGGTTTTGTGAACTGTTTCTTTGTGTCGGGGGCATTCGCTCTTTCGAAAAGCGTCAGCCTTGGGGTATCGCTGTGGTGATCTAGCTGGAGATTGCCGCGAATCACTACGCATCGTAGATCGATCTTGATGTTAACCGCCTGCACGTTGGCTTTCGCAAAGGGAAGGCAGGCATTCGCGGGCGGTGTGGGATGGGCATGCGATCAGGAAATGGAAATATCGAAGAGTTCGCGACTGTTTATTAAGCCCCTGGTGTCTTTTTGATGTCTACAAAGTCCACTTCATTATTTACGAGCGAGTCTGCCGGCGGAATGCTTGACGCCTCCAAGAGTAAGCCGGCGGAGGGTGGGGCGAGTTTTTCGCTTCGTAATCGACTTTTGCGAGTGCTTTGGAATTTTGTCTGGGCGGTCTTTGCCTCTTGGACGCCGCCGCCACTGCATCGTTATCGTGTCGCTCTGCTGCGACTGTTTGGGGCCGACGTTGACTGGTCAGCCCATGTCTATGGCAGCGCCCGAGTTTGGTTGCCCGCGAATTTGCAGATGGGGCCGCATAGCTGTTTGGGGCCCCAAGTGAATTGTTACTGCATGGGGCCGATTCGTTTGGCCGCCGGTGCGATCGTCTCGCAAGAAACAACCCTCTGTGCGGGCACCCATGACCCCAATGATCCTGATTTCCAATTGATCGCCAAGCCGATCGTGATTGGCGAGAAAGCCTGGGTCGCCGCCGAGGTCTTTGTCGGGCCGGGGGTGACGATCGCCGAACGCTCTGTCGTGGGCGCCCGCTGCGTCTTGTTCAAGAACACCGAACCGGACGGGATCTACGTAGGAAATCCGGCCAAGCTGGTCGGGCACCGAAAGCTGAGAGAAACAACATCATGAGCACACTTGATCTGACGATCGTGATCCCGGCAAAGAACGATGCCGACCGATTGGGGATCTGCTTGGACGCGATCGGCCACGACCTCGCTTCCTCCGTTGTGATCGTCGATTCGGAAAGTTCTGATAACACCGCCGAAGTCGCCGAGGCTTACGGCGCCGAACTGATTCAATTCCGCTGGGACGGAATGTTTCCAAAGAAACGCAATTGGTTCTTGCGCAATCACACCCCGGCAACGAAGTGGGTATTGTTTCTCGATTCCGACGAAATCCTGACCGACGAGTTCAAAGCCGAACTGCGACGGACGCTGCCGCAATCCGATTGTGACGGTTATTGGCTCCGCTACACGATTTACTTCCTACGCGAGGAACTGAAGTACGGCTATCCGCTCCGAAAGCTAGCGCTCTTCCGCGTGGGGGCAGGCGAATACGAGCGGATCGACGAAGACCGCTGGAGCAAGTTGGATATGGAGATTCACGAGCATCCCGTCATTGAGGGGCCGGTCGGTGAGCTGCGTAGCAAGATCGATCACCGTGACTTTCGCGACGTGTCGCACTATATCGCCAAGCACAACGAGTACTCGTCATGGGAGGCGCACCGGTTTTTGCGATCGTTGGAGCAGCAGACTGACCATGGAAAACTGACGTTGAAACAAAAGGTGAAGTATCGGCTGGTTCAATCACCCTTTGCCGGAGTGGTTTATTTCTTCGGCGCCTACGTGATGATGCGAGGGTTCTTGGACGGCAAGCGTGGTTTGGCGTTCGCGCTTTTGAAGCTGGGGTACTTCACCCAGGTGTATTGCAAGATTCGCGAATTGCGTGGCCAACAGCCCAACGCCAACCCCAGAGCCGCAGAGCCGGTGCGAACGGCACCACAAGCGGGGCAACCTTTGGAAGTCTCTTGACGAACGTGATGGCCGGAAAACAATTTGTTTGATCCTCCGGTGAAATTCCACCTGCAGATTCGCCGGCCCTAATTAGATTTGCCAGACTGCGACGATGGCAGCCTTTTCTTTGTAGGTTTTTGTTGATTTGAAACTTCTTTTGCATGGACTGAACTTTTCGCCCGAGGAAATCGGGATCGGAAAGTATTCGGGCGAGATGATCGACGACCTTTCGCGACGCGGAGTGTGCTCGGTCGTTGTCACCACGCCGCCGTACTATCCCCACTGGGAGATCGGTGAGGGGTTTTCCGGGGCCCGGTACAGCAAAGAAGTGCATGGCGATGACGGGCTTGCCGCCGACGGCGAACGCGATTCATCGGAAGCCGAATCGCATTGGGGCCGTGTTGAGGTTTGGCGCTGTCCGGTTTGGGTGCCTGCGAAGGTGACCGGGTTGAAGCGGGTGATTCACTTGGCCAGCTACGCGCTGACCAGCGCGCCGATCGTGTTATGGAAAGCGCTGGTGTCCCGCCCCGATGTGATCATGACGGTGGAGCCGGCGGCGATGTGCATGCCGACGACTTGGCTGGCGGCGCGTTTGTGTGGCGCCAAGGCTTGGTTGCACGTGCAAGATTTCGAAGTCGACGCGGCGTTCGAGCTGGGGATTTTAAAGAACCAATTTATGAAGCGATGTGTGCTGGCGGTGGAGGCGTTTTTGATGCGCCGGTTCGACCGCGTTTCCAGCATCTCGCCGAACATGATGTTGAAATTGCATCAAAAAGGTGTGCGGGAAAACGCGATCACTGCGCTACCGAATTGGGTGGACTGCGAAGTGATGCGGCCGCTTGAAGAAGACTATCCGGACGAATACCCGGAGATCCGTGCCGCGTTTCGCGCGGAGTTGCGTGCACGGTTTGATTTGCCTGCGGAGAAGTGCATCGCGCTTTACGCGGGCAACGTCGGAAAGAAACAAGGGCTGGAAATCATTATCGAGGCCGCGAAGCAAACGGCCGAACGGTCGGACTTGCATTACGTGATCGCCGGTCACGGCGCGGCATACGATGAACTGGTCGCGCTGTCGGCCGGGCTGCCCAACGTCCAGTGGTTGCCGCTGCAGCCGCTGGAGCGTTTTAACGAGATGATGAACTGTGCCGACATTCATTTGTTGCCACAGCGCGGCGGGGCGGCGGATTTGGTCATGCCCAGCAAGTTGACGGGCATGTTGGCCACTGGGCGAGCGATCGTCACTTGTGCCGACCCTGGGACGCAGATTGCCGATGTGGTTGACGGGCACGGTTTGGTGGTGCCGCCGTCAGATAGTGTTGCGTTTGCCGAAGCGATCTGTCAGCTCGCCGATGACGAGTCGCTTCGCGGTTGCTTGGGAAGGGCGGCTCGAAAGTATGCGATTGAGAATCTCAGTCGCAACGCGATCCTGTCGCAGTTGATGGTTGATTTGCACGCCGTTTGTGGTCTGCCTTTAGAGGCGACGACGGGTGCGATTGATGATGAACGTTTTGCAGTTACTGCGTCTTAGCCAGCTTAAGGTGGTTGATGTTGAATTGGTTGGTGTCTCGTTCCACACGCATTGCGTTTGTGGAGTCTTTGCGGCGTTACCGTGCGCCGTTGGTGTTGACTTGGTCGGCGGCAACCTTGTGTGTCGCCGCGTTCGCGGTATTGAAGCCACATCCGTCTTCTAAGGAACTCGTTTTTCTGCCCGGATGGTTCACGAGCTTCATGGATGTCTATTACGATTTTCGGACCTTCATCATGACGGTCGCAATCGGTCTGATTCCGGCATTGCTGCTCAGCCCGTCGCACCAAAAGCTGCAGCGTCATTCGGTGCTGTTTGTCTTGGTCGGTGCCCTGTTGATTTTTGAGTTCATGCAGAACTGGATTCCAACACGCGGCTTCAGCTGGGCGGATGTCGGTTACACGGTCGCCGGCGGATTGGCGTGTGAATACATGGCGAGGCTAACGCATTGGCTTCGCTTTGGTGCGAAAGACGAAACGCCTGTTGCCATGGTCGAGCATCGTAGCCGTTCGATCGGCTAGGTCGTTGCAGAACGTACTCTGCAATTTGATCGCGGCAAACGAACGAGGCATTGCAAAACGCAATGCCTCCAACGTTTCGTCTTTCTGGTTTTGTTGTTGCAGGGAATTTGCAATGAAGTTTAAGCCGCGACTCAGTGGAGATTTGCGCAGATGAAAATTCTAGTCACCCTCTTTTGTGGGCTGCTGATCTTAGGTCAGGTCGGCTACATCTTGATGGCGAACCTGGATGGTTCGATCGACCGAAGTCGGCTGCCGACTTGGGCGGGAGGTATGGATGCCAAATCGAAACCTGCGAGTGTCGGGTTGGCGGTATCCGGTGACGATTCGGATCAAGACGGACCGTTGGTTGCTGACGGCACGTCGGATCTGGGTGACGCAAGTCAGGATTCGAGCATTGGAGCCGAAAGCAGTGAATACCTAGGCAGTGAACCGGTAAGCAGTGAACCAGCAAGCAGTGAGCTGTTAAGTCATGGCAAGTCGCCGCTTTCGACCGAGGCGATACGCGAGATTGCGACTCATGCTTCGATTCGATTGATTGACAAGGGCGGCGAATCGATGGGAAGCGGGATTGTGATTGCCAACCGCGAAGACGGCACCCTCGATTTTTTGACCGCCGCGCACGTGATCGAAGGAATCGAGGGTTGGTTGGTCGAAGTCACAACCGAGGCGAGTGCGAAGGAGCGTTTCGCAATTGAATCAAAGGTTGATGTATTGGAATCAGATATTGATAAGGACTTGGCCTACGTGCGTGTGCACTGTGATGCACCGGTGTCTGCCGAGCCAGTTGAGTTGGCTGACGTCGTCGATGACAAGCTGAAACATTTGCAAGCAGCCTGGACGATTGACAATCAGGTTGCCGGTTTAACGAGCGTCGCGCGAGTGCCCGATGTGGAGCTGAAACTTATAAAGCGAATGGCCGACTCGCCGGCCCAGTATTGTTGGCGAGTTGCCCACGCATCGGAGCTCGGTGTTTCCGGCAGTGCGTTATTGAATCGCGACGGTTGTTTGGTCGGGATCGCGAGTGGTAACGGTGATGGCGCGGCGTATTACTGTGGTCCGATTGATATCCGAAACATGGTGTCTCGATTTCGTTGATTGGCGATCTGGTCATCCGAAAATTGCAAGCTTGAAATGCGTGCGGTCGTAATGATCATGCTGCTTGACGCGGCGACGGGAGGCCTTGGAAGTGGGTTTGAGTCTTAAAACGGTTGGTGATGAGGTTCGCCGGGTGGCATCGGCTGAAACGTCCCGATCGAAGACGACATTCAACCTCACAAGAAGAGGGGTTTAGTGGGTGGGTTTTCCACCTTGGCTTTTGTCACCGGGCGGGGTGCTCCCATTGTGCCTAAAAGGGAAAATCAGCCAACTTGCAACTTGAACGGATACCGATCGTTTCTTTAATCAAGTGTTGGACCAACCGGTGGAACTATCAACCGAATTGGGTGGTGGGGCCGTACATCGGAGATTGAAGGACGGGGCTGTTCGAGATACCGGACTAAGCGTTCAACATTCCGTTGTCGCGTTCAGTTTGAGCACAGCAGTGATTGCTGGCTCATTTTTAATTTCCGATGGAACGTTACTTGCTATCTAGACACGCATGGAATTGATGAAAATGAAACAGCTGATTACCAAACGCTTGGTGGCGTTTGCCGCCGGACTCGCGATGGTGGCAATGACTGCCCGCGACAGCAATGCAGGGGTGGCTTACTCCCAATACGAGTACAGCGCGGTCACCAATCTGGTTACGTCGATGGAAGGGAACGTTGTCACATTTGACAATTTCTCGCTCGGCAAGCAAACCGAAATCGACGGTGCAGCATGGCTTGGTGCTTACTTCGAGAACGGTACCGGTGACCTCCTGATCGACATGGCCGATTCGTTCACCGTCAGCGTCTACGGCAATGCCGGCGGCGTTCCTGGCGCACTACTGGAATCCCAAACGCTTGGCTTGGGCATGTACAGCGAGGTTTCTGGCGGCCCTGTAGGGGCTCCTGGCTACAGTGATTACTTCGGCTACGGTGCGGCTTTGAACCCGTTCCGTCTTGATGCCGGCGATTACTGGTTCTCTGTCACTGCTAACATTCCTTCACCTGCTCCTGTGTCCGACGACACCTACTGGTTGTGGGGTTCGGGTGTTGGCGATAGCGATATGGACGGTGTTTCGTTCTCAACAGCCAACGGCATCGAAACGGAAGACCAGATTTTTGCATTGTCGGGTAATGTCGTTCCTGAGCCTTCCTCGCTTGCAATCGTAGCAGTAGGTGGCCTGTTTTTGACCCGTCGCCGCAAACGCTCGAACTAAGCTTGAAAGAGCTTGGCTAGTAGGTTCGTGCCCTTGCCCACAATCGGTTGGGGGGATACGATCACTTGTACGAAGGCGGATACTTCGAACCAGAGAGATTGAATATGGGAAAATTTAGAATTGCCGGTGCGAGCGTCCTGTCGGTCGCGATGCTGGCCACAGCAATGTGGGCCGCAGCCGCTCCGCAATCGGTTGAGTCAGGCGAAACCAGCCAAGCCAGCGCCGCGGTCGTGTCGACCACTGGCGACTCGCTGTTGGCTGAAACCGCGAAGCCGGAATTGATGAAGGAATGGGAATACACCGCACGTCCATTTTGCCGTGGACCAGGTGGACCGTTCCCTCCAGGTGGTCCAGGCGGACCTCCATTCCCGCCTCCAGGGCCTCCATCGTTTTTGTTCTTTTAGGCTGGCTTAACCGCACGATCTGCTTCTTGCGGATTGTCGTTTAGACGCACAGAACACAGGGGCAGTCACCAAGGTGGCTGCCCTTTTTTTGTACCCTGCTCGCTGTTTAATTTCTGAGGCCGACGGCCTGCTTCCCAGCCAGTTTCCCCGGCGGCCGGTGAGCGACAGTCGAGCTGTTGTGGGGTGATTGCTTATCCTTAATGACTTCTCAACATCGGATTTCGGCGGTTTGCCAAACGGTCATCCAGTGCGTGCTCGTCGGAATCGTTCTGCTCTCACCTTGGCCGTTCGGCAGTGTTAATCCCGATGGTGAATTCGGACTGACACTCGCCCTCAGCATCGCGTTGCTGGCCTTCGTCGTTCGCTTGGTGTTCGGCGAGCCGCCGCAGTGGAAGGCGGGCCGAATGGGCCTCATCGTCGTGCTCGGCTTGATCGGTTTGGTGTCCGTTGCTGCGTTGCACCAGATCGCGCTGCCAGCCTCTCTGGTTAACACGCTCGCGCCCGGTGTGCAGCCCTGGTCCGCTCCGATTGGATTACTCGATCAAGCGTCGTCGTTGCCAGCCGAAGGCTCAGGCTTGGAACGCTGGGAAGCGGGAAATAAGTTGGGTTTGTACGCACACGGTAGCTATCAGTTTTTGCTTCGCGTGGTCGCGGCAGGCTGTCTATTCGCGATGACCTGTTGTTTTGATTCACCACGACTGGTGCTGCGGCGAATCAGTGTCGCGGCAACGGTGGTGGGCGTCGCATTGGCGATCTTTGGGATCGCGCAGCACGTCGGGTCGCATGACGGGTTGGTTTACTGGACCTACAAGATGCAAGGTGGTCTGGGATTCGGCCCCTTCATCAACCGCAATCACTACCCGTTCTATCTCAACCTTTGCCTTGGGTTGGCGATCGGGTTACTGTTGGACTCGATGAAAGACATGGGGCGTCATTGGCCGCGCATGATTTTGTCCGACCGAAGTGCAACGTGGTTATTGTTGGCGATCACGTTCATGATCGCGAGTTTGATCATGTGTGTGTCGCGGGGCGGTATTTTGACCGCCTGTATCGCGGTTGCGGTTGTCGGATTACGGCGATTCGAATTCAAGCACGCGACGCGATCGATCAGCATGTTCATCATGATCGGGACACCGGTGCTGTTGTTTTTGATCTGGGCAGGATTCAGCGTTTATGAATCACGGCTAACGATGCTCAGTGAATCGGATAGTTATGCTTCCGACGGGCGATGGGTCCTGTGGCGTGCTGCGGTCGCGAGTGTGCCAGAGTTTCCTTGGTTTGGTTCAGGCGGTGAAACGTATCGGCACTGGGAAAAGATTTACGTCCCTGCCGACGAAAACTGGACCACCGAAGGTCGCGTCGCATTGCGAGCTGATAACGAATTGTTAGATGTGCTCAATGAGTACGGCTTGGCAGGATTCGTTTCGTTGTTGTTGGTCGCAATTCCGGTTTGTTGGGTGGCGTACCGAACATGTCGCCGTGACGCTCTGTCAGCCGGCGCTGCGATTGGCGTGTTCGCCGTTTCGCTTCACAGCATTGTCGATTTCGGATTGCGTCTTCCTGCGACCGGAGCGTTCGCCGTGATTGTTGCCGCACTGTTGTGCTCTCAGCCAGCAGCCGCAGGGGCGATGGAGCGATCGCGTCAGTCAAGACGTCGTCGCAGTTCAGCGGCTGATCCGAAGCCACTCGCCGAAGTCGAAGAAGGTGCATGGTTGGGACCGCATTTCGGTTTTGCCTGTCGCCTCGCAATTGCGCTCTTGGTATGCGGTATCGCCATCTACACGATTCGTTTCAAACGCCGGTATTGGTTGGCCGAAAGCCATCACCGTACGGCGATGCACGAGTTAGAAGGGTCGATGCCGAACGCGGCAATCAAGTCGATGTCGGCGGCGGTTAAGGTGACGCCGGAAGACATGTTCCGGCGGATCGAGCTGATACGGACTTGTATCCTGACGGACGATTGGTACGACTGGGGCAAAGAGAATCCCAAGATGGGGCCGTTTATTACGGCGCAGTGCGAAGAAATCATACGGATGTGCCCGATCGCCTGGGAACCGTATGTTTGGATCGCACGCTATCCTCCGGCCGGGATGAGTATGGATGCGCAGCTTGAGCTCGTGCTTTATGGTCGTGTGATGCACCCGGGTGATCCGAAGTTGGCGTTCGTCGCGGGGAATATCCTTCATCAAATATCGGGGCTCGAAGCCGCGATCCCGCACTGGAAGCAATCGATGGATTTTTCCAATCGCTACGTGGCACCGATTGTGAATGCGGTGGGACGCGAGGACCTGAGCGAGGAAGTCCTCATGGCGATCTTTCCAGATGACCCCAAAACCTGTTTTGCCGGAGCGGTCGAGTGCAAGCAGCACGGCTGGGAAGAACCGTTTCAGTTTTTGGCGGAGCAATGTTTGCGTCAGCTGTCCGTCGATGGCTTCACTGGTCGCGAGTTCGGAGCCGGCGAGAAGGATCAATTGCGTTCCGAAGCATTGTGGTTGCTGGGGCAGAAAGAGGATGCGGTCGAGGCGTTGTTGATGGCGCTAAACGAAGTCCCCGATCAACGAAAGTGGCGAACGCAAGCGGTCCGCTGGATGATCGAAACGGGCGACCTGGAGCAAGCAACCTGGCAATTGCGTATCGGCAGCAATTTATTCCCTGAGGATTCGACGTTACGAAAACTGCAGCAAGAACTCTCCGGATTAAAAGCCGAAGCATCATCCAAATCCAACTAGCAATTCCGTAGTGGATGAGGCGACGAATCCTTGCTCGGTGGTTTCGTTTCGCAATACACGTAACCGCACGCGATCGCGTTCCGGCCGATGTATGGTCGCTGGTGTTTCGATTAGCCGCCTTCGCGATAGC
>PPHI01000088.1 GCA_002901265.1 Rhodopirellula baltica | reverse complement strand
TCAGGCACTATCATAGGATGTTTCGGTCACGAAGCGAGACGCAACAGGCCAAGGAGATTCTGGCGAACCGCTAGCAAAAGCCAAGTCGGCAAAACACGGTGTTTTTCAACAGGCCGGGAACTGCTGGCATTTTCGCTGGGCAAACTTACTATCCAGGTACAAGGGCAGCAGTTTCATCCGCCTAAAAAAATTCCTATCCGGTTGTATTTCGGCGAAATGTTGGATAGCGATCCTCATCGCTGCTTTTTGATCGTTCTCTAGCGCAACGTTCCCGCTATTTCGGTTTGCTTACAGCATGCGTATTGTCGTCATGCTGAGTTCAAACGCAACCGAACCAGCAGATCATTCAGCTCGTCACGAGCCGACGGCATCTCGGGAAGCTTGCTGGCTTCGTAGGCCGACTTGAGTTCGGCGGTGAGACGCTCGTATTCTCGGTTATGGAAATCCAGATCGGTAGCTTCAAGCGTTCCTTTCTCGGGGCCAGAACGCTTGCGGTACACGAGCTCGTCGATGTACGAGAGCTTCGCCGACTCGTTCAGCGTGATCAGGTTGGCTTCCACCTCGCCGGTGCGCATCAGGTGGATCCCCGTCAGCAGCACGCGATACACGTACAGCAGTGGCTTGACGCGCGGCGGTGACTCCTTGGCGAAGAGGTTCCACTGGGGCGCGGCAAATCCGAGGTAGTCATGTGCGTGGTGACGCGTAATGCACAGTTCTTGGCGATCGACTTGAGTTCCTCGTGCTCGGAAGTGCTGTACACCACCAGCGGCGAGAAGATTTGCTCAAGCACGTACCCGTTCCGCTACAGCATCAACCGAAAGAATTTTTCCACGTCGTGCGTGACGAGATCGATTTCCAGACCGTCGTAGATGCCCTCTTTCTCAACAGTCCGCCCGACGAAGCGGTCAAGCATTTGCCTCGCTATCCACAAGTACCCGGAATTCTGATCGGGCGTTTGGCCCGAGAGGTAGGCCATCGGGGACTTCGGCGATTACTTCTGGCTGACGCTTTATCCCGCTGCACGCGATCTGCAAGAGAGATCGCCGCGGCGGTTGTCGTCGTGGATGCGAAGACCAACCGACTGCCGATTTCTACTCGAGATTCGGCTTCATTTCGCTACCAAACATGAAGTCTCGTCTATTCCTGCCGATGGAAACCGTTCAAAAAATCAATTCACCTTGAATCGTGAAGTGATGCACGTCACATTGCAATCGATTGAACTTCCGCGTTGCAAACGAGACACGAAACATGAGCGAGTATCAATACATCCACTTCGCCGCGGTGGATCAGCCACTCAATGACAAGCAACTCGCGTACATGCAGGCCCAGTCGACGCGGGCAGAGGTCACACGTTGGAGTTTCGAAAACGAGTACCACTACAGCGATTTCCGCGGCAACGAACTCGAGATGATGCGGCGTGGGTACGACGTGCACCTGCACTATGCAAACTTCGGGATTCGCAAGCTGATGTTCCGGCTGCCATTTGGATTGCCAATAACTGAAAAACAGTTTGACGCGTACGCGATGGAGTTATGCATTGAATGGACAAAAGACAAACGCGGAAAGGGAGGCGTGCTGTCATTCCAGGCTGATGCCGATTCAGACTTCTACTGCGGTCAGTACTTCGAGTTCGATCATCTAACGGCGCAACTTCCAAAAATCCGCAAAGCTTTGATGGTTGGCGATACCCGGGCGTTCTATCTTGGATGGCTAGCGTTCAATTGGAACGAAGTAGATCTCGAACCGCCCGTACCGGCTGGACTGAAACGCCTGCCGCCTGAGCTCGCTGAGTTCGCCGACTTCTATGAAATTGATGTTGATTTACTTGCCGCGGCCAGCACCCAATCTTCTGATGCTCCCAACCGCCCTGGTGACGAAGAAGCAAGTTTCGACGCGTGGCTGAGCGAGCAATCTCGTGGCGATCTTCAAAAGCTCATGCGGCGAGTACTTGATGGAGATGCAGTCGCTGTTCGAGCCGAGTCGTTGGCCGCCATCAGAAACGCTTCCGGCATGGAGACATGGCCGACAACCGAGGGCACTCGAACGCTTGCCGAAATTCGAGAGCAAGCCTCCAAAAAATCCGACCAAAGAAAGAAACGAGAGCTGGCCGCTGAGCAACGCAAACTGGACAAACGCCTTGCGAAGTTTCGAGAAGATCCATCGGCAGTGATTTCGGAAGCGGGAAAGCTGATCCAAGAGCGGTCGACAACCAGCTATCACCAAGCAGCAAAGTTGCTGTCTGAACTCGGAGATGCGATTGGTGGTGAGAAAGGCGAACGCCTTGCGAACGAGGCGGCCATGAGAATCGTGAAGAAGCATCCCACACTTCATCGCGTCAAACGAGCCTTCAAAAATGAAGGATTGAACTACAAGTGAAATCGAGTGCAGAAGAAAATCGTGATCAAGTCGATTGCTTGGGTTCGCGAGCCATCATTGGTACGCTGACTTGTTTCCCGTCCTCGTAGACGACAACATGCGGCAGCCGATCGATCGCCCGCTCGAGGTTTACCTTCGTTCGCTCGAAACGAGACCGGAGCTTTTCATCGGGGAGATCATGTCCGCCCCTGGCGACTCGCAATGCGACGCGCCCCATCGACTGGCTCACTTCGGCAATGCGGATGAAGAAAAGCACCACGGTGTATCCAAGGTCGGCATAGCCGGCGAGTGCGTCGACTTTGTCACCAACAGGGTCCGAGAGCACTGTTTCAAAAATCAAACTCTCTCGCTGATGCACAAGAGAAGATCGAATGGCTGCAGCGACTTCGGCTGCATCGTAGGCCGGGATGTCCAGATCACCCCGCGATGACGTCGGCGTTTACAAATCGGATGCCGCCGTCCGACGGATACGTATTGAAGAACGTCGACTTGCCAGCGCCGTTCGAACCAGCAATGGCAATGACGATTGGGCGTTTCGATGGCTGCGATCTACGACGCCTTCTCTGAACTTCAAGGCATTCAGCAGTACCAAGAACTCATCGAACTTGAGCTCTTGAAGATGGGCGGATTTGTCGCCGGGGAAATGACGCCCCACCACTGGGCTCCCAGCGTGACGATGCCAGTTCTGATGTTGCAGGTGCTGGAGGACGAATGGACCAGAAACCCGGAGGATGCACAGAAGACGTTCGACTTGCTGGGAAGCAAGGAGAAGGAATTGCTGTGGATCGAAAACACGAAGAAACGATTCAAAGACGGCTACAACTACTTTGGCAAGCATCCCGAGAGAATTCTCCCGTTCTTTGATCGGTACATGAAGTGACCTTGCTTTCGAAACGGCCGATTTTTAACTCACGCATTTGGTAGTGGACGAGGCGACGAGTCCCTGCCGTTCTGGATTCGTCGCCTCATCCACTACGCTAGAGATTTGCTGGCCTTTCCGATGTCCCAGCTTATTCCGTCGTCAAGCGAATTGATGCACATAGACAATGCCCGCGACGGATCTCTCCGCCGCGAGCGATGTGCAATGTCAGTAGTGGATCTTGTCAAAGATCCGTAACCCGAAGAGTCTTTGACAAGATCCACTACGGGTTAACCGCAAAGCACAAATGCTAGTCGTTGCTAGCCGACGACTCGTGTCACCACGCCCGAGGTGACGAGTCTTGCCGCCTTCGCGGATGGCGAAGCGGTCACCGTCAGGAATCTTCGGTAGTGGACGAGGCGACGAGTCCCGGCGTATGGATTCGTCGCCTCATCCACTACGCTAGAAACTTGCTGGCCTTTCCGATGTCCCAGCTTGCTTCGTCGTCAAGCGAATTGATGCATATAGACAACGTCCGCGACGGATCTCTCAGCCGCAAGCGTTGTGCAATGTCAGTGGTGGATCTTGTCAAAGATCCGTAACTCGAAGGATCTTTGACAAGATCCACTACGGTTAACCGCAAAGCAGAAATGCTAGTCGTTGCTAGCCGACGACTCGTGTCGCCACGCCCGGGGTGACGAGTCCTGCCGCCTTCGCGGATGGCGAAGCGGTCACCGTCAGGAATCTTCGGTAGTGGACGAGGCGACGAGTCCCTGTGTATGGATTCGTCGCCTCATCCACTACGCTAGAGATTTGCTGGCCTTTCCGATGTCCCAGCTTGCTTCGTCGTCAAGCGAATTGATGCACATAGACAATGCCCGCGACGGATCTCTCCGCCGCGAGCGTTGTGCAATGTCAGTGGTGGATCTTGTCAAAGATCCGTCACTCGAAGGATCTTTGACAAGATCCACTACGGGTTAACCGCAAAGCACAAATACTAGTCGCAGCGATCGTGGTTGGCTTGAAGGGCCAGTGACTCCAGCTATGTAACCGTCCTTTTTTAATGGCACGGATTGCGCGGGCTCCTTTGGGGGCCACACCAGGTACTAAGGCAGTCGATGCAGGTTTTCGTGTTGATCGCGGCTGTTGAGCATCTGAGAAGCCATTTCACCGATGACGTTTCCGGTACTCGCGCGGAGACAGACCAGTCGCCTTGCGGAACTGTCGACTGAAGTAGTTGCTGTCGCTGAATCCGACGTCAAAGGCAATGTCGGTGATGCTGCGATCAGTGCTTCGCAATAGGCGACTTGCTTCCTCGATCCGAAGTCCAATCAAGTAATTGATTGGTGATGTTCCCATCGTCGCCTCGAACATTCGGATGTATTTGGTCCGAGACATCCCGGAAATGTCCACCAACTCTTCGAGGGCGATTGACTGGGCGACATGGCGTCTCATGTGTGAAATCGTCTCCGCAACGCGAATGAGCGATTTGCTCGTCGGGTTGCGCGTCGCGCTGAAGCAACGAGAGTGGAATGTGACCAGCTCCAAGAACGCTGCAATTGCCATGACTTCGAATCCCGGTTGCCGCGCCGACAGTTCGTTGTCAAGTTTGTCAATCAAATGAAGCGTCTCGGCGATTTCTCCTGGCGTAAGCTGCAGGCGACTGGTGAATTGGTGCCGGCTACGCCATGCAGGTTCGAGTGTGAATAAAGCGTGGTAGCCGGAGAGCGACTGTAGGTCACCGAGGGACATCGGTAGTCCGGTCGGGTCGAACAAAATATTGATCAAGCTCAGTTGATCCATGTTGAGATAGTCGTGAGGCCGGTCGCCTCCGATAACGAACGTGTCTCCCGTTTTCAGTTCGTAACTGTCTTCGCCGGTGATGTGCACTCCGGCCCCGCCAGTGATGATGACGATTTCTGAGAACTCGTGGCAGTGCAGACCAAACGGCTCCTGCGGATCTCGACGCTCCACGACGATCGGAAAGCCGTCGGCGTGAAACCAGTCCTGTTTCTTAAGTACTTTCATTCGATGTGGGAGCGATAACGGCGCCCAATTGGTCCACGGCTGGGTTTAGCGGCTTGCCCTTGCGCCGAAAAAGCATTCTCAGACGGAACGATTGTGCTAGTATTCGGTTCGATCGTCAAGGTTTTCGAGGTCTCCCAGGTCTAAACTGGTGCTACGGACGTGGAGTTCTGTGTGACCAGACTGGGTTACCAGACCGCGAGACCAGACATCGCCAACAGGACAAAAAAATGAGCAATGCAACCAACGTTGCCGCCGCTTTTGAGCTTGCGTCAGAACTTTACCAAGCTCAAGGAGTTGACGTCGGCGCTGCACTTCAGCGTCTGTCCGAAGTCGCGATCTCGGTTCACTGTTGGCAGGGCGATGATGTCTCAGGGTTCGAGGGTGAAGCTGGAACCCTTGGCGACGGACTTGCCGTTACCGGCAACTATCCAGGACGCGCTCGAACGGCAGATGAGTTGCGACGCGATCTTGAAGTCGCCTACTCGTTGATACCGGGAAAACACCGACTCAACCTTCATGCACTGTATGGCGAGTTTAATGGTCCTGTCGACCGTGACGAAATCGGTGTTGAGCACTTTCAGGGATGGATCGATTGGTCACGCGACCGAAAGGTTGATTTAGATTTCAACCCAAGCTACTTCTCTCACCCCAAAGCGTCGGACGGTTTTACTCTGGCACATGCCGATGCAGGGATTCGTCAGTTTTGGATCGATCACGGAATCGCTTGTCGCAAGATTGCGGCAGCAATGGGTGCCGCGCAGGGCAACGCATGCCTCAATAATTTCTGGGTACCCGATGGATACAAAGACACGCCTGCAAGTCGAAAAGCTCCGCGGGAGAGACTCGCAAGTTCACTCGATGCGATATTCGCTGATGATTTGCCGCAAAATCAAACGCTGGATGCCGTCGAATGCAAGTTGTTTGGAATCGGCAGTGAGAGCTACGTCGTCGGCTCTCATGAGTTCTATATGGGCTATGCGATTTCGCGAAATAAAGTTTTGTGTCTCGACGCAGGACATTTTCATCCGACAGAAGTGATTTCGGACAAGATTTCGTCTGCGTTGATGTATGTGCCAGAGTTGTTGTTGCACGTTAGCCGGGGAGTGCGCTGGGACAGCGATCACGTTGTCACTTATAGCGACGAGTTGCAGGCGATCATGCAGGAGATCGTTCGCGGCGACTATTTGGATCGCGTCCATATCGGCTTGGATTTTTTCGACGCAAGCATCAATCGCGTTGCCGCATGGGCGATTGGGACTCGCAACGCTTTGAAAGCTCTTCTGGCGGCTTTGCTTGAGCCGACGGAGCAACTGCAGCAGCTCGAGCGCGACGGCGACTTGACCGCCCGACTCGTGCTGATGGAAGAGCAGAAGACCATGCCGCTGGGTGCAGTTTGGAATTACTACTGCGAGTCGACAGGCGTTCCTGTCGGTGCCCAGTGGCTCGAAAAGGTACGGCAATATGAAGGCAGTGTGACATCGAAACGCTGCGACGAATCGGTGATGGCCTAGCGTAATCTCAACCAATCAACATACGAACTATTGTCTCGAGACTTTGAATGACCGAAGAAGCATCATCATCAGCTCCTGGCGGAGAGTTTGAACGTGAACCGGTGCCGGATTCGGCATTGCTTGGTAGCGGGAAGTTCTGGGGCATGTATGCAGGTGAGCATGCTGCGGGAACGGAGTTCATGATTGGTCCGCTGTTCCTTGCGGCCGGTGCGAGCCTTTCCGATCTGATTCTGGGACTGTTGCTAGGAAATATTCTTGCAGTCCTGACATGGCGACTGCTCGTTGTGCCCATCGCGATGGCGAAACGTTTCACCCTCTACTATCAATTGGAACGGATCTCAGGCGGTTCGCTGGTGAAGTTTTACAATCTCGTCAATGGGCTGTTGTTCTGCTTTTTAGCGGGTGCGATGGTCACGGTTTCCGCGTCGGCTGTGGGTGTACCTTTCGGTATCACGTTTGATGTGCCCGAAAATATGTTCGGCTTGAGCAACCTGTCTTTCACCGGATTGGTCGCGATCACTGGGGTGATCATTTCGGCTGTCGCTGCGGGCGGATACGAAAGGGTGGCTCGATTCGCCAACATCGCTGCGCCTTGGATGATCGCAGTTTTTGCTGCTTGCGGAATCGTGTCGCTCGCGAGAATGGGCGTCACCAATGGAGCAGCTTTTTCGGAAGGCAAATTCTGGGATGATGCGATCGCGTTCGTTCAGCAAAAGAATGGCCCAGGTGAGTTTAGTTTCTGGCAGATCGTGGTGTTTGCTTGGTTGTGCAATGGGGCGATGCATTTCGGAATGGCAGACCTGACGATCTTTCGGTTTGCTCAAAGTAAGGCTTCCGGGTGGGCTCCTGCGATCGGCATGTTCCTCGGTCACTACATGGCATGGATCGCCGCAGCGTTGTTGTTGGCCGCACTGATCAAGATTCAACCTGACCTGGCTGTTGGTGACGATGGAAAGGTGACGGCCAACCCTGGATTACTCGCCTTTGATTCGCTGGGGTGGGCAGGCATCATTTGCGTTGTCATCGCTGGTTGGACGACAGCAAATCCAACGATCTATCGCGCCGGACTTGCGTTCCAGGGCGTGCTGCCCAAGAGTTCACGAACTGCGATGACTCTTGTTGCGGGAGCGGTGGCAACGATTGCGGGTGCCTTTCCGAACCTCTCCGCGCAACTGCTGGGTTTCGTGGGTACCTATGGGACAGTGCTTGGCCCGATGGGGGCGGTGATCTTCGTCGACTTTTATCTGATGAAGAGATTTGGGTTAAGCGACGAATACGCCCTGCAAAGTGGTTCACAGTTCAACGTGGCCGTCCTGATCGCTTGGCTTCTACCGGTCGCTGTTGGTCTCTACCTGATTCTCTGGCAAGGAGTGTTTGCTGCGTACGCGGTGATTCCGTGCTGGATCGTCTGTGGCCTTCTCTATCTCTTTCTGAGCAAGCTCACTCAGAAAGAACCTTCACCCCATGCAGCTTCTTAACCTCACAAACGGAATCTTTCGATGAGCAACATTGCCAAGGTCGTTTCGCTGATCGCTCTCGGACTCGTCATCGTTCCCAGCCTTCTACTTTTCGTGGGGATCGTTGGACTCAATACCGTCAAGCTTGTTGCACTAGTCGGAACGATCGGTTGGTTCGCGTCAACGCCCATGTGGATGAGCCGCGAATTGCTGGTTGACGCAAGCGAAGTTGAAGTTTGAGGCGAAGCGTGCTACTCGCTTACCAGTCCCTTCCCAATCCTTGTTTATCTCACGAGTTTTCCATCATGTTGCGTTTGATTTCCACTCGATTGATCGGTGCCGCTTGATGCTGTTGTGCCAATGCTGAAGAGACGTCCGTCGCTACGATCGCGAGTCCTGTGTTGGCAGCGGATGGTAGCGTCGGTTTTGAGTCGCTGATCGATCGCGGGTAGTCTCCTTGCAACAAGCGCAATGAACGACCCGTGGGACTTTCGTGCTGGTTTGGAGAACGATCGTCAAGGTTTCCGGTATTCGTTTCGCATAGACTTTAAAGCTAACAACTGCAATCAGAAGAACAACTTTTTCCAGGCGAGGACCGATGAGCACCACACTTGAACTCAAGCTGCTTCCCGAAGTCGAATCTTTTTTGAGCCAGTCTCCGCTGGCGAGTTTTGTCGGAGGAGAGAGTTTTCCGAACGCGGACGGCAACTTGGTTGCGACGATCGACCCGGGTTCGGGTGAGAAGCTTGCGGACATTCACGATCTCAGTGCGGCCGAGGTCGATCGCGCGGTGGGCATTGCCAATGCGGCTTTCCCAGCATGGGCCGCACTCTCACAGCAGGAGCGTAGCAGCATCCTATTGAAGCTGGCCGATGCGGTTGAAGAGCGAAAAGCGATCATCGCCCAAATCGAAGCCCTCGATGCAGGAAAGATCGAGTCTCAAGCGACTGGTGACGTTCAGAACTTTGTCGACACCCTACGTTACTTCGTGAGCTTGGCCGAGAAAGTTGAAAAACGTACGAAGCTCGATGTAGAAGGGCATGAAGCCTGGACGGTGAAGCAGCCGTGGGGAGCATGTGCCTTCATCTTTCCGTGGAACTTTCCCATCCTTCTGATTGGATGGGGGATTTCGCCGGCACTTGCCGCCGGTAACACGGTGGTGATCAAACCTGCCGAAGACACGTCGCTGTCCGCTATCTATTTGGCCCAGTTGGCAAAAGAAGTTGGCGTCCCTGATGGTGTCATCAACGTTGTCACCGGCCGTGGTGCAGCAGCGGGTGCGGCACTGACGAACAACAAACAGATCAAGCGGATGTCATTCACGGGATCTCCCGAAGTCGGACAACTCGTGGGCGAAGCGTGCGGACGCAATCTTGTTCCGGTGAAATTGGAATTGGGTGGCAAGGGCGCAGCGGTTGTCTTTGCCGATGTCGATGTCAAAGCCACCGCCGAAGCATTGGTCGGTGCGATCACGTTTCACACCGGACAGGTTTGCTGCGACGCAACACGTTGGCTTATCCAGAAAGACATCTACGACGAGTTCGTCGGCTGCTGTAAAGAATTGATGCAGAATGTGAAGATCGGTCATCCACTCGATCCCAGCAGCCAGATGGGACCGGTCGTAAACCTGAAGCAACGTGAGCGGGTGCTCGGATATCAAAACAAAGGCCAGGCGGAAGGAGCAGAGTGCTTGTGCGGGGGCGGTCCGGCGAACGTCGATGGATACGTTGGCAACTATGTCAAGCCTGCACTGCTTGCCGGATCACTGGACAACATCGCCGCACGTGAGGAAATCTTTGGCCCGGTGGCTTATGTCGCCACCTTTGAAACCGAAGAGGAAGCGATCGCGATGGCCAATGATACTGATTACGGATTGGCCAACAGTGTCTGGACGAGTGACAAAGACCGCGCCAACCGCGTGGCGGAATCGCTGGTCGCCGGTAACAGTTGGATCAACGCACACAACGTTTTTGCTCACGGCGTACCCTACGGTGGTATCAATAAGAGCGGTGTCGGTGGCGGCGTGTTGTCGATTGAAACATTAATGGACTACTACCGCAGTACGTCGGTTGTGCGACCTCTGGGTTAAGGGTATTGATGAAGACCCAAAAACACATCGGTATCGACCTGGGCGGCGAGAGCGGCCGAGTTATGCTCGGTGATTTTGACGGCAGCCAAATTCGGCTTACCGAGAAACATCGGTTTACGACTGGTGGCGTTGCGATTGCGGAAACGCTGCGTTGGGACGTGCTTCACTTTTGGCGAGAGATTCAAAACGGCCTTAGTGCAGTCGCTGCTGACGGTAACGAAGGTATCTGCAGCGTTGGTGTCGACACGTGGGGCGTCGATTATATCTTGCTCGACAAGAATGATGAATTGCTCGGACTGCCTTGGCACTACCGAGACAAACGCAACGTCGGAATGCTTGAAAAGGTCACGCGGGAAATTTCCAGATCGGAATTGTTTCAGCAGACCGGCATTCAATTCATTGAGATCAATACGCTCTATCAACTTGCCGCGGCCACCGAGCGGAGCCCGGGATTCCTCGATCATGCCAAGCGTCTGTTGATGATCCCTGATTTCTTCCATTGGTGTCTTAGCGGTCGAGCGGTCACGGAGTTCACCAACGCCACGACCACTCAATGCTTTAATCCCACAACAAATGATTGGGCGTGGTCGCTGTTTGAGCGCCTTCGCATTCCTTCGCAAATGTTCACGGAGATCGTCGGGCCGGGGACAAGCATCGGCACACTTCGCAATTCCGTCAGTCGGATCACCGGATTGCCGTCCATCGATGTGGTCGCGCCAGCAACGCATGACACCGGGTCCGCAGTAGCGGCAGTGCCGGTAAGCAAGGAAGATGGGAAGAACTGGGCGTATGTCAGTTCTGGCACTTGGTCGTTGGTCGGGATAGAGACTTCCGCTCCGATTCTGAGCGACGAAGCGATGCAACGGAATGTCACCAACGAGGGTGGCGTCGACGGAACTTGGAGACTGCTCAAAAACGTCATGGGCCTGTGGCTCGTTCAACGATTGAAGATTGCATTCGACAAAGCCTCGAATGAGATGACGTATACCGAGCTTACCCGGCGCGCGCTAGGTGCGAGGCCTTTTACCGCCTTGATCGATCCCGAGCATCCTTCGTTCCTTAACCCGCCCAATATGTTTGATGCGCTGCGAGATTTCTGCCGCGTTACAGGTCAAGCGGAGCCCGTCGATGCGGGACAGGCAACTCGATGTGTGTTGGAAAGTCTTGCGCTGAAATATGTTGACGTCCTGACTTCGCTGGAGAAGTTGTCTGGCAAGAAGGTCGACGTTCTGCACATTGTTGGCGGCGGCAGCCAAAACCGATTGCTTAATCAATTCGTGGCCAACGCTTGCCAAATACCTGTCATCGCAGGCCCCGTCGAAGCGACGGTGCTCGGCAATGTCCTGGTGCAATGCCGATCCGCCGGGGAATTGAGTTCGCTCTCCGACATTCGCGAAGTTGTGCGGCGGTCGTCCGACCTTACGCGATATGAGCCGGAGCATTCTGAATCCTGGTCTGCGGCAGTACAGCGATTTCAACAATTGACCGAACAGCACGTAACTATCTAACAGCCGACATCGATATGAGCAGCATGCGCAATACGCTTCATCCTCGCGACCAGATCATGCAGACGATGGATCGCATCTATCGTTATCGCATGACGACCACTTCAGGTGGCAATCTGTCGATTCGTGATCGCGAAAGAAACATTTGGATCTCACCGGCACGCGTGGACAAGGGCAACCTGACTCGTGGCGACATCGTTTGTGTTCATGCGGATGGAACGGCGGATGGATTGCATCCACCTTCGAGCGAGTTTCCGTTTCACAAAGCGATCTACGCGGCACGCCCGGACATCCGAGCGATTGTGCATGCGCATCCTGTCGCTCTGGTTGCGTTCAGCATTTGCCGCAAATCGCCGGACACTCGTCTCTTTCATCAAGCACACGCCGTCTGCGGCAAACTTGGCTTCGCACCTTATGCTTGTCCGGGCAGCGAAGCATTGGGACAGAGCATTGCCCGAACCTTTTCAGAGGGTAGCGATAGCGTCATTCTGGAAAACCACGGAGTTGTCGTTGGTGGAAGAGATCTGGCCGACGCTTTTCAGCGATTCGAGGCATTTGAGTTCGCGGGAAAAACGCTGGTCAAGGCTAACCAGCTAGGTGACGTGCGCTTTCTCGATGACGCACAACTCAGTCAGGCGGCAAGCCGAGGCGTCGATTTCGACTCCTGTGAATTTGACGATGCTGCGGCACAAGAATGTGAACTGAGGAAGCAACTCTGTGACTTCGTCCGTCGTGGCTGTCGACAGCGTCTGCTCATCAGTACCGAAGGCAGTTTTTCGGCGCGCGTTAGCAACGATTCGTTTTTGATTACGCCAACACAACAAGACCGCGAACTGTTGCAGCCAGACGACATGGTGCTTGTTCGCGGTGACCGGCGCGAGTCTGGCAAACTGGCCAGTCGCGCAGCTCGCGCCCACCAGGCGATCTATGCAAAACACCCACACGTCCAGGCGATCGTATTCGCACATCCGGTCAATGCGACGGCGTTTAGTGTGACGGACACTGCATTGGACGTTCGCACGATCCCGGAGAGCTATGTCTTCCTGCGTGATGTTCGGCGCGTGCCCTACGGAATTCAGTATCGTGACGACGGCAGCATCGCTGACTACGTATCGGCGTCGAACCCGGCTGCAGTCTTGCAGAACGACGGGGTTTTGGTCACCGGATCAACCGTGCTGGACACGTTCGATCGACTGGAAGTCTTGGAGTCAACAGCCGAAGCCGTCATTAACGCCCGTGCGATCGGCAACGTTTCGGCGATGTCCGATGAAGTGATTGACGAACTCTGCACCGCTTTCAACCTAAACTAAGCTGCGAAAAAAGTGGAATTGGAATACGACCCACGATACCCAGCGCGGATGACCTCCACTTCGCCCGATTGTCGAGAAATTCAGCAAGCAAGTAACGATCATGATGGAATTGGGTCTCCGCGGTGGTCCAGACATTGCCAGGGCAATGGCAGTCGGCGCCAAGTTTACGATGCTGGGGCGGACCATCATGTACGGAACCGCGGCACTCGGCAGTCGCGGTGGAGACCACACCATCGCAATCTTGAACCGCCAGCTCCAGCAAGTCATGGAACAGCTTTGCTGTCAGCGTATACAGGAGCTCCCAAACCATCTCCTCCCGTAGTGGATCTTGTCAAAGATCCCGGCCATCACCATCTTCTGTCGTAGTGGATCTTGTCAAAGATCCCAGCCATCACTCGGAGGATCTTTAACAAAATCCACTACAGCGACACGAAGAAATCGAACCTATGGAAGCCGCGTGAAGTACGGCATGGTTGGAGCGGTTTACCCGCTTTCCAACCCGGGGATCGGTGGAAAGCAGTCCGATGGTTCGCGTTCGACATTGGAGCAGGTGGATTGCAAACTGCAAAATGAACATTACAAAGATCAAATTGTTCCGGGCATAGCGATTGGATTTCAAATCGCGGGTTGAATCATGAAGCCGGATGATTTGCCAGAGCGATTGATTGTCGAGTGTCGCCTTTCGCTCCGCGAAAGTAGCATTCTCAACCGCTGCTTTTGTCGAGCAATCGCGACAACAAGCACCGGTAGTGGACGAGGCGACGAGTCCCTGCTGACGGGATTTGCCCTCTCACCAACCTTCATGACAAGTCGCAGAAAGCTTCATCGAGGATCGCATCGAAGAACTTCGATGCATTGATTTCTTGAAACAGTTTTGGTGGCCGGGTCGCGATGTCTTTCCACCGTCCGCGTTTCCAGGGATGGACGACTGCGACCTTTTCGACCAAGCGGTAACTCGATCACGGCTGCTTCATCAAAGGTCTTGTCTCCACGAGCAGGTTGCGTTTTCAAACGCGACAGAATGAGATGACGAGAATCGGGTTTGTGCGTGCAATGCGAACCAGATCTTCATTCAAAAATCCAGTGATCTTGATCTCGACTGCGTTCGGTATCCAAAAGCGGATTTGTCGATGCGGTTTCAGGCAGGTTGGCGATTCAAGCTGCATCTGAGGTGTGCTAGATTTCCGCTGAAACAACATGGCTGAATAGTAGGTCCGAGGCGAACAAGCATGGCGGAGTCACAGAGAAGTGGATGTTTAGGATTCCTTTTGAAGCTCTTTGGCATCGGCACGGGCGATAGAGCGGAGGGTTTAAAACCCGGTTTGCCTTATCGTCTACGAGACAAATTTCTTTCGCCCGCCGAATTGTCTTTCTATCGCATTCTTGTGCAGGCGGTCGGTCAGCAGTTCTCAATCAACAACAAGGTCCGCCTTTGGGACGTGCTCTACGTGCCGCGACAAGAAGGAAGTCGAAGTTTCGAAAACAAAATCAGCAGCAAGCACATCGACTTCCTGCTCTGCGATCCGACCACGATGCAACCGTTGCTTGCCGTCGAGCTCGACGATGCCAGCCACAATCGCAAAGACCGACAAGAACGTGACGCATTCGTCGACGACGCCTTGGCCGCAGCTGGACTTCCTATTCTGCACGTGCCCGCCGCTCGCACTTATTCGATTGCCGAAGTCCGAAACGAAATCGGTAGGCTGATTCCAATGCTTGCTGAAGGAACGGGGCAAGTGACTCCCTCAGTTACGCCGCCGCCAGACAATTCTTCCGCTCCGACATGCCCAAAATGCGAAGCCGCAATGGTGAAGCGCAAGGCTGCCAAAGGGAAGCATGCCGGAAAGCGGTTCTGGGCTAGCTCCAATTATCCCGGATGTCGTGAGATCATCGCGATTGACTAAGCCTAGCATTCCCAAGGGTTTTGTCGTTTCTGGGCGGAGCGAAGTTCGGGCAGTGATCACCAGTAATTGACAATAACTGCTAGTTGCCGCAACAATTGGGCCATTCATTGACCAAACGTGTCAAACCATTCGTCTACGCTCTGCAAGGGTCCGGCGATGAAGGTGCAATCGGATAGAGATCTCATGCAAGACCAGGCAACCGACGACTGCGTGCTGACTATTGAAGAGCTTGCGGCCTACCTAAAGGTATCGAAGTCGACACTTTACAAATTGGTCCAGGAAGGCAGTGTTCCTGGCCAAAAGGTTGGACGTCATTGGCGTTTTCGCCGCGAGACGATTGATCGTTGGTTGGACAGTAACGACGGCGGTTCAACAAAACCTCGCTAGGAAAATGAACGAGCTTGCAACGGAGTGACGAAGACGACAGCACGCAAGATGGCGCACGATGAAAATTCACGACATTCAACCAGGACAAACACTCGAGGGGCTTGAGCCATCCTGCCTAGCGACGGTCGCTGCTGTCGCGGCCATTGGTGACGGTGCGGTCCAGGTTTTCTATCGAACGTCCGATGGTGGCGTAAAAGAACGCCTCCTTAGCGCCGCGGATGAGCCGAACATTTCCATTGCGACTGCGGAAACGCCGTGGTCTTTCGACGGCAATGGAGAAGCATTCAAGCTAGCCGTTGAAGCCAAACGGATCGATTTAGCGTTTTTGTTCGATCCGATGATGGCCGTTCACACGTCCAACGTCGAGCCGTTGCCCCACCAGATCACGGCGGTCTACGAATCCATGCTGCCGCGTCAGCCGTTGAGGTTTGTACTGGCTGACGACCCAGGAGCGGGCAAGACCATCATGGCTGGGCTCTATATCCGCGAACTCGTCATGCGAGCCGATGCACAGCGGATCGTCATCGTTTCACCGGGAAGCCTCGTCGAACAATGGCGTGACGAGTTGTGGGAAAAATTCGGTCTGGAATTTAAGGTCTTCTCGAAAGACCTCGAATTAGCTTCACCCAGCGGAAACCCGTTTGACGACAACGATCGTCTGATTATCCGCCTCGACCAAGTATCTCGAAATGAGGAGTTGCGTGATCAACTCTGCGCCGTCCCATGGGATTTAGCGATCTTCGACGAAGCACATAAGTGCGCAGCCCACTACTTCGGCAACAAGCTCAACAAGACGAAGCGATTTGTACTGGCTGAAAAGTTAGGTGCGGCATCACGGCACTTGCTGTTGATGACCGCCACTCCCCATAACGGCAAGGAAGAAGACTACCAGCTTTTTCTCTCGCTTCTCGATTCTGACCGATTCTATGGCAAGTTTCGCGATGGAGTTCACAAGGTCGACGCCAGCGACGTGATGCGGCGAATGGTCAAGGAAGAACTATTGCGTTTCGATGGAACGCCGCTTTTTCCGGAACGAAAGGCCTATACCGTCAACTACACACTGTCGGATATGGAAGCCGCGCTTTATGAAGCGGTTACACAGTATGTCAAAACGGAAATGGGTAAGGCCGAGGCGTTGGGTGGCCAGCGAAAGGGATCAGTTGGGTTCGCCCTTACAGCTTTGCAGCGACGATTGGCTTCCAGCCCCGAAGCCATCTTTCAATCGCTCAAACGCCGACGAGAGCGATTAGAGAAGCGCCTGCCTGAGGAAAAGATCAGCCAACGCGGGCGACAGCTTCTAGCCGAAACATTGGACGACGTTCCAGAAGACGATGATGACCTCACGGCGGAGGAACAGGAGCGGCTAGAAGAAGAACTGGTCGATCGCGCGACAGCTTCGCAAACTCCTGAGGAATTGCAGGCAGAAATCTTGATCCTCGAAGGACTAGAAGCCAGTGCTAAAGCGGTTGTGGCATCTGGACTCGATCGTAAGTGGGATGAGCTTTCGAAGATACTGCAGAGATCGCCGGAGTTGAAAGACGCTACCGGTCGTTTGCGAAAGCTCATTATATTCACCGAGCACAAAGACACCCTGAATTATCTCTACGAAAAAATTGCTGGCGTCCTTGGAAGCTACGATGCGATTGTCACTATTCATGGCAGCGTCAAACGAGATGACCGGCGAAAGAACCAAGCATTGTTCAGAAGTGATCCCGACGTTCGCGTCTTGATCGCTACCGACGCTGCTGGAGAAGGTGTTAATCTTCAGAACGCTCACTTGATGGTCAACTACGACCTGCCGTGGAATCCCAACCGCATGGAGCAGCGGTTTGGTCGTATACACCGCATTGGGCAGACTGAAGTGTGTCACCTTTGGAATCTCGTAGCCAAAGAAACCCGAGAGGGCGAGGTTTATCACCGCCTGCTTACCAAGTTAGAAGTTGAAGCTGTTGCATTGAAAGGACGCGTCTTCGATATCCTTGGTGAACTATTTGAGGACGTGAGCTTGAAATCGCTGTTGATGGACGCGATTACGTATTCCGATCTCCCTGAAACACGTGCTCGACTGTCAAAAGTTATCGACGACACACTCGATCATACCCACATCAAACAAGTTCTCGATCGAAACGCTTTGTCGCAAGAAACGCTTGGTCCTGAGCGGCTGTTCGCGGTCAAATCAGAAATGGAAAAGGCTGAAGCAAGGCGGCTACAACCGTACTTCATTCGATCTTTCTTTACTAAGGCATTCGAGCAAATCGGTGGCAGCATGCACCCCCGCGAGGCCGGCCGGTTTGAGGTCACTCATGTACCCGGATCACTTCGTGAACGCGACCGACGTATCACGGGCCGCAATCGCCGCGACCAATCTCCCGTACTGCGCCGTTACGAAAGGGTGTGCTTCACCAAGGAAGCCGTGCAACCGCTTGACAAACCTGGTATTACGCCCGCTGTCATGCTGCATCCCGGCCATCCATTGATGTTAGCCGTTAGCGATTTGATTTTGGAACAGAATGCCAATCTGCTCCGTCAAGGTGCAGTTCTTGTCGATCCCACTGACGAAGGATCCGATCCATGGCTTCTCTTCATGTTGACACATGAAGTCAAGTCGGGCGACGGCACCGTCATCTCTAAACGGTTGCAGTTTGTTAGGGTCACCCGAAATGGCGAAGCCACTTTTGCCGGCTGGGCTCCGCACCTTGATTTGGAGCCTATTGCCACAGAACAGCAGACTATTGTTGATTCTATTTTGAATGCTGATTGGCTCAAAGCCAATCTCGACCAACAAGCCCTCACGCTTGCTGCCACGACGTTGGTCCCTGAGCACTACGCCGAAGTCGCGGATCGGCGAATCGCTCACGTCGATAAAACTCTTGGCGCTGTCCACGAACGACTGACTAAAGAGATTGACTTTTGGACGGATCGATGGATGAAGCTGAAAGAAGATGCAGAAGCAGGCAAAGATGTACGGCTCAATCTGGACAACGCCAAGAGAACGATCACCGAGATGACATCGCGGTTAGAAAGCCGCAAGAAGGATTTGCAGTCGATGCGACACGTGACTTCGGGCACCCCCGTTGTGGTCAGTGGTGCATTAGTGATCCCGATTGGCCTTATTCATGCGGAGCAAGATCAAAAACCAACGCCCGGCAATACGTCTGCTGACCCGCTAGCCCGAGCGCGTTCCGAGAAGATCGCCATGGATGCGGTCATCGAGATCGAAGAAGCAATGGGATGCCGTGTCGAAGATGTGGCTGCCGCCAAATGTGGTTGGGACATCACATCCTACCCAACCAATGGGAACGGCGTCCAATCTGATGCGAGGCACATCGAAGTCAAGGGCCGAGCAAAGGGGGCCGATACGGTCACAATTACACGCAATGAGATGTTATATGCACTGAACCAATCCGAAAAGTTTATTCTCGCCATTGTGCAGATCAACGAGGACGATTCCGTCGAAAGCGTCCATTACCTAACCAATCCGTTCGACTCCGAGCCGCCTTGGGGAACATCGTCGATTAACTTCAAGTTAAGTCATCTACTCAAACGGGCCGAGCGACTCCGCTAGGTCAACACAGTTTTCTTTGTCCAAATATTAGTCCTCAATACCTTTGAGATAACAAGAACGCCAGATGGCACGTGCGACCTCATTGCCGATTTAGTCACCTACGGGATGTCAGGGGATCGTGTGCGCTTTCGTAAAACGGTGGAAGCACTCATTGTTGAGGAACGCGCGAAGAACCACGGGGTGCTAGCGGATCGACTGGGCGACCTATTGACCGTAGCTCCTCAAGAAACTGCCACCGCAGCAACGCCCAATGGACAAATCAATGGTTCGCATTCACTCGAGGCTCGCGTTGGTAATCTGTACATCGAGAAAGTTCCCGAGCGAACGCTTGATGAGCTTCTATTGCCGTCTGATGTTGAATTAATCATCAAGGAAGTGATTTCGGAGCACCACCGTGTTGATCTGCTTCGATCGTACAGCCTGGAGCCACGCAATCGCCTCCTTTTCGTTGGGCCACCTGGAAACGGCAAGACATCCTTGGCCGAAGCGATTGCCGAGTCGCTAATGGTTCCATTGCTTCGAGTACGGTACGACGGAATTGTAGGGGCCTATCTTGGCGAGACCGCCGTTCGACTTAAACGTCTGCTGGACGCGGCAAGAACACGAAAGTGCGTCCTGTTCTTCGACGAGGTCGAGACGATCGCAAAGGAACGCGGCGACACTCACGACACTGGAGAAATCAAACGCGTCGTCAGCTCGTTGCTCTTGCAAATTGACGACCTCCCCAGTCACGTCATCGTGATCGGTGCCACAAACCATCCCGAGTTATTAGACAGGGCCGTATGGCGACGGTTTCAGGTTCGTGTCGAACTCCCCATGCCCACTCGCGCTCAACTCGCTGAATGGTTTGCTAAGTTTGAGAAACGACTTAAACAACCACTTGGACTTGCTCCAGACACGCTCGCCAAGAAGCTGTATGGCATCAACTTCGCTGAAGCAGAAGAATTCGCTATCAGCGTCATGAGACGCCATATACTCAGGCAGCCCGATGGCGACATAAAGAAGATCGTCCAAGACACGCTCAAAACCTGGAAGGCGCGATCCGTCAACGCAGGAAGTGAAGACGGAGGCAACGCGTAATGGCGGAGCGACCTCTTTTAATTTTCCCAAGTCCACAGCAAGCGAATCGCAGCGCATTGGGTGGCGGGGGCGGTGACAACTTCACTCGCCCGTCACATTCACGTCAAGGTGAGCGAGTGACGCTGCAATTGACTCGGCTTAAAGACGCGTTCGAGCGCCGGGCAGCAGAGGTGCTTGCATCGCCCGACGGAATTGATCCGAGTCAAGTGATCGTCATTGAGACCGTCGGCAGCGTAAGTGGATTTGCCACCGCCGTTAGACGTATCGAAGGCTTGGAGTGGTTGGGCGAGTTTGAAATCGACGAGATCGCGCCCGATGATGACTTTTACCGCACCGATTCGGACGAGAACCCCAACGATAAGACGATGCGTGGGCGGTTATATCTCGTATTCACCGATCAAGCGGCGATGCAGCAGCTCTTGGCTCAATGGGAGCGATACAAGAACGATCGCAATGTCGTGTGGGAACGCGGGCTGACCTCGCTTCGAGATGTCTTTGACAAACTCTACGACATTCGTCGATGGGATGTCCAAGATCGTCTAGAAGAGAGTGGTGCACTCGAAATCTGGCGTGAAGAATTAGAACATGCACCTGACGAAGTCATTCGGACGGAAATCGAGCTCTGGTATCGAGGTTCGCAGGATATTCGCAACCAATCGCAGCAAGAGATAACGCGACTTGTTAACCGTGTCGGTGGCAATGTACTTCAATCGTGCGAGCTTGCCGCAATTGCATATCACGCCATGCTCGTTGAATTGCCAAGGCGGGCGATCGTAGGAATCTTAGAAAACCCAAGCACCGAGTTGGTCAAGTGCGACAGCATCATGTACTTCCGGCCGACCGGACAGATTGCGGCAGGCGAACGTCTCGACGGTCAGGAGCGAGCCGAAGCACCCGATCGTGGCAGTTTCCCCTATCCGACTGGTGATCCCTGCATCGCAGTTCTGGACGGATTGCCAGTTGAGAATCACCTGCTGTTGCGAGACAGGCTGTCCATTGAAGATCCCGATGATCTTTCTCCCACCTACCAAGTGCGAGACCGGATTCATGGCACTGGCATGTGCTCGCTAGTCGTTTGGGGAGATCTTACGAATAGTGAGCCACCGTTAACACGGCCTGTCTATGTCCGTCCGATCACTATTCCGGTGGAATCACTTAATCCGCCGTACCCAGAGCGAATGCCTTCTGACCAGCTCTCGATTGATGTGATTCATCGTGCTGTTCGACGAATGTATGAAGGCGAAGAAGGTTCGCCACCATCAGCACCTACAGTCAAAATTATCAACCTCTCCATTGGCGATCAAAGCCGTCCTTTTCTTCAAATGGTTAGCCCATTCGCTCGTCTGATTGACTGGTTGAGCCATAAGTATGGAGTTTTGTTTGTCATTAGCGCTGGCAATCAGCTGGGCGACATTCCAGTTTCCAAGTCCAAGGAAGAGCTCGATGCGCTGAGTCAAGACGAACGTGAAAAACTGATCATCAAGGCTCTTTATCGTGAATCACGACATCGTCGGATGTTGTCGCCTGCTGAATCCATCAATGGGTTAACAGTTAACGCCACAAATCACGATTCGAGCGGCGAGCTGGATCCCGGGCGTTTGTTTGAGTGTTATCGCACTCCCCTACCAAGCCCCATTGCATCGTTTGGAAGTGGCTATCGCCGGTCAATCAAGCCCGAAGTTGTTTATCCAGGTGGGCGGGTACTCTACGATTTCGCACTCGACGGAAATCGGGTTGTTTGCCGGCCGCACCGGCGACGACCGGGGCACCAAGTTGCCGCTCCCGGAACCGTTCCCGGCGATGGAGCGAAAACCTCGTATTCGCGTGGAACCAGCAACGCTGCTGCACTTGTTACCAGAAGCCTCGGCTTTGCGTATGAAACGCTCACCGAATTGCTTGACGAACAAGCAAGCGACGTCCCTGTTGATCCGTACTTGGCTCCCCTATTGAAGTCCTTGGTCGTCCACTCATCGGACTGGGACGTCGCCGGGGATCGTTTACGGAACATTCTTTCGGCCAATCATGATTCTCGTTCAATAAAACATGCAGTCAGTCGATGGTTGGGGTATGGCGAACCTGACATCAACCGAATGCTTGAATGCACAAAGCAGCGTGCGACAGTTTTGGGTTTCGGGTCGCTCAGCGAAGAGCAAGGCCACGAATTTGCAATGCCGCTTCCTACCGGTCTCGGATCGCGAAAGACCGTGCGACGATTGACGGTTACGCTAGCCTGGTTCTCACCAATCGTATCGACGAACCAGAAATATCGCGCCGCGCAATTGTGGTTCGACATGCCTGGCAATCGACTCGCCAATGACCGTCAAGATGCAGATTGGCAAGCGGTCCGACGCGGAACCGTTCAGCACGAAGTTTTTGAAGGCGATCAAGCTATCGCAATTACGAGTGGTGATTCGATCGGGGTTAAAGTCAGCTGCAAATCCGACGCCGCGAAAGTTCAAACCCCGATCCATTATGGGCTTGCCGTGTCCCTGGAAGTTGCGGAAGGCATCGACATTTCTATTTACGACGAAGTGCGAGCCGCAATTGCGATCCGGCCGGAAGTGGACATTCGCACTCGCAATCCTATCGAATAACAATGCTTTTCAACAAGAATCCTGAATGACTCACGAGATCAAATCTCCGAAGAAGCTGATAGAGGTGGCGCTGCCGCTGGATGCGATCAATGCGGCGTCTGCACGGGAAAAATCGATTCGGCACGGACACCCTTCAACGTTGCATCTGTGGTGGGCTCGGCGTCCGCTGGCCGCTGCACGCGCCGTGATTTTTTCGCAATTGGTTCACGACCCCGAAGACCTTTGGTACTACCAGAACCCCGGGAAAGAGCCAAACAAGCAGGTTCGTGGTCACTGGACGAAGTCACGTGCGCGTTTGTTCAAGATCATCGAAGATTTGGTGTTGTGGGAGAATACGACCAACGAAGACGTGCTAAACATTGCTCGTGCCGAAATTCGCAGGAGCTGGCAGGAGACTTGCGAGCTGAACAAGGACCATCCGCAAGCGGCCGAGTTGTTCGATCCGGACAGAATGCCTGGTCTGCATGATCCGTTTGCTGGCGGGGGCACAATCCCATTGGAGGCTCAACGTCTGGGGTTAGAAGCGTACGCGAGCGACCTCAATCCTGTCGCTGTTTTGATAAACAAGGCAATGATCGAGATTCCACCGAAGTTCGCGGGATTGCCACCGGTCAATCTTGATTCGCGAGCTGACAAAAGATTGGTCGAGCGTGAATGGAAGGGCGCCGAAGGCTTAGCCGACGACGTCCACTACTACGGCAAGTGGATGCGTGACGAAGCTGGAAAACGTATCGGCCATTTATACCCGAAAGTCACGATCACGGATGAAATGATTGAGAGACGACCAGACTTGGAACCCTATCGGGGAAAGAAGCTGACCGTTATAGCTTGGCTTTGGGCACGAACCGTCCGAAGTCCCAATCCAGCATACTCGTCGATCGAAGTTCCGCTTGTAAGCACCTTTATGCTCGGAACGAAGCCAGGCAAAGAAGCGTACGTGGAGCCTGTTTTAGCCAGAAATGGCTACAAATTTACAATCAAGACCGGTACGCCAACCATTGAGGCGAAAGCGGGGACATCTGCAGGCACAAGAAAGGCATTCAAATGCTTGATGTCCGAGTCCCCTGTGCCATACGACTATATCCGGTCTGAGGCAAAGGCGGGGCGCATGGGTTGCAGAATGATGGCAATCGTTGCAGAAGGAGTTAGGGAACGAATTTATCTCGAGCCAACAACGTCGCAGGTCGAATCCGCGAACTCTGCAGAGCCTAGCTGGCGACCAAACAGCGAGATGCCGAAAAAACACCGCAATTTTCAGCCACCTGTATATGGCATGTCCAATATTGGAGATCTTTTTACTGACAGGCAGGTCTTGGCATTAGATACATTCTGTGAGTTGCTAGTGGCCGTGAAAGAACGAATAGAGCACGACATCAGGGATGACCAAGCTGAGCGTTTTGATACTGAAGCCTATTCGCGCGCGATCGTTGTTTATCTGGCTTTTGCACTGAGTCGGATGGCCAATTACTCGTCAACTCTGTGCGTCTGGAGCTCTCACAAAAAGGACGAATTGGTTAAACAAGTATTCATGCGCCAGGCTCTTCCGATGACCTGGGACTTTGCGGAAAGCAATCCTTTCTCAAATGCTGGTGGTACGCTTCTGACCAATGTTAAATATTTGACGAAGGTGATTAGCTCATTTACCTCTAGTGTGCCGGGGCGTGTTGAACAGCGTGATGCAAAAAACGTCGAGATACTAAATCGAGTTGTTTCGACCGACCCTCCCTACTATGACAACGTCAGCTACGCCGATTTGTCCGATTTCTTTTATGTCTGGCTAAGGCGAGCACTTCGCCCCTTCTATCCGGAACTGCTCTCAACTATTGCAGTTCCAAAATCTGACGAACTCATCGCTTCCCCAACCAGACACGGAGGAAATGAAGCAGCAGAAGACTTCTTCTTGAACGGCATGACGGAAGTAATGAAGTCAATCTCAGATCAATCACATCCTGCGTATCCAACGACAATTTACTACTCTTTCAAGCAGTCTGAGACGAAAGGGGATTCCACGACCAATACGGGCTGGGATTCGTTTCTCGAAGCAATTCACCGGTCGGGTTTTGCGCTTGGCGGCACTTGGCCAATGCGTACGGAGCTTACCGGTAATTTAAAAAAGAAGATGAATGCGCTGGCTTCGTCAGTTGTGTTGGTATGCAGAAGACGACCTGTTGGGGCCGATTCAATCTCTCGGCGAGGATTCATTCGTGAACTGAATGCTACTCTGCCCGCAGCCATCGACGCGATGACACGCGAAAGCGAAGGCCTGCCTTCACCAGTAGCGCCGGTGGACTTGTCTCAAGCGGTAATTGGCCCTGGCATGGCCGTCTTTTCAAAGTATTCAGCAGTACTCGAAGCGGATGGATCATCGATGTCGGTTCGCACTGCACTTCAGCTTATCAACCGTTTTTTAGCCGAAGACGATTTTGATGCGGACACGCAGTTTTGTTTGCATTGGTTTGATCAACACGGCTGGGAACCGGGCATCTTTGGCGAAGCTGATGTGTTGGCGCGTGCAAAAGCGACCAGCGTTTCCGGTTTGAAAGAGGCAGGGGTACTAAACAGCAACGGTGGCAAGGTGCAACTTTTCCGATGGAACGAGTTTCCGGCTGATTGGGATCCTAGCAATGACCTGAGAATCCCGGTTTGGGAAGTCCTGCATCAACTAATCCGTGCATTGCGGCAAGGTGGCGAATCAGCCGCCGGTAAACTTCTCGGCCACGGCACCGTTCAATCCCGATCCGAAGCTGCTAGACAGCTCGCATATCGCTTGTACACGCTTTGTGAGCGAAAGAACTGGGCGGACGATGCGCGTGCTTACAACGAACTGATCACTAGCTGGACCAACATCGAGTCGGCCGCACCACGGATCAGTCAAGGAGAGCTGTTCTAATGAATACAGAGGCAGTCCCTAAAGACACCTTACAACTTCACAGCATCGAAGTGAAGAACTTCCGCTGCTTCGCTGAGTGTAAACTTGATTTGCATCCCCGGGTTACCGTGCTTGTTGCGAACAATGGAAAGGGCAAGACAGCACTTCTTGAAGCGATCATGCTCTCACTGGAGTCATTCGTATTTGGGATGGCTCCCAGCAAGCCGACACAAACGATACTGGCTAGGAATATTCACCGTACGCTCGATAGCGACAGGAAAATGCGCGAGTGTCTGCCAACTGTCATACGGGCCGAGGCAACGGTGAACGCGGTTAGCGTTTCGTGGGAAAGAAATCGCACGACTGCAAAACGCCGTCTGGGTGAACGGGTGCAAAGTGTCAAGGAGCTTCGCACTGCAATGTTTCTGGACCCAGATGGAGAAGAACACGACCAGGTCGATCTTCCTGTCCTCGCCTATTACAAAGCAACTCGTACCGCGGTCATTGATGATGAAGAGATCTCCCTCGTCTCAAAGTTTGAGGATTCCAGACTAAAGGGCTACGACGACTGTTTTGATCCTCTGACAACCTTTCGGCGGTTCGTCGAATGGTATGGTGGTGCTTACGAGTTTCTCCGAAAGAAGAGCGTTCTTCGCAAGTCCACGAATTTACCTCAGCTTCTCAATACGATTAATGTAGCCGTCAAGCATGTCTTGCAGCCAACCGAATGGTCTAGCCTCGTTTGGCAATACAACGATGATCCAAAGAAGAATGGCATCTTAACAGTAGAACACGAGGATGGTCGGCGGCTGCCCGCCGGAGTGATGAGCGACGGTGTGCGAACCACAATCGCAATTGTGGCAGACATGGCATATCGCTGTTGCCGGCTGAATCCGCACTTCAACGACCTCGCATGCGAATTAACTCAGGGCGTTGTATTGATCGACGAAGTAGATTTGCACCTTCACCCCGGTTGGCAACAGCAAATCGCTACGCTTCTTACGGAAGCGTTCCCGAAAGTTCAATTCGTACTAACGACTCACAGTCCTCAAGTGCTTTCTACGCTCGACAGCGATTCAATTCGTGTCGTTCATGTTGAGGATGGCATCGGCGACATAACGACACCCGATTTTCAAACACGCGGTGTCGAGAGTACGGATGTTTTGGCGGAGATCATGGGCATTGATCCAGTGCCCCCCGTCCCGGAAGCGAAGATGCTCAACGAATACCGAAGCCTCGTCGAGACTCGAAATCTGGATTCGCGGGCAGCAGCTGATTTGCGTTCTGCACTTCTAGAGCATTTTGGACCGAAACATCCCGTCATAAAGGAATGCGAACGTTTGGAGCGTTTCTTTGCATTCAAAGACCGTGCAGGAAAGGGGTAGCAATGAAGAAGCTCGACCGCTCCCTTACGCAGGCTCCGGAATGCCTCGGCAACTACTGCCACAAAACGCACACTTGGGACAACGACTTTACTGGAGAAGACAAGAAGTCAGTGTGGATTCAACTGGATCTAATGCAGAAGGGCAAATGCGCGTATTGCGAATCCTTTCTCGGTCGCACGAGACATATTGAGCATTTCCGGCGAAAATCACAGCATCAGTCTTTGACCTTTGCGTGGTCAAATCTTCTGGGTTGTTGTGGAGCAAATACGTCGTGTGGCCATCACAAAGATTTGCCTGGACGAGGTTGGCCTTATCAAGCGAATGACCTGATCGACCCGTCAACCGAAGATCCAGATCATTTCTTCCACTTTCAAACTGACGGCTCCATCAAATTGCGGGAAGGTCTTAATCCGTTGGAGGAGCATAGAGCAAAAGAGACGCTTCGTGTCCTCAATCTCGATGAGGACCGAGGTCCGTTGCGACGAAGGCGAGCTAAAGTCGTCCAGCTTTACTTCCAGCTTGAGCCGGGAATAGTCCAGGCACTGATGGATTTTGAGCCTGCGGATGCGAAGGCATACGCTCAAGAGGAGCTAGCTCGTATTGAAGATGATGAGCTTTCGGCTCCGCTTCGCCACTTATTCATTGATTTTGTAGCTGCCAATTGATTCCCACTATGACACCAATAAAACCTTGGCGAGAAAACATCACCCCGCACGCGGACGTTCTGGAAGGAACGTTTCAGCAGTCAGAGTTTGCTGCGGACATCACTGCTGTGCACTCCGGAAAGGCGACGCCAGAGTACCAGGATCCCGTCAAGTTTTTTGACCGCACGTACATCACTGAGGGCATGCGGTTGTTGTTGACGTCGGTTGCGAATCGGCTCAATGGCAAAGGCGGCGATCCGGTCATTCAATTGCAAACGGCGTTCGGCGGCGGCAAGACGCACACCATGCTGGCCGTCTACCACATGGCAACTCGCACCGGATCATTGGCTGAATTGGCTGGGATTCCTGGCTTGCTCGACCAGGCCGGATTGATGGATGTGCCCAAGTCCCGCGTTGCCGTTATTGACGGAGCTGATTTGTCTCCCGGGCAACCGTGGAAGCGCGGTCGCAAGGAGATCCGGACGCTTTGGGGCGAACTCGGTTATCAACTTGGCGGTGACGAAGGTTACAAGCTGGTGAAGGAGGCAGATGAGAACGGAACGTCGCCGGGAAAAGAGATCATTCGTCAGCTGCTTCATGACTGTTCACCCTGCGCGGTGCTGGTAGACGAGCTTGTCGCATATATTCGTCAATTTCCAGAGAATGGTGCCGTAAGCGGAGGAACCTACGATACGAATTTGTCTTTCGTACATTCCTTGACCGAGGCGGCCAAGCTTGTTCCCAATGCGATCGTGCTGGCCTCACTCCCAGATTCGGAAATTGAAGCGGGAAGCGAGCGTGGAATCAAAGCGCTCAAGGCAATGGAAAAGACTTTCGGACGCGTACAAGCATTGTGGAAGCCAGTCGCAACGGAAGAAGCATTCGAGATTGTACGTCGTCGCTTGTTCGATAGCGTCAAAAATGCTGAAGCACGTGATGCGACTTGCCGGGCGTTCGCCGACATGTACGTTGCTGAAGGCGGCAGGATGCCTTCCGAAACGCAAGAGTCACATTACTATGACCGACTGACCGAAGCCTACCCGATTCACCCCGAAGTCTTTGATCGTTTGTACGAGGACTGGACAACCTTGGAAGGTTTCCAGCGAACTCGCGGTGTCCTAAAGTTGATGGCCAAGGTGATCTACCGGTTGTGGAAAGACAACAACAGTGACGGTTTGATCCTGCCCAGCAGCCTGCCACTATACGATGGTGACTCGCGTAATGAGTTGGTCTACTACTTGTCCGCCGGTTGGGATGCGGTACTTGAGAAAGACATTGACGGTGAAAGAGCTGAAACAACAGCAATTGACACCAAGGAAACCCGATTTGGAGAGTACCACGCCGCCCGTCGCGTCGCTCGCACACTATTCCTCGGCAGCGCTCCGTCGGCTGGCTCGTCACAGGGGTCATCAGGAAAGCCCGACACTCGTGGTATCGACCGTGGTCGCGTGTTACTGGGATGCGTACAGCCGGGCCAGTCATCGTCGCTGTATTCGGATGCACTGAATCGATTGTCGGATCGCTTGCATTATCTCAACACGTCCGGTGACAAGACCCAGGACTCAACTCGTTTCTGGTTTGACACGCGTGCCAACCTTCGCCGGGAAATGGAGGATCGTAAAGGACGCTTTGACCTCAACACAGACATCTTCAAGAAGCTGGGTGAAGTCACCAAAAAGCTGGCTTCTGGAGTCACCTACTTTGAAGGCGTCCATCCGTTCATTCCCCACGAAGACGTTCCCGATGACGCATCATTGCGATTGGTGATTCTTCCACCTAAGCACGCATTCCAGAAGGACAACACCAGAGACGCTTTCAAGGAGGTTGAGAACTATCTCACCAACCACGGCACTTCACCTCGCCATCGTAGCAACCGTTTGATTTTCATTGCGCCGGACTGGGGGACGCTTTCACGCGTCAACGATTGCATTCGTACTGCGCTCGCCTGGGGCTCAATTGTGGACGATGTCAAAGAGCAACGGCTGAACATTGACCGCCTTCAGGAAAACCAAGCGAAGAAAGAATTGCAAACCGCTGAAGACGTGCTTCCGCGTGTTGTTCGCGAGTGCTTTAAATGGTTGCTCTGCCCCGTGAAGCATAAGCCGACGGACTCCAAAACAACCATTGAGGCGTTTCAGCTCAATACCAGTGGTGGTGCGTTTGCGCCTGAGGTGGAGCGTGTTTGTGTGGAGAACGAGTTGGTCATCTCGGCGTGGTCTCCGATTCATTTGCGATCAAAGCTTCAAGAACTCTATTGGAAAAGTGATCGGCCTGCGGTCGAGGCAAAAACCTTTTGGGAAGACTCGCTACGTTACCTTTACCTGCCAAGATTGAAGGACCGTAGGGTACTCGAACAAGCGATCATCAAGGGCGCGGGAAGCAGGGACTTCTACGGAACTGCATTTGGTCAGACCGGGAACAAATATGAGGGATTCAGATTTGGCGATGATAACGTGCAGTTTGATGCGACGTTATTGCTAATCGACCCCGAAGCTGCGGCAACGTACGAAGCCAGTATCAGAATGCCACCACCTGAAACGCTAGACGCATCGGGCACGGAAACAAGTGGCAACACTGCCGTTAAAGAGAACGGTCTATCAGGGGGCGATAAACCGAAGGCAACGGCAGGCGGCACGGCGATCGAGACGACAAAGAAAGCAAAGACGTACTACGGCTCAATCGACATCACGCCTTCGGGCGCGAAGATGCAAATGGTCAATGTCGCCGATGAAATCATCAGCCTTTTGGCGAGCGACCCCAATGCTGTCCTTAAAGTGTCCGTCGAAATCACTGCCGAGTTCCCGGAAGGCGCGTCCGATCAAATCAAACGGGCCACATCAGAAAACGCCAACAACTTAGGGTTCACGACCAGTGAGTGGGAGTAACCAGGTGGAGCACTGGCTTTTCAACACTGATGAAACGGAACCGGAGGGCGAAGGCAAGTATGCGGTCATGCTGAAGCAGCAAGTTGTCGCGGCATGGGGACATTGCAAAGGCCTCGGAGCCGAAGTGACGTTAAACCGGCCCAACCCAGGGGACATAGTCTTCTATTTCCGAGCCGGTTTCGGAATCATTGCCCGAGCGGAAGCTGTTGATTCCTACTCCTCGCCAAGTCAGTCAGTGTTTGGAGCCGTCGGGGAATATCGTCGTCCAGTTGACAATCTTCAAGTACTGCCTGAGGACAAACCAATTACTGTTGCAGAGATCACTGAGTCGACCGGTTACCAAATTCCGTATCGCCAAATCATGGGACGAATTCTTGATGCGTCCACAGTGGATTACTTGAATCGGCGTTTTCGATCGGTGAAATCAAGGTCCCTTCCAAGCAAGAAGGCAATCAAGCAATCTTCTGGCGGCTTCTTTCAAACGGCCCCGGAAGAACGCAAAAAAGTTGAAGTCGCTGCTGTTAGTGCTGTGACCAAGGCGTATGAAGCAGCAGAGTGGCAAGTAAAGTCTGTAGAGCGAGAGAAAGTCGGTTACGACCTTCATTGCACCAAGGGCGATAAGTTCGAATGCGTGGAGGTGAAGGGAACTTCCGGACCAGACGAGCAATTCATTATTACCGCCAATGAATTGAACAAAGCGAAGACGGATCCCCGGTTTGTTCTATTCGTCGTTACCAATGCGCTCACGAAACCAACCCAGAAGAAATACTCTGGCCAGCAACTGATATCAAAGTTTGACATTCAGCCCCTTCAATATCGAGCAGTACTTCGGAGCTATGCGAGGCAAGAAAAGTGATTGAAGTCTCACAATGACAAGCTGGGCGATTCATGATGCCAGCGTTGCGAAAGGCACGCTGACCAATGGGGAGGGAAGAATCCCCAACATTCGAGAAAATGACACAATTGTGTTCTTCAAACGCATGGATCGAGACATTCACTTCGTTCGACGCGGTACGGTTGACCAAGTCTCCCGCTCAGCGAATAAGGACACAGGAAGGGAAGAAGTCTCGCAGGTGACCTTCGCCAATGGTGTCGACCTGGAACCGCGAAGAATACTTTCAGATTTTACATATTCACTCGAACGAATTACGAGGTTTGCCGCACCTCAGTTCCACTTTCGCAATCGCATTGTAAAACTTTCCGACGACGACTTTGACACGATCATTTCTGGCCGAATATTCTGGTCACGCACGGGTTTTGGCACGTTTGTGAACAGCTTGCCAGTTGAGAGGCTCCTGGTGTTCGTTCAACGCGTCGCCGAGATCGATGCTGGTGTTCTCCTGCGTAGAGCAAACTATGCTGTCCTTTGGCCGTTGTTGAGGGATACCATACTGAACGAGTACGCCGACGCACACTTTTACGCGAATGAAATCGTTCGTTTGGCCGAAAGCCTGCGTGAAACGGGTCTGGATTACGAGCTGATCCGAATCGCAATCGGCGACACAACAATGAGCGGCTCTTTGGCGATGCTGCAACATGATCTCGCCGCCTTTTACGAATCGATAACGATAGCCGACACAGACGCGCTAGTGCGGGTTTCTGGGGGCGTACAGCCTTCCTTGTTCACGCGCATTGACGGCAGAATTGAACGCAATAGTGAATCAGAACGCATTTTCGAAATGATCTTCCGAGCAACTCCATGGCCAACTATTCATCAGATTCAGATCTAATGCGTGAGGTGAAGGATGCAGGTGCGAGGCTCACCAAAGCGGCGTTCTGGTCGACAAAAACACCGCTCGACATGGCAAACAGCTTTCTGCTGGAGATGTATCTTCTCTTTCGGCTCTGCGACGACCTTCAAGCGAACTACACCGTTGAATATGTGAAAGGAATACATCCGAACGAGCACACGTTTCCACAAGCGGCATCAAATAAAGCCGGCTGGCCGAAATTCATCGTCAAAGATGCCTCTTCGGGTAAACTGCTATTCCAGATCTGCGCTGGAACCCGTGCAGGCGATATCCACGGTACGCAGCACGCAATCGATGTCTCGATTCAAACGGCTGCCGCAGGAGACACGCCAGGCCCGGATGATGTGCTTCAGATATTTGACGCGAAATATCGAAGCAACTCGAGCCACCGAATTAGCAAGCACGAGTTTTCTGAGTTTGTACGCTGGGTCGAGCTGCTCAAGCTGAGAGGTGCGGGTACCGCCGGTCTCATGCTGAACACACTGACGTCAATTGACGCCAACTGCTTGGTTACCAATGGAGAGCCGTCAACAGAACCTGACGCTGAGTGTCACAGGACGAGCGTGAGGGAAGTCACAAAGTTTCACCCAAATGAAACTCTCCGCCACCGTCCCTGATAAGATTTGAATCCGGATAAGATATTAAAAAGAACATGGCTGGACGATCGATACGCATCTATCTCGTCGACGGCGACGCATCTGGCTTGCTAACCGCGGAAGTGATGAACTGGTCGGGCAAGCTGTTGGTCGCGCCCCGTACCAAGCTTGCCGACTTGGCACAGCGAGAGGAGATCGTTCGAACCGGGGTTTACATTCTGGCGGGACCGGATCCGGAAAACCCATCTGGCGAGATCGTCTACATCGGCGAAGGCGATAATGTCTTCAAGCGACTGGCGTCTCACGACAAGGACGAGCGCAAAGAGTTTTGGACGCGCTGTGTCGCGGTGATCAGCAAGGATCTGAATTTGACCAAGGCTCATGTGAGGTACCTGGAGAGCCGCTTGATCTCAATGGGATACGCTGCAGGCCGAGCCAAGATCCACAATGGGACTGCTCCACCGTTACCTCCGATGCCGGAAGCTGATGTCGCTGACATGGAGGGATTCTTGCAGCACATCGAACTTATCCTGCCGGTACTTGGGTTTTCTTTCCTCAAACCCAAACCGTCGGTGGGCCTTCATAAGAACGTAGCCACCGGCGCGACCGATACCTCCCCCATTTTTGAGTTTTCATCTGGCGATGCCATTGCAAGGGCACGTGAGATTGATGGCGAATTCATTGTCCTGAAAGGATCAACAGCAACGCTGGAACCTCGTGCAAGTTGGACGAGCTACCGCGAGCTTCGGCAACAACTCGTCGACGACAAGAAGCTCGTCGAGATCCCGGATAAGGGATTGCTACTGTTTGCCGAAGATGTCTACCTCAGCAGCCCGAGTGCCGGTGCTGCGATTGTCGCCGCTGGGAACACCAATGGCCGTGCCGCGTGGAAGGTTGCCCAGACCAAGCAGACGTACGCAGATTGGCACCAGACACAGTTGCCGCCGGAACCGGATTCGGAGTGATGGTATATCGTGGATCACGAAGCCTGGCTGGATCGCATCGCAAAACTGAATAAAGCTCGAAACAATGCTCCACACAAGCCGTTGTTGTTGCTGACGGTGCTTGATCTGGCTGAAGCTGGTGAAATTGGTGGCCAACCACTTTACCTATCACCAGAGATTGCATTTCGCTTTGAGACGTTTTCGCAGGCGCCAGCGTATCGGCGGACGCAACGAATCGATATTCGCATGCCATTCCATCATTTGAAATCGGATGGATTTTGGAAGGCATTCGCTCAAGACGGCTTGCTCTCGAAGCATCGATCCGTGACGTCCTACGTCCTACTAGACCCCAGCTTTCTGACAGCGTGTTCGGCTCCACAATTTCGAGAGGCGGCGCGGCGATTGATCATTGCTAAGCACTTCGAGCCGGCTGAGCGGAACGCTCTGTACCACATGGTTGGCTTACCCATTCCGGATGATGATCAGATCGCACGGGATGCAAGCTTTCAATTGCCGGATGACGCGGAGCAGGTTGGCAGGAACGGGCGGTTTCGCATTGATGTCGCGGCGGCCTACGCATTCACCTGTGCCTTGACTGGCTATCGAATCACCACGCTTGATGGTGGATCCATCGTGGATGCAGCGCATATTCATCAATTCGCCGACTCGAGGAACAATGACCCGCAGAATGGTCTTGCGTTGAGCAAGAATGCTCATTGGCTATTTGATCGCGGACTATGGTCGATCGACGACGACTATCGGGTGCTCGTCGCCGCTGGCGAGTTCGCAGAATCGTGCCCCGGCCAAACGTCGCTGGCTGACTACTCCGGCAAGAAACTCCGATTGCCTATCAATGAACAGCTGTGGCCCGATCGGGGTCACTGTCGATGGCACCGCAAACATCGATTTCTCGGGTGACACGTTGAAAATTTTTACGCTTTTGAACTGTGTTCAATTCCCGAGGTTGTTTTCGTTGAGCCAATCAAGCAGGGCTTCGTAGGTAAGGCCGGAGGCTTGGTTGGCTTTTCTTGCGAAGGTCTTAGAAGATGCGAGCACTGCGGCGGTCGTGTCAGTTACATCCTCACCAATCAATGCCATGCATCCTTTGCGCAGCATGACCCATGAACGGTTGCCTTGACGTTTGATCTCTCTCAATGCGATGCCGATTGGGTCGTCTGAGCTCGCCGTCGTGAACTCGATTTCATCGTGCCCCGCCTTCGAAAGCGGAATTGGTGGACGCCCGTCTCGGACAGGATGGTGCAGTTCGACGACCGAGTCTTCGAGCTTGTCCCCGGTGACCAAGCAGTGGTCTGCGAGCTTTCGACATTGCGTCCTTGCAGTTCCACCAAGCAGAAATCTGTCCGTCGCCGCTGACTCGGCGCTGACCCATTGCTTCAATGCGTTCAATGCAAGGCAATAGGATCGGAACTCGGTCGTCAGTCGTTGGTCAAGAAACTCAGGTGGTTCAGTGGCGTCGAGAAACTCACGCATCGGCCCCGGTGAACTTGCAAGTTGCTGTGACTCTTCCAACAGCGTCACACCCACCTTGTTAAGCAGGTCTTCAAAAGCCCCACGAGGTAGCTTCATATTCAGCAATTGCGGATTTTTCTTGGCGATGCTCTCGTAATGGGCAAAGTATTTTTCCAGCAGCTCGTTTTTTTCCGTCGGCGACAACGGTTGCTCATTCGTTGGGCGTATGTACTTTTCAGGTTCCATGGTTCCCGTCTAGGAAAGTGGTGTTGGTCCTCGTGTGAATTTTACTTCACTCGCTTTCAGCATTGCCGTCGAAGCGAATCGGCCCGATGAGGCTCGCGATGTCAGTAAACCTGAATTCGGTTTCGGTCGAGCCGGAATGGCCTCCAATTTTGTAAGCTGTTCTGTGGTCAGGGGAGGGGAAGAAGCGAGAGTGCCGGCAGTGCCTCGCGCCCAGAATTGAACAGCCCTATTCACCCTGGCTAAGACGAGCGACGAACTGGCTGAAATCCGAAGCTAAGACGGCATTTTCGGGACAGCTTTCATCGTCGTGTCTCCACAGCTCCACCCGATTTTCAAAGCGTGCATTGAAGCAAACCACGTCTCCAAATGGCGTGGTTGCGAATGGCACCAGCGTACGGTCGATTTGGCCGTATAAGGCGCTATGTAACACCTCTTCGTTGCCATTTGCACTGTGACTGCACCTTGCCATCCCTAGGTGATCCGTCACCGAGTGAACGCCCCTGCGTACGAGCTGAAAGTATCCGTGTTGCGAGAGACGGAAGGTTGGTCGGCATAGATTGTTGCGATTGATCTCGGCCTGTGTGAGATCGCAAGTCGAGGGTTGGTTTTGGTGTTGTTGGAGAGGAGGCGGAGGGAAGTTTAACAACTTCCACTACGGTGGACGGGAGGCGACTTGTGGCGGGAGGTCGTGGATCTTGTTAACGATCCGGGGCTGATGGGATTCGAGCCGAACGGCGGGAAGTTGGTGACTTTCGCGTTCGGCGTGTCGCCATGGATCGAAAATGCGATGTCACTGCTTGGGGCGTCGATCGTTCCCAGCAAGATCGAATCGCGATCGACACGCAGTGGTGGCAAACGTTTCGCTTGA
>PPHI01000003.1 GCA_002901265.1 Rhodopirellula baltica | reverse complement strand
GGGGCAGGCGGAGCCTGCATGCAGTTCGTAACAAGGCGGGAGCCTTGTCACGAGTTTTTGTTGGGGTTCAGGCTTTGGTCGTTCGATTGCAAAAGCCTTGCTGGTGGTGGTGATGGCGGCAGGCGGAGCCTGCATTGCAGTTCGTAACAAGGCGGGAGCCTTGTCACGAGTTAACTTAACTCTGGCAATTTGTGTCCCATCTTGTCCCGTTTGGTCTTCAAGTACTGTTTGTTGTGCTCGTTGACCGGTGGGACGATCGGAACTTGATCGACCAGTTTTAAGTCGAAACCACGTAGGTTGAACGCTTGCTGCTTCTTGGGATTGTTAGTCAGCAATCGGACTTCGCTGATGCCGAGGTCCTTTAGGATCTGCAACCCAACGCCGTAGTCACGCATGTCGGCTTTGAATCCCAACGCGTGGTTGGCTTCGACCGTGTCCATGCCTTGGTCTTGCAAGGCATAGGCTTTGATTTTTTCTGCCAGTCCGATTCCGCGGCCTTCTTGTGGCAAGTACACCAAGGCACCACGACCTTCGGCCGCGATCATCTCCAGTGCCATGTGAAGTTGGTCACCGCAGTCACACCGGAGCGACGAAATTAGGTCACCGGTGAAGCAACTGCTGTGCATTCGCACGAGTGGCGGCAGCTGGCCTTCTTCGTCGTGTGCCAAGTCGCCAAGGACAAGGGCAATCGGTTCTTGGGCTTCGAAGTCGACCGAGTAAACGATGATATCGAACTTGCCATATTTGGTCGGCAGCTGCGAATGGGCGGCTCGGCTGACCAATTTTTCGCTGACGCGGCGGTGAGCGATCAACTGTTCGATGCTGACAATTTTCAGCGAATGCTTTTCGGCGATTTGGATCAATTCAGCGCGGCTCGCGCGGTCGCCTTCGTCGTTCAAAATTTCGCACAGCACACCGGCCGGTTGCAGCCCAGCCATCCGTGCGAGGTCGACGGACGCTTCGGTGTGGCCGGCACGACGCAAGACGCCGCCTTTCTTTGCAATCAAAGGGTAGACGTGACCTGGGCGAACGAAGTCTGCGACCTGGCAATCTGGGTTGGCCATTCGCATGATCGTTTCGCTGCGTTCGGCCGCTGTGATGCCGGTGCGAGCGGTGGCGATGTCAATCGGGGTGACGAACGCAGTCCGCAGGGGGGCGTTGTTGTCGTTGACGACCGGCGTCAACTCAAGTTTCTTGCCGACCTCGGGAAGGATCGGGACGCAGAGTTGGCCGCGTCCGCTGAGCATGAAGTTGACGACTTCGGGTGTGGCTTTTTCCGCCGCACATACGAAATCGCCCTCATTCTCGCGGTCTTCGGCATCGACGACGATGACGACTTCGCCACGCCGAATCGCCTCGACCGCTTCGGGGATCGAGTTGAGGCACAGGTCGTCGCTGTTTTCAGAGGCCAGCGGGTCAATCGACAACGAATCGTTTTCAGGCATCATTCAATATGGGACTGGGCGAATTTGAACGCACCACTATTATACGACCAGGGCACCACGACTAGATGGGAAGTGACATTAAAGCGCGGACGAACGCCAAATGAATGGAATTCGAATCAGACACTGGTTGTCGCCGTTGGTGACCGGCTTCGTAATTAGTTGGACGTGTGTTTCGGCAAATTTCACGGCGCGCGCCACCGCTAGTGAATTCAAGTTGCTCTCCGACCTGCAGTATGACCAAGTCGGTGAGGAACATCAGGGACATGCGGGGTTGCTGGATGTCTATTTACCCCAAGCCTCCACTTCCGCGGCAATTGATTCCGGATCTGCCACGGATGTTTCACAGCCACGCCGTACCGGTGAGCCCAATACACGTCGTCCCGTCGTTCTGGTCGTCCACGGCGGAGGATGGATGACAGGTGACAAGTGGACCATGTATCGACATGCCAGTGAGTTGGCCAAGCGAGGGATCGCGGCCGTGTCGATCAATTACCGTTTGGCGCCAAATCCAAGTTTCCTGATCAAGTGGACGATCTCCGTATGGCCTTGGTTTGGATCCACGAGCACGCCGAAGAATATCACTTCGATCTCGATCGCGTCGGGCTCTACGGCTACTCCGCCGGTGGCCACTTGGTTTCTCTCGTTGCGACTTTGGCGGACGAGCCCTGGGAACGCGTCCAAGACACGACCACGTGGGACCAAAATGACGGGCGTTGGAAACAAATTCCGTCCATTACCGCAGTCTGTGCCGGCGGGCCGCCAACCGATTTCCGAAACATGCCGCCAGAAAGTCTCGCGCTATCGTACTTCTTGGGCGGGACACGAAAGCAAATGCCTTCGACATACATCGCCGCATCACCGATCTGCTTTGCTTCGGCCGAAGACCCCGTTTTCAAAATCATCCACGGCGAAGAAGACGTGTTAGTCGCGTTGTCCAATGCGACCGACTTTCACCAGGCCTTGTTGGATGCCAACGTCGATTCGATGCTGCAAACCCTGCCAAACAAAGGCCATCTGATGGCATTCTTCAGTGGGCAATTGACTGACGGTGTAATCGGTTTTTTCACCGAACGGCTAAAGCCTTAGAGCGTCCCGCAGATTCAGCCGGTTTGCAATAAAGTGTGCAGTCTCGGCGCGCTTTAGGAGGATGCGGACAAATCGGCAGGCTGTTTGTTCGGATTGACCTGCGCATTGCTAGCTCGCCCCCCGGCAAAGTTTGCCTAACCGGTGCGACAGAGACAATGAATCGTTCCGCCAAATCACGTATGACCGGATGTCGATGAAGACCACTAGGTTGGTCTCATTCCCATCGCATCGTGGTATTCGTGAAAGCTCTGCCGCTCGCATCTGCTCGCTTGAAATTGTGTTTCGCCGCCGCAGTCCTCGTGATTGTGATTGCTGGTGGTTGTTCGCGTGCGTTTTACCGTCGCCAAGCGGATACCGATGTGTATTCGCTGTACGCCGAAAAACGTGCCGAAGAAGCCTATGTGATTCCGCAGCTACCGGGGATTCAAGTTGATCCGAGGTCGCGTTTCTTCGATCCGTCACCCGACGACTGCCCGGAGTTACCGATCCCCGAGCCGACGCTTTATGGTTATTCGTTACCGCCACTCGCCACCGGCGATCCTTACGTGGCTCCTGGTACGATGGAGACGTTATCCGATGAGCCGGAGTCTGAAATGATCGAGTCATCGGAAGCACCCGAGGGTGATTCCGGTGAAGAGTTGTTTCCGCCAGTGGTTACGCCAGAAGAGCTGCCGGAAGAATTGAACCAGCCTGAGACGGACTTGGCATCGTTCGAGACTCCGGCAAACGATCTCGATTCAGAGATCGAACGAAAGGTTGCCGAACGTCGTCAAGCGACTGAACTGGCATCGGGCGAACACTTCGCAACCTTGCTGACGCAATTCGCGAATGAAGCGTCTGGTGCCGAAGCAGCTGCTGAAGAAGGGGACGTCGAGGCAGGCGACCAAGCGTCGATTGGGATGCAGCGAGACGACGAAGAAGACGGGAATCTTCGCATCGTTCCGATCCCTCCAGAATTTTGGGACAAGCTGCCGGAATCTTGCTTGCGACGCATGATGGAATTTGATTCTGCTCGGCAGGAATATCAGCGAACCTATCGAAACGAAGCGGCCGGTCGGATTGAATCGTTGCGCAGCGACGCGCCGCGATTGACATTGCCGATGATTGCCGAGTTGTCGACCTTCAACAACCGTGCACTGCAAACCCAAAAAGAAACGCTTTATCGCGTCGCGCTTTCGTTAACCGCGCAGCGATACGAGTACCTGTTGCGACCTGTCCGTCGCGGAAATGGAACTGGCACCACCTACCAATACTTTCGGTCTGATAGTACCAGCCAAACTGGCGTGACTGTCCCGACGGGCGTCTCGGTTTCGCGAACGACGGCGACCGCAGGGCAATTCCTTTCCAGCTTCGCCAACGATGTTGTTTTGACGTTCAATGGTCCGCAAGGATTCTCGGCGAACATCGCTTCCGAATTGTTGATCAACTTTCAACAGACGATCTTCCAGCGTGATATCGTCTTCGAAAGCTTGACCCAATCGGAACGCAATGTCATCTACGCAGCCCGCGACTATATCCGGTTCCAACGCACGCTGTTTGTCAGCTTAGCCGAGCGATACTACCGATTGCTGTTGACCTATCGTCAGATCGAAATCAGTTCTCTGGACTACTTCAGCAACCTGCGAGCGTTCTTGCAGGGCCGCGCCGAGTACTTGCAGGCCGGACGTATTCCGCGAGTCCAAGTCGACCAGTTCGAACAGAACGCATTGAGCAGTAGCAGTTCGTTGGTTCGCGACTGTAACAACCTCGAAACGTCGCTGGACCGACTGAAGCTCGACGTCGGTTTGCCGCCGGAGATGGCGTTGAATTTGAACCTCGAGGAACTGGAAACACTAACGGCAAGCGATTCGCTAACGGTGACACGTCAGTTGGTGACTCGAACCCGTCGGTCATTGCTGGATGCAGAAGGGGCACAGCTTTCCGATCGAAATGCGGCCGTGAATGGTGCGATCGTGTTGATCCGTCGCCTCGAAGAAACATTGCAAGCCCGTCGCGAAATCCAAGGTACCAGCGAGCCGACAGAGGCTGAATTGCAGACGCCACGGTTGACCGCGAAGTTGCGCCTATTAGAAGCACGCTTGCAATCCGACGCGCTCAAGCAGGACCGTGATCGTCTGTTGAAAGCAGACACCGCGCCAGCGACTGCGTTTTATCGAACCGTCGACCTAGTCGATTCGCTAATGCTGCAAGTGCAGCGGGCCCTCAACTACGATGCGATCGTTAGCGAAGAAAACAGTGGCATTATCGGTGAAGAGGCAGCTCAGCTGAACGTCGACAGCCGTACCGTTGATGCGACTTATGAAACGCTGGACCAGTTGGTTCTTAGTTGGAAAACGGCGGAAGCAAATCAAAACTTTGACGAGTTTGACGATCTGGTCGATGCGATCAACCGCTTGTTGGCAGCGTCTGAAGAGTTGGCGGCAAGCCACGTTGACCGACTGGTTCCTCGGGACCCGAAGGAACTGGACAGCGAAATCCAAGCGACGATTTCTGAATCGATCGGGTTGGTCGATCAAGTCGAAACAAGCGACCTCGGTGGCTTGGATCCGGTCGATGTCGAAACCGATCAGGCAATGTTGTTGGCGTTGTATCAGCGTCTTGATTTGGCCAATCAGCGTGGCGATTTAGCTGACGCGAGACGTCAGATCAAGTTGGCCGCAGACAACTTGCGATCGATCTTGGATTTGAACGTGACTCACCGATTATTCACCAACCGCAATATCATCAATAACTTTGAATCGAGTGCGGACGGTTCGAACACGCGGCTTAGTTTCTCACTCGATACGCCGTTGAATCGACGACTGGAACGGAACACTTATCGGGTCGCATTGATCGACTATAACCGCACCCGCCGTGCGTTGATCGAACAAGAAGACAACATCAAGTTTGCGATCCGCGAAGACTTGCGTCAGTTACGATTGCGACGCAACCAATTCGAGATCTCCGTTGCTCGGGCCGCACTCGCTTATGAACGGGTCGTCAGTACGCGATTGCAGCTACAGCTGTCGGTCGGCAACGTGGTTGCCCGTGACTTTTTGGAAGCACAGCAAGCGTTCACATCGGCACTAAATTCAGTCGCGTCGGATCATATCTCGTTCATCCTTGAACGGATCGCGTTGTTCCTTGATACCGAATCGATTCGCCTTAATGAATACGGTTACTGGGACGAAACGCGTGATGATCGTGTCGTGTTGCCGGCGGTTCCTGATTTCTATGACATGAACCCGAACCCCTATGGGCGTTTGCCCGCGTGCCTGAAGTACAGCGATGAAATCCGCCAAAACCACTAAGGACAGTCATTGGAGGCAGGCGATTTGGTTGGCGGGCTGGATCGCTTGGACATTCACTACTGCGGCGAATGCACAAGAGATGCAATCGCTGCCGAATGGCGAGCCGGAATCCAGTGCCGAGTTGCGTCTGTCGACGCTCGAGGATCAGCTCGCATCACTTCAGTTGCGGCTGGACGAGGCTGCCCAAACGGTTCCCGTGGTCAATCAGGCGAGTTGCCCGATCGGACCGCCCGCTTGCGATTCGATATCGGAAACGACCCACCACGTGGTCTATGACGGCGGGTTTGTGCTGCGTCCGCTGCAGCCCAGTAAAACCCCATTCGAATTGAAGTTCGAATTCCATAACCAGTTCCGCTATACCGGATTCGAATCCAAGTACGAATCAACGACGGGTGTAACGGGGCTGACCTTCCAAACGCCGGACCGGAATGATTTCAATATCAACCGCGGCCGATTGGTGTTTTCCGGGTACGCTTTCGATCCCAGTTTGCAGTACTACGTCAACATCGATTACAGCACCGTGGCGACGGATTCGATCGAGCCGCTGTTGGCTTGGATCTCGTTCGACCACGGCGAAGCGATGAAGTTGTACTTGGGCTTGGGCAAGGTACCAGGGACTTGGGAGTGGCAGCAGACTTCGCGATACACGCTGGGGATCGACCGCTCGCTTGCGACGACGTTCTTTCGGCCGTCGATCAGCGCTGGTGTCTGGGCAAGTGGCGAGCCGCTGGAGAACTTGCACTACACCGCCTTTGTTGGCGACGGATTTAATACGCTAACATTGCGTCCCAGTGAGCTGGATACGCAACTGGTGTACTCGGGCATGACATGGTGGGAGCCGCTCGGCAAGTTTGGTGTTGGATTCTCTGATATCGAAACTCACCAAACACCAGTGGTGCGCATTGGGCATGCGTTGACGACAACACGCAACGAAAGCAGCGTCGATTCGAATCCCGGTGTGGAAGCGACAGTGATTCGACTAAGCGACGGGACGCGGTTGATTGACCCGAATGCGTTGGTTGCCGGAACGCGCGTCAGCGAATTTGACCTGTGGCTTTACAGTGTCCACATGGGGATCAAGCATCGCGGATTCAGTTTGAGCGGCGAGTATTACGTTCGGCATCTGCGCAACATCCAACTAAACAGTAATCAGCCAAACAGTGGCAACCGTCACGGTTCGATTGTTGATGTTGGCTTCTTCGCTCAGGCGGGCGCGTTTGTTGTTCCAAAGAAACTGGAAGCATTCACCCGAGGTTCGCTCGTTAATGGCGACTTCGGCTCGGGCGATGAGTTTTCAGTGGGCTGTAACTGGTACCTGTTCGGCAGTCGCTCGGCGAGAGCGACTGCTGAGGTAACGTCGATCAACGATTCACCGGCCCAGCAATCCCGGACAGGGTATGGTGCTGGGGCCAGCGGAACGTTGCTGCGATTACAGCTTTGGACGATGTTCTAGCTGAAGAACTTTTTGATCGTCGCGTCACTCGGCTTCGGCGTGACCAAGGAAACGCCGACCATCACGATGAGGCAGCTCGCCAGCATTACCACGACTGGCATGACCTCGTACTCTTCGCCGCCCAAAGGCAGAATCAGGACGTATTCACGCAGGCCTTGTTGCAACGCTTGGTAGAACATGTATCCCCAGCTTGCGATTGCAGCGAGGATGCCGCAGATCGCACCGGCAGCAGTCAGCCCACGCCAGTACAGCGCCGCGAATACGATTGGGAACAGCGCGCTAAAACCGCTGAAGCACCACACGCCCATCGCAAACACGCTTTTCGGATCAAGCAAGCCGAGGGCGTACGTGATCGCCACGATCGCGATGATGAACAATCGGGTGTAAAGCACTTGTTGGGTGTCGGAGACGTTTTCCTTGCCTTTGTAGTGTGTCAAAACGTCGTTGGTGAAGATCGTTCCGATGCACAAGAACTGGCTGTCCAAGCTGCTCATGATCGCAGCCAGAATACCCGCAGCGAGCAAGCCGCCGAGGACCTTGCCGGTCTGGGTTTTGACCAGGAACGGCAGAATCGCGTTGGGGCTATTTGGCAACGGCGGTTTGGCGGGAATCAAATCGCCGGTCGCCCAGATGCCAACCAAAACACAAGGAACCCAGACGATCATGATAAACAGCGGGTGGCAAACGACGGGCACCTTGAACGTGCTGGCGCTCTTGGCGGTCATCCAGTGTTGGAACAAGTGCGGGAACATGCCGACCGACAACGGAATCAGCAAGTAGGTAAAGAACTTCGTCTTGCTCATTTCGATCCGCGTCAGCTTTTCTGTCGGAACCGAACCGGCAAGCACTTTCAGGTTCTCCATCAAGCTGTCTTGCCCACCCAAGCGGTTTGCGATCACGTAAAACGTGACCACACCCAAGATCATGAACACGATCGTTTGCAGGGTGTTTGCCCATGCGGTTCCACGCATACCGCCAAAGAACACGTACACCAGCACGACGACACAGATGACCAGCGACCCCAACCAAGTCGGGATACCACCGTGCATTGCCATGATCGGTTCACCGGCGGGGTTGAGCACGGGAAACAGATCGGGCGCAAGTCCGGCGGTCAGCGATTGGACGACGGTGCCGCTACTGATCACACCGATCAGCAAGTAAGGCACGACGAGGCCGACCAAAATTGGGAACAGCAACAGTCCGATGAAATCATTGTCCAAGCGATCGCGGAAAAACTCGATCTGCGTGGTGTATTTGTGACGCCGGGCAAATTTCCAAACCTTGACGCCGATGATGAAGAAGCACAGCGAGTGGATGATGCCGCTACTGCTGGCCAGCATCCCATAAACGCCAATTCCTTCTTTAAACGCTTCACCGCTACTGCCAACCAAGGCGAATGCGGTCATCGTCGTTCCGAACAGACTCATCAGCAGCAAAAACGGGCCGATCGAATGACTGGCGACCTGGTAGTCTTCCTTGGTGCCCTTGAACAACCGGCTCGATGAGAGCCCTAGCAACAAGAGCAAACCCAAGTAGATGATGATGATGATCAGCTGTGGCAAGCCGGGGTGATCGAGTGATTCAAACATTACGCGCCCTCCTCGGTGCTGGTGGGGGCGGTTTCCGTAGCGGCGACAGCGTCGTCATCATCCAACGGCCAAGCGATGACCGTCGCCAGCGCCCAGGTCAGAGAGGCGCCGATGGAAATACAAGCGTGCCAGAACAATCCGATTGGCATGAAGCCGAACACGAGCGTGTCGCTTTCCCAGAACCAGTTGTCTTGATGAAGGATCAATAACAGCACCACCAGTGCTGTGATGATCCAGACTCCACGCGATGATTGACTTGACATGCCGTAGGTCCGGTCGATGTTGATTGGCAGGATGAAATGGAAGGGCCCGACAGTGTACTCGGACTGGCAATGATGATGGTAGCCGGGGAGGGCGGGCCGCAAGGTCGGATGAGTGCGAAGTCTCCCCTGAGCGGCGCCATCCGATACGCACCATTCGGTTTTGCCATGGTTCTGATCACGTTGCTGGGGTAACGCAGTCAAGCTTTACCGGCGTGCCAGCCGAATCCAACAGACGCTTCGCTGAAACCGAATTGGTCGAGGGGAGTGTGGCGCCAGCGTGCCCAAATGAAGATTGGCGGGTATTAAAGTGACAATAGCGTTTCGGGACTCTCGTCCGACAACGCGACCTTTGTAAAGAATCTGGCGACGGAATACCGCTAAGTCGCCAATCGTGGCTCTACAAAGGGAGTTTGCCCGGATACGCTGATTTAATTCCCCTTTCCACGACCAACTCGCCTGGCGAGCGACTGATCTCGCGTTTTTTGGCGGGTGGAATCCCATCCCGGCTTCTCGTCCGCGATTTCGCCTCCTATTGAATGAATAACGAATTAGACCTTCTCGCCACATGCGCGTTTGGACTCGAAGCGATCGTCCGACGGGAATTGCAGGCCCTCGGGGTGGAGAGTGAGGTTGTCGGGGCAGGGCGATTACTCTTTCGTGGGGACCGGCAAACGATTGCGATCGCCAACCTGCATCTACGCTGCGCCGATCGCGTTCTCGTTCGGATTGCCGAGTTTGATGCGGGAGATTTTGACGCCCTTTTCGAAACCACGCGGTCAATCGATTGGGCCGCCTGGCTGCCCCGCGAGGCTGGATTCCCAGTTACCGGACGATCGATCAAATCCGCCTTGACCAGTGTCCCCGCGATTCAGCGCAGTGTGAAACGGGCAATTGCCGAAGGGATGATGCGATCTCACCAGACCACGACCCTGGGCGAAGACGGCGCGGCCTACAAAATCGATGTCTCGATCTTGGACGACGTCGCGACGCTGACGATTGATACCACAGGCGCGTCGCTGCACCGACGGGGATACCGGAACGACATCGCCCGAGCGCCACTTCGCGAAAATTTGGCCGCCGCGATGGTACTGCTCAGTTTCTGGAAACCCGGGCGAACGTTGCTCGACCCATTTTGTGGGACTGGGACAATTCCAATCGAAGCCGCCTTGATCGGCCGCAATATCGCGCCCGGGGTCAAACGCAATTTCGCCTACAACGCTTGGCACGATACACCGGCCGACCTTGTCGAGGACCTTCGCAGCCAAGCGATCGCCGCCCAGTTGCCCGCACTAGAGGAACGGCTGATCGGTAGTGATATTGACGGTCGGGTGTTGCAAGTCGCACGGGACAACGCAAAACGCGCCGGCGTTGCTGATGACCTGCATTTCGAACGGAAAGACGTTCGCGATGTTTCTTCGAAGCGGCGGTTCGGGTGCCTGATTGGGCACGCACCGTTTGCCAGCACGCCGGACCGCTCCTCAGACGATCGCCGCTCGCAGCACGCACCATCAGGTCATTCGCGGCCCGAACGCTCTCAGCAAGATTGGGACTTGGAAGCGGTCTACAACGCGTTGCCCAACGTGTTCCGCCGGTTACCGACTTGGTCACACTATGTGTTTACAAGCCGTGGTGATTTCGAAAAATTCGTGGGGCGTCCCGCTGACCGTCGCCGCAAGCTCTACAACGGAAAGATCGAAAGCACGTTTTTTCAGTTCTATGGTCCCAAGCCGGTCGTCGAAGAACGAAAAAATGAAAACGAGGTTGCCGTGCTGGTTCACGCTGACGGTCCGGCTGCCTTCGGTCAACTCGGCGAAAAAGCGGACGAGCAGGCGACGCTGTTTGCCGCCCGACTTCGCAAGCGTGCGCGTCACTTGCGCCGCTGGCCGACACGCCGAGGGATCACTTGTTTTCGCTTGTACGAGCGTGACATTCCTGAGATCCCATTGGTGGTCGATCGCTATGAAGATCACCTGCACATCACCGAATATGAACGGCCGCACGACCGAGATCCGGCGCAACATGCCAACTGGTTAGACCTGATGGCGACGACGGCCGCAGAGACACTCGACGTTCGTCCCGAGAACGTGTCGTCAACGTCGCGATCGCGAGAAGAACTTTACGCAGTACGAGAAAGTCGATCAGACGGGCAATCGCATCGAGGTCAACGAAGGCGGCTTAAAATTCTGGGTCAACCTTGATGACTACATCGACACCGGATTGTTCCTCGATCATCGTCAAACGCGGTCGATGGTACGCGACATTGCCAAAGACAAATGGTTCTTGAATCTGTTCGCCTACACGGGATCATTCACCGTTTATGCGGCGGACGGTGGCGCTCGCAAAACGACGACGGTTGACCTGTCGAGCACGTACAGGGAATGGACACGCGACAATTTGCGATTGAATGGTTTCGTCGATGGACGAGGCGATGGCCCGCACCAATTGTTGGCAATGGACGTCGGCAAATTCCTTGACGAGCATCCTGCCGGTGAACGGTATGACTTGGTCGTTTTTGACCCGCCGACGTATTCGCGCAGCAAGAAAACAGAGAAGGACTGGAACGTGCAGGAGGACGCCGTTCCGATGTTGCAACAGTTGCTACCGCTGGTTCGAAAAGGCGGCGTGATATTCTTTTCGAACAACTTTCGTCGTTTCAAGTTTGATCCCAGTGAACTAGAAGTCACCGAGTGTCACGAGATTTCCGCACAGACGATTCCAGAAGATTTTCGCAATCGGCGGATTCATCGTTGCTGGCGAATCGTCCGCTAAGCAATCACGTCAACCGGGGCAGCGTCGACGCGATTGCTCAGGGACACAACCCAGCTAGGCGTTCGATTCTTCGACGAGCAAGTTGATGTATTGCTCAATCTTGTCGAGTCGTTGACAGACGCTGTCCAAGTCCGAGTTGTGCGCGGCCTCTTCACAAGACTTCGCCAATTCCGTCAGTTTCGGCAAACCCACTGTGCCTCCAGATCCTTTGATCCAGTGGATTTTTGTCGCGACGGCTTCCATGTCGTCACCATGGAATGATTGCCAGATTCCCGGCATCTGTCCGTGAACTTTGGTGACCAAGTCGATCGCAAATTGACGCATCCAGTCATCCGGCAAGTGGCTTTCGCTCGCGTCCGGTTTGTCGTCCATGCTGGGGTCCACTGGCACGGCGATTGGAGGTTCTGGTGTCGCTTGTTCTGTCGACTTGCTGTGTTGGACAGAAAGTAGCTGAGACGAAGTCGAATCGGCGATGTTTGACATCGCAGAAGGGTGTTGCTGTCGGGAGAGGTGCGCCCACTGGCGAACCTTTTCCAACACCAAATCCAAGTCGAGAGGCTTGGAAAGGTAGTCACAACATCCAGCTTCACGGCACTTGTTATCGTCGCCAACCATCGTATTGGCGGTCATTGCGACGATCGGAATCGGGAGTCCCGCTTTGCGAAGTTCTGCGGTTGCGGTGTAGCCGTCCATCAATGGCATTTGCATGTCCATCAAGACCAGGTCGATTTCGCGTGGGATGATTTGTTTGTTTTCGTCAATAAAGTAGTCATAGGCTTCCTGGCCATTTTCTAGTTTCATGACTTTGGCACCCGCGTTGGTCAACAACCGGTCGATCAAGTCGCGGTTCGTTGGCGCGTCGTCAACGACCAGTACCCGAGCCCCGTCGACTTCGATCGAATCGAACGAAGATTCAGCGTGTCCGAGTGCCAGCTTGATTGCTTCGACACGACTGATCACACGACAACCCTGAATAACAGGTGCGGCCACCTTCAGTGTGAACGTGCTTCCCACGCCAGGCTTACTTGCCACGGTCAGTCCGCCGCCAAGTGCTTCGGCCAAGTGTTTGCTGATCGAAAGCCCAAGGCCGGTACCGCCATACTTTCGTGTGGTGGACGTGTCCGCTTGCGAGAAGGGATCAAAGACTTTTCGCATTTGGTTTTCGTCCATGCCGATTCCGGTGTCTTCGATTGCGATCGTCAGCAGCGGCTGAGTACGGTCGCTATCGTCGAACGAAATCTTGACATCGATCCCGCCATGGTCGGTGAACTTGATCGCGTTGCCCATCACGTTGGTCAAAATTTGACGCAAGCGAGTCGGGTCGCTCTTGACCGATTCGGGAACGTCCGATTCAGCCAGCAGTGAAATCTCGATGCCCTTTTGCTGGACTTTGCCCGAAAGTGACTTGATCACATCGCCGACGATCTTGAGCGGGACGCATTCGATGTGTTCGACTTCGATCCGTTCGGCTTCGATTTTCGACAAATCCAAAATGTCGTTTAATAGGTGCAGCAAGTGGCTACCGTTGCTATGGATGGTCTCCAACTGCACACGTTGTTCGTCCGGATCGCTGACAACCCCACGCAGCATCAGTTCGGTGTAACCCAAAACCGCCGTGATGGGCGTGCGAATTTCGTGGCTCATCCGTGCCAGGAAGTCGCTCTTGGCTTGGTTGGCATGTTCGGCCGCGTCTTTCGCTTCTTGCAAGTGAACCTGGGTCGCACGCAAGCGGTCTGCGGTGCGTTCGATTTCGACATTTCGTTGTTGCAAAGCGGCGGTGCGTTCAGCAACTTTTCGTTCCAAGGTTTGGTTTAACTCTTGGAGTTGACGGAACCCGTCGGCTTTTTCGAACGCGGCGCCGGCGGCGGAGGAAAGGTAGTTGGCGATCCGAAGTTCGTCGTCGCCGAACATTCCCATCATGAATGAGTTGGCCACGTAGACGTGAGCTTCGATACGTCCCCGGACTAAGATCGGGCAGCACAAGAACGTCCCGTAGTTCTGTGTTTTGGTGCCCCGCGAATCACCGGAGGAGGTATCGATCACATTTTCGAAATCACAGACGATTGCCGAGCGACGCTCGCAGCATTTGCGAATGATTTCCAAGTCGAATGGTGCGCCGGGGGTATGGCTTTCCCACTGGTTGTCTTCGGTCTGACGGATCAACAAGACACGGTCGCCGCGTAACAGTCGCGAAGTCGCTTCAATGATCTCGTCTTCGATTTCGCTCAGATCGGTGCAGACCGCGATTCGTCGGCCGGCTTCGAGCAACGCATCGAATCGGTCGACGAGCGATACGGAGGATTCTTGATCGGTGGTGCCAACGGCCGATTTGTACTGCAGCATCGCTTCGCGTGCCGCGTGGACGTCCTGTTGATTGACAGGCCAACCAGCCTCGATCGCCAACTCGGCATACATCAACGTTGTCTGGATTTCCTCCAGCCTGGCGCCTTGTTGACGAGCGATCTCGAGCGATTGCTCGAAGTATCGGTGGGCGCTGCGCATGCAACCGGTCATTGCACAAACAGCGCCCCTTTCACGAAGTGCGTGGGGCAGTTCGTTGGTGAATTTACGTGCGATTCGAAGTGCTCTGCGCGACGCCAGTTGCAATTCACGCATATCGCGTTTGCGTTTCGAAGCGATGCGTGCTGGCCGCGTTTCGATTTTCCGCCGCAACGCTGACACTCGCCATGCGAAGCAGGGACTGGTGTAGGCGTTGAACACCGACGCCGCCTCGGCGATCTTGACGGCATCGGTTAGCGATTTGGCCGACTCGGTGAAATTATCTCGGTAATAGTGGTAGACCGCATGAGCCAGTTTGACATGACAGTCCCGCTGGGCATCATCGACATCACGTCCGACTTCGATTTGCAGCACGTCTTGCGGGATGTTGCCGAGTGACGCTCGCGACCAGATGTCAACGATGTTGCCGGTGCCTTGGAAGTCACTACGACGAACCGCGGAGCGATAGTTGGTTCGCGCCTGTTCGAGCGCTTCTGAAAGGTTGCCTTGTCGGTACAGCGACGCCGCATACTGATAGCGTGCCGTATGGACTTCCCAATAATCACCCGTACGTTCCAGGATCGAAACCGCTTGGCTCGCTTCGGAGTTACAAGCTTCGAACTGGCTGGACGAATACAGCAGGATACTGAGGAAGTGGCGCGATTGGCCTTGCCCCCAGATGTCGTGTAGGTCTTTGCGGATTTCCAGCGATCGGGTCGCATAACGCTGCCCACGACCGTACCAACCGAGCAAACTCATCGCCGGCGCGTGTTCGCTGTAGGCTTGAGCCAGCGTTGTGGTTGGGCGATAGCGTTCGCCACGGTTCATGCCGCGAAGGTGTGACCAAAGCGTGTAGTATTTATCGCGGGTGTACCAATATCCGTGAGCGATATGGCTGTAAAGTTTCTGTCGAAGTAACTCGGTTTCGTCCGGCAGGCGATCACCGCCGTGAGTGAGTTTCGGAAAGTACGTGTGCAGTGTTTGCACCGTGATTTCGCGTAACAGTCGAACACCGAGTTGGAATCGGTTGTTGCAGATTGGCTCGCCAAGTCGACGCAACGCAGATTCGTAGTATTCGACGGCGCGTTGTTTATTGCCGCGTTTGAAGGCGAGTTCGCCAAGACGGGTTGCGACGACCGCCTCGTCGTGGTCCGTGATCGCACTGACGGTACACTTCGCGAGCCATTCTTCGGCGCTATCGTATTCGCCCTGCAGCATCACCACTTCGCTCATCACCGATTCAATGCGATGGCGTGTTTGTGGGTCGGCAAATTGCCGGGCGCGAGAGGCAATTTCCAGTTGCCGTCGGGCGCTGCTTAGAGAAAACTCCGAACGCGCCGCGTCAGCGGCCGCAAGAGCGTGTGGCAATGCTTCTTCATGCATTCCCGCTTCATCGAAGTGATAGGCGAGATCGTAGTGAGCGTTGCTTCGGGTGTTCGCGAGGTATGCACCGATCTGGCCGTGCATTTGCCGTTTGACTTCCGGCGCGAGTTGACCCAGGATCGTTTCTCGGATCTTGTCGTGCGCGAACGCATACTCACCGTCCGGTTTGCTCCAGATCAATCGTTGGCGACGGATGTCGGCGAGCAGGCCGAAGCTTTCGGCAGGATCGATTTGAGAAAGTGTGGCGACCGCATCGAGCGTAAACGAACTGCCGATGACGGCTGCCGATTGCAGGAATTTGAGCGCGAGCGAAGGCAAATTCTTGATACGTTCGGCGAGGACTTCGCCCGCACTTGCTGCGGTCTGGAAATTCGCCAAGCGATTTTGGTTGAGAACCCAACGCTCGTTTTCCGAATTCAACACCGATGACTCGACCATTCCGCGCAAGACGGCGGAGGCCATGAACGGGCTGCCTTCGGCGTAGTCGGCAATGACTGAAATCGCGTCTTGAGGCAAGGTACCGGCCATCGATTCGCACAGCCGACCGATACTTTGTGGGTCGAGTGGGCCGAGCGACAGTGACTGATCGGTTCGCGCAATCTCGCGGATTTGGTTTGCGTTGCCTTCGTCTGGGCGAGACAGCAAAAGCAGCAGTTGGTGGGATGCTTCGCTACGCGAGACACGCTGCAGGACGCGAATCGACTGGTCGTCCATCCATTGGCAGTTATCCAGCGTGATGAGGAACGGTTTGCCGGACGAACCGAGCCCCGTCATCAGCGCAGCGAACGCAGAAAGGACGCGGCTTTGTCCGCGGTCATCGGGGCCGGAGAGTCGTTGACCGGTCCACCCAAGGACCTGCGCCAAAGGCGGCATCGCGGTGAGTACTTCTTCGCGATAATCCGACATTAGGATCGCGATTCGCTCGCGAAGTGCCTCGTCCGTTTTACAGACAATGGCCAGCCGGTTGATCACCTGCATCCAGGGCGCGTTCGGTTCGCCGGTGGCTTGGTCGGTCGAATCACCGTGCAAAACGACGAATCCCAGTCGCGTCGCCAGCCGTGAGATTTCTTGTGTTAGGCGGCTTTTCCCCATCCCTGATGGTGAAGCGATGAGCAGTTGCCGCCAACGCCCGTTGACGACCATTTCCAGGTTTTCGCTGAGAGCCCGGAGTTGTGGTTCGCGACCGACGAAGGCAGGGTCGACCAACCCCGCTCGTGAATCGCTGCGCCCGATGACAACCGACGAATCGGGGTCATCGTTTTCGATCATCCGCAAAATGGCATGGGCGTCGTCCAGCGCCGCTACGGCGGACTGGTAACGCTCACGCGGTTCTTTTTGCGTTAGACGCTCAAGCATCTCCACCAACGGTGCCGGCGTATCACTCGGCAAGTTGTCGGTATTGAGATCTTTCGTGGAATGCTGCAGCAAGATTTCGCTGATTGTCGCCGCATCGCACATCGGTGAACCCGACAGCGAAGTGAATAGCAGTAACCCCAGCGAATAGAGGTCCGAAGATGGCCCAATGTCGTGGCGGATGATGCCAGCGAGTTCTGGAGACGCATACCGGAGCATCTCGACGGTGAACTCGCTTTCTGGGTCAGAGAGGTTGACTCGCCAGAGCGGACCATAGCCCGCAAGCATCGCGGGGCCATCGTCTCGCAGGACAATGTGGGATGGCCGAAAGTCACGATGCACGCAACCTTTGGCGTGAACTTGGACCAGTGCTTCCAACAAATCGACCGCCAACGCGGCGACTTGTAAAGGTGACAAGGGGCCGCGTGAGAGCCTGGATGCGAGTGATCGGCCTGGATGATAGGCATACAGCACTTGCAGCCCGCTGTCACTCCATTCGTGCGATAGCAGCTTGCCGTACGCATCGCATTCGATCGTACTGAGCAGACGGACTTCATTATCAAAGCGAACGCGTAGATCATCGGGCAAGATCTTTCGATCGATCCGCCGTAACACAAACGGTTCGCCAGTCAGTTGGTCTTCAACCAGCAAACAGGTCGCATCTGCCACATCCGTCAATCGGCGTATCAGATGATATTCACGCTCGGCTGTTGCATTCTGTTTCATTTCGACAGGATCGAGGGTTGGCCCGGGGTATTCCATGCGCGCAAATGGCGCGTACGAGTGATGTCAATCGAGGTGGGGCCTCCTCGAATCCAACGCTTCGCAACGTGAATTAGGATGGTCGCATAAAACTTCAAAAAGCGTTATGTGACCAAACGATCTCGAATCAGGATGTGAACTCCGTCCGAATTCGTGGTTGTTTCTTCGAAATAGTAGGTCTCTGCTTATTTACCGAGGTGATATCTTCGGAAAGGGTTCACCCTCACAATGTGTCGCTCTTGTCACTCGGTAACTATCGTACAGGGGGTGATCCCTTACCGTGTGTTAACAGACACGATTGACTGTTATTACTCGTTCGCAACAAATGGGGGCAAAACATGTCTGCGATCGAACAGGAAACTCCCGTCACATGGGAGTCCGATTATGCTCAGCGCGTGAATCCGGAACTGATGACCGGTTTACTCCATAAGGCCGTTCCGGTCTTGGAATGGACAAACTGGAAAGTCACGAAGGTCGAACGCGGCTACTGCGAATCGGTTCTTCCGTTAAGCGTGCCGACAACGAATCAGCATGGCACACACCAAGCCGCGCTGATTTCGCTTTCGGCAGACTATACCGGTGGTATGGCTTTAACGACCTTACTGACCGGGGTTCCGCTGACGGGCATCCACCGTGGGCATCCGAATGACTCGGCGTCGCTTTGGCTGGCGTCGATGGATGTCAAATACGAAAACCCGAGTACGAGCAATCTGCGAGGCGTTTGTCGCATTGACGCGAAAACCGCCGAGCGGATCAAGTCTCGTTACTTTGGTGGACGTGTGGTGTTGGTCACGCTAAACGTCGAGTTCTTCTCTGAAGACAATGAACGTGTCGCGGTGGCCGAAATGAAGTACTTCGCACAGGCGACCAAGCAATTGTTGCGTGATCGCGAAGACGGGCAACGCTCGTCGCTGTCGAAGTTGAATCTGAAGAAATCGGCTCGGATTATTTCGGGGCTTCGCGCCCGAGGCCGACAGGATCAAGGCCAGTGGATTTGCCGTGACGATGGCGTCAAGATTCGTCTTGACGGCGGGCACGACATGTTTGCTGCCGGGACGCACGGGATCTTGCAAGCCGAGCGATTGAATAAGGTCTTGCCGCAACTCCAGTCGTTTGTGGTTGCCCGGACTCGAAATGCCGACGATGTGGTTCGTTCGATGCCAGAAATCGAACAACTCGTGATGTTGGGCGCGGGACTGGATATGCGACCGCTGCGTCTGACCAATGAGCTTCGCGGCGCAACGATTTTTGAAATCGATCTTCCTGAAATGCTGACCGAACGGCAGCATGTGATTCAACGAATGGAATCTCAAATTGGTGGGGCCCATCAGGCACCGGAGCGACACCAGATTGCTGCCGACTTCTTGAAGTGTGATGTCGGCAGCAAGTTGCGTGATCACTTCGCGTTCTCGCAAACCGCAACGACTTTGGTCATTTATGAAGGCTGTTCGATGTACTTCGAACACGAACAAAACGTTCGCTTGCTTTCCTCAGTGATGCGGTCGCTGAAAAATCCCGAGAGCCGTTTGTGGATGGATTGTGTGACCCCGGCCGTCATCGATGCGAATACCGGAGATCCAAACATTCAAGCGTTTGTCGAGCAGATGGAAATGATCGGCGAAAAATTCATCTATGGGCCAAGTGATGTTGGCTCATTCTTGAATGAATGTGGTGTCGTATTAGATGTCGAAGTAACCGCCGGTGCAGTTCTTGGCGACAACGACCCGACACTCGCCGAGTATCGATTCGTTACTGCTCGCCGTGACAGCGTCGACGTGTCGTAAGGCCGACAAGCCAAACTTGTAAATTGCCCTGCCGGCGATTGCATCAGCAGTCGCCGGCAGTTTTTTTAAGATGCAGGATCTTTAAGCAACAACCCTTACGACGATCTTGGTTCCCTGCTTGGCAATAACGCGGACCGCCATTCCACTGTCGACATAGTCTCCTTCGGTGACGACATCGACGGTGAAGTCATCGACACTCATTTTTCCGCCGGGCCGCAGCGCGCCGACCGCGACACCCTCGTCGCCGACCTGGACCCGTTGCCACCCCGGCATGCTGAGGTCAGGTTCGTCGAAGGATTCATCGGTGTCTTCGGCGCCGATTCCCGCAAACGCAACTTGCGGCTTTAACGTGAGCCGCCCCAGACCGGGAATGTCGCCGATGTATTTGGCAAGAAACAACATCGCGATCAAAAATCCGACGAACGCGCCCATCACCGTTAACACGTCCCATCCCAGCTTGGTCAGGTCATCGCCGTTGCGTGGGACCAGAAAACGTTGCGAAGCCAAGACCAGAGAAGTCAGGACTAAACCAAATCCGCCAAGACCCGCGACGCCGAACCCGGGAATGACGAAGATCTCCAGGACGATGAAAGCGACTCCCAGAACGAACAGCGTTACCTCAAACCAGCCGGCCGTTCCGCCAAGGAAGCGGCTCCAAAAGAAAAGGCCGAAACAGAGAATCGAAGTAAGTCCGCCGATGCCCATTCCCGGGGCACTGAATTCGAACACCAACGCAATCATGCCAATAATCAGCAGCAGGATCGTGACTGGTCGCGAATTCAAGATGGTGATTGCCGTATCGGTCGCGGTGTAATCGAGTACTTGGATTGGCGTTTGAAGGTTGAGGTCAGTTGCCAATTCATCAAGGCTGTCAACGGTCTGATTTGCCATTCCGAGTTCGACGCAGCGTTTGCCGTTGGCGATGAAAAACATCTCTTTGCCAGCTTCGCGGATGTTGTTCCCGCGTTCCCATGCGTCCGTATCCGGCATCGAGTCCCATTCTTTGTCACTGATGTAGCGAACGGTACCGTCGTTTTTGTTGACGGCACGAAAGACGACCATGTCTTTGTCAGTCATCTTTTCCGCTAGCGTCGGCGAACGACCGTTTCGTTCTGCGGTATCGCGAGCCTTTTGTGCGACGACGCTTCGACCTTTGGCTTCGACATAACGCCAAGCACCGTCGCCGCCCATCTCGATCACACCGGCATCACCCATCCTCGCACTCGGGTCCATGTAAATTTTGTCGCAAGCGAGGGAAACGAGCGCAGCACCGCTGATGGCATCGTTGCGAATGTAGGCGACCGTTTCGACGTCTTTGGTCGCGAGGATCAAATCCATGATCTGAAAGGTGTAGTAAACCATTCCGCCTGGCGAGTTGATGTCCAGGATGATGACATCGACATCCATCTCGACCGCGCTTTTAAATTTGCGGATCAACTGCTCGCCACTGAGCGGATTGATATCGGTATGCAGCGGAATCACGACGGCGGAGCGTTTCGGTTCCTCCTGCGGTCCGTCGACTACCGGTTCGCGTTGGGCGGCTTCATCGGCATCAACGATCGGTGTTGAAGTCCAAGCGATGCCTGTCAGGGCAAGGCACAGCAACCAAGTCAGACACCGAAGCGATGTCCGTCGTACCGAGCGGCGTTGGTCAGACGAAGGTTGGTCAGCGAGATTGTGGGAAGGTGCATCGCGTAGTGGTGCTCGAAACATAAGGCAAAGCGAAACGCTGACGGGGAAGAGAGAAAAGAGTTGAACGCGGGCAACTTAAGTTTAGGGCGATCCCATTTTAGGTGGGGCCCAATTTAGTTCACGAGAGGGCGAGTGCAGTCTCGATGCTTCTAATAAGTCTGTCGGGAATGGCAGTGTCTCGCCCAATAAGGAGGTTTGGCAAAACTTAAACGTGAAAAACTGTGATGAAGACGCGGGCTCGGCGAAATGGCGGGAAAATGCCGCTTCGGAGGTTCAGGATCTGGCCGGCGTCGAGACCTATATTGTGGATCGATTTACCTCAGTGGGGCGCTTTTTGGCGTGATCCATGCCTTCCAGGTGATTTGTTCCCTGTGAGAGGTCGTGTATCGATCACCCGACAAGGCGCGAGCGGAGCAGCGATTCCCCGATGGGATGCGACAACACGTCATGCTGACGAGTCTGGCAAACAGGCTGGAGGTGTAAATCTACGCCCGGAAACAGTCCCTGAGGGGTGACGAAACGAAGCTTTCGTGGTAGAAGTGTTGGCTGCACGAGAACTGTTTTCTGGGGCGTGCGCAACTAGTATGATGTGGCGCGTGTCAAGGAATACAGCACGATGGCAAAGAAGGCCTTGTGAAAGGCCGTGACGCGAAGGCATTGCAGGAGCCCGTCCTTCGTGAACCTTGACTGGGTCATCGACATTGATCAGGTCAGGATCGGTAGTTGCTCAGAGGCGGTTGATTCCACTTGCTCACTGGGCTGACCGGGCGATGCGGTTTTGGGGACTGTGATGCAGACCCTTCAGCAGCGTTGTCTCGGGCGCGTTAGGTAGACATTGGTAGAAAGCGAAGGTGTGCCCCGGCGAATTGCCCCGCGTCACCTTCAAATGGTCCACTCGTTTGATTCACCTAGGGAGAATCTTTTTCATGACCAAATGCAAGTTGGAATACGTCTGGTTGGATGGTTATCAACCGACTCAAAGTCTGCGTAGCAAGACGAAAGTCGTCAGTGATTTCAGCGGAAATGTTGAAGACGCGCCGGTCTGGTCCTTCGATGGCTCCTCGACTGAGCAGGCTCCAGGCGGTTCGTCCGACTGCTTGCTCAAGCCAGTTCGCGTGATCCCCGATCCAGGTCGCATGGGCACCGGTTTCCTCGTCATGTGCGAAGTTCTGAACGCCGACGGGACCCCTCACCGTACCAACGGTCGTGCAACCATTGATGATGATGACGGCGATTTCTGGTTCGGTTTCGAGCAGGAATACACCCTGTGGAACCCCGACACCAACAAGCCACTCGGCTTCCCGATGGAAGGCTATCCCGGTCCTCAAGGTCCTTACTACTGCAGCGTCGGTACCGGCAAAGCAGTTGGACGCGAGATCGTTGAAGAGCACCTCGAGTTGTGCTTGCAAGCTGGCCTGAACGTCGAAGGCATCAACGCCGAAGTGATGATGGGCCAATGGGAATTCCAAATCTTCTCGAAGGGTGCGAAAGAAGCTGGCGACCAAATCTGGTTGGCTCGCTACTTGCTCGAACGTGTTGCCGAAGCTCACGGCCTGTCGATCAACTGGCACTGCAAGCCAGTCAAGGGCGACTGGAACGGAAGCGGCATGCACGCCAACTTCTCCAACGAAACGCTGCGTAACTGCGGCAGCCAAGAGACCTACGAAGCGATCTGCCAAGCCTTCGAGCCACGCATCAAAGAACACATCGATGTTTACGGTGCGGACAACGATCAGCGTTTGACCGGTCTTCACGAAACCCAATCGATCGACAAATTCAGCTACGGCGTTTCGGACCGTGGTGCATCGATCCGTATTCCAATCGGTACCGTCGAAAACGGTTGGAAAGGTTGGTTGGAAGACCGCCGTCCTGCGTCGAACGCAGACCCTTACATGGTTGCTAGCGCAATCATCGCGACTGTCAAACGCGCCGCGCTGCCTGCATAAGGTTGCCTCTGCGTCACCTGACTCGCTCAGCTGATTCGATAACCGGCGGTGAATTTCACCGCCGGTTATTTTTTGCCTCGATCGCCAGCAGTTTTGCGTCCAGTTTGGAGTCAAAGTCGCTAAACAACTGCATGACCTTTGGTTGATTCAAGCTCTGCTCGATCCTCTGGACGCTCGCCTCCACCGCCGGTTTGTCCTGTTGTTCCAGTGGCGCATCGGATTGTTGTGTGGCAATCGATTTTGCCATTTCGATCGCCGCATCGGACCAGCGCTCAATTCCGGATAATGCGTCACCAACGACCGCCCGCACGACACGGAAGTCCATCCTCGAAAACGCACTGTCAAATGCCTGACGAAGCGAGTTTCCGTCCACGGCAACTCCACCAGGCTGAGACGTTTTCTCCGCAAATCGCTGCACCGTCCGCCCCAACAACACACAACGAATCACTTCCAGTGGAACCCCACGAACCGAAGTCATCACGGCGACGATCTTTCGAACGGGAAACAGCAACAGCTTGATTGGGATCTTTGCAGCCATCGCCGCGGTCCCAGACAGGATCCCGCCCGGTTCGCTGTACATTGTTGAAAAATCGGTCCTCAGTTTAGAGCGGTCGATGCCAGACAACGCCGAAGTCACCACATGCTTTCGGCATTTCGATTTCACAAAGTCGTCTACAAAAGGAACAGGGATGAAGCGTGCCGCGGCGGCAACGACCCCTGACAAAATCCATTGGTGCATTTCGGGCACGAGCGTTGTTGACCGTTCTTTCTTCAACTCAGCCAACGCGCTCGCATCAATCACATCGGTTTCGCTCATCCCCGGTTCCACCCTGTTCAAATCGTTCCAAAACTCGCCTGATCGGCATTTCTGTGTGTCTTTTTGACAGGTTGTGCACACCATGTGCCAATCCGCTGTCAGTGCCGGCAAGGCGTCATGGCGGCCACATGAGCGAAAGCTATAATTCGCACGAGCCATCGACCTCACTATCCACGCTGAACGCCAAACCGACCCATGAACCGAATCAAGCTATTCTCTCGATCAAGCATTGCTGTGTTCACGCTATCGATCGTGATGACAAACGCAGGCAAGACGATTGCGGACGATTGGCCACAATGGCGCGGTGTAAATCGTGATGCAAAGATCGACGATCCAGCGATTGGCCGGCAATTGCCTGATGGCCAAATCCCGCGATCTTGGTCGACGCCGGTTGGGCCGGGGTACAGTGGTCCGACGATCGCAAATGGACGTGTCTACCTGACCGACCGTCAAGGCGAATCTCCAGACGCAATGGAACGAGTGCTGTGCTTCGATGCCAAAACCGGCAAACCGATCTGGGAGCATCGTGACCCCGTCGAGTATTCGATAGGCTACCAAGCGTCCGGGCCGCGCGCCTCTGTCACGATTCACGAAGGCCGAGCAATCGCGGTCGGTGCGATGGGCCGGATGAACTGCTTCGATGCTGAGTCTGGATCATTAGTCTGGACTCGTGACTTGCAAGCTGACTTTCAAATCGAGATGCCGATCTGGGGAATTACAGCCGCACCACTGGTGTATGACGACCTGATCATTCAGATGACCTCAGGCAAATCGGGTGCTTGTGTGGTCGCTTTGGATTTAGCGAGTGGGCAGGAACGTTGGCGTGCTTTGAATGAACGCGGCGGCTACAGCGCACCGATCATCATTCGCCAAGGCGACCAAGACGTCGTTGCCTGCTGGACTGGCGATAGCGTCAGTGGTCTTGATCCGTTGACCGGCAAAGTGTTTTGGGCAATCGAAATGAAGCCTCGCAATATGCCGATCGGGGTGCCGACGCCTGTCGTTCAAGATGACTTGCTGTTCGTGTCATCGTTCTATGACGGTTCGTTGTTGATACGGTTTGATCGTCAGCAACCGACCGCAAAAACTGAATGGCGGCGGATTGGGATTGATGAACGCAACACCGATGCGCTGCACGCGATGATCTCGAACCCGATCATCAAAGGTGAGCACATCTATGGCGCCGACAGCTATGGCGAACTGCGATGCCTGGATTTAAAAAACGGCGACCGAGTCTGGGAGGATCTTAGTGTCGTCCCCCAAGCACGTTGGGCAACCATTCACACGATCCGAAACGGTGATGACGAAATCATTTTAAATGATCAAGGCGAACTGTTAATCGTCACGCTCACACCTCAGGGGGTCGAAACTCATTCACGCTCACAATTGATCGCGCCGACGCTTCAGCAACTCAAGCGACGCGATGGTGTCGTTTGGTCGCATCCCGCGATCGCCGATGGGGTCATTTACGCTCGCAACGATGACGAGCTGATCGCCGCACCGCTACGTTGATCCCAAGTCACTGAATCGATCAATAGGTGACTTCGGTTCCGAAATAGGCCGAGATCCCGGGACGGTAAACGCCGCGTCCAGATCGATAGTCGATATGTTCTTGGTAGAACTTGTTGGTGAAGTTTTCGATACCCGCGGTGAACAGCCATTGGTTGATCGCGCGATACCCACGCACATCGTATGTCGTGAAGCCCGGTGTCGGTTGTTCTTCCAAGGTGCGCGCGACTCGTGACTGGTTGTCCACGACACGTGCCATCAGCTCGATGCCCCAGGTCGGCTTGGGATTGGGGTCTTCAAACACGATTCCGAGACGTGATTCCAGCGGGTTGATGCCTGGCAAAGCTTCTTTTTCGCTACCTCCTCGCGCACTCCGGTCAAGGTACGGTGACAGCCGCGATGGGGTGTTACGGGTTAGGTCAGTCCCCTCGGTATACGTCGCAGTTCCGAACAGTGTCAGGTAATCACACAGGCGTCGTTGACCGTACAGTTCCACGCCGCTGAGTACGGCCAGATCGGTGTTGGTAAACGCGGCGCCTTTTTGAAACCCGTCGGAAGTTCCAGGCGGATCGAGTAAGTCATAGGTGATAAAGTCTTCGATCCACGCGTAGTGACCTTGAACACCGAATCGATTCTTGCCCTCGCTGTAGCGAAGCGCCGCATCGAGTTGGTAAAGCTTTTCTTGTTTCAGTTTCGGGTCACCAAGCAAGAACGTGACGCCGCGTTGCAAGCTGCCAATGAACGACGCTTCTGCATACATCTCTGTCAGTGTCGGGGCGCGTGAAGCGAAACCCATTCCCAAATTGACGTCCCATTGGTTGTTCAATTGGTAGTCAGCGGTCAGGTAGGCGGCGCCAAGAAAGAACGCCTGCTCAAGGTCCGCTTGTTTAAGGTCCGACAACAAGATCGGAACGCCTTTGACATGATCGGCAGCATCGGCAAAGACTCCATCGACACGCCCACCCGCCGTCATCGAAAGCCGGTCCGTGATCTGTTCGACATCTTCAACGTAAAGGCCGACGTCGATCGAATGGCTACGCGGGATCGGGAAGTTGTTATCGTTGGGCGGGGCCAGTGGCTCGATGTCATTGAGCTGTTGGTTCAAGACGATCATGTCTGTCCCATAGGCGTACTGACCGTTCTGTGTCAGCAAGATGTTTTCCAAGCGATAGCCAGCGCTTAACGCGTCGACATCGGTGGTCGCCAAGCCATCCGCGCCACTTGGGGATTCAAGTTCGGTCAGTAGCGATGGGATTTGTTTTTTCTTTCCCGGACGGCTCGTGTCGCCTTCGAATCGAGTGCGGTTGTACCAAAACTCCGCGCTGAATTGGTCGGCGAAGAATGAAGGTGCAAGATTGGTGTAGGTCACTTCGTAGCCATCGGTGACTAGGAAGTTGATGTCGTAGACCAACCCCGGAATTTCGACATCGGTTTGGTCAAGCCGCAAGTAGTTGAACTCAATTGTCTCGTGATCGGACAGGTCATATCCGAATGCCAGGAAAACGTCGCGTGACTTGAAGCTCGACGGCATCGCGAAATCGTCTTTGCCGGTTTCGTAGTCATTCGCAGTCTGGTGTCCATAGCTTAGGTAAAAGCCATAGTCTTCGCCGCCACCCCAGCCGGATTGACGTCCATACCAGTGGTCACCGTTGCTGCTGTAGGTTGCACTCGTGCTGCCATGGATCTCAGTGGTTGCGTAGCGTGGCGAGTGTACGAACTCGAGGTCGACAACACGAAAACTCGGTCCGTATCGCGCGGCATAGGGGCCTTTGATCAAGATCAAGTCTTCGATCAATCGCGAATCGATCTTGCTCATCATGGTGTCCAAGTCCATCCGAGCGGGTGCCCAGTAAGAACCGGATGCCAAGATCTGTCCCACGCGTTGACCGCGGACACGTGTGTCACTCGTGATTGGCGTGCGATGCTGAATCGTGACACCCTGAGCGCCTTTCGATTGTTTCAGCAGGCTGCCAACGTCGGACGTGCGTCGACCGACCGCTTCGGCGGAGAAGACCGCATTCGCTGCGGGGGACTTCGCGTGCGGTCGTCGTATCTCGGGGAGTTGATCGAGCTGGTCAACTTCACCAAAGAGTCTTTGAAGTCGCTCGTCCGAACTGAGTCGTGTGTTGGTGTTTTGTTTCGTCGACGCCGACGACTCATTGGGCGGACGGACGGGCTCTTGCAAAGTTGGTTCAGCAGCGGTCTCGTCAGCAGAGACGGTTTCGCCGGTGGGCTGTTGCGCCCAGCCGACGTGACTGTCGATGCAGAGGGTGGCATGCAAGATGAATGATGCCGCACAGTAGAGCTGTATCGTTCGGGCATTCAGGTTGCGAAAGAGCATCGGAAATCCATTTCCACAATGTCGTCAAGTTAGCGGCTCAAGAAGCAAACTGCGAAAACTGCTTCTCAAATGTTTATCGTCTGTGTTAGGGGGTTTGCCCACTCACAAACGAGAAATGTCTAACTGCAGACACAGTTCCGTCCGGCCGATTTCGCGTCGTACAACTTCTGGTCGGCGAGTTGTAAGAAATCGAGTGTGCTAATCGCTCGAACCGGGTCTAAACATGCAACCCCGAAACTCGCCGAGATGTCCAGCGGCCCAACTTCCGTTTGGAACGGTGTGTTGGCAACGACTTGTCGGCAGCGTTCGGCGATCTCACAAGCCTCGGCCAAGTCGGTACCGGCCATCAACAAGCAGAACTCTTCGCCGCCGTAGCGAGCCAATAAATCGTCACAACGCGAAACGTTTGCCACGCGACCGCCGAATTGTTTCAAGACTTCGTCACCGATGAGATGCCCATAGGTGTCGTTGATGCTCTTGAAATGATCGATGTCCAGCATCGTTACCGACAGTAGTGATTGCTGACGGACCGCACGAGCAATTTCTCGCTCCATCACTTCCAGCAGATACCGCTTATTCATCGTTCCGGTCAGAACATCACGCACCAGCGCGTTGTAGACCGTCTCGTGGTACTGTGTTTCGATGCTGTCAGCGGTTAAGAATCGAAAGATAAAGATTCCGAAGTGATCGTGTCACCCGACTGTAACAGGCGGGATTGCACACTGGCATCGTTTACTTGGGTGCCGTTGGTACTTCCCAAATCGCGGAGGACGTAACCGTCGTCTGTCCATTCCAGTTCTGCATGACTGCGTGAAACGCTTTGATCGGCGAGTACAAGGTTAGCGTTGGTATCCCTGCCGACCAAGATTTTCGGTTGTTCGAGAAGTAGCATGCCGTCGACGACGTTTGGCGGATAGATCTGCACCAAACAGGTTTTGTCGTTCCCCGCATTCGATCGTAATCGGCCACGACTGTGTGCGAGTGTGTTCTCTGCTTCAGGAATGGCGGAGGCCGGTCGGCAATTGGGTTCGGCAAGCATGGACGTGATATTGGGGTGCGCGTCTATTCGGATTGCGTGACGACGAAGTCAATTCGATATCGGATGGTGTTCAAACAAAGCCTAAAGCTTTGGCGTCCGGGGGCGATTCGTTGCCTGAACGTCAAGTTTTAACAATTCGGGTTGCGTTGAATCGCCAGTTCTGAACGTTACTCATAAGGTGTCAGTTATTGGGGCTGTGCGGGTTCTTTCTGCAGTGCCTCGATTTCGGATTGCAAGTCCTGGGGGATTGCCTGGTTTCCAAGCGTATCGGTCAACTCGCCAATCAGATGAAGCAGCTTGTACGGATTGTCCGCCGTCTGTCCGTTTGCCCTCAGGTTTAATCGCCGGACCAGTAGACTTAACCAACGCAAGCGTTCCTGTTGGGTAAGCTCGGCATGATCGTCAAGCAATTCGAATCCGGCGATTGCGTCATCAAGGTGTGACGCTTCTTCGTCTGTCCCGCGGGTGATGTCGGCTAGCGATGCGTTGGCTTCGGTTAAGCGATGAAGGACATCGACGGTCGGCTGTTGGCGAAGCAGTTCTTGATAGGTTTGGGATGATCGTTGAAGCAGCGACTGCGCCGTCGCCTTTTGCTCCGGGTCAGCGGCATAGACTTCTGCGAGATTGAATTCTGCCGTTGCCAAGTTCGTGCGGTAAAAGTCATCCGGGTCCGCCGATTGCCACGCCTCGTTCAGGTCTTCGATCGCTTGGCGGTACCCTGTGATCGCGGATGCTCGATCGCCAATTCGGAGCGACTGTTTGGCGAATTGGATCTTCGCGTGCGCGGAGGATTGCAGCACATTGATCAATGGAACGGTGTCCTCGGACTTTTGTTGATCCAAAAGGTTAGAAAGTTCGGACCAGACACGGAGTGACTCCGTGGTCGCACCGGTTTCATCATAGAGCGTTGCCAGTGATTCGAAGGCAGTGATTTGGTACGTCTGGTCTTGAGAGGTTCCGCGCCGCGACACTAGCCAAGCGGCCCAGTCGACGGCTGATTTTGCAGACTCGATCCTGTCCGCCGCGCTACGGTCAGACTGGCCCGCCATCGCTAGATCAAGGCGAAGTTTTGCAGATGCGGCGCGCATTTGGATGGTGGTCGCATTTGTCGTCGAGGTGACGCGGGGCAGCAGCGTTGCTAATGACTGGTTGGCATGTAGAAGTTGTTGCCGTGCCGAAGCGTCGCTGCTCCAGTTGCCGCCGCTGAGGATTCGTCCGATGACGCACTGGGCCAGTTCCAATTGAATTTGTTGTTGCAAGTCGACCGGTTCTGCATCCATTCGCGCGTCGCCAAAATTGGCCGAAACGAGGTTGACCTGTGGCTCCGAATGTTGGGGCGGTTCTTCGGCAAGATTGATCGACATCAAGACTTGATGTGCCGCATCGTAATTCGATCGGGCAAGGTCAACGTTGCCTGTTAAGCGATAAAGATCACCCAAACGCAGGTAGCATTTTCCACGTTCGATTTTTTCAAGCGGCTCGGTCGATCGCATCGTTTGGTGCAAGGACTGTTGAGCTGCCAACGTCGCATATTGATCGATCGCTTTTTGGATCAGTTTATCTCGCTCGGATTGAAGCCCAGGGTAAAACTGCAACGTTCCGCTGAGGTCCAGCAGCCAAGTATCGGTGGCGTCTCGCGCTTCGATAAGACGTTTCAGTGCAGACCGATTGGCGACCTCGGCCGCTTGTCGTGCTTTCCGTTCGGCTCGATGAGCTTTGTGAATGATCAGCGAAAAGGCAGATGCCGAGACTAACAGGATCGCCGCGGAAGATAAGATTGCCGCCGCGAGAGTTCGGTGTCGCCGTCCCCAACGACCGCAACGTTCGAGCAAGGTGCCGGGGTGGACGCTGACCGGTTCACCGAGCATCCAATGACGGACGTCGTTCGCCAAGTCCAAAGCACTGTCATAGCGATCTCGTGGTTGCAAAGCCATCGATTTTTCGACGACGGCAACCATTGCCGGCGATAACCCCGGCCGGAAATGTTTCAACGATTCGAACTCGGCAGCCTTCGCCCGTTCCAGGACTTCGTCGGTTTTTAATCCTTTGTGCGGATGTTGTCCCGACAAAATCTCGTACAGAATAACACCGAGTGAAAAAATATCGGAGCGATGGTCCAGTTGTGGCGTACGACCTTGGGCTTGCTCGGGCGACATGTAGGCGGGAGTACCGATAACGACTCCATGCCGCTCGCTTCGGCGCCGCGTTTCTTGATCACTTGTTGTTTCGGATGCGCCAAAGCCATGCCGAAGCGTTTCGCTGCAGTCTTCGGGGGCGTCATCAATCGTTTTTGCGAGCCCCCAGTCCAGCACAATCGTTTCGCCGAATTCGCCGACCATAATGTTGGCCGGTTTTAGATCCCGGTGGATGACGCCTTTCTGATGCGCATACGCGATGGTGTTGCATATGTCGATGAATCGTTCCAGCAATGGAGCGAGCAATTCGTCGAGCATTGGTTGACTGCGTCTGGGAAGTCCCGACCAGTGTTGGTGAGTTGCTCGGATGTGCGCCCGCAAGGTATCGCCTTCGAGCAGCTTCATCACATAAAACATCTCGCCGGTCTGTTCTTGTCCCAGTTCGTGAACAGGGACCACGCCCGGGTGTTGAAGCCGTCCCGTGATCTGTGCTTCGTGCAGAAATTGATCCCGCAACTCTTGGTCATGCGTTTCGCCGATGATCCGTTTGATCGCGACCTCACGATCAAGAGTTTGGTCTCGCGCACGCTGAACGATTCCCCATCCGCCCCGACCGAGTTCATCGCTCGCCTGGAACTTCAATCCACCGGGGTACGATGTTGATGGTGCCATCGGTTGGGCATCCAACACGGTCCGCGAGTTTTCGCGCGTTGCCGGTTGCCTATCGGACATCGATGCGGCGCTGGAACGTACATTGGAGCCCGGACCGATTGTCGCTTCGCCGAACACGTCGCTTTCCGACTCGCGGCGAAAACTTCCAAATGAACTTTGGCCGAACGGCGTGTCGGGATTACTTGTCGAGTCCGGTCGAGTCATCGTCTGAAGAACATCTGTGCGAAAGATTAGGTTTGTGACGATCGCACGAATGGTCGTGATCAAACCCACTGGTGTCTTCTAGACAATAGCTCACCGATCGGAGCGAGTCGCTGACCGATCATTCTCCAGAAACAGTTCTCTCAACAGGATCGCTTTTCGTGGAAAGGGCATTGCGATTTGAACCATTGCACTTTCAATCACTGCACATTGAATCGGCGGTACCATCCCAGCAGGCACATATGAACGGCGTAGGCCATCAATCCAAAGCCAACGGTCCCCAACAAAAATTTGCCGTAGGGCTGCGCAGCGATGGCTGACAAGGCATCACCCATCCCCGCGATCTCGTTACCGGTTCCTTGCCATGCCGATGTCAACAAAAAGTAACCGATGATTGCGAACGCGATGCCTCGAGTAATCAAGCCCATGCGTCCTGCATGAAGGGCGGTGTTTCGGAACGTTTCGGACATCTCGGCGAGGTTGTACTGGCTCATGAATTTCGCTTTCCAACCCTGATAAACAAAGTACCCGCCGGCTATCGCGATGCCACCACCGACAATCCCCAAAATCGTGCGACCGATGCTGTTGCCAAGTAAAAGGGATTCCTTCTGTCCCGATCCGCCGCCGGAGAATCCAAAGTCAAATACCAACGAGGCGGCATAAAGTCCGAGCGCCAAATACGACAATCCGCTCGCCGCATAACCCACTCGCTTGGCGACCCCTTTTGCGTCATCGCCCGCGCCTTCGGTGTCTCGAATGGCTTGAACCCATCGCCAAGCGGTGTAGCCCACCAGACCGATCGAAATGAGCAGTAACAGCGTTTGCCCGAATGGCTGCTTACCGATCTCTTCGATCGCATTTCGTGCGCCACCGATCTCACCTCCGGCGTCGATCGCAACACGAAAGGCAAGGACTCCGACGATGAAGTACACGATTCCTTTCGCGATGTGTCCGGCACGTCCGAACGTCTCAACCCACGTCGGAACCTCCGGAAGCTGGGCGACTTGAAAACCGTGCCATGAAAACTTGGAAGCAGGATTATTGGACATTGAGTGCTGTGGGGTGGAGGGTGGCGAAACGAAATCAGATAGCGCTCGATCACATGGCAAAGATCATGCCAACCACCCAAAAGAGGATGCAAAACAGCGGACGGTTTGTCTGCCGTGGCGAATCCGTGTGTGCGAGAGTCAGCGTCTATTTCGCGACTAGGGAGCTGAATGCTCCGCTATTGTCACGGAATGGGAGCGATTTTTGGTTCGGGACTCGGTGTTCTCGACAACCTTGACAGACGATAAAGCAATTGATTCACTGTTGAGAATGATTTTCAATAGCTTTATCTGTTCCAAGCAAGTCAGTGTCCTTGTCGACTAGCCAGCCAGGAATGAGAAGCGACCAGAGCAGCGATGCCAACGTTCCGCCCGCCACCTTGTTGGTCGGTTGATGGTTCGATCGGCGACGCCTTTGGTTCTCGATTCCCCCTTCCTTGAAAGAGACTGGCTTGATGACACGTTGCTCGTATTCGGCTGATACTCGGCCACGCTCAGCTCGTGGCGGCTTTACTTTGGTGGAACTGTTGGTGGTGATAGCCATCATCGGAATCCTAGTCGGCTTGCTATTGCCGGCCGTCCAAGCGGCTCGCGAGGCTGCTCGACGAATGCAGTGCTCCAACAACATGAAACAGATCGGATTGGCGCTGCATAACTACCACGACGTGTACCGCAGTTTGGCCCCGGGGTGGGCTGACTGGGACGGCATCTACTCGGCACCAGCGACGACAAAGTCTGCGCATGTGAACGTCGCCGTACTGCCCTATATCGAAGCTGGTAATGCTGCTGACCAGTACGACTACAACGTCGCTTGGAGTCATGAAAACAACGAAGACTTGGCCAACAGCATGCCTGCTTCGTATCAATGCCCCTCGACCCCCGGCGCCGGGTCACCCGGACCGAACGGTTTTCTGACATCGGATTACACCTACGTTCGCAGCGCGTCGGATTGGTACAGTCACGAAGGTGCCGAGCACGCGATGTTCGAGATGAATGCGTTCCGCAAGTTTCGTGACATCTTAGACGGATTGTCCAACACGATGATGCAATACGAATCGGGCGGGCGCACCGAGTCTTGGGTTCATGGTCGCGTCACCACCGCGCCTGCGTGGTGGGACGGAAGCTACCGTGCGTGGACTGGAAACTTCAACGCGAACTGGTTTTACACGGCTCAGTTCACGATGGATCCGGCCGGCGGCGAGCCGCTCGTGAACTGGTTTGTCGGATCGCAGATCATCAACACGCACAACTGGAATGCGCCTTACTCATTTCATCCGGGCGGGATTCATATCAGCCTTGGCGATGGTTCGGTCCGATTTCTGACCGAGCATGTCAACGTCGACATCATCTATGCATTGACATCGATCGACGGTCACGAAGTGATGGAGGGATTCGAGTAATGCGTGCTTTTACACAGAAGCCCTTTTCGCAAACACACCGTGTCTTGGAAGTGATCACGGTCTTGGAAGTGATCACGATCGCATCGGCTGTCGTGCTGTGTGTTGGATGCGGTGGTGAACAATGGAAGGCGGCAACCCATCCGGCGCAGGGGACGTTGATGGTGAACGGCGATCCGGCAGTCGGCGCGGTCGTCGAATTGGTCAGTGTCGGCCAACAACCCGACGAACGAAATTCGCGTCCCTGGGCAATCGTCGGCAACGACGGAACGTACGTTCTGTCGACGTATGAAAGTGGCGACGGTGCACCGGTCGGTAATTATGCCGTCACTTTACGCTGGCCTCCAGACGTGACGAAGCCTTCGTTCGAAGACCAGCTTGGCGGTAAATACACGACGAAGCGTGGGTCCGAATGGTCGTTCGAGATCGTTGAAGGTGAAAACGTCTTGCCGGCGATTGAGCTTGACGGTGTGAAGCTCAAGGCGAGCGGTGCCAAAAAATCGAAACCGACACCGCCCGGGCCTCCGATGGTGTCGGCGCAGTCTTCTGTACGCGGGCGATAGGTCGATTCGATGTCGAAATTCCGAAAGCGTCAGCTTTGGCTAGCGGTGCATCGCTGGCTGGGGCTGACGGCCGGTCTCGTGTTTTCGTTGATCGGCTTGACGGGCAGCGTTTTGGTGTTTGATCATGCGATTGACGAATGGCTGAACCCGCAGTTGTTGCTGACTGATGGGACAGGAACACGATTGCCGTTGCAGCAAATCATCGAGTCGGCGGAGCGATACACCGGTGAACCCGCGCTTTCGTTGTCAAAACCTCGCATTGATAACGGCGTCTTCGAAGTTTGGTTTCAGGCCGGAAGCGAGGAGGATCCGAAGTTTGCCCAGGTTTTGGTTGACCCTTATTCGGGCGAGGCAAAAGGGCGTCGGGTATGGGGTGAATACTTGATGACGTACCTCTACCGACTGCATTTTCGACTTCTCGGTGGCGAGATTGGCGGAGTGTTCGTTGGATTGGTCGGTCTTCTCGTGATCGTTTCGCTGTTGTCTGGGATCTATCTGTGGTGGCCACTTTGGCGCAACAGCTTGCGAGCTGCGTTCAGCATCCGACGTAACAAGCGGAACTATGACATCCACAAAACCTTTGGGATCGTCAGTTCGTTGCTACTGATTGTGCTCACCTTTACGGGAATTTATATGGAGTTCCCGATGGTGTTTCGGAGCATCCTCGAGCTGGCATCGCCAATGACCGATCACCCAGAGGGTTTGGTTTCGACAACGAATTCGAATGTCGCAGCGTCTGCTAAATCACTGACGGCTGACGAAGCGTTGGCAATCGCATCACGCGAGTTTCCGGATGCGAAGTTTGATCACTTGCATCCCCCCGAAGGCAACAACGGGGTGTACGAAGTTGCCTTCCGCCAGGCAGGTGAAGTCCAGCAATCGTACGGTCGATCACAGGTGTTTTTGGATCAGTATTCGGGCCAGATTATCGAGGTTCGTCAGCCGAGCGATTTCACGTCCAGCGACGCATTTGCTGCTTGGCAGTTTCCGCTGCACAACGGTGAAGCGTTTGGATTGCTCGGACGTTGGTTGGTCTGTGTTAGCGGACTGTTGCCAACAGCCTTGTTCGTCACCGGAGTCATTATGGTTCAGCGACGGAAATCGAAGCCCGTTAAGCGGTCACGCGAGAATGAAAAGCTGGCGGCCTAACAGGTCGCTAGGGCTTTTGCGAGTTGGCACGCGGAAAGGCGATATGGAAGGTGGTGCCAGTGCCGATTTCCGACTCGAGCCAGATTCTCGCTTGATGTTGTTTAGCGATTCGGGCTGCGGTCGCTAAACCCAGCCCGGTCCCGTCGTATTCGCTGGCGCCATGCAGGCGTCGCAGTGGGCGGAACACTTCGAGATGGTATTCCTCTGCGATGCCGATCCCGTTGTCCCGAATGGAAACAATTGTCTGGTCGCTGTCAGTGGTGCACGTCAACCACACCGCTTTTTTGGCCGAGTCGTTGTATTTAATGCCGTTGCCAATCAAGTTTTGAAACAGCTGTCCGAGAGCCGTGGGGTCACCGAAGACTTCTGGAAGAGTCGCAATGTTCAGTTCGACGTTGGCTCGGCGAATTTCCGTTGTCAAATCCGCGACGACGTTTTCGAGAACGAGGTTGAGATCAACCGGAACGAGGTCTTTGGAGGAGCGGCCGTATTTGGCATATTCCAGAAGGTTGTCGATCAATGTTGTCATTCGTTTGCCCGCGCTGCGAATGGCTTCGATGTAGACTTTGCAGTCTTCGTTGTCCTGATCGACTTCGCCGCAAAGCAATTCAGCAAACTGGCAGAGGTGTCGCAGCGGTGTTCTTAGATCGTGGGAGACCATCCCGGTGAACGACAGCAGTTCTGATTTTTGTTCCTCAAGCTGTCGTTCGAGCTCGACGGTTTTGGTCGCGTTGACGATGGATCGATGCAAGCGGTCCGCAGTGACCTGGCCTTTGACCAAGTAATCTTGAGCCCCGGCTTTCATCGTCTCGACCGCAACGAATTCCGAACCTTCACCGGTCAAGGCGATGACAGGAACATCATTCCCCGACGCGCGAATCTGAGTCAGGATTTCGATTCCGCTAACGGCCCCGAGTTGATAATCGAGCACGACGCAATCAACCGTTTGACCGCTAAGCGTCGTCAGGCCGGTGGGGGCGTTGTCGACGTGTAGAAAGCTATAGGGTGTTCCATCAACGGATGCCAGTAAACGCTTGACCAAATGCGCATCGGCTGGGTTGTCGTCGATCATCAAAATGACAGACCCCAGACTTGATTTCGAATCCGTTTTCATTCGTCGGTCGTGCTGGCGGATAGGTCGGGCGTCAAAGTGAAATGGAACTGCGAGCCTTTCCCCGGTTGGGACGTTACCCAAATACGGCCGTCGTGATGTTCGACAACTTTTTGGCAGATGGCTAACCCGATCCCGGTACCCTCATATTCTGACATCCCGTGAAGTCGTTTGAAGGGGGAAAAGATTTGCTCGGCAAATTCCTCTTTGATACCTATCCCATTGTCGCAGACGCTCATCACCCAAACGCCATCGACCTGTTTCGCGGTAATCTGAATGACAGAATTTTCGTGATCGGTGAATTTGATCGCGTTGCTGATGAGGTTTTGATAGAGCTGAACAAGTAGCGTCGCATCGACCGCGAGCTCAGGAAGCGGTGTACGCTCGATGGTGCAATTGGAATCCTGGATGCGTTGGTGAAGGATTTCGAGAGCTTCATTGACACATTCGTCAAGTGGAGTCGGACAAAACGTTGCATCATGCCGACTGGTTCTGGAAAACGTCAGCAGGTCGTTGATCAGTCGTTGCATCCGCCCGGTTGCAGACGTGATAAACGCCAAGTCTTGGTGCGCATCGGTGCTTAGGTTATCGCCCAAGTCCTGCTTCAAAAGGTCCGCATAGGAGATGATGTTCCGCAATGGTTCTTGGAGATCATGTGAAGCGATCGAGACGAAACTTTCGAGGTCCTGATTCATCTTCGCGAGTTCAGCTTCAGTTTCCTTTCGCGTTTGAATCTCGCGTTTGAGCTGCTTATTAACCGCAGCAAGCCCCGGCAGGGTGACCGCGACCGGAAGAATTCGAATCATCGCGATGGCGGTCGCAAAGGAAACCAGTGCGGTGAAAACCTTGATGACTGCTGAAAGCCGGTAGACCGGCCACCAGAAGATGATCGCTTCGATGAGGTGAACGGTCCCACAGGAAACGATAAACGCGCAGAACAGCCAGAAAATCTTGGGAAAAACAACGTCGTTGCGTTTGCGGACAAACAGCGTCAGCATGACCGGAATCGCTAGATAAGCAGTCCAGGTAACGACATCAGAAATGACATGCATCCAACCAACGTAGGGTTCGTCTGACCAGCCAGAGCCACAGTGCCAGCGAGCCGGAAACCCATCCGCATCAAAGACCCAGAATGAGAGAGCCGTTGTCATTTTTCCGTTGTCTTGTTTGACGTTAAATAGGATCCGCTTTCGAAGCTTCGAATTTTTATACCCAGCGATGGCGTCGTGATGGAGAGCGTTCAACCGAGGAAAGCTAAGAATCCACTGATGTGCAGGTTCCGACTTCCTGCTGCTCCAGATAGTGCGAACAGAACTTGATTGGCCCTGCGGGGTGGTTCATTATATCCCCCGAAGAACATCGCTCGCTCATTCGGGACTTTGATGGCTACGGAAAAAATCTCATCCACAGAACCTAGTTCAAATCAATACGCCGAGTTGGCTGTGGAGGAAAAGGGAGAGAGACTTGAAGAGGGAATTACGACAGCGACGACGGAAGTAGGTCATGCGGATTCTGATTACAAGGCGACTCGAGCTCGGAATGCTGTCTTGTTTGCGTCGGCGCTGATGGTGTCAGTGTTTGTCATCTTGAATCTTCCCTATCAATACGTCGAACGCTACGCCAATGCCGCCACCACCAAGGTTGACGATTGGCACAACAAGGTCACCGACTGGATAGACTTTTGTCACCAGGTTTTCTTCGGCCGCTTCGACGTCGTGATCTGCATCACTTCGTCTTTGATCAAGTAGGTCAAGTCGAGGTCACGAAGCATCAAACGTAGGAACGAACGCAAGCTGACGTTCTTCATGTCGATGCTGACCGGCATTTCCTCGTCGGCACCGATTTCGTCCAACGCACGACGGTCAATCACGATTGGGATATCGTGGGCGTCAGAGAGCTGACGGATCGCATCGTTCAACGGTGTTTCGATGAACTGGTGCGTGGTATCGTCAGACAATCGTTTTTCGATCATCTGCTCGGTTTCGTTATCGCCGACCAATTGGATCGAACCGTACTCCGCCAGTCGACGATCGCTCAGCTCACGCCAAACGTCCGCATCGGGGTACATTACTGGCGGTTCGTCAACAAATGGGATGTTGCTTTTGAGAACCAGGGAGAACGCGTCAACAAAGTTACGCTCACGCATTTCTTTGTAACGTCGATCACGGTCATAAACCTGAAGCGCCAACGGCTGGTCGGTGAAGTGACGACCGGCAACCGAGTCTTCGGTAATCGAATCGCCAGCCAAATCCGCAAATGCCAACGAGACTTCGCCGTCCGCTTTGTCGTATTGGCCTTCGTCAATCAACGCGTTCATCTGACGCGAAAGAGTTTGCAGAGTTGCTTCACGACGGAATGTCTTTTCCAACATCTGCGCGGTCGCACGAGCCGCTTCTTGCTGTGCGATGATGTTTTCTTGCTGAGCCGCGAAGCGAGCTTCGGAAACACTGGCCGCTTGGATTGCCGACTGCAGTTGGCTTTCCAGTTCGCGGCGGAGTTTGGGATTGATGTCCGGCAGCGATTGTACGCGGGCGAGGACCGATTTCAGTTGCCCGGCAACTCCGGTCGGGTCCGATCGCAAGGCACGCTCGGCAAGCCGCAACGAAGCGCGAACTTCCGCCCGCAGACGGCCTTCAACCGCGGCACGTTGCGATTCAACGCTTCGCAGCAGATCACCACCGCTTTCCAAGATTTCATCGTCGCCAACAATCGTGCGGTTCGGTGGCAGTTCGGGCATACGTGCTGCCGAAGGTGCCGGAGCCGCAGGAGCAGGCGCTGGTGGTGCAACGGCAGGTGCAGGTGCAGCCGGTGCGGGATCGGGATTCCCGAAAACATCGTCGTCTGCGGCAGCCGCCGGAGGAGCGTCCGCGTCGCCACCGAACAAGTCATCCATCGCGGCGTCGCCAGCCGGTGCTTCGTCCGCGGCGTCGCTTACATCGCCGACACCGAAGGGATCGTCACCGCCAAACGGATCGTCATCGCTACCAAAGGGCGAATCGTTTTGAATGATCAGCGTCGTGCCACTCAAGCGTTGCAGCGACTTGGCTTCTTCGTTCGACGAGTCCGCTTGGACGGCCATGTCGGCAATCGCTTTGGCGCCTTTCTTGTTGCCCTGCTTCAATGCCAACTTGCCGGCGCGAACCAACTCGCTGGATTGATTGGCCAACAGCTCGGCAGTCTGACGCAAGAACCCGCTGTTCGCGGTCGGCAGGGTCAAGCCGTTGTTGTTTGCAGCGGTCGCGACCAAGCCTGGCAAGAACGAGAAGTCAGGGTGATCCGCTTCAACAGCCGAGGCACCTTCGATGGTGACTTTCGCGTTCGGCGTGTCGCCATGGATCGAAAATGCGATGTCACTGCTTGGGGCGTCGATCGTTCCCAGCAAGATCGAATCGCGATCGACACGCAGTGGTGGCAAACGTTTCGCTTGAACCAAGTGCAGCGAAGACGGAACCGCAAGAGTGCTGACCCAAATCGGCGAACGCACTGCCGAGTCAGTCACTTGGCGTGCAATCGCTTCTGCGGTGTTGCCACTGGATTGTTCGACGATTCCCAAAACGCCGCCGGTCTGATTGGCCAAAATCGCCATCAGTTCGACGTTCTTGGTTGGCCCGATCGCGATGCTGTGAACGGAGATATGGTCCGCTCGCAGTGCGTCGACCATCGCCGAAAATCGTGTTTCGTTTCCGGTCGCGTCGATCGATGCACCGTCGCCGATATAAACGATCGAGCGGGTGTGTGATTGAGGCTCGCTCAGCAGCGTGCCGCGAACCGCTTCAATCACCGCGACCATGTTGGTGTGGCCCAGTGGCAAGCGTCGTGACAGGGCGCCCATCGCGTTGGAAACGTTTGACTCGTTGGACGACGCGAAGTTCGATGTCATCGCGACCGCGTCAACATCGGCGGCATGTTTGTCGTCCCAGATGACGTCCAACTGTCCGACAAGAAAGCCACCGATGAACCCGAGCAACCCGCGACCGCGACGCCAGCTCAATTGACCCAATCGCAATTCGATGCGATTGAGCCCATCAAACTGGAAGTCAAAGACGGCCAAACCCGCTCGGAAGCTTGGGCGGAGTACTTCGCCGGACTTGATCTCCAAACTGCCGAAGACGTGACGCTGCTCGATCAACGAATCCGTCGCACCGTCAGCCGTTTTTCCAGCAAGGCCGCCGCAGCCGATCAGGCCGGTGACCGCGAAGCGGCTTTGGAATGGTTTACCCAGTCACGCGACCTGATCAGTGAAGCTATCTTGGCCGGACAAATCCAGCCGTGGATGTATCACGCTTATGCGATCGCGTTGACCGCCACGGGCGCACCCAACGTCGAAGTCGAGCGAGCATTGCTTTCGGCTGTTGACTTTGCCGAAACGCCATCGGACGTGTTGAATGTTGCGTCGCGATTGGAAGCGATCGGTTCGTACGCCGCGTCATTGCGTCTGTGCCAACGCGTCGCTGACCTGGAACCCAATCGCCGCGAACCGTACGTGATGGGGATGCGTTTGGCGGAGTCGCTGGACGATCATGATGCCATCGTTTGGGCCTGCGAAGGTGTGCTTTCGCAAGCATGGCCAGTTGAGTTTTCGGACATCGTTGACAAGGCAAAACTGCTCGCCCGCAGCACCTACGCCGGTTTGATCGAAGAAGGACAAACGGAAAAGGCGGCGAAGTTTGGTGAAGCTTTGAAATTGGCTTCGGCTCACGACGTAGTCATTCGTGTTTCATGGACCGGTGACGCAGACATCGATTTGGCGGTTGAAGAACCAAGCGGCACCGTGTGTTCAATGGAAAACCGCTCCAGCGCCGGTGGCGGAACGCTGTTGGGCGATTCCTATCCCGGTCAAGGCGAAAGCAAAAGCGGAACGATCTCGGAAACCTATGTCTGCCCAAGCGGATTCAGCGGTCAGTACCGTTTGATGGTCCGCAAGATTTGGGGTGAGGTTTCGACCGGACAAGCGACGGTTGAAATCGTGACCGACGCGGGACGTCCGAGCCAAAACTTCATTCGCCAAGAGATCCCATTGACCGAAAAGGACGCGATGTTGGTTTTCGAAGTCAAAGACGGCAAGCGAAAAGAGCAACTCGGTGAAGCACAACTCGCCGACCTGCGTGACGTCCAACGTGACCTAAACGCCAACATGTTGGGCCAATTCGCAAATCCCGGAAACAACGCCGGCCAAGCACTCAGCGAGTTGTACTATGACATTCAGCGTATGACCGGTGGTGTGTCTGGTGCTGGCAACAACCCATTCTGGCGACGAGCTCCTGCGGTCGGTTTCCAACCGCAGATCACGCAATTGCCCGAAGGTGCCGGTATGACTGGGTTGGCGATTATTTCGGCCGACCGCCGTTACGTGCGGATTTCGCCAGCACCGTTTTTCTCGCAAGTGGGCGACGTGACGACGTTTAACTTCGTCAGCGGTACCTCAGGAACGGGAACTGGTGGTGGTGCTGCCGGTGGCGGCAATGCCGCAGGCGGCCTGGGCGGTGGTGCTGCAGGCGGTTTCGGTAACTAACCGTTTCGGCAACTAACTGGGGCGATTCACCTCGCAAAATGAAACTCGAAGCCGGCGTTCAAATTGGACGCCGGCTTTTTTTGCGCCTTGATGAAACTTTGCCTCAGCCTGATGGGTAAGTCGTCCAGTAAGCGTCCCCAATTGAGCGGGTACGCACGAGAATTATCGCTAATGGACGGGTATGTGGCATCCTTGACCGCCTCTGGTGGATCAATTGTCGCCTGGCGGCAAAATTGTTAGCTTGCCCCCTAACTAGCGTGTCAATGTCACGCATTCACGCCGAGCGCCCTGCGGATCGGATCGAAGCCTCGCTGTTGAGGTAGTCGCGGTTGTCGCGACGGTCCATCATTTCGTAAGCCATCGGTCAAGAATCCAATCATCGAAAAGGACTACAATTGAACATGGGTTTAATGACAAAGAAATGGTTCGCCATCACCCCCATTCGCACGGTCGCTTCGGCAGCCGTTTTGATGGCGGCGATGGTTGCCGCGCCGGTGGCGCGAGCGCAAACGGCTACGTTTACCGACGGCACTCAGCCCGTTGTTGTGGTTTCTGTTGCGTCGATCAGCAAGCTGACCGCGGACGTCAATCACGTCACGACTCTGGCGGGACAGCCCCAGTTTGGCGGCATCTTCGCCATGATGACCGGCATGTACGCCCAAGGGATTGATACCAGCCGACCGATCGGCGTTCTGGTCCCGCTGGCTGGTGGAATGCCGCAGCCGATCGTCGTGTTGCCAACCAGCGACATCCGATCGATCCTGAAACGAATCGAAACACAAACCGGCCTGTCGACGAACTCGACGACGGAACGCTGGTCTTGACCGTCAATCGCAACACCGTCTTCATCAAGCAAAACGGCAACAACGCGATCGCCGCTCCTAGCAAAGACGTGTTGGGCTTGGTTCCTGCCGATCCGAGCGCGTTCTTCGCTGGCATGGGCGATGACTACAACGTTGCCGTCAAGTTGCAAGTGCAGCAGATCCCGATGGAACTGCGCAACGTCGCGATCGATTCGATGCGTCAAGGCTTTGAACAAGCCATGGCCAACCAGCCCGATAACGAAGCGTCTCGCGAGATGGCCGAGAGCTCGATCGAGCAACTTGAGCAATTGATTCGCGACGCCGATCAACTGTTCTTCGGAATCAACATCAACCAAGAAGGACGTCACATCGCCCTCGATGCTTCGTTTACTGCCGTCCCCGGCAGCAAGCTGGCTGCGATGTATGGCGGTCAACAAGCAATCCCATCGCGTTTCGCGTCGGTGATCAACGAGAGCGCCGCGGCGTACCTGCACAGCGCGACCTCGATCAGCCCAGAAGCGATCACGCAAGCGAAGTCCAGCTTGGGCAACGCCACCACGATGATTCGTGGTGCGATCGAAGCGGAAGGCAACATGCCACCACAACAGATCGAAGAAATCGAGCAGTACATGGGCCGATTTTTCGCGATCATCACCGAATCGATCGAAGAAGGCAAAGCCGACATGGGCTTGATGGTCAACGCCGGTACCGACAAATTCAACGCCGTACTGGGCTTCTTTATCGCCGACGGTGAAGACTTCGCCGCATTGGCCAAAGATCTCGCCACCAAGGTTCCAGACGTCGATGACGCACCTCGGTTCTCGTTCGACGTTGGCAAACACGGCGACGTCACCATGCACTTGATCGAAGCTGACATTCCCGAATACGAGCACGAATTGCGTTCGATGTTCGGCGACACGCTGAAGGTTCACATCGGCACCGCTCCGAAAGCGATTTACCTGGCAATCGGACGTGACAGCGAAGGTGTCCTGAACCAGTTCATCGACGCCGGAAACTCCAGCGACAACGGAAATCGCCCCTTGGGTCAGTTCAAAATGAAGCTGATGCCATTCCTGGAATTGGCTCGCTCGGTTGACCCACGCGTCGCCGAAAAGCTGGAACCGATTATCGCTTCGTTGAATGCGTCGAGCGACAAAGGCACCATCACGATGGTCACCGACTCGATCGACAATGGATCGAACGTCAGCATCAAAGTCGGCGAATCGCTAATCGAAGCGATCGGTGCTTCGATGAAGCCACAGCAGCCTGGCCAGTTCTAGTCGCAGAACGGCATTGATGCTGTGCTCCTGCACAGCAAACGTCTTTCGAAACACGGGTCGGACGCCAGCGTCCGGGCCGTGTTTTTTTGTCGGATCGCAGGAGAGCGGACCGCAATCGATTCGCCCATCGGGTGGGTCGAGCGTTCGCAGGACTAGCCCGCCGAAAACAATCCACAGTCCCAGCGGCGGCACCAAACGAGTGAGTGATCGCTGGCCTCACAAAGATCGCCTTGCGGTTGGTGTTGCGGCTCAACTACAACGATCGCCCGTCGATCCGCAACCGCGGTTCATTCCATTTACACTTGCTGCCCCACTGAACGATGACGACCTCGCCTACTATTCGCCGTATTCCGATCGCGATCGGTGTGATCCTCGTCTTGATCGGCGGTGTCGCCTTTGCCGTGCGGTCGGGCCCCGATGTAAAGCAAGATATCGCACCCACCGCACCGCCGCCCAAAGCTGAGTTGCAGAGCGATGACGACGCCAATTCGCAAACGCGTGAATCGTCGATGCGCGACGTGCTGGATCTAGCCGAGCGGGCGCTCGATAAAATGGACACGTCGTTGAACGACTACACCGCGACGTTCGTGAAGCAGCAACGTGACGATGCGGGCAAGCTGAGCGAACGCAACGAGATGGAAGTAAAGATTCATACTCGGCATCGCAACGAGTCGAACGACGCGCCGATGCGAATCTATATCAAATTCAAAGCACCCGAGGGGATCGCAGGGCGCGAAGTGATCTGGGGCAAAGATCTCAATGACGGGCTGATGGCGGTCCACGAAACGTCGATGCTGCTGAGCTGGAAAACGATCTGGCTCGATCCGACCGGGATGCTGGCGATGCAGGGACAAAAGTTCCCGATCTATGAAATCGGCCTCTCCCGGTTGACCGAACAGCTGCTCGAACGCGGCAAGAAGGACCTCGATAACCCCGATGTCTCTGTCACGATTACCAAAGATCACGAATACTATGGACGCAATTGTGAGCTAATCCAAGCGACCCGCAGCAAACCGGGCGGTGGCAAAGACGACTTCTCACTCGCGGAGATTATCTTCGACCCAGAAGAACTGCTTGTATTGAGTTACCGCAGTTTCGGTTGGCCGGAAAAAGAAGGCGGCGAGTTGCCGCTGCTGGAGTCGTACGAGTACCGCGATTTGAAAACCAACGTTGGGCTGACAGACAGCGATTTTGATGTAACCAACGAGGCGTATCAGTTTCCCTGATCCGCCGGCAAGTCGTGGCTTACCAGCGGATCGTGTATCACGCGTTCGTTAGAGCGCCGTTAGAGGCCTACTCTTCGATGTGCAGGTTTTCGTTCTTTTCAAACTCGTCGAACGCGTCATAGCCGATGTTCGAGTTGCCGACACCGATCCAAGTCAAGTTCGGAAGCTGAGCGAGTTTGATGAAGCCATCGTCAGTCATCATTTGGTTTCCGGCGAGATCAAGCTTGGTCAACTTGGTGAACTTCAAGATCGTGTCGACGGATTCGTCGCCGAGTTCCGTGTCGCGTGCGTCAAGCGTGGTCAGGTTGGTCAATCCGCCGAGTGCTTGAAACGCTTCGTCGTTCAGTTTGGTTTCCCAGAAACCGGCGTAGGTCAAACCCGTCGCTTTGGCGAGGTTCTTGAATCCTTCGGGTTGAATCCGTCGGCATTCGCCCAAGTCCAAGAAGGTCAGGTTGGGGAACGTCGCGATGCGTGCGAGTGCTTCGCCGGTGATCGCAGTGTCACGCAGTTCTAGACGTTGGATCTTGTCGCCACTGCCCATCGCTTCGATGCCCTTGTCGGTGACGAAGCAACCGCGGATGCGAACGCGTGAGAGGTTCTTCAGGTTGGCGAGGTGCTTCATTCCGTCGTCGGTGATCGACGAGTAATCGACTTGGATTTGTTGCAGGGTTGCGATTTTGCCAAGCGATTCAAGCGTCGCGTTGGTCAGTGTACGACAGGCGTTGGCGTTGAACGATTTCAGTTTCAAGCCGGTCAGGTAGGTGATCGCCGTGTCGCTGATTTGTGTTTTTTCGAGTTGGATATCGATCAGCGATTTGAGGGCCGAAACCTCTTTGATCGCATCGTCTTTGCAGGTGGTGTTTCGCAGGTCGATGACGCGAAGTTTCTGCAGCGGTTTCAGTTTCGCCAACCCTTCGGCGGTGACAGCAACGCGGCGGAGGCGAAGCACGTCGAGGTTGGTGATCTTGGAAATCGGCTCGAGTGTTTCGTCGGTGATCGCCGAATCGGTGAGGTCGAGGACCTTGAGGGTTTGTAGCTCTGAAAGTACATCCAGGCCTTCATCGCCGATTCCAGGGCCGCTGAACTGGGCTTCCTTGACATTTTTCAGGCCTGCGAGGTGAACGAAAGAGTCACTGATATCGCTATCACTGGCGACTCCGAACGAGACCACGTTGCCGGCATCGTCTTTTTTCAGGCTAAATCCGGCCTCTTCCAGAGCTTTGACGTCTTCGGCGACATCTGGTTCGGGAGCGGCTTTTTCGGGAGCGACGGCAGCCTCGGGCTTTTCAGCTGGGGGGGCGGCGTCTTTACGACCACAACCGCTAGTGGCGGAAACCGAAAGGATCGCGGCAAAGACAACGTGGCCACGTTGGCCTCGGAAAATCGATCGAATCATCAGATTTGATTGGGGGGTGTGAGCTTGCGGCGGGAAAACGTGAAACCTTGGCTGAAGAACCAATGTTGAGGAACCACTGCTGGCGAAACCTGTGCGGAAGTCCTCAACGGGGCCGATTTCATCATCCGAACCCTCCATGTTGACAAATGATTCCCGAGTTGACAACGAACTGGGCTGTCAAAACGTTGTGATTTGCCGTAGAGACGGTTATTCTTTCTAGGCTGCAAAGTTAACGTGATTTGCGCGGACGCTGGTTCAGCGACTATGCATCCGGCCGAGCGAAAACCCATTGTCTTCTTCTGAGGAATTTTTGAATGACCAAGCGGACGAATCGTCGTACTTTCCTGGGGCAAACTGCGGCAGCAGGTGCCATCGGGGCGGGATACTGGACCAGCACGTCAAAGCAGGTTCGTGCCCAAGACTCGGCGCTACAAGGTTTGACCGCCGCGTGTATCGGCGTCGGCGGAAAAGGCAGTAGCGACGCTAGCCACATCGCCGAAAACGGCGTCAAGTTGGTCGGCCTTTGTGATGTCGACTCGCTGTTCCTCGAGAAGAAAGCGCTCGACCACCCCGACGCAGAGAAGTTCTCGGACTTCCGCGAAATGCTCGAAAAGTTGGGCGACAAGGTCGACATCGTCACCGTCAGCACGCCTGACCACACGCACGCTGCTGCCGCTGTTCGTGCGATGCGCATGAAGAAGCACGTCTACTGCCAAAAGCCACTGACGTGGTCGATCAGCGAAGCACGCCTGATGCGTCAAACGGCTGAAGAGACCGGCGTTGTGACTCAAATGGGTAACCAAGGCACCAGCGAAGACGGATTGCGTGAAGCCGTCGAAGTCATCCAAAGCGGCGCGATCGGCGACGTCTCGGAAGTTCACATTTGGTCGAACCGTCCTGTGTGGCCACAAGGTCAAGGTCGCCCCGCTGGCGAAGACCCCGTGCCGGACACATTGAACTGGGACGCTTGGATCGGCCCAGCACAAATGCGTCCGTTCAAGAAAGGCGCTTACCACTCGTTCAACTGGCGTGGTTGGGTTGACTTCGGTACCGGCGCTCTTGGCGACATGGCTTGCCACACCACCAACATGCCCGTCATGGCATTGAAACTGTGGGACCCGATCGCCGTCACCGCAGTCAAGAACCCAGGCATCGTCGAAGGCGAAAGCTATCCCGGTAGCAGCTCGATCCTGTTCGAGTTCCCAGAGCGTGAAGGCCTGCCGGCTTGCAAGTTCCGCTGGTACGACGGTGGCGAACTGCCATCGGACGATTTGATCAGCCAACTGCCAGCACGTTACCAAAAGAAGATCGCCGAGCAACGCGCCGGCGGCAACAAGCAAAGTGGTGCGTTGGTTGTCGGTAGCAAAGGCATGCTGTTCAGCGAGAACGATTACGGTGCTCGCTACGTTCTGCTGCCTCGCGACCAGTACGCTGACTTCGAGTTGCCAGCTCAAACGTTGCCACGGATCCCGTTCAAGGCCAACACGGACCTTCGTCAAAAATGGGAATTCGTCGAAACCTGCAAAGGCGATTACGAGCCCGGCACCATGTCGAACTTCGGTTACGCTGGCCGTCTGACCGAGACCATCTTGGTCGGTAACTTGGCACTGCGTGCCGGTGAAGGTCAACGCATCGAATGGGATGCCGAAAACCTGAAGAGCACCAACATGCCTGCGATCAACGAATTCGTCGCTCGCGAATACCGTGAAGGCTGGGAAGTCTAAGCTTCCAAGCTCGATCGAATTTTGAAACCGCCAAAACGGCCACCGGTTATTACACCGGTGGCCGTTTTTTTGAGGCGTTCGTCCGGAAGGTGTGTCGTCGCAGATCGACGATCGGACCGACTCACACCACTCCGTACGCTAACATCGCGTCGGCGACTTTCTTGAAACCCGCGATGTTCGCCCCATCGACATAGTTCACACGGCCCTGCTTGTGTCCGTACTCCACGCAACGTGCGTGGATGTTGGCAATGATCGATCGCAATCGTTCATCGACCTCTTCACGCGTCCAACTGATTCGCATCGCGTTTTGGCTTTGTTCCAATCCGCTGACGGCGACACCGCCGGCGTTGGACGCCTTTCCCGGCGCGTGCAAGACGCCGTTGTCGGCCAACACCTTTGCCGCTTCAGCAGTCAACGGCATGTTGGCACCTTCGCAGACCGCCAAGCAACCGCCTCGGACAAGCTGCTGGGCGTCGATCGCATCCATTTCATTCTGCGTCGCACAGGGAAGTGCCACGTCACAGTCGACGCCCCAAGGTCGAGCGTCAGCGTAATACTCGACCGACGCGAACGCTTCTGCCATCTCTTCGATTCTGCCGCGACGGTTTTCTTTGAGGTCTTTCACGTAGTGCAACTGTTGTTCGGTCAGTCCATCTTTGATGTGGACGAAACCGGCCGAGTCGCTGAGCGTGACGACTTTGGTGCCTTTCTCGATCGCCTTTTCGGCCGCATACGTCGCGACGTTTCCGCTGCCACTGATCGCGACGCGTTTGCCGGCCAACTCTTCGCCGTGTTGGTTCAACATGTGTTCGCAGAAATACACGCATCCGTACCCGGTCGCTTCGGTACGTACGGCGCTTCCGCCAAAGGAGAGCCCTTTGCCAGTCAACACACCGCTCCAACGGTTCTCTAGCCGCATGTATTGCCCGAACAGGTAACTGATTTCGCGCCCGCCGACACCGATATCACCAGCCGGCACGTCAACGTCTTCTCCGATGTGGCGATGGAGTTCCGTCATCATTGATTGGCAGAACCGCATCACTTCGCGTTCGCTCTTGCCTTTCGGATTAAAGTTCGAACCGCCTTTGGCGCCGCCCATTGGCAAGCCGGTCAAACTGTTCTTAAAGATCTGTTCGAACCCCAAGAACTTTAAGACGCTGAGGGTGACCGAGGGATGGAATCGCAATCCGCCTTTGTAAGGCCCCAACGAATGATTGAACTGGACGCGCCACGCGCGATTGGCACGAATGTCTCCGTCGTCGGTTTCCCAACAGACTCGAAACGTCACAATTCGGTCGGGCTCGGTCACCCGTTCAAGGATCTGTGCCTTACGATACTGCTCGTGGTCGAGGTACCACGGTAAAACGGATGCGGCGACTTCCTCAACCGCTTGATGAAACTCTTCCTCGTAGGGGTTGCGTTTCTTCAGCCCGGACATGAACTGTTCGAGCTCTTGTTCGACGGACATCAGTTCGACAGTCATCTGGGGCCTCGTTTCACCTTAAGCACATCACAAGGTACACTGCGACAAACATAAGGCCGAACTGGCCCGGTGCGGGAACCGTCTTTGCGAATGAGGGTATTTCCTAAGGCGGTGATGCCTTTTCCCTACTTTCAAGATGATTGATGGCCTTACATCGACCGAGTCGACAAGAGTTACAAGACCAGCACAGCGTCGCGAAAATCCGCGCACGTTTGGCAACAGAAAACCAAGCCGGCTATTTGTCCGACTTGGTCTATGGCGGCATCGATGGGACCGTCACGACGTTTGCTGTGGTATCAGGAGTGGCCGGTGCAGGGTTGTCCTCCGACATCGTGATCATCCTGGGCTTTGCGAACTTGATCGGCGACGGGTTCTCGATGGCGGCAAGCAACTTTTTGGGAACACGCGTCGACCAGCAGTTGCACGACAATGTCCGTGAAATCGAAATGCACCACATCGACGTCTACCCCGAAGGCGAGCGTGAAGAGGTGCGGCAGATCTTTGCGGCAAAAGGGTTCGAGGGCGAAGACCTGGACCGCGCCGTCGAGATCATCACCCAAGATCGCAACCGTTGGATCAACACGATGTTGACCGACGAATACGGTTTAAGCCTCGTACGCCGATCGCCAATTCGAGCAGCCGCGGCAACGATGGTGGCATTCAATGTGATCGGATTTGTCCCACTGCTTGCCTTTGTCGTTGCGGCGTTCGCGCCAACCTTGGTAACCGCACCGTATCTGATCAGTACGGTGCTAACATGTGTCGCGTTCTTTTTGGTCGGCGCGATCAAATCAAAGTTTGTCGACGAACGCTGGTACCTGGCGGGTGCAGAAACCCTTGCGGTCGGCGGATCCGCGGCGGCACTCGCGTATGTTGTGGGAGCGTTGCTGGGACACATCACCGCCTAAATAGCCGTCTACTTGAAACTCTAGCGAACCTCATCATGTTCAAACAATCGGACCGGGTACGACAAGTTCAAGATCCGGTGATCCCGATCGTTGCAAACCTAGCGCGAGACAACGAAGGCACCATCTCGCTGGGGCAAGGCGTTGTGCATTATCGTCCGCCACGCGAGGTCTTTGATGCGATCAGTGGTCACGCATCCGATCCGTTGCTCGATCGTTATGGGCCGGTGCTTGGCCAAGCGACACTGCTCGAAAAGTTGCAAGACAAACTTGCGCGCGAAAACGGGATCGAGACGAAACGCGCTGGTTGCTCGGTGGTCTGTACCGCCGGTGCGAACATGGGGTTCTTCAATGCGATCTTGGCGATCACGAACCCTGGCGACGAAGTGATTTTGTTGACGCCATTTTACTTCAATCACGAGATGGCGATCACGTTGGCAGGGTGCAAAACAATCGCGGTGTCGACCGATGATCAACTGCAACCTGATCTCAACGCAATCCGACACGCGATCACCTCTCGAACGCGAGCGATCGTCACAGTCTCGCCCAACAACCCGACCGGCGTCACGTATGACGAGTCCGTGTTGCGTGAGATCAATCAACTGTGCGCTGAGAAAGGTCTGTTCCATGTGTCTGACGAAGCGTACGAGTACTTTGTGTACGACGATGCCACACATTTCTCGCCAGGTTCGATCGAAGGCGCCGGGCAACACACGATTTCGATTTACTCGTTGTCGAAATCGTACGCGCTTGCCGGTTGGCGATTCGGTTACATGGTTGTCCCGGATCAGTTGCTTGACGGGTACTGCAAAATCCAAGACACGGATTTGATTTGCCCGCCGCAAGTCTGCCAGGTCGCCGCATCGGCAGCGCTCGATGTGGGGCGGGCATGGTGTTTGGAACAAATCGCGGGCTTGCCGCAGGTTCGCGACGTCGCGCTCGATTGCCTTACCGATTTAGGTGACCGTTGCCGTGTCGCGATGCCGCGTGGAGCGTTCTATTTGTTCTTGAACTTGCGAACCGATCGCACGGACATGGACTTGGTGGAACAATTGATCGTTCGTTACCGTGTGGCAGTGCTGCCTGGCAGTGCCTTCGGTGCTGAAGGGTGTACTTTACGTGTGTCGTATGGTGCGTTGGATCGCGAGTCGGTGACCGAAGGGGTTGGGCGACTACGAGACGGACTGACAAAGCTACTGTAGGGTTAACTGACAATGAAGATCGTTGCCATCCAACTGGACATGGCTTGGGAAGACCGGGCCAGCAATCATCAACGTGTTCGTGAATTGATCGGCGGGACAACCGTTACCCCCGGTTCATTGGTGATCTTGCCAGAGATGTTTGAGACGGGGTTCAGCATGAACCCCGAGCACACCAAGCAATCCGATGCACGCGAAGGCGAAACGTTGCTGCGGCAATTGGCAGCCGAGTTCGATGTTGCAGTGATGGGTGGTGTTGTCAACGAGTACGGGCCTGGAGACGCGGCAAACGAATGCGTCGCGTTTGCGCCTGATGGGACCGAACTGGTCCGTTATCGAAAGATGCGACCGTTCTCGTTGTCTGGTGAAGCGAAGCACTACCCGGCCGGCTCGGCGCACAAGGTGTTCCTGTGGCAAGGCGTAAAGATTGCGCCGTTTGTGTGCTATGACCTTCGGTTCCCGGAACTGTTTCGCGCGGCGGTCAAAGACGGTGCGGAACTATTCACACTGATTGCCTGTTGGCCGGCGAAGCGGTCAGAGCACTGGGTGCGATTGTTACAGGCTCGTGCGATCGAGAACCTCGCGTGTGTGGTCGGTGTGAACCGGAGTGGTGTAGAACCCAACCTGCAGTTTGACGGACGCAGTGCTGCGTTTGATTACATGGGGACCTGTTTATTTGAAGCCGATGACCAAGCTCAGGTCTTGCAAACCGAATTAGAGATCAACGAACTGCGTCGCTGGCGTGACAAGTTCCCTGCGCTTCGCGACATGGACGCTTAGACTTGCCAATCCTCGGGATCGGCGACAAGATTCCTCGCAGAAACCGACGTGATTACCTTTCCACGCGAACACCTTCTCCATCGACTGCCATGTTACTCGCCGATCCGCCCGAAACCGATTACGACCTTCGCTTCACGCTATTCGGCTTTCCGGTCCGTATCGCGGTTACGTTTTGGCTTGGCGCGATCGTGTTTGGGTACGAATTGGCTCGCTTCGCATCGATGGGCTTCTTCAACGGAGAGGTCGGCGTCGCACCCTTACTGGCCGCTTGGGCAGGCTGCTTGTTGCTTTCGATACTGATTCACGAGCTTGGCCATGCGTTCGCATTCCGCCGCTATGGGATCGAATCGTCGATCGTGCTGTATCACTTCGGCGGAATGGCAATTCCGTCGGGCGGTCGTTTCCCCGGAGCTTCGGTCGGTCGCTTGGGCGAAAAACGTGACTTGGTCATCGCTTTTGCGGGACCTGCGTTTCAGTTGATCTCGGCGATTCTGATCATCTTGGCGATCAAGCTTGCGGGGTATCAAGTGTTCGCGTTCTTCTTGATGCCATCGTTCTTGGCGAACATCCCTTGGGTCACCGAAGGTGGCTTCATGGACAACCGCGGCTTGCTCACGCTTTCCACATTTTACATCGTGCCGAGCGTGCTTTGGGCGTTGTTGAACCTTGTCCCGGTATGGCCGCTTGATGGTGGGCGTATTGCACGCAGTTTGATCCTGTTAAACGGCGGTCACGTTCAGCAATCGTTGTGGGTCAGCGTCATCACTGCGGTGCTGTTGGCGAGCTATGCGCTGATGAACGATCAACCGATGATGGGTATCTTCTTTGGCATGTTTGCCTTCAGCAGTTACCAGATGCTTACCGCGATGAACAACCCTTGGCGTTAAGTGACGCTGTTGTTTGAACGTGAAGTGGTCTGTTTGGCAAAAAAAATTTCAAAAACTTTTACAGCGATTGATGAGCGTTAAACAGACGAACGAACGCATCCACTGAAGCGTTCATTGGCTGTTCGAAAGGTCGATGCGATCAAGCACTTGAGTGCGGCTTGGATGATTCAACGGCAACGTTACCGACACACGTGTGGTGCGCACAACACATTGATACATCAACAGTTGCGTCAACACGTTTGGAAGCACTCCAATCAAACGTTGTTCGCGCGATGATCGAACCGCTGCGATGTGATGCCTGCCATCGAACTTGATCGGTCCTATCCGTTGCGACTAAACCGAGTGTGTGAATGTTGGCCGCCGCATAGCAGAACTGACCTTTCTTGCAAGCATAAAATCTGCAAAAAGATGTTGCGGAATTTGTTGCAGCGCGTACAAATACCGCAGGTTTCGTTGATCAAAGTCGGCTGGAGGTTGGATGACCGATTTCGACTTTGCTCGACACTTACTAGCGTATGGCGAGCCGTGGCCGGTGACTTGAATGGGAAGTGTTCCCACCCAAGTCACAATGACTCTCCATCGTGTTCCAATTCCGCGGAGGAATACTGTGGCCAAGAAGAAAGCAACCAAAAAGAAAGCTACCAAGAAGAAAGCCGCCAAGAAGAAGGCAACTAAAAAGGTAGCAACGAAGAAAGCTACGAAGAAGAAAGCGACCAAGAAGAAGGCTACTAAAAAGAAAGCCACCAAAAAGAAGGCTACTAAAAAGAAAGCCACGAAGAAGAAAGCAACCAAGAAAAAGGCTGCTAAGAAGCGTCGCTAAGGCTTCTGCTTTCGGCGATTTAACCGTCGAGCTAATTCATCTTGGCCACTCGGAAGCGAGCTTCCGAGTGGTTTTTTAATGCGCCAAACGCGATTACAGCGTCGGTAGCGTCGGCTTTGGTGGGGCCGCAACGTTGCGTGAGGCGATCGTCCGCACCAAAGATTGGGCGATGCGTTCAAAGGGCAGTCGAGCAGTCACGTTGTCACGGATCAATGCGGGCAAGCGGCCTTCGTCACAGGCTTTGCGGAGTTCGATATCGATCGGCAGCCCGCCCAGGTATGGCACGTTCAGCGCGTCGGCTTTCTCGCGTGCCCCGCCCGAACCAAAGATGTCGTAGGTCTTGCCGCAATCGGGGCATTGGAACCCGCTCATGTTTTCGACCATCCCCAGGATCGGAATGTTGACCTTCTTGTACATCGCGATCGCCTTGATCGCGTCCAGCAACGCGACTTCTTGTGGGGTGCAGACCACGACGCTGCCCGACAAAGGTACGGCTTGCGACAACGTCAGCGCGACGTCGCCGGTTCCCGGTGGCATGTCGATGATCAGGTAGTCGAGTTCACCCCAATTGGTCATGCCGAGAAACTGGTTGATCGAACCGTGCAGCATCGGTCCTCGCCAGATCACCGCTTGGTCCGGTTCGACCAAGAACCCCATCGACATCACAGGCATTTCCGGCGATCCCGAATCGTCACGCAGGATGATCGGTTCGATGCGTTTCTCTTCGCTGATCGCGGGGCGTCCGCCAAGGCCCAGCAAGTGTGGCACGCTGGGGCCATAGACGTCGGCATCCATCAAGCCGACTTTGGAACCGAGGTGCCGCAGGGCGAGGGCTAGCGAAGCGGCAACAGAGCTTTTGCCGACACCGCCTTTACCACTGCCGACCGCGATCACGCTTTTCGCTCGCAGTGCCGTTTGGCCGATCCGCGCCGCAGGGCGGGCATGTTCGACGACGCTGACGTTGACGGTGTGCCCCGGATTGGCTGCGATGATCTTTGATTCGATGGCCTCGCAGACGTCTGCTTTGATTGGCATCGAGTGTGTGGAGAGGCCGATTTGCACATCGACCGTTTGGTCTTGGACTTTGATCTCGCCGATCTGTCCCATCGACCCCATCGGACGCCCCGTTTCGGGATCGGGATGCGAGTCAAGCAATTGACGGATCGAAGCTTCTTCGGCGGGCATAGGACATCTGTTTCGTTGCGGAACTGTTCGGGTGACCGCTGGGATCACGGGGAAGGTTCACAGCGTAGGGGCAACGCCGGAAATCGAACAGTGCCAGAAACTGATCCGTGCATCCCTGCTGACAGACAGGTTGGCCGCAAACAAACAAAAAAAAGCGGCCCGACAATCGAGTTGCCGGGCCGCTTTCGCGTTTCACGTCTTAGAGCAAGCACCAGACCGAGGTCTGGCTGCTACGGTCGCATATCTCAGCGAACGAAGCGGGCGCTAGCTTGAATGACGCGTCGCTTTTGTGTGACGCTTGCACTTGGATCAACGATCGGTGCGGGTGGCATCGGTGCTGCGTCAGCAGGAGCTGCAGCAGGTGCCGGTGCAACAGGAGCGGCGTAAGCAGGAGCTCCGCATCCGCAGCCGCTGTCGCAGCTCAGAGCGTCGCAGCCGCTGTCGCAGCAAGAGCTTTTCTTCAGGTTGCCGAACAGCTTGTGAAGCAGGCCGCCGCACTTTTTGGTGCTGCAGCAAGAGTCACAGCCGCTGTCGCAGCCCATGTCGCATCCGCAAGGAGCAGGTGCTGCACAGGTTGGTTCTGCACATCCGCAAGCTGGAACTTCGCAGCCGCAAGCTGGTTCGCAGCAAGAGCTTTTCTTGCACTTGAACAAGCCAGCCAACAGTCCGCCGCGTTTCTTGCTGCATCCGCAAGGGGCTTCGCAGCCACAAGCTGGTTCAGCAGCACATCCGCATGCAGGAGCTTCGCAGCCGCATGCTGGGTCAGCAGCACAACCGCAAGCAGGGGCTTCGCAGCCACATGCTGGTTCGGCAGCACAACCGCAAGCAGGGGCTTCGCAGCCGCATGCTGGTTCGGCAGCACATCCACAAGCTGGTGCTTCGCAGCCGCAAGCGGGCTCAGCGTCGCAGCAAGCGGTGTCGCAGCACGATGAAGTGCCGCAACGTCCCATGAGTTTCTCAAGCAAGTCCATCCCTTGAGATTGGCTGCAAGCCGTTGTGCCAATCACAAGAGTCAATGTCAACAGTGTCCGGATCATCGGAACCACGTCTCCCTTCATTTACGCGGGTCGATAGGTGAAAAGCAGTTCGTGGCGGCCTCCGACTTGCCGTTCAGATGCGGTCGCTGGACGAAGTTGCCGGCGATCGCACCCGACGCACACCCTTCGAGCACGGACGGACTGCGGTGGGAAGCACAGCCCGCCGACTTCGTTCAGCTCGATGGCATCGGTTGCGGTGGAACAACGTTTGCCAATTCAATCGTGGCAAATCGATGGTTGCACGCGAAAACTGCCTTTCTGCTCCCCGACGCGTCCTGTGCGTCGGAGAATTTCTGGGTCGATCCGTGGTTGGGAGCATTGCAGGTCACAAGTGCTCGCCAGCCGGGATCACTACACCTATCGGATTCGCCCGCCACGGAAATCAGTGTTAGGCAGCATTTTCGATTGCTTGGAAAGCTTTGCCGGATAGGCAAAAACTCGTAACCCTGGAAGAGCTTCGTGATGCAGGGGTTGCTCGCGTAGAACAATTGCCACGAACGGTATAAACTATTGCCGACGGCGAAGTTCGGTTCCAAAGAGGCAGGTAATCACCCCCACCTCTTCGTTCCCAGCCAACTGGCAAAAGCCGTGTGGGTTGACCGTCGTTGGCCCCAACAGACAGGACCCCAGCGGACAGGCCATGATCTCAGACGACAGGCTCGAACCCCAAGTACTGGATCTGACCGAATTGCCAGGAGTCGAGTGCCCGTGTGGGATCGCCCGCCGGGCGTTCAGCGACCGCGAGGACGTCCCAGCCACTGTTCATTGGACTCAAATCAAGTGCGACGCAATGACGCACTACCATCGCGAACACATGGAGGTTTACGTGGTGCTGAGCTGCGCAAAGGATGCCGCCATTGAACTGAATGGACAGATGCACCCCGTACGCCCAAAAACGTCGGTCTTGATTCCGCCTGGAACACGCCATCGAGCGGTTGGCGAAATGGATGTACTGATCATTTGCTTCCCCAAGTTCGATCCGAGCGACGAGCACTTTGACTGAAACAACCACGCGGGGATCGACTTAGCGAATGACAATCCACTCGACTCCCAGCTAAAATGCTTAAGCGGACCAAATCACGTGTTCGTGATGATCCGTCCCGCCCTTTCCCTCTCCCCAGTCTTTCTGTCCGATAGAATCAATGAATTTGACACTGCGAGATCGCTGGCTTTGGTCGTTAGCGAGTTTACTGCTGATGCCATCGCTGCTGTTTGGCCAAACCGCCGACTGGCCCTATTGGCGTGGCCCAAACATGGACGGCACCGCAAAAGTCACCGGGTTGCCCGAAGATTGGGATCCTGATGGCGGTGAAGGCAGCAATGTGATCTGGAAACGCGATGACTTGGGCGGTCCCTGTACCCCGATCGCGATGAATGGCTTCCTCTACAGCATCCAGCGATACCTCCCAGGCACGGAGCGCGAAGGCGAACGCGTCGTTTGCTTGGACGCCGAAACCGGCGAAACCGTTTGGGAAAACAACTACAACGTCTGGCTCAGTGACGTTCCCGCCGAGCGTGTTGGCTGGTCCAGCGTCGTCGGCGACCAGGAAACCGGCAACGTGTACGTGCTCGGTGCCTGCGATATTTTCATGTGCATCGATGGCAACTCCGGCGAAACGCTGTGGAAGGTGCCGCTGCACGAGCAATTCGGCATGCTCAGCACCTACGGCGGCCGGACGAACTTTCCGATCGTTTACGAAGACTTGGTGATCATCAGCGGGATCATCATCAACTGGGGGGATTACGCCAAACCAAACCACCGTCTTTTGGCGATGGACAAACGCACCGGCGAATTCGTCTGGTTCAGCGGCACACGTGATCTGCCCTACGACACGACATACTCGGCACCCAGCTTGGTCACCGTTAACGGCCAGCGTCAGCTGATTTTGGGCTGCGGCGACGGATCGGTCTGGGGATTCCAGCCTCGCACGGGCAAACCACTTTGGAATCACCAATTGTCGCTCCGCGGCCTGTTCGCGACCCCATTGGTGGTTGGCGATATGGTTTTCTGCAGCCACAGCGAAGAAAACGCGGATGACGCCAGCGTGATGGGTGCCGTTGCCGGTTTGAAAATCTCTGGCAAAGGCGAGAACACCCAGGTTTCCCAGATGTGGAAACACCTGGAAGTCGTCTCCGGATACAGCGAACCGGTTTACGTCGATGGACGCATCTATTGGGTCGATGACCGCTGCAAAATGTGGGTCTTCGACGCCGAAACTGGCGAGCCGATTGTCGAACGTAAAGCGTTTGCCGGCAGCCGCCAACGCTCGGCACTGCTCTACGCCGACGGAAAGATCTACGTGACGACCGAAAATGGTCGCTGGGCAATCGTCGAACCTACCGAAGACGGTTTCGAAGTGCTCAGCAAAGGCCGCATCCGTGACACCGGCTTCGGTGCTTCACCGATCGTCGCCGATGGAAAGCTTTACATCCAAAGCACCAGTGCGATGTACTGCGTCGGCACCGGCGAAGGAAAACAGGAACAACAAACACTTGCTGGGAACTTGGAACCGGAAACTCCGGTCGAAGAGGACACCGAAATCGCTCAAGTCCAGGTCGTTCCTTGTGAAGCCGTTGTTCAGCCCGGCGAATCGATCGAATACACCGTCAACGTGTTCAACGCAAACGGTCAAAAACTGGAAACACCTGCCGGAGTGACTTTCACAGTTGCTGGCAAAGCGGCCACGGTCGACGGCAACAAGCTGACCGCCAGCCAAGACGCTTCCCACACCGGCATCGACGTCGTCGCGGAAGTCAACGGCATCAAAGGCAACGCGCGGGTCCGCATCGTGCCACCGCTCCCTTGGAAATTCACGTTCGATGGCCTGACCGATCCGCCGCTATCGTGGGTGGGTGCTCGCTATCGTCACGTGATTCGCGACATCGACGGCTCGCCAGCTTTAACCAAGGTCACGACGATTCCCAAAGGTGCGCGTAGCCGTGCCTGGATGGGCCCCAGCGATCTGTCCGAGTACACGATTTCGGCGGACGTCCGTGGCAAACGCATGAGCGCCCAATTGCCAGACATTGGTCTGACCGCTCACGGATATGTTTTGGACCTGATGGGCCAAAGCCAGCAATTGCAGATCCGTACATGGTCGGCACAACTGCGGATGGCGGAAACAATCGACTTCCCCTGGGAAGAAGACAAATGGTATCGAATGAAATTCCGCGTCGACCTGGAAAGCGAAGGCCCCGCAACGGTTGCCGTTTTGCGTGGCAAGGTATGGCCGCGGGATCAGGATGAACCCAAGGAGTGGACGATCACCGCTCGCGACGAATCGCCAAACTTGGCCTCCAGCCCTGGTCTGTACGGCAACGCGAAAGTCGCCGAACTGTACCTCGACAACATCGAAGTCGTCGCCAACGAAAGCGACGAGTAATCCGACCTACCCAAGATGATGAGACGCGGTGCTTTAGCCGGCACCGCATTTGTGGCGTTGCGGGTTTGTCCTCCACACGATCAAACCGATCGTGACAGCAAACGGCCAACGCTCCCACCTCCCCTCAAAAATTCGGTCCATCGACCCCCAATATCGCAATGCGAAAAAACGAACTTTCAGCGTTCTCGATGATCGTCGCGGCCTTCGTGCTCGGCAGCATCACGGCTGCGGCGACCAGCGGTTGCAAACCGCCAACCGCCGTCCCACGCGCCGCTTCTGATAACGCCACGTCCGACAACGCGACCGCGCAAAGCGATGTTGCCGCGTCCGAAAACGTTACCGGCGACAACATCACCACGGTCTCGGCCACCGCATCGGAAACCCCAATCGCCGCAGCGACCGAGCCTGCCGCTAGCGAGCCAGAAGCGACCATCGCTGCGAAGCCTGCTGATGAAAGCGCAAAGCCCGCTGAAGACACCGCGACCACTTTGGTTAGCGAAGCCAGCTCGCCCGAAGACGTCCTCTCCTCCGGTGGCGACTGGCCACAATGGGGCGGCTCACGATTCAAAAACAACACTCCCGGCGTGACCGGTTTGCCACAGGAATGGAACATCGGCAAGTTCGACCGCCGCAGTGGCGAATGGGACAAATCGAAAGCCGAAAACATCGCATGGTACGCCAACTTGGGCAGCCAAACGTACGGCAACCCTGTCGTTGCTGACGGTCAAGTTTACGTCGGGACCAACAACGGTGCCGGCCACCTGAAACGCTACCCGCCGCAAGTCGACCTCGGTTGCTTGTTAGCCTTTTCGGAAAAAGACGGCTCGTTCCTGTGGCAACACAGCAGCGAAAAGCTGATCACCGGCCGCGTCCACGACTGGCCGCTGCAAGGTATTTGCTGTGCACCGTTGGTCGAAGGCAAACGTCTTTGGTTCGTCACCAACCGCGGCGAAGTCCGTTGCTTGGACACCGAAGGCTACTATGACGGCGAAGACGACGGCCCTGTGACCGCCGAGACCGCTCGTATCACGGACATCGCGTTGGCATCCGACGCCGGCAAAGCTGCGATGGCCGGACTGGGCGAAGGCACGCTTTCCGACAGCGTTCTAGAAGCACTTGAAAACGCCGGTGAAACTTCCGAAGGCGATGTCACTGTCGAAACCGTTACCGCCGGATCGGCTTGGACCGCCACCGGTAACTTCAATGGCGTTGACCGCACCCTTTCGATCAAGAAAGCTGGCCCCAACGTCAGCATCTTCAAGAAGCTCGGCATCCACGATAAACGTGACGCGGACACCATCTGGATCTTCAACATGATGGACCAGCTGAACACCAGCCAGCACAACATGTGCTCATGCAGCGTCACTTCGTATGGCGATTACCTGTTCGTCAACACCAGCAACGGTCTGGACGAGTCGCACATCAACCTGCCTTCACCGGACGCACCAACGTTTATCTGCCTGAACAAGAACACGGGCGAACTGCTGTGGCAAGATTCTTCGCCAGGCACCAACATCTTGCACGGTCAATGGTCCAGCCCAGCCGTTGCGGTTTTGGGCGGCGTGCCGCAAGTTCTGTTCGCCGGTGGCGACGGATGGCTGTACAGCTTCAAAGCTGACGGCGGCCAAGACGGCAAAGGCGAGTTGCTATGGAAGTTCGATGCCAACCCAAAAGAATCCAAATGGGTTCTCGGTGGCGAAGGAACTCGGAACAACATCATCGCGACGCCTGTGATCTACAACGACTTGGTCTATGTTGCTGTCGGCCAAGACCCCGAACACGGTGAAGGTGAAGGTCACTTCTGGTGCATCGACCCGACCAAACGCGGAAACGTTTCGCCACAGTTGGCGATGAAGGTCGAAGGCGAAGGCCGTGTCGAGATTCCTCACAAGCGAATCCAAGCGGTCGAAGCCGAGAAGGGTGAAATCGCTGTCGACAACCCGAACTCTGCTGCCTTGTGGCACTACTCGATGTCCGACATCAACGAAGACGGTGAAATTGATTTCGAGGAAGAGATGCACCGCACGATCGGCACCGCCGCGATCAAAGACGATTTGATCTACGTGACGGACTTCTCCGGCCTGCTGCACTGCTTGGACGCTCGCGGCGAAAACGGACAAGCGAAGGTGTACTTCACATACGACATGCTGGCCCAAAGCTGGGGCAGCCCCCTGATCGCTGACGGACATGTGTACGTAGGTGACGAAGATGGCGATGTCGCTGTGTTCCAATTTGGATCGCAGTACAACGAGCCGATGGACGAGATCAACATGGGTAGTAGTGTTTACAGCACGCCGATTGCTGCCAACGGACGGATCTACATCAGCACGAAGGACAAGCTGTTCGCCATCGAAGCGGAAGAGAAATGACGAAGACGGTTGTCGACTGCGGGAACTGCGGTCCAGACTTTCATTCGATTCGTCAGTTTATGACGTCTAACTTTGACGCGGTCGTCATCCAAACCCATGGTGCGGATGACACGCTCAAAGTAATGCGTAGCCGTCATGTTGACTTGGTGACCGTAAACCGGAAACTCGATCGGGACTATACCGACGGGATCGACGTGGTGAAAATCATCAAGCTGACGACGAAGTCGGCCATACACCCGTCATGTTGGTCACCAACTATGAAGAACACCAACAGGCAGCCGTCGCTGCCGGCGGTGTTCACGGTTTCGGAAAACTCTCCTTGCGTGACCCCGAAACTGTTGAACTGCTCCAGCCCTATTTGGGATCATGAATAGTCCGTTCCGAAAAATGCTGTCCGCCAAAATCCATCGTGCGACCATCACCGGCGCCGATCTGGAGTACGAAGGCAGCATCACGATCCCGCCTGATTTGTTGGAAGCTTCTGGGATTGTTCCCTATGAAGCGGTCTGCGTCTGGAATGTCACCCGCGGAAGCCGTTTGGAAACCTACGCCATCACGGGCGAAGCGAATTCACGCGACATCTGTGCCAACGGTGCCGCCGCGCACCTGATTCAACCGGGTGACAAGGTAATCATCGCCAGTTACGCGTTTGTTCCTGAAGACCAGGTCAACGAACACCGTCCTCGATTGGTGTTCGTCAACGACCAAAACGAAATCGCCCACTTGGGACCAGAGGTTCCAGGGCCGCAGCGTCGTCTGACGCAGCCCTGCAGCTCGTAAGTGTTTTGAATCACCCCTCAAGCATCCTGTTGATTGCGGTCGCGGTCGGTTTATTCGCCGGTGGCTTGCTCGGTGCTCAGCCGAGCGTCAACGGAATGCTGGGGAAAAGCGTTGCCCACCCGCTACAAGCTTCGTTGATTTCGTTCGCTTGTGGCACAACGATCTTGTTCGTGATCACGCTGTTGTTCGGCGGCGGATTCCCACCGCGATTTTTGATTTCACCCCGTGAGCTTCCTTGGTGGATCTGGACGGGTGGGGCAATTGGCGTCGTGCTGGTCTCGACTTCTTTGATTCTTGTGCCTCGTGTCGGGTCGTTGCCATGGTTTGCCGCCGTGATGACCGGGCAGACGGTCGCGGCATTGTTTCTCGATCACTTCGGACTGCTGGGTAATCCACGTTCACCGGTGTCGATCTTGCGGCTCGTCGGCACATTCTTTTTGGTTTTGGGCGTTTTGGTCATCGTCGGTGCCAAGCGAATGGAACAAAATCAAATCGCAACCGGTGTCGAAACCAAAACTGAACCATGATGGTACGTTGGTGTGATGGCTGACCACGAACCCGAGCCGAACGATCCCACGGACACCTCTGAAAGTGCGCCGGCATCCCTTGATGACGTTTGGAAGACCTTCGGTAATCAGCTTCGCCGCCGCGCACGGACACGTCTACGTCAGTACGGTTTGACCGGACAGACCGAATCGATGGACATCTGCAACGAAGTCATGGTCGATCTGGCCCGTCGAAGCGACGCGGACCAACTGACCGCCGAAGACATCTTGAGCTACATCTTGCGAGCGATCGACAACGAAGTCGTCGATACCTTTCGAACGCTCGCCCGCCATTGTCGCGACTTCCGTCGCAACGAAACAACGCCTGTCGAAGAGATCAAATTACGCACCGAGCAGACTTCGCCAAGCCAAGTTGCGCTGCGTCGAGAGGTTGCCGACCGAGTTCGAACCATCTTGGGTGAACAGGACGCGATCGCAGTCGACATGATGCTTGAGAACCGCGACTGGAATGAGATCGGCGAGCGACTGGGGATCAAATCCGATACCGCACGCATGCGTGTCCGTCGTGCGTTGCAAAAAGTTCGCGACGAAATCGGCATTCGAGAATTGGACGGTTAATCGATCTGATGGCGGCGCAAGATCATGATTCGTCCGTCGACCCTTTCGAAGACAGCCATGTCTCGATCGACGAGTTGGGCACGTGGCTGAAACGACTTCGTGCCGAAAGCCCCTCCGCACCTTTGAAGGAACTACTTGAGGACTGCGAACTCGGACGCGACATCTTGATTGACCTCGCGGCGTTGGACTTGATGCTCAGTTGGCGCCGCGGACACCGTACGCCAACCGAAGCGTACCTCGAACAGTTCCCGGTGTTGGCACAGTCCGAATCCAGCGTCTTGGATTTGATTGATGCCGAGATGTGCATCCGCCGCGAATTGAAAGAAGTCGTTGACGTTGCGGCGTTCACAGAGCGGTTTCCAAACTTTGCTGCACCCATACGGCAACTCGCTTACTTGGACGGTTCTGGCGTTAAAGGTCAGATCGAACAATCGGTCCCCCGACCGGTAGGCCCATCGTCCGAACCGGCAATGGGTTCCGCTTCGGTAATCAATGAATCCGATCGCCGACCACCGGAGAAAATCGAATCGAGTGGCTTTGAACTCGAACGAGACCTCACGATTGCCGGCGTCGGTCCGGTGACGGGTTTGTCGCCCCTTTCAGAGCTCGATCAACCACGTGAAGATTCGATCGACGTCCCGATCCCAATCCGACCGCCGGAATGGATGATCGGTGGAAAATGTATCGCGTCAACAATCGGGTCTTTCGGTCGAAGTTGGCTGGTCAAAGGTCGTGACGCGCAGCGGGGAGACTTCATTGCGATGAAAGTCATCCCGATCCCAACGACGCTGACGTCGCTGCAAAAAACTCGCATCATGGACCTGTGCGAACAAGTCAGCAACGTCACGCACCCTTGTTGGGTTGCACCACGCATCGCGGCGATGAACCGGACCCACCTTGCTGTTGTACGTCCCTGGGTCTTCGGCACTTTGTTGTCAGATCTGGTTAACGAGCGTCAAAACGCACCGGACGAGCGATTATCGATTTCCATCCGTCTGGCATTCACCCTTGCCGCTGCTCACCGTAGTGGTGCGACGCATGGCGCCGTTCAAATATCGAACGTCATCATCGGACATGATCGCGAAGTGCGATTGCTCGATGCCGCATCGGGCCGCGATGGCTGGCAACGTTTACTTGCCGATTGGGATCGCGAACTCTCAAAATCGTTTCCGTCTCGTGTCGCCTTCGACACGCATAAGCTGATGCAGATGATGGTTGACGAGCTAGTCCGCTCGGAGCGAACTCGATGGATCGATCCACTTTGTGCTGATTTGGAAACCTCCGATATCCAGGCCTGTGCGATTTTAGGTGAGCGTCTTCAAGCGATGCTCGACCATCCGCCACAGGAAAAGAAGCCATGGTGGAAACGTTCCAAAGGCCAACGTGATTCGCATCAGTCTTCGGGTGGACTTTGATCGGTTGCCTTCGCTTTCACTCGCAAGTCCGCCTCGACCGCGCGCAGTATGTCCAGCGGTATCAGTGAGTTCAGCGGGACCTCATGAATCACACCTGAGGGATGTCGTAAACGAACCGTCGTGTTGTCCCGGATCTCCAGCAGATCGGCAAGCAACTGATCGTTCGTCTGGTTATCTGTCCAAATCGAGGCGTTAACTGCTGGGTCAACATCTGAATCAAAAACCGATGCAGGCCTAACCACTGGTGTGTCTGGCAAGCCGTTGGGTACCGACTCGGACGCGGCTCGACTTCCGATCGCGCCCCATAACCCGTACGGGCTTTCGGAATTTGGCAAGCAGTACTTCTCACCCGACGCGACACCAGGACGTTCCAGATCGCCGGTATCGATTTCGTTGGCGATAAACAACGTCGCACCGTCAGCCAGTCCAACGTGAACTCCGCCTGGATGCAGACTGGCTGCTGATACGATCGGATCGATGGCACCAAACTGCGACGTACACGATGGCGAATTTGGCGGTAGAACCGTTTGGAATCCCGTCAACAAAGGCCACCCATCACTCCAACGCGCCCCGCGTCCGAATTTCCAAAACTGTTTTTCATCGCTCTCGGCCGCCTCTAAACAAAGTGACGGCTGATGGCTTAGTCCCGAAACGTCGCGAATGACTTCGCTTTGGCCTTCGATGCGCCGCAGACTGGCTACCGTTTCCGAATACATCACGGTGTTGGAGAGTCCGTCCGTGCAATCGGTTAACCGGATTGCTTTGCCGGTCATGAACATGCCACGGCTTGCCGCAGCACGTCGCTCGCCCAAATCGCGAAGCAACGCGTCTGACACGTCGAGTACTTCGCCTTGCATTGTCGTTGCGTCACCGAAGCTGGCCACATAGCTGGTCACGGTCAAACTTCGCTGCGCAACCTTCAATGAATGAATGACTGCCGGTTCGCCGTAGACCAAACCTGCCGAAGCCGGACAGAGATAAACTTCCGGAGCCATCGACCAGGGCAAATACGAGTTAGGACTATAGGTCGGCGTCGGCCCCATCGCCGGAAACGTCCGTCCGTCGCCTGCTTCGAACGGGTTGGTAATCATTTCCCATAGGTTGGTCTTTCCCAAAAAAGGCAAGAGACCAACCAACGGTCCTAACCGACCTTGGTTGCTTTTCGACGGATCGGTGCCCGACCACGTGCCACCGGTACCGGGCGGCAACTGTTTAAAGTTGTTGGAATAGTTGTGAAGCGCCAACGCAATCTCGCGCAGGTTTCCGACGCAGTGTCCGGAACGTGCCGCCATACGTCGGCTGAGCAAATGCTTCGGCAACAAAGCGAACAACACCAATCCACAAACCACCAGAATCAAAACGTTGGTCAGTCGATTGGAATCGTGGTTCATAGTTCGATCACGTTCACGATCGCGGAATGGTCTCTCAATCTGACTCGGTGAAGTACCATGCGCCGTCGAGGTACTTCATGGACAAGTCCGCGGGATGTCCTTGAGACAATGTCTTCAAGTGAAGGGAAACCCCATCATCATCCAGCGCTGTTTTGATCTTGCCCTGGTCGATTGATCGAATCGCATCGTCGAGGACTTGAATGAAATCACCGCGTCGTTGGGAGACCCGTTCGGCGAGATCGCGCAGTCGTTCAGCCGATGTCAACTTGGGATGATAAAACCGTTTTAGATAGTGATCAAAGTGTTTGTTCTCAAGCAACTTGAGAGCTTCAACCAATTGCGGACGAAGCCGTGATTGCGCCAACTGTTGGTCGGCCAAACGAGCTTGCTCTAACGCTCGCTTCATCGATTCGGTACGAGACGCAACGATTTGATAAGCGTCTTGGGATGTAAAGTCAGCAAGTGAGCGTTCAATTGTTTCGCCTGTCGCGAGTTTCATTACCACGTTTCCACGGTCATCGCATGAAACCAAGGATGCGATCAACGGTTCGGCAGAATCTGCCAAAGACCACTTCCGCAGTGGGTTCTCAATCGCGATCGCATCGGGTTTGGTGGCCTCGATCGGTTTCACTTCAGAAGACACCGCAGCGTTTGGCTCGGCGGCTTCCTCCACGACAGACATCAATGGATCGGGTACTGCGTCTGGTTCCGTCGGGACGGCGCGAGTGACGTTTGACTCGATCGGTGTCGGCTTCATTGACGACGGAGTCTCGCTCGTCTGAGACAACTCCGGTTCCACTGGTACGTTCGGTTTCACCGCCATGGGTGCTTCGAGTGCGATCGAATTGGGAACCGGTTTGACGGCAATGACGTCAGCGGCTTGCATCGGCGCCTGCTTTAGCGGCGCGGTCGATGGCGTTTCGATTGCCGAGTCGTCGCGCTGCGGTGCTGTGTTTCCTAGGTCAGCGTTCTCAGCGGCGGCCATTTTCGGTTCTGGCGTGCGCATCTCGCTGGGCATAGGGCTTGGCGTTTGCGTTTGCTTTTTGTCATCCGGTTCGGGGTTCACATCGATTCGGAGACCGGTGCTACGTGGGACCTCGCTAAGTTCAATGATTTCGCGTCGCGAGATCTCTTCGCGCATGTTGCGAGTTCCCAGAGCTCCCCAAACGCCATAGGGGCTTGGGCGTCCTGGTGGGGCAAGCCGTTGCCCATCGACTGAAACGCCAGCGGGACCAACACTGGGACTGGCTGATTCGCCAGCGTCAACACTCGCGGACATAAACGCCACGTGTCCGTCAACGAATGCGACATAGACACCGTCGGGGTGATAACTTGATGCGGACATGACCGCGCTCAGTTCGCCGGAGAGCGACGTTGCCGATGGTGAACCTGGTGGCAAAATCGTCTGAAAGCCACTTGAGCGGAGAAGCCCATCGCACCACACCGACTCCCGACCGCCGGACCAACATTGGTTCGCCGAGTATTGCTTGAGCGCCAGCGAAGGGTTCGCTGCCAATCCGGCAACATCCTTGGCGACTTGCGTACCGCTGATTTTCGCTTCAGAAAACAACAACGTGTTGCTGGTCCCATCGACCACGTCACGCATCCGAATCACCCGCTCCCGCGCAAAGACGCCGCGGTGCGTTGCCAGCGTGGCGGTGATTTGTTTGAAGTCCGATTTCGCGTAGCCGCATAAATCGCCCGCCAAGTGGACTGCATCACCATAGTTCATCACATAGTTGGCGGCCTGGAGCTGTTGGCTGCCGCTACGATCTGCCGGACAAACCAGCATCGCCGGCCGCATCGACCAGGGGGTGTAGATTTGCGGATCAAATCTCGGCACCGGTCCCATCGGCGGGAACGTCTCCGAATTCGATCGTGAACTGGTTGCCTGGAAAGGCTCCGTGATCAGATCCCAAGTCTTTTGCTGGTCATAAAATGGCAGCAACGTGACGAATGCACTCAGTCGCAAATCGTTTCCGGCTGCCGGACGAGCCGCACCCTGATCGGTGCCACCCGCTCCAGAGGGGAACTGGCGATAGACCTGGTGATAGGCATGGGCGGCGATGGTCAGTTCCCGCAGCTTGTCACTACATTGTTCCCGCCGCGCCGCCGAACGACGCCGCTGCAGCTGCATCGACAGTACTGACGACAACGTCAGCGCGACGACGACTAGCACAATGCAGTCGAACCCATTGAATCGGTACTTCACCAACAGCCCCCAAGAGCAAAACGGAACAGAACGAATCCTTTGTTTGATCCAAGTCGCCGCAGTCTAGCAAAGGTGGGGGAACGACGAAAATGTCGACCTGGGCGACTTCGAAGCGTTATTTTCGAAGTGGATCTCTGTTTCACGCTGTTGGCGTTTCACGCGGGGCAAAGACCGCCTAGCGTGTCATGTTGGCGATTCGTAGTGATCAGTACTCGGCGGTTTCGAATTCTGGGTTGTGATCGAAGTACCGTTTGCGTTTGATCACCGCGGCGACTTTCTCGGGGACCATCGTTTCCCAGCTCATGTCGCCCGTTTTGATCTTTTTCAAGACTTCACGGGAACGGATTTTCAAGCACTCTGGGTCGAAGTTTTCGACGTCTTGGATACAACCACGGTCATACAGGTAACCGAACAGTTGTTTCAAAGTCGGTTCGACTTGCATGTTCTGGCAAGTCATCAGCTCGCCAGTCTTTGAATCCATCATCGGATAGCAATACACCTTCAAGTCGTTCTTGAACAAACGGCCAAAGGATTCCAGAATCCCGCCATCGAGACTCTTGTAATACTGCTCGTCAAAGAGTTCCTGAACGCTGCCGGCACCCATCGTGATTGCGATGCTCTCGTTGGTCAGCGAGGACAGGTACGCGGCCAAACGGAAGTAGCGGAAGTAATCCGAAATCAAAACGGGCATCCCACATTCGGACATCACATCGGCACGTGCCAAGAAGTCGTTCAGATTGATTTCGCCTTCGGCTTTCAAATTGTTCATGGTCAACTCCATGACCTGAGCAACCTCTTTGCCAACGACGCTGGGCAGTTTTGAAAACTTGTCATGGGCACAGCGCAGCATGTCCAAGTTGACATTGCATACCGGGCGGAAGCTTCCGCGTTCGACCAAGATCGCTTTGCGGTAGAAAAATTCGGACGGTTGAAGCACCGTTCCGTCGGCGGCAAACATCGCCGCACCACTAAGCCCCAACTCGACCAATCGCAAACTCATCAAGCGATTGTCGATGTGCCGGAAAGCGATTCCGGAAAACTCGATCATGTCGATTTCGATCCGTGACGTCGACAACCCATCCAAAAGCGACGCAAGCAACAAGTCTGGCTCGTGGTGCAATGCGAAAGCACCATGAATCAGGTTTACACCGACGATACCCAGTGCTTCTTGTTGAAGTGCGGCTTCGTCATCAAGCATCCGTACGTGCAAAATGATCTGGCTGTCGTCATCTTGCGGGTGGGCTTGGAATTTGATCCCGATCCATCCGTGACAAGCATTGGTACCGTGGAAGTTGCGTGCCGAAACGGTGTCCGCAAATGTAAAGAACGTGGTCGTGTCGCCGCGCTGATCTTTTAAACGATCGATATTCAGTTTGTGTTCATAGTCCAACATCGCCTCCAATCGCTCGCGACAGACATATCGCGAAGCCCGCCCGTAGATCGCGTCGCTGACTTTCATGTCATACGCGGACATACTTTTGGCAATCGTCCCAGCCGCACCGCCGACACGAAAGAACCAACGAACGACTTCCTGACCCGCACCGATTTCAGCAAAGGTTCCGTAGCGGCGGGGGTCCAAGTTGACCTCCAATGCCTTTTGGTGAGTGTCTAAAATTTCCCGATGATTCGAATTGAGTGTGTTGCGGATCATTAAACAGACGCCTCTTCCGGTGCTGATTCCGTTGCTTGGTTGTGACTTAGAACGACAAGTCGACGGAACCCTGCGACACGTTTCCGGTCAATCAACTCGGCACCCAAGCGACTGACGTCAAAAGCTGGCGAATAAGGTAAAACGGTCATCGAAAGTGGCAGAAACCTCGTTCGAATCAGCTTCAGAAACCCTCACAATCACATCGACCGGATCGACCGTTCCGGCTGCAGACAAAATGTGACGATGTGCCGCGGCGGCTAGTAATCCCATGCTTCGAGTGATTCGGCACCCTGGCGAGTACCCAACGCTCCCCACACTCCGTAGGAGCTTTTGCTTCCAGGCTCTCTGTCACCTTCACCTCCGTAAATCACAGTGCCCTGGGTGAGGTTCCCACAATCAATCGTGTCGGTGATGAAACACACCGCACCGTCACCGAGTAACACGTGCGTTCCACCGTGATGGAAGCTCGAGGGGGGAAGCAGTCCAATGCCACCATCCTCATCAATACCGATTCCACTACTCGCTAGGCTCGTCTCGCGGTTGGGCGGCAAGATGGTATTGAAGCCGGTGTACAGTGCCGCGCCATCCGCCCACCGAAATCCACGTCGCTTGTCTGCCGGAAGGGTCACGGCGCTAGAGCGTTCTTTTGTCTTCGCCCATTGATTGGGGCGCTCACGATCAACACGATCTTCACACCAAGTCGGCTGTTCGATCAAAACGGACGAGTCGCCGGAACGCCAGGGTGAACTGCGTGCATCGTCATCACCTAAGTCTGAAATGATCTCTGCCCCAAAAGCGGTGTTGCTCAACCCATCGAGAATCTCTCGGAAGCGGAGCGATTGTCGAGGCACAAACGCACCGCGTCCCGTCGCCGCCAATCGGTCTTCATCGACGGCGTGCCATCGCGAATCCTCTGGATCCCAGCGGAACGCCCCATGATCCATGTGCTCCAATGCGTCACCTAGACAAACCGCGTAGTTGCATCGCGCGAACGCTAAACCGCCATTGCCAGGATCGGACGGGCAACGAAGTGAGGAGATTTCAGTCTTCCAAGGATCAAAGTCATCCGCCCACGGCGGTGGCCCCATCGGCGCTAAGTCGTCTCCTTCAACCACTTCATTCCACAAATCCTGCTGCTCAAAAAACGGCAGCAACCCCACCACGTAACTCAGCCGAAACCCGTTGTGATCTCGATCCGACATCGATTGGCGATCGAACGCGTGTGTTCCACCCATTTGCATTGGAAGTTGTTTGTACGCACTGTGGTAATTGTGAATCGCCAAACCAAGCTGTTTGAAATTGTTCGAACAGCTCATCCGCCTCGCCGCTTCCCGAGCGGTCCGAACATTTGGCAATAGCAATCCCACCAACACCCCAATCACCAAAATGACAACCAACAGTTCGATCAGCGTGATCGCTTTTGCGAGCCGACGATTGGCTCCGATCAGACTGGCATTCTGCGCTGGTTCCACTTGTGTATTGGCCTGATCGATGCGTGATCGGACACTCCGTCGTCGTAAAACCAGTTCATAAACGAACAACGGAACCAACCAACTGAGCCATGCGTTTGCTTGGTAAGTCAATTCCGACTCAAAGTCCGTCACGATTGCCACTCCCGCAATCATCCGTAACAACAGCGGCGACCAAAGCAGCAGGTAGCAACGCACCGCCCATTGTCGATGGAGACGCATCCGTTTTTGTTTCGCATGGAAAGCAGCCATCGCCACCGTGATCCCTGTCAAAACGGTTTGGACGATGAATCCGAATTCTGCGAGTCGCCCGCCATACGCTTGCTGACTCATCATCAGCCCGGACGGCACAACGCCCAGTAGCACGACCCAAGTCAACAGTTTGCCCATCCGGCGATGCAGCGAACGCCGGGTCGGGTGGAACATCAAGTAGGTTCCCAAAATCAATGAAGTCGGTCCGACGGCAAGGTGCAAATAAAACGCGGCTCGATACCAACCCTCAAACGAATACCGCCGACCGGCTAGAAAGGGCGAAAGGTCAAAGTCCGGCGGGAAGTACCAGCGGTACTGCCACAGCATCGCGATAAAGAATTTGCACGACACGATCACAACGGACCATTTCAGCAGCCGCACAATGTTTCTGTTTGGTGCGTTTCTGTTTGGTGCCATGCCGCGTGATCCCGTTCGCGTTCAAAAAGACGGTCGCAGAGCACCGATTCTACGCGATGAATAACAGAATCGTTCAAATCAAACCATGCGTTTGATGTCGGCTGTCATCGTCGGATAAGCCAACGGGCTGGCTTTGATTGCTTTGGCGTCGATCCCATGCTTGATGGCGAACGCAAACAAATTGACTTGCTCCTCCGCTCCAACACCCAGCAAGTGAGCTCCCAAGATTCTCGCAGATGACTTCTCCAAGACGACTTTGTAGGCCGCACAGGGCATCCCCGTTTTACGTACGCTGCCCCACGTCGATGTGTCACGCGTTTTCACATCGACATCGTAACCAGCCTCTTTGGCTTCGGATTCCAACATCCCAACGCGAGCGATCGGCGGGCAAGTGAACGCGACCGAAGCGACGCCACGATAGTCCGGACGCTTTGTCGGCTGATCCACAAAGAGGTTCTTGCCGACAACATAAGCGTCTTCGTTGGCGATCGGTGTGAGCATCAAGCCACCGTTGTCCGCACAGTCACCGGCGGCGAACACACCTGGATGACTGGTCGATCGCAAGTACTCGTCGACTCGGATTCCGGATTCGGTGTAATCGATGTTGGCAGCTTCCAAATTCAAGTCGTCTAGGTTTGGAACGCGGCCCGCGCCGTGAACCACACTGTCAACATGGAACCGCTGCTGATCATCGCTGGTGACGACCAGTGAACCGTCGGCTGACTGCTCAATCGATTCGATCTGGCGGCCCATGACCAAACGCATGCCTTTCCGCGAGGACCAGTCTTTCAGTTGCTCGACTAAATCCGGATCGAATCCCTTCATTAGCTGTTCGCCTTTTTCAAGCACGGTGACTTCTGAACCAAGGCTGCACGCGACGTGGCCGAACTCCATCGAAATGTACCCGCCGCCGAGAAACAAGATTCGCTTTGGCAATCGTTCTTGGGCAAGAAACTGGCCGCTGGTCATCACAAATTCGCTTCCCGGAAACGACAGCGTTCGCGGACGTGCACCAGTCGCGATCAAAAAACGTGGTGAATCAAGTGTTGCGTTGTCTCGGCCCGAGTGAATCCGCAATTGTCGCGGCGAGATAAAACGGGACTGTCCCTGAAAAGTTTGGATGCCTTTGTCGTTGAGATTCTCTTCGGTGTTGTTTGCCACCGGTTCGGTGAACTCTTGCTGAAATGCATGCAGCTTTTGCCAATCGAGTTCTGCCGACGCGTTTGCGAACAGTTTGTCTGCCGTCAAATGCACACGGTCAGAAAGCATCGCCGCATTGGTGAGCACCTTTTTTGGGTTGCAACCACGTAACGCGCACGTACCGCCAAAATCGCGGCTCTCTACCAAAGCGACTTGGTGTCCTGATTCCGCCGCGTCGACGGCAACTGATTTTGCTGCCGGACCGCTGCCGAGCACAACGAGGTCAACGCGGTAAGACTTGCCTGACTCGGCAGAGGCTGTTTGGATGGCTGGTTTCAACATGCCGCTTGGTCCTTACTCTCATGTCGCTTCGTCCTCCCGATGCGTATCCATCGGAAGCCCGAGACGAGATGGCAAGTCCCATGCCAGCGTAAAAGCCAAACCGTATGAGCGAATAAGTTAGTCGGTGGGCGACCGATTCGGATTCAGGCCGACAGTTTTTCAGTCACCCGCTTCATGCTCTTTGATGAATTTCAACAGGAGAGGATGAGCCGGTTCGGCCATTTGTCCGTGATCGTATCCCTTCAGTTCGACCAGTTTGGTCTCGGGGTGCTCGACGACTTGCATCATCCGCCAAAGGTAAGCGGTTTCTTCGTAGCGTCCGAGCATTTCGAGTTCGCGATCACCGGTGATCAACAACAATGGCGGGCAGTCCTTGCGGACATGAAATAGCGGAGCCATCGAATCGACGATCGGTTGCTTGCCATCGATGCCACGTTCGGCGCGAACAGTGAAGTGCGTGATCGTGTGCCCGCTGTAGGGGATCAATCCGGCAATGTCATCGGCATCGACCCCATGCTCGGCAAGGTAGCTTTTGTCGAGTCCGATCATGCTGGTCAGATAACCGCCAGCGGAATGACCACTAACGTAAATCCGTTTGGGGTCACCGCCGAAACGTTCGATGTTGTGAAAGACCCAAGCGACCGCTGCGGCAGCGTCTTGAACGTAGGCCGGTGATTTGACCTTGGGGCTCAAGCGATAGTTCACTCCGACGACCGCGATGCCTTGTTCCTGGAGTGCTTTTGGGATCGATTTTTGGCCACCGGTCAGCCCGCCACCATGGAACCAGACCACGGTCGAAAACCCAGGACGATTGGCCGGGGCGTAGACATCCAATCGGCAACGCTCTCGGGCGTAGTCGGACAGCGATCCGTCTTCCGTTCGGTACGGGAGATCAGAATGTGTTTTGTAATCGATCCCTGAATCGTCCGATTGTCCAAACGCTGAAGGACAGGTCACGGCGGGCAAAACGATCCATGGCAACACGGCCAACAGCAAGGTCCGAAGCGTGGTCATCGAAATCAAATCGTCTCAAAGGAAATGTCATGGGCTGATTCGCGCAACAGTGTACCAAGATGCGAATCCGACGATGCCAATCCAATCGACATTAAAGGCGTTGGTGGACTCCGTTCACCACTCGTTTGGTTGCGTGACGCAATCCGGTTCGTCGGGGGGCTTTTAGGATTTCAAGAAATGGCTTGCGAATGTGTCGCGACGGCCTGCATGTGAGAATGTTCGGGGGTAAAACAGTGGCCCCTCCTGAACTTGTATCGCCTTCCGAGCCCCCACGTATGAAAAAGTACATTGCCGAATTCGTTGGAACATTTGTCCTGATCTTCGTCGGGACGGGATCGGTAATCGTCAACTCGGTAACGGATGGCGAGGTGTCTTTGGTAGGGATCGCGATGGCCTGGGGCTTAGTCGTTTCGGCGATGATTTATGCGATCGGTGACTTGTCGGGAGCACACATCAACCCGGCAGTGACGATCGCATTCTGGGTCGCCAAACGGTTTGAAGGACGCAAAGTCGTTCCCTATCTCTTGGCCCAGTGCGCGGGAGCGTTCGCCGCCAGTGCGCTGCTGCGGTTCATGTACCCCGATCAACCCAGCCTGGGCGCGACCTTGCCTGCGGGGACGGAGATGCAGTCTTTCGTGATGGAGGTCATGTTGACGCTGATTTTGATGTTCGTGGTCCTCAATGTGACCGTTGGAGCGAAAGAGAAGGGCATCACCGCAGGACTCGCGATCGGTGGTGTGATCGCGTTCGAAGTGCTTTGCGGCGGGCCGATCAGTGGTGCATCGATGAACCCCGCACGATCACTGGCACCCGCTGTGGTCGGCGGCCAACTCCAGTCGTTATGGCTGTACATGATCGCGCCAGTTATCGGTGCGGTTGCCGCCGTTCCGATCAGCCATTTCTTGCATTCGGAACGAGAGACGCCCGAAGCTTAGCGTTGAAACGCTTCCCAGAATCGACGCCACAGAAGGCGTCGTGAATCAAAGAAACCTGCCAGACGGATGCGTCAGCTAGGTGGGGTGAACTTTGGTGCCGAAGGTTCCGATGGCTCGTCGTCCTCTTCGTCAATCGATGACGAAGTGTTCGAGTCCATTTTGAAGGCCTTCGTCGCTTCGTATTCTGCGGCACGGAACTCGCGCTGAACTTCGTTTAACTTGTCACGAAATTCGCGATAGATACCGCCCGCTCGACGCGCGACATCGGGCAAATTGCTGCCGAACAAGACAACAGCAATGACACCGATCACCATCATTTCAAAGGGGCTAAGCCCGAACATGATTACTTATCCGAGTCTTTGTCGGATGCGTTCTCATCGTCCGCCGTTTCGCTCATGCCGCGTTTGAACTCGTTCGCACTGCGTCCGAGGTTTCGCATCAGCGACGGCAGTTTGGCACCACCGAACAACAGCAGCACCACGAACAAAAAGATCAACATTTCGGTCGCACCTGGCATCGCGAACGCCAGAGGTGAAAGCCCGAGTAGACCGCTAGACAGAGTTACAGACATCATTTCGCTCCAAAAGAGGCTTGAGAATTGGAAACCCTCACGCACAGATGCGGCGAAAGCGGGTCGGTCGGTTGGGCAAAAGCCTCAACCACCTCCAGGACCGTCATGTCGGGGGCGGGACGAGCCCAACGATTCGCTGGCTCGTAGCTCAGTATTGTAAGCCACCCGCGACAGACGTCAAACACCAATGAAGGGCCCTGAAGAGGGGAAACCGCAGGAATTCGACTTGAAACGATTGTTCCGGCCTCTTCCCGATCCCCCCACGTCCAGGGAGTTACGCGTAGGAAAGACGTGGAAAACCTACTGATCGCCAGAGCTACCACTGGATTCTGTCGCTTGCCCCGCCGCATTGCGAGTCTCAATCCTCTTCTTCGCCTTCGCGATCACCTCACGAAGCTCAGTATAGAGGGCAAAGTTTTGGGGACTGTTCTCCATCGTCTGAAGTTGAGACAGCAGGCTCGAAGACGTACTTTGTGCTGCACACAACTCGATCAGCTCCTTGACGATCGCCATGTCTAATTGGTTGGTTCGAAGGATCCAGGAATTCTGTAACTGGTTCTCCGCCGCTTTCGCAGCAGCCTCGGTGTCAATCTCAATTGCCAACTGAGTCGCTCGCTTGGCAAACTTCTGAAAGGGTGACGCGGCAGGAGACATGGCTTGAATGATCAACGCCTTTTTTGCGGCCGCGGTGAGCCTATCTGGTGCGGCCTTTGCAATTTCCAATCCCATCAAAATGATCGGTCGCGGGACAATGCGTTTGTAGAGATCGACCTCACCGAACTGCGTGTGAGTGAGATCCGATTCGATGTAGTCAATCATTTCTTTGGACCATGTCGAATCGACAACGATCGGTTCATCAAGAAGAAGGGTCAACGTTGCTGCGGTCGGAATCAGCAAAAATTGGGATGCGTTAATCGTTGAATTCGCGGGGTCCTCCAGTTGATCCACGATACGATTTCGGATCCTTCGCAAGCTTGTTTTCCGTTCATCATCAATGTCATCTGTGTTTGCGCTGTTGTCCTGGAAGTGGTTACTTAGCGTCCAGGAAACGGCAATGCAGCTGTTCTCATTTCCATTTTTCAGTTCATCAAGCGCAATCTCATAGCCTGGGTCGGGAAAGAATTTCACGAATCGCGATGGGAATTCATTCATGAACTTGCCGGAAGGATCAAATCCACCAGCGGTCAGTCCGCCATACATACGGCTGAGTTTTGCGATCGCTTTTCCAGCCTCCAATCGCTTGGACGCATCCTGATTTCGTGACAACCGTTCGACGGCTTCCATGGCCGTGATCAACGAATCGACGTCCAGTTCCGTCTTCAAAACATCCATCCAAGAATGGATTGTCTTGCCGCGATAAGTTGGCTGAGATCCCGGACCAGCCATCATGCTACTATCCATGCCCATCCCAGCGGCCATGCCCATTCCGACATCCATACCAAAGTCATCCATGCCCATTTCCATTCCCATCAGACCTGTTCGCCCCGGCTGAGGGCTGCCGACCAATTCAGCTTCGAGCTTGGATCGTTCATTGACCGGAATCGCTTCAACGGCCTTTTTCAGATCCGACTCAACGTCGCTACCAATGGACTGTTGGCGGGTGAGATAGATCGCACATTCACGAGCCAGCCGAGCAGCTGTGGGCTGTTGCGCAGGCTCCATCCCGTCCCATGCGTTTGACGATGAGAGACCGATCAACCCACGCATTAGTCGAAGCGTCAGAAACTTGTCTTGGCGGATTGCAATTCCGCTTCCCATTCCGCTCATTCCCCCATAGCCGCCCATCATATCGCCACCCCCTCGTAAATCGCCCTGTTGTTCGAGGTAGCGGTGCAATGACAAGACAATCGCGCCACGACTGTTGGAATTGCCTTGCAACAGTTCTTTCGCCGCGTGCCCATTCCAACGGTCGAAACTCGGTTCGGCAAACACTTGATCGAAGTACCACATGAAATACGCACTGTCTTCGTCAGGGCTGCGTTCGGTGGTGACGACCGGTGGCGTTTGGCGGCGTATCCCGCCGAGATCACGCGAGCACTGCACGATCGCTTCGATCACTTGATCAAGCGACGTCTCCGATTCCGAAACTTGCTCGACACCTTTGATCGCCGTTGTCATTGCTTGACCGAGAGATTCCCAATCTTCGGTCGGACGAATTTTTGCGACCCACTGACCCAACGTTTTCCCATCAACCAACGCCTCCGCCGGCGCCGCCCTGCCACCACCGAGAGAACTGCTGCCATAACCGCCGCTGTCATAGGCACTGCCGTAACCGCTGCCAAAGTCGCCGTCAGACCCCATGGCACTGGATGTGATTTCTTCGGTGACGGCTGGGGTGTTCGGCGACAAATCGACGGCGACCTGATTGTCGTCGAGCAATCCATCGCTTTCGATCGCGACGTTCTGCACGGTGTTCCGTCCGATCGTGACCACGTCATCGCTCAGCTTCACCGCTTTTCCGCCGCCTTCGACCTCAAGCCGGTAGCTGCCTTTGTGAAGTGAAACCTTGTTGTCACCGGATTCGATTTTTAGCGTGTCGACAACCGTTTCGCCTTGCTTGATTTCGACGGTCAAGCCGTCCAAATCGGAATGCAACACCAGCATGCCGCGGTCCGTCTGGATCTTTAGTACAAATCCGGCGACCAACAAAAACCCAGCCATCGCTGCGCCGATCCACCAGTGTCTGCGTGGCGGCTCGTCACCGCGCTTCGCCAGCGACAGACTTGGGATCAGGCCGCTGTGTTGACGTTCGCCAGCGTCGTCTTTGCGCGATGCTTCACGAATCAAGCGACGGAGTTGGTGTCCTTGACTGGGAGCTCGCAGCCGTTCGGCGATTTGGGCAGCGTCGGCTGGCCGGTTCTTCGGATCGCGGGACAGAATCTCGGCAACCAGTTTGACCACGTCGCGGTCGACATCTTCCCGCACCGTATCCAATGCCGGCGCATCTTGATTGGTGATTTCCAGGACCTGTGCGGCAAGCCCTTTGCCGCTGCGATGCGGCGGCCGACCGGCGATCAATCGAAACAACGTCGCACCAAGTGAATACAAATCTGACCGGGGATTCACATCACGACTGTCGGTCAACTGCTCGGGCGCCATATAGGGCATCGTTCCCATCACATGACCAACCGTTGTCAGACGTTCGTCGCTGACCAAGGGATCATCGCCATCAAGCACCAATCCCAAGTCCAACACTTTGACGCAGCCATCGCGGGTGAGCATCAAATTAGACGGCTTGATGTCGCGATGGACCAAGCCACAATCGTGGATGTGTGAGATCGCGATGGCGGCTTGACGGACGATTTCACAGGCATCGGCAACCGACAACTGCCCCATACGCGTCGCGACCTGACCGACGTCCAACCCGTCAAGGTATTCCATCACCAAGTAATGCCAACCCGAATCATGACCGGCATCGGTAGCGCGCACGATGCCCGGGTGTTCGAGTGACGCGACGGCCGTCATTTCACGATTAAAGCGGTCCAACCAATCCTGCTGTGCGACGCGATCCGGTGGTAGCAGTTTGATCGCGCATTGCCGGCGAAGACGTTGATGTTCGGCTTTGAAAACCGCTCCCATGCCACCGCTGCCAACCAATTCCAATAATCGGTACGTCCCCAAGTTCTCGATCGGCGGCTGACTTGTCATTCGCCCCTGATGCTGGCGAGCGATTCGGCCCAACGCGACTTGGCAGGCCGTCTCGTTGCGAAGTGATTCCAGCTCGGCCTCGGCAGACGCTACTGAATCAGCGGCTTGAGAATTGTTGGACAGCGAATTGTTACACAGCGACACCGATCCCAATTCGAAGTTGTCGAGCCCCAAGTCCTCAAGGGCATCTCTGCATTGTTGGCAATCATCCAAGTGGAGAATCGCGGAATCGAATTCTTCCTTGGATGCGTTCCCGATCATCACCCGCCGCAAACGATCGGGATCCAAACACATACCGTTCAATTTGACCATCTCAAGTCCTGGGGTTGGGGTCGACGATCAACGCTGATTTCGGGCGTCGATTACCAAGACAACGGACCGATTGGACACCGATTGCTATTCCAAATCGCGAAGCTCGTCTTTGAGTCGCTGCAGGACCCGGGCACGCGATTTATAGATCGCCCATTTCGAAACGCCCAACTGTTCGGCCACGTCGTTGACCTCGCGGCCGATCACGGTGGTTTCCCAAAACATCATCCAAGTCCGCGCATCGAATTTGGTACGAAGCAATTCCAATGTTCGCGAACGAGCCGCTTTTGCATCCGACATGGCATCGGTAGGTGGTTCCGATGATTCGTCCGCAAACGACTCGCAGGCTGGCAATTCACGCAGCGCTAAATTTGCTGCGGTTCCGCCGGCGGCGACTTCGTGCTGCAACTGGCGACGATGATCACGAATTTTGTTGCGGGCGATTGTCCAAAGCCAACCGCGAAATGTCGCCCCGTCGCGTTGGTGATCAAATCGTTGCAGTGCACTGGCGACCGCACTAAACGTCTCTTGCATCACGTCAGCAGCGTCCGCGGCCTGACACCCACAACGACGCGCCCAACCATAGACGATCGGGCCATAAACCTGGGCGAGGTGCTGCCAACTTTCGGCATCGCCATCTTTCACGCGGACCAACATTGAACGGCTGGTCGATGGCTCTTCGAGAAAAGAGGATTGCGACATGCCCGCAATTATAACGATGAAGCCTCAGAGACGACAAATTCTCCGCAGCAGTTGAGACTTACCGCGATGACAGGACTCGCTCTCGGCACCGACACAGCCGTCCAGGTAGCGTGCCAATACGACGACTGGCCGGGCCGAAAGTTCGAGTAAGACTGAGATCTATCGTAACCGAATTGAGTCCGTTACGCGGAAAGACACCGCAAATTTTCAAAATCGATTGCATCGACGTACAATTTCCGACTCGTGCTTCAGCCCCGAGGAACAGAGATGGTGAACTTGATCAGCCACTGCCGACTACGCCGAGGATCGCACCACCCGAGGCCAGCCCGCAACACGTTCGTGCTGTCCGTGCTTTGCAAGACAATCGTGGTGGGCGCCCTGTCGGTTTGGCTACAGAGCGACGGATCGTTTGTGAACGCGAGCGAACAAACGGAATCCGACGCGGCGACTTACCAAGTCTCCACGCCGCCAAAGGATTTGAACCTGCCGCCCTTTTACGAAAAGTACGTCAACGCGAACGGCTATCCGATCGTTGCCTCGGCCGCAGTCAATGATTACGCGTTGAAAGAGGCGGGCTATTTGATCGACATGATGTTGGCCAAGCGTCCCGACGTTCGGCAAGCGATGATCGAAAGCGGTTCCAGAATGATCGTGATGTCCCATTCGGAGCTGACGACCGACATTCCAGAACACGCGCATCTGTCCCCGAAAGACTACTGGGATGCAAGAGCTCGCGGGCTGGGCGGATCACGTCGCGACCCGGTTTGTACATGTGGCGAAGAAAACTTACTCGCATTCAAAGGCGACCCCTACGCGACCGAGAACATCTTGATTCACGAATTCGCTCACAACATTCATTATCGCGGGATGGTCAATCTGGATCCGACCTTTGACGACCGATTGCGGGCGACATACGACCGTGCGATGGCAAGCGGCTTGTGGAAAGGCAAGTACGCGTCGGTTAATCATGCCGAGTACTTTGCCGAAGGCGTGCAGTCGTGGTTCGACAACAACCGCCCGCCAGATCACGACCACAATCACGTCGACACACGAAAGGAACTTCGTGAATACGATCCGGGCTTAGCAGCAGTCTGTGAAGAAGTGTTCGGCGAAACCGAACTGGTTTATACAAAGCCGACCGAACGTTTGACGGGTCATTTATCAGGCTACGATCCGTCTTCGTCACCCCGCTTTCGTTGGCCGGAACGGCTGACGCAGTCCAAGCGAAAAATCATGGACGACATCAAAAAACAGGGTGACAATCGCCAGCAAGGTTACAAAAACTAGCCTGCCTGGTTAGACGCGTTGGAATTCGAGTCCGCCGTTGTTAGCACCATCTAAAGTGAACTTGAATCCGTTGCCTTGCACAACAAAGGTACCGGCCATCTTTTGAAGGTCCGTTGATCGCACCAAAGTCAGCTGCCCGCCTTCCAAGCGATATTGTCCGCTAAACGATTTCGGCGTGCCGTTGTTGTCTACGGTCCACGAAAACGTTCCGTCAGCGGCAAGTTGCAAGTCGACAGCCAAGTTGCTTGGCAAAGTCGCCCGGAACGTCCCGACATGACCGGCAACCGGGGCGGCTGGTTGTGGAGCCGACGTGGCGGGTGCGGGAGTCGAAGCCGACACACCGGCAAGTGCCGCGAGTGCTGCCAAGGCAGACGCTTCGGCGTCTTGCGTGGCAACTGGCTGACTGGGCGACTGGGCCGCCGTTTGGCTGGCGGGCATTTGGCTGGCTTGCGGTGCGGCCGGTCGTGGTGGATTGCTCGCCGCGGGCACCGGGTTAACAGCCTGCGCGGGGCGCTGCGACTGTGCCGACTGAGGCAACGGTTGTGGCTGCGAAGGTTGCTGCGAAACAGCCGGGTTGTAGCGAATGGGTGGCGTTGGGACGCTGTAGTTGGTGGAGTAATTGGCGGGACGGCTGTAGCCATATCCGCCCGAATAGTGCCCGGTGTAGCGGCTGATGACGCGGGGGCGGGATCCGCCACACGCCATCGCCGGGACGGCACTGCCGAGGCTGGTTGCGGTGATGGCTGCTGCGACGGCGATATTTTTGACGACACGTTTCATGATTCGACCTGGCGTGTTTGAGTAACTGACTCGGTAACAACCAGCCAAGCGGAACCGGGATTGCGATGTTACAGGCAAATCACCAATTCAGGTTTTCCGAGACCAATTCGCCTTGGTCACGGGTTCCCAGGGTGCCCCACAGGCCAAAAACGCTGGGGTTTCCCGGGGCCAAATCACCTTGGCCGCCCAACGTCACCGTCCCTTGGCCGCCATTGGTGTAGGTGCCGTTATCGATCGAATCGGTGAGAAAGGAAATGGCTCCATCGGCTAATGCAACGTGACAACCGCCTTGGTGTCGACTGCTTGCGGTGAGCGTACCGATCGTCGACGCGGCCCCACCAAAACAGAGCTCGCGGTTGGGTGGCAAGATCGTGTTGAACCCGGTCATCAATGGCATCGCATCAGCCCAACGTTGGCCTCGGCCAATTCCAGCCCCTGCGGGGATAACTCCCCAAAATTGCGGACGCATCGAATCGGTCTGTTGCCGGCAAAAATCGACATCATCCAGAACGCCGCCTTTGAAACCGTTGTTGACCGATGGGGTGGTCGCGATGTTCTTGTCGCCTAAGTCCGTACAAATCTCACCCATCAAGATCGTGTTCGACAGACCATCGGTCACATCGTCGAACGATGTGATCATTCGCGGGACGAATACGCCGCGCCCCGTCGCCTCCATCTGTGCCTTTCCGCTGGGACTCCATTGACCGTTTTGGTAACGCCACAATCCTTCGTCGAGACCCTCGATCGCATCACCAAGGCAAGCGGCGTAGTTCGTCTGACCCGCGCCGGTACCAGACCCTGGATCGGAAGGGCACCGCAGCCAAGGAATCTCAATCGACCAAGGGTCATAGATCTCGACCGACGGTGCCGGCCCCATGCTCGGATAGGTGTGGGTCCTTTCTTGCTCAATCATTCCCATGCCGTAGTCCATCCCCATCTCGTAGTCCAAGAAACCGTCTTCGGACTCGCCGAACTCGTCCGCGAAATCATCCGCGTTGTCGTCTGAGGTCGTCTGCGACCGGTCCATCGGTGGCTTGAACCCGAGCAATGGTTTCGAAAGCTGTTCCCATACGGCAGACTCGCCAATAAAAGGCGTGACTGACACGAACATGCTCAACCGAAACTGATTCGTCGTATTCGCACTGTTCCGATTGTCAAATGTTCCTGTCGCATGAGGTGGCAAGATGTCAAACGCGGCATGGTATTGCGAAACGCCGAGTGCGATCTGCCGAAAGTTATTGGAACAACTCATCCGCCGTGCCGCTTCGCGGGCCGCTTGGATTGCGGGCAACAGCAACCCGACCAGGATTCCGATCACGGCGATAACAACCAACAACTCCAACAGTGTAAAACCGCTATGATGTGGACCGCGTTTCATGGCTGCCTTGGAAAGAAAACAATTGGTTCGTTGTTGACGACTTTTTTAAACAATTCCACCGTGCCAGTGAATCAACGCTGCGCAGTCTGAGATGCGCCGCCAAGTTCTCTTTATCTAGCGAAATCTAAACTTTTCAATTCACTGTCGATCAAACGTGCACAGCATAGCAGGTTGCCCGTTGCCTCTGTTCGACATCGTCCCTGTTCGACATCAACATTACCTCCTTCGATTCAGCCCATGCATCTGTCACTGACGCCCGGCAAACGCACAACGAACGACACATCGTTTGCGATCGAAATGGTAAAGGATTGTTTGTCGTCGGCTTTGGACTGCGGTGCCAGTGATATCCATCTGCAGCCTCGGCGCGACCAATGGGAAGTTTCTTATCGGATTGATGGTGTGTTGCATCTGGTGCGATCGTTTCCACGATGTGACGAGACCGATCCTGTGGCGCGTTTAATGGCAATCGCGGGCTTGCCGACTTATCGCAATGGTGCCCCACAAGAAGGCTCGCTTCGCTGGCAACACCACGATGGCTCCGAGCGTGAATTGCGTTTGGGTGTCTTCCCAACCGTTTACGGTGACCGTGCGGCAATCCGAATCATGGAAGACCGCTCTTCACTAAGACAACTGGATCAATTGGGTTTTGATGCGTCGACCTTTGCCGAACTCCAGTCGGTCTGTCAATCGCGCGAAGGCTGGCTGTTAGTCGCCGGCCCTGCCGGTAGCGGAAAAACGACCACGCTGTATGCATGTCTTGCGCACATCGCGACAGCAGGTGTTAACCGCAGCGTTTTAACCATCGAAGACCCGATCGAATCGGTGATCGATTCGATCAGTCAAAGTCAAATCCAACAGGAACGCGGCATGACACTGGCATCGTCGATGCGAGCCGCAGTTCGGCAAGACGCTGAAGTCTTGCTGGTCAGTGAAATTCGCGACGAAGAAACCGCCGAAGCCGTTCTGTCGGCATCAATGACCGGGCATCTTTGTTTTTCATCGATCCACGCCGGATCGGTCGGCGCGACGTTGCGGCGGCTGGTGCAAATGAAATTGCCGATCTATGCGATCCAAAGTGGATTGCGTGGAGTCCTCTGCCAACGGCTGCTCCGTAAAACCTGTGTTGATTGCGGCGGCAAAGCATGCGAAGCCTGTCACGAAACCGGATATCAAGGTCGCGTCCCAATCGCGCAGCAAGTGTTGCTTTCCGGCAACTCGGTTGGGGAGAAGGTCTTTGCCGCATTGGAAAGCAGACGTTCCGCAAACGAGATCGACCGTCTTTTGTCCGAATCCGGCATCCCAACATTGCACGAACAAGCGACGCGTTTAGTCGCAGCCGGAATGACGGACGAAGCCGAAGTCTTTCGTGGTTTGGGACAGCCAAATGAACGCTGATCCCGGCACACTTGATGATGAATCGTTCGCGATGCTGTTGGACGAAGTCTGTGCGATGGCATCCAGTGGACGTTCTCTGCCACTGGGCCTACGCGATTTGGAAGACAAATCGCTCGCCCGTTTAGGACGCGCCGCTCGCAAGGTACGAACCGATCTCGAGAAGGGAAGTTCCCTATCGAATTCGATCTCCGCCTTTTCGAAGACCTATCAAATACCGGTGCGGATCGCGATCGAGACGATGTCGCGAACGGGATCGATCGAACCGGTTCGCGAAACCGTCCGCACCATTCGTGCGGCCAACGAAGATCGCCGGCAACTTCGACTTGGTGCGATTAATCCGACGATCAACGCGATTGCGGCGGTGGCAATCGCTTTTGTCGTGACGCCGTTCACGATCCTTTCGCTCGCCGAATCGGAACTGATTAAGAGTCCGTTTGCACCCACCGAACGTCAACTGTTCAACACTTTTTCCACTAACTTTTTGACGACCGCCGCCGTCACGGCTGTGATCCTTGTCGCCCTCATCGTGTTGCTGTTTGGCTTATTCAGATGGCTCAATCGAAGCCGGGTCTCCTCTCGTCAGTTGGCCTCCTTTGCGCGTTGGCTGGCGATTCAAGTGAGCCCCGGAATCATGTCCCACCGTCATACTCAAGATACTCTTTCGACCGGTTCCGTCGACTTGGCAAAAGCGATCGACGCGGCTTCCTCGGTGAACGGCGAAGCCTTTGCAAGGCAGTGGTCAAGCGTCTCTGCCGCGATTCGATCGGGTGCGAATGGAGAACCGGCCTTGGCGTTTCCCGACAGTGCGCCCGATCCGATTCGGCAATGTGTTGCTGATTTGGCAAGCGGACAACGAAGCGGTCCAGCGGTCGCGTTCGATTTGAAACGTCTCGGAGATCTCTACCAACAACAGGCTCGGCGTTACCGGAATTGGTGGGTCAACGGCATTCTGCGAGTCACATCGATTGGCGTCATGCTTTGGATCACCTTTTTCTTATTAAAGCATTCGATCGGTCCGTTGTTGGAACTGCTCGATGAGGTCATGCAATGAATCCTACAATTGGCCATGACGTCGGTGGAGTCGCCTTCGAAGCCCAACTCGAAACTTGGCAAACCGTTCGCGCTGACATCAAACATCAAATCGCCAAGATCACCACATTGGCGGTTGTGTACCTGTTAGCTTCGCTTGCGATCGGTGGCTTACTATTGAGCAAGATGCTGGAGTTGTCTGACGGTTTCTTGTTTGTCGTGGGATGGAGACAATACACTCCGGTCGAAATGGGTTGGCTACATTCGGTGTTGTTGGGATACCTCGCCGCCGGCTTGGGCGTTGCGTTGTTGTTCGTGCTTGTCCAAGCAATTGTCTGGAATTGGTTGCCCTCCGGATTATTCGACCTCGTGGCGATGATACCGTGGGTCGGATCCACCGTTCGGGCAATCGCGTTGGGCGAATTTTTCCAATCGATTTACAAGTCTGTTTCGTTGGATCAGACGTACGCGCGTGCATTTGAATCAGCCGCAGAGCAAATCCGAAATTCAAGCCTTCGTCGCTGGGCAAGGATTGCCGCTGGGCGAATCGAATCAGGCCAGTCTCTTGAATCGCTGATCTCGACGATCCCGATCCACGATCAACCCGTTTGCGTCCTGGGGGTACTCATCAGCCAACACCCCAATCAAGTCCAGACATTGCAGCTTTGGCATCACGCGACTGAGGAATGTCATCGGTTGGCCGAGTCTCGACTGTACCGAACAAGACTATTCATTCACGTCACCTGCTTGTTGACGTCCGTGTTTATCGCGGGATTGGCGTTATTCTTCACGGTCGGCTACGCCATTGTCATGATTAGGGGGTTGTCGTACTGATGGGGGAACAGAATTTCGCCGCGCTCGGTTTGGCACTTCTCTTCGCTTTGGTTGCTGCCACGCTACGGACGCTCAAACGCAATCTGATTCAACGATCGGTTGAATCAACACGTTTGCGTGGATATCGATTCGTCGGTTTCCTCGAATTCTGGCTCTGGTTGGGCGCGATTGCTGGAACGCTTCTGTTTGCGATACACCCAATTGCGATTTTGATTGTGTTGATGTTGGTCAGTTCCGTGATCGCTTGTTTCTTGCTGCGATATCACGAAGAACGCCGCTCGTTGAATCGCTGGTTGCGTTTTTCGATCCAGATCAACGTTCCGGCGGATGAACTGTTCGACCAATTTGCCAACGGTTGTCGAAGTGGGTTGGCGTTCCGATGTAAACGATGCGCAAAACTGTTGACGCAGGGACACAGTATCACACGGGCCGTCTACCGCAGCAAACTGCCACTCGACTCGGATGCCGTCGCGGCATTTAATCTTCATCACAGCGAACGCATGCTTTCTGGATTGAACGCCACAAGTGTTTCCAATGACTCCCTCGACGAACGCTTGGCGAGCGACATAGAACGCGAATCGCACCAATCAGGAATTCGCGTTCAACAACAATTCATCTACTTGTTCGCGACGTTGGTGATTGCCGTCTTTGTCGGAATCTTTGTTCGCCAATTAATTCTTCCCATATTGGAGCAGACAGCGGAAGAATTCTCGATGGAGTTGCCTGTTTCCAAATTCACACTCGACATTCAACAGTTGCTTGGAAACATCGCGTGCGTGGCTGTGGTCATGCTTTTAATCACATTAACTGTTTCCCGATGGTTGCCGCGATTCTTGTTGCTAGGAGTTCCCTGGTTCGGCAAACGGATCATTGATCAGCGCCGGGCTGTGCTCCTGAAATCGATGGGGCTGGGGATGGATGCGGGTCTCAGTGAAACGGAATTACTCGAATCCTCTTTGAGAACAGCACGCAGTCTTTCAATCCGGTCTTCCAGCCGACTTGCAAAACATCAGATCGCCTGTGGAGTCCCACTTGCCAATGCGCTGCGACAAGCAAAATTGGTTTCAAAATCTGAGGAACGGTGGCTGCAGAGCGCTGCAAAGAACGGCACATTGCCGGCGACCATGGTGCAAATGAATAACGACATTTTGCGTCGCCAATCATTTCGCTGGGACTTGCGAATGGCTTGGTTCGTTCCTCTCGCAACCTTCTTGATTGGTGGCTACGTGCTTGTACATGCGTGGGCGATGTTTACGTTCTTGTGCAATCTGATTGAGAGGCTATCGAGATGATCCGACCATCGAAGAGCCGCGGCATCATGATGATGGAAATGTTGATCGCGATGCTATTTTTCGCGGCGGCAATTGGTCTTGCTCTCAAAATCCACCAGCATTGGCTGGATGAAGATCGCAAGCAAGCGGTGATTTTGCAGCGGCGGCTCGACCTGGAAAACCTAGCCGAACGGTTGATTAACGTTGCCTTTGCCGACTTGGAAACAGAGTCGATTCGTTTGACAACCGAGCCTGCCGTGGAAGCCAACGGGATCGCTGTCAGCGCCGAACCGTTCGACATGGACGTCCCACCATCCGGCTCCGTCAAAGCCATTCATCTGACGTTTCGAAGTCCCCTTCGTCTAGAGCCCGGCGGTCAAGAGTTTGCGGCGCCGCTGACCCACCATGTTTGGCGGATGGAGGATCGACAATGAATCGGCATCGAATTGTCATTCCTCGTCCGCTACCGCGATCTGGGTTCACAATCATTGAATTGATGGTTGTACTCTCGCTGTTGACGGTCTTGTTTTCTGGTCTGATTGCTTTGGTGGTTTCGATTCAAAACAACGCCCAACGATCCGATCGCCAGTTTCTCTCGCGGCAGGAAGTGCGACGCTTTACAGACGATTTTCGACGCGACTTTCATCGGTCTCGCAGTCACACGGCAGAGGACCAACAGGTGGAATTGACGTTCGACGATGAATCGCAAACGGTCGTCTATTCGGCTGCTGAAACGTCCTTGATACGAACCGTATCGGATGCCGATGGCGGCATTGCGAAGCGAGAGGACTACAAGATCGGCGAACGGTTCCGTGTCGAATTTCCAAACTCCGAAACATCCGATGCTTCCCGCTGGAGGTTGGTTGGCAAAGACGAACGTGACCCAACCTTCGAAATTGTCGCGACGAGGAAATCCGAGCCATGAACCGAAAACGCCCAAATGGCTTGATTGCCGTCATGTTTGTCTTGATGTTGGCGTTCGTCGTTGGCACCTTCGCGATTTCGCTGGGAAGACGCGCGGTGGATGTTCGACGCCACCAATCGAGACAGAAATCGATTCGCGAGCTCGAAGCGGCAATCGAGGCCGTTCATCCGCTAGGCCTGACAGACCAACAGCAGGTCCGATTACCGTTCGATGCCGAAAGCGATACATCAATCATCGTCAAAGCAAGCGTTCACAGCACCGAGGAACCGAATCGCTCGGTGACTTATGAAGCGACGTTTTCGCATGGTGACCGAAGCGGATTTGCGATCCAACGGTCCCGTGATCGTTGAGATCTGCCGATCGAATTCACGGGATTCATCACGGTATTTCCTTCCAACCAACAACTTCAATCTGGCTACCTTCCATGTCTTCGAAACGTCGAGCATTCACACTTGTCGAACTGTTGGTGGTGATCGCGATCATTGGCGTTTTAGTCGGCCTTTTGATTCCTTCGTTGCAGTCGATGCGAGAATCGGCGCGTCGCACCAACTGCCAAACCAACTTGGTAGCGATCGGATTGGCGATGCAAACCTATCATGATCGCTGGATGCAATTTCCAGTGGGCACGGTTGCCGAGGCGGGACCGATACGAAACGTTGCCGCCGGCAATCATCACAACTGGCTGGGACGTTTGATGGAACCGCTCGACCAGGCGGTCATCGAATCGCATCTTAATCGCTCCGTCAGTATCTATAGCGAACAGAATGAGGAAGTCCTATCACTTGGCTATCCCGGATCAAAGTGCCCTTCGGACTCCACGCCCGCAGCCAATGCCAGCAGCTATGTTGGATTGCACCACCCGACGGAAAAGCCAATCGACGATTCCGATTGGGGCGTCTTCGTTCTCAATACGCCGATCAGTCGCGACGACGTTAGCGACGGGCTTTCCAACACGCTTTTTCTGTCGGAAAAAATTTCGACGATGAGCGACTTGGGTTGGCTGAGTGGTACGCGGGCGACGCTTCGCAACACCGGTGATGGGATTCAATCGGACACTGACCAAGTTGAAATCGACGAGTTAGCTGTTGGATCGATCGGCAGCCGTCATCCAGCGGGCGCGAACGCGATGTTTGGCACTGGCGAATTCAAATTTTTGTCCTCGTCGATTGACATTGCGGTCTTACAACAGATGACCGATCGACGCGACGGACAATTGCCGCTGCACTTTCTCTCAATCGAACAGTTACGCCAGCGCAGCATTCAATGAGCGTCAACGATTCCGCACCCTCGATTTCTGAACCTCAGTATGCGAACCGCAGTGCGATCGACGGGGCGTTTCTCGGTTGGTGCTTTGTCTGGGCGATTGTGTTGTCCGCAACTGCCATTGGTATCGCTGGTACATCGAAGCTAGACCAGCCTTCTAAAGAAACCATGATTTCGCTCGGGTTAGCCGTCGGCGGATTGGCCGGGATCTGGTCGGTGACTGGGACTTGGCTGAGCTTGATTCATTTGCCTGACACAACCGCTAACGCAACGGATGCTATCGGTCTCTCGCCCGATCGAATCGAACAGTCCCACGGTCCTCGAATCCAGATCGGTATTCTGTGGCTTGCCAATTTGACGACGGTCGGATTTTTCCTGCGGCAATCTCCGCAGTTGCTGGTGCCGTTGTTCTTTATTGTTGCAATGACAATCACCATTTCCGTCGCCGTGATGCAGTGGACAAGTCGTCGAATCATTCGCGAAACGAGGCCACCGTCGCCGAAGCGTAGCATTCGCCAAATCATGCAGGTCACCACCACGATTGCGATCTTCGCTGGCGCGGCGAAACTGCTGGCCGGTCAATTTGAAATTAGCAAGGGGATGTATGCACTGGTCATTTCGATCGGAGCGTTGTGGCTGGTCATGCTATTGAGCATGTTGGGACGATATTGGTGGAGTTCTTTGATAAGCATTCCCCTCGCGATTTTGCAATTGATCTCGCTCTCGTTTTTCTTCTCGGCAAACAACCGCAATGTCGAAGGTGATATCATGCTCTTTGGCGGCACGGTTGTAGGATTTTATCTGGTGGCTTTTTTGTTCTTGGCCTTGTTACGTACAAGCGGCCATCGCTGGCTTTGTTGAAACCGACAAGCACCACGAGGGTTCAATGACATCGTCTTACGATTCTGTCAATCATTGTGTGACGCGGGTCATTGATGAGGCCAACCGACTGAAAGACGGTACGCCTTCAGCGGGTTTACGAGATGCATTGAACGCACTTGCCGAACGCCAGGCCGAGTCGCAACTCGAATCAGATCACGAGGTCGAACGCCAACTCGCCGATCGTCTTGACGAACTCAACAGTGCGCCGGGTGCGGGATTTTTGGCGGTGTACTTGGGTGCTCGAGTCGAATCAGGTGCTGATCCGAACATCTCTGGGCCAAGCATCTTGCAAGCGATGCTGCGATTCGCCGATGCGTTCGAACTGCCCCCCGACGATGATGACGATGCGCCAATCGATTCGTCAGCAGTGATCGGGTTGGAGTTGTTGGGGCAGGGATTGGTCGCACACGTATCTCGATCCGAACCGCTCCTTCAGCAGATGTCCAATGACACAGCAACGATCGAGTCGCTTGAACGTGTCGAACACATTTCCGCCGGACCAACATGGGTCTTAGAACTGCTTCGCAAACGGAGCGGAGAATTGTTGGTCATCCATGTCGCGGATCGACGCGGATTTGATGTCGAGTACAACAACCTTTCGAACTGCTTTCATCTATTCACGCTTTTGCAAGCAGCCCTTCAGGGGATGCGTCTTGGAAATGGCGGAACGGTTGATTCAGATTTGGTCGCTGTTGCTTCCGGTGATGCATTTCATGACGCTGCCGATTCGGCGTGGTGGCACTACGGCGTAGGCGGATATCCCGAAGCGGATTTTGGGGGCAGTGTCTGGGGCGAAGCGACACCGGATACGATTCCGACGATCGACGGACGCCAAGTCATCTTGCTTTGGCCGCCTCTGTTTCAAGCACGGAGTTGGGACGCAGGGTTCTTCTCGCCTTTCTTGCAGGCATCACCGCCAAAGGTCTCGGTGATCAACGAGTTGGATCCAACCGACGTGCAGAACTGGTGCGAACGATTGAACTTGCCCACGATCAAATCCAAACGTCGCTGGCGTTTTTGGTAGTACGTTGTCGACCATGGCAGATAACCGACGGGGGATGCCAAGCCATCTGCTGTCGGCAAAGCGAAAGATTGAGACTGAACCTTGTAAGGCTACGATCTTTGCCACAGCAACGAGGCGACTGTTTTGAATCAGGCGCATTCCCGCTTTCGATCATCCGGCAAGCGTTGACAGGCGGGCTTCATCGGTGATTATGTCAACACCGAAATCGGACATGATCGTGTAGTGGCGGATCGCACGAACAAGCCTTGGTAAAACGGTTGGAGGCGGACGCGTCTATGGACGCACCGCTTTATTCCCTTAGGAAACGTTAGCGAAGGGGAACAATCCTTTACCAAGTGATCTGTAACTTCTAACTCCATCGCGACGTCGAAACACGAACAAGATTCCTGAATCTTGGCAGACGGTGGCTGTTCGCAGCCCACCGGTTTGGTCGTCCTGCATGTAGGGTCGCAGATAGCTTCGAAGTACCGATGCGATCGTGATTCCGGTCTTGTATTACAACCCACCACGTTTGACGCCCCTGGACTTCGACGCATGCGACGAATGACTTCGACGAGATTCTGGAAACTATCCCTCGCCTTCCTGGCGAGTGCACTGCCGACGACTTCGCTCTTGTCAGCGAACTCGCAGGCCGCCGAAACCGTTCTCGGACATCACGCCAACGGTGCTGCCAAAGCAGATTTCTCCTTTGACAACATTGCGGCCCCTTCTAGTACCGATGCCGGTAATCTGGCAAAGGTCCGTCTGCTCGGCGGACAAATGGATTCGAACAGCCCTGGACCAGAGTGCCTGTTCGACGGCGAAGTCCCCACCGATGCCGACCAGCCAAACCGCAACTTCTTCTTCAGCGGAGGCCGGGGCGGGCGAATCTTGGTCGACTTGGGCAAAGACATCGATATCAAGGAAATTCGGTCGTACTCGTGGCATCCCGATTTGCGCGGCCCACAGGTCTACGAACTGTTCGGCGCGTCCGATTCCGCGGACGCAAAGATGGGACTTCGCCGTCGTGAATCACCCACCGATAACTCGTGGACTGCGATCGGCAATGTTGACACCCGTGGCGAGTCGAAAGTCCCAGGCGGTCAGTACGCTGCCGCGATCCGTCCCTCTGAAGGAGACGAATCACTTGGTTCGTACCGCTATCTATTGTTCGATGTCGCGTCGACGACCGATCAATCTCAGTTCGCCGAAACGTTCTTCTCCGAAATCGATATCGAAGACGGTCAATCGTACGAACTTCAAAAGACTGAATCGCGGATCGATACGCTGGACATCGATGGCAAGTACACCATCCGTTTCGACACCACCGAGACGCCTGACTTGCAACCGTGGGTGCAGAATGAGTTGATGCCGATTTGCAAATTGTGGTACCCAAAAATCGTTGGGCTGCTTCCCAGCGAAGGCTATAGCGCACCGACCGACGTCACCGTCACATTCAAAGCCTACATGGATGGCGTCGCTTATGCAGCCGGAACTCGCATTACCGCGGCGGGACCTTGGTACCGTCGACAACTCGAAGGCGAAGCCTTGGGTTCGATCGTTCACGAAATGGTTCACGTCGTCCAGCAATACAACCGCGGACGCGGACGCAATCGCAATCCCAGCTGGATGGTCGAAGGTGTTGCCGACTATGTGCGTTGGTTCTTGTACGAACCACCACAAAATCGCCCACGCGTAAACCCTGCACGTGCGAACTACAACGACAGCTATCGTACGACGGCTTCCTTCATGGACTTCGCGGCTAAAAAATACGACGCGGAACTGATCCAGAAGCTCAACGCCAGCATGCGTGAAGGCGAGTACACCGATGACCTCTGGAACAAGCTGACCGGAAAGTCGGCCGAAGAGATCTGGAACGAGTACGTCGCGACGCTGACAAAGTAAGTTCTCCAGACGAAACGCCCGATCGCTATTCGGGCATCAACTCAAGCTCGCAAAGGATCGCGCGATGGTCCGATGCGAGCGACTCCTCCAAGACGCGTGTCTTGATCACGCGCCATCGGGGCGAAGGGTAGCCAAAGATAAAATCGATTTGGCGTTTCGGGTTGCCGACAGGGATTGTTGGCAGGGGAGCGTCCACTGTCGGTTTCCATACCTTCAGTAGTCGACTGATCGATTCGCTGCCAATCACATCGTTGAAATCGCCCATCAAGATCGTGGGTACTGGTTGATCATCGACCAAGTGATTGATGAACTCCGCTGACAACCGTCGTTCGTAATCATTCTGACGATGGTCAAAGTGCGTCGCGAAAACTCGAACGTTCAGGTCAATTGAATCCGCGGGGATTCCAACAACTGCGATCAATACACCGCGTTGTTCACCTCGTTCAACGTTCGGTAGCAGCTTGTTGTGATGTTGACGGATTGGAAATCGTGACAAGATGGCGTTTCCATAGTGACCGCCTTGCAAATCGATGTTGCTACCAAACACCGAATGCATTTCTGTCATCAATGCGAGTTCATTCGCTTGATCAACCACTTCGGTGCGTCGCGTGTTTTGGTCGACTTCTTGAAGTGCGACCAAGTCCGGCCTGGCGTTTTTGATGACGCTAGCGATCCGGTTCAAATCCAATTGTCCATCGACACCCTCGCCATGATGGATGTTGTAGCTCAAGACGCGAATGCGAATGGGTTCGCTTGCACAAAGTGCCGTACAACATGAGCAACACACCCATGCGATTAACAGAACAGATCGGGACATTAGCGTGGTGTAGTTCGGAGGACTGGTTGACTTGTCGCCGTACCCTTGAATGATAGGCAAAGACGTCCCGGCGAATCACTAACAAGAACCCCGCCAGGTTAGTAGCCGGATGCACCCCGCCCGTCGCGTTAAACGATAAAAACGGAAAAGCGATATTTTCCTGCGGGTTCAATCGCGTGGTTTCGCGATTAGTTTGGTGCGCAGTCTATGAACTGTGTCCTGCACTAACGAACGTATCAATCAAGACGCACAGGCTTGTCTTCTCTTTTGATCGTACCGAATGTCGAATTCAGCTGAACTGTCACATCGCAAAAGAACGCCAAAACTGCGGCCTTCTGCACGTGCTGCTCGACGCCACCGTTGGCATGCCCGCCGGCGGAAGCGTGAGTTCGTGTTCTTCTGCCTATTAAACCTCTTGGCGATCCTGGCAATCTTTGGATTTGTCATGTCCTACCGCTATGTCGCCCGAACTTATCAGCCGGTCGACCCAGGGATCATCTTCGGCGAAATCTAGTTTTGATAGCGCACGGTGTCATCAAAGGTAAACACCGTCATTTATCAAATTGATCGCGACTGACCGTTTATCGACCAGCAAGTTCGCTTGCGCGTCGCACGCGCGAAATCCCGATCATAAAGGCGGCATCCCGCAAAGAGATCTCGCGTTCGTGCGCCGTTTGCCAAACGTTTTCGAATGCATCTGAAAGGGTGCGATCAAGCTCTTGCCGAACGCGATCGAGACTCCACCGATAGTGCTGTCGGTTCTGCACCCATTCGAAATAGCTGACTGTAACCCCGCCGGCATTGGCCAAAATGTCTGGCAGAATCGTGATGCCTCGATCGGCGAGAATCAAATCCGCGTCTGGATCAACCGGCCCATTGGCGGCTTCGATGATTGCCTTCGCCGAAATCTGCCGAGCGTTTTCCTCGGTGATCACACCGCCGAGAGCAGCGGGAATCAAGATATCGACATCCTCGAGTGTCAGCAGCGCATCAACGGGCAGAACTTCGCAGCGATCGTAGCCTTCCAGCAAGCCTTGCGGATGTTCAAGTTTGTGGTGGAATACCGAGCCGATATCCAAACCGTCTTTACAGAAATAGGTACCGGAAATATCGCTGACGGCAACGATCGGGAACTGGGCTTCGCAAAGGAACTTCGCGGCATGTGATCCGACATTGCCGAAGCCTTGAATGGCCACGCGAGAGCGTTCGGGTTTCATTCCCAAACGCTTGGCGGTCTTTACGGTCAGCGATCCGACGCCACGTCCCGTTGCTTCTTCCCGACCTTTGGCGCCGTATTCTTCGACGGGTTTGCCGGTGATCACTGCCGGGTTAAACCCGTGGTATTTTTCCCATTGGTTTCGGAACCAAGCCATCACGCGGTGATCGGTCCCCATGTCGGGCGCTGGGATGTCGGTATCGGGTCCAACGATATCGTGAATTTGATCGACGAACGCTCGCGTCAGTCGTTCTTTCTCACGTAAGGAAAGCGTTCTTGGGTCAACGCCGATGCCGCCCTTTGCGCCACCATAGGGCAAGTTGACGACGGCCGTTTTCCAGGTCATCAAACTGGCCAAAGCTCTCGTTTCGTCCAAGTCGACTTCATGGTGATATCGCAGTCCGCCTTTCATCGGCCCGCGGCTCTTGTCGTGCTGAACGCGGAAGCCAACGAAATTCGCTAACGTCCCGTCATCACGCTCGATCGAAACCTGCACCTGAACCTCGCGCTGAGGCATCATCATTGCTTCACGGAGACCGCCGGCAAGATCCAGGTGATCGGCAGCGCGGTGGAAGAAACGTCGGGTTGCGTCGAAGGCTTTCATTGGACTCTTCAAGGTAGTGATTGATTAGGCGGCGCGGCGTGCGGATCGTTTCAGACTTCGCTCTTGATGATAGACTTCGATGACGCGACGTTTGATGTCGATCTCCGGCGGCAAGTATTCGACCAAGGTTCCTTCACGGGAATATTCGCTTGCCAACCGGCGAATCTGCCGTTTGTCAAAGAACGATTTTAGCGTCGTTTTGGCAACACCGATCGGTGCGGTCGAAGTCGCTCGGCAAGTCGCCAGCGTCAAACCACAATCCGGAAGCGGATAGCCGGTGAACGCTTCCGTCTCATTGGCGACACGATCAATTATCGCGGCGATCGCCGTCAGCGTGAGCGCGAACAATTCGGCCAAGGAATCGAGTAACGCCATGTCTAATGCCGCTTTCGGCTGATGAACCGCCTCATCAAGACGGTATCGACGTGTCAATTCCGTCACCTTTTTGGACGCATGCCGTGCCGAATGCATCATCAATGAACCGAGCCATGCGGAATCATCCGCTAGCCCCAACCGCACCGAGATGCCATGCCGATCACGGTGTCTTAGAATCTGATTGTATGAACGGTCAACGGTCCATTCGAAGGGTCGATGGATCACCGCCTCGGCGGGTTCGCTGACGGTGTGTAGTGGCTGAATCACATCACTGACATAGTGTGTCAACACGCCTGCCGCGTGGGCGGCCTTGTCAAACCGTTCCCGGTGCAAATGGTGATGCAGTTTGTGATACCACTGGTGTGCCACACGTGTCGCACCACCCCAATTGCCATCGCGAACGTGCAACACATGATTGTGAAAATCACGGAAGCGTACGTCGGGGTCGATCGAGCCTTGGAGGTATCGTGGGTAGTGACGCAGCAACCACAACGCCAAACGTTTTCCCGCTGGCGTTTTCACACCGGATAACGCATCGATGGCAAATCGATGGTGCGTGGTTCGGCAATGGGCGTGCCGGAGGATTCGACAGAGCTGTTGCATGGCCCCGTGTTACCAACATCCAATGTTGAAAGATCGTTGCCTAACCCGCATAGGGCAAATTGTCTTGCATCGACGACGGGCGACGTGCCGGTCGGATCTTTGGACGCATCGGCACCGACGTGTCGGGATTGTCGACGCGACGTAGATGTACATCCATCTGAGGATAGGGAATCCCAATTCCGGCGCGATCCAATCGCCGTTTGATTTCGCCAGTCAATGATTCTTGTAACTTCCAAAACTCGCTACTTGCGACCCACATGCGGACTTTCCATTCGACCGAGCTCGAACCCAAGTTCGCGAGCACGACTTTATTGCCACGTCCTTCGCCTTGAATCGTGTCGGTGGCGAAGAGGTCCAACGCTTCTTGTAGTGTCTGGCGTGTCGCGTCGATATCTGCTTTGTAGTCGACCCCGATCAAAATCTCGATTCGGCGATGCGGGTGGAAGCTAATGTTCTCGATCGTACTACCGCTGATCGAGCTGTTGGGGATGATCAATCGACGGTTATCCGGCGTATCCAACGTCGTCGTGAACAGGTCAATTTCGTTGACCTTTCCGGTCACCCCGGCAATGTTGACCACATCGCCGACTTTGAATGGGCGAAAGACGATCATCAGAACACCCGAAGCAAAATTACTGAGTGTGCCTTGGAATGCCAAGCCGATCGCAAAGCCAGTCGCTGCCAAAATCGCGGTCAGGCCGCCGAGTTGAAACCCAAGGTTACTGGCCACGAACGTGATCAAACCAATCATCACGCTGTAGAAAATCGCATTCCCGACGAACCGACCTAAGGTCTCGTCAACGCGTTTGCAAATCGGTCCGCTGACGATCCGCGCCAAATAGCGAGCGACAAAGTAACCGCAAAAGATCGCGATCAATCCCACCACGGCATAGACGACATTCATCACCATGCCAGAGGTCACCCAGCCGGATGAATTGAACCAAAGGTTATCAATCCATTCGTCCAAGGGAGTCCCATCGGGGTTCGTTTGTGCCAACAGCATTGCCATTCCTTCGCGTCGTCGAGACAGACTTTGTTGTCATGGCGATATAGGAAAAATGGACGTGCCGCGTAAAGACGGGTTTGTCGTTCCCCTCCCGTCGATCACCGATTGAATGCCAATTCGAGGCGGTCTGGATGAGATTTTGGTGATTTCCATCAGAATTGTTGGCATCGTGCAGCGGGCCGACCGGCTGATGAACATCTATCATGTGGCCGCCGAACTTCTATCCGATGTCCACTCGGTCCCACGAATACATCTCACTACACTATCCGCTTCACAGCCAGCTTCTCGCCACCACCAGTAAGGAATCAATGAAATGAGTCAGACGGAACACTTGATTGGCAACATGATCGCGGCATCTGGAAAACTGGCCCTCGGTTATGCCGAACGATTGCTCACCGATGTCACGCCGGACAAGTTCGCCCGCTTCGCGACCGCCGGCGGGACCACCGTCAATTCGAATCACCCGTGTTTTATTCTGGGCCACCTGAGTCTCTATCCTTGCCGTGTGGTCGCTCAGCTGGGAACCGATTCCTCGTCGATCGAACCGAGTGAAAAGTTCCTCGAGTGCTTTAGCAAAACCGCCACCTGCACCGACGACGCTGACGGCACGCTGTACCCCTCAATGGAAGAGGTCGTCGAAGCATTTCGTCGCTCCCATCACTTGGCCATCCAGACTCTCGAGACGGCACCCAATGATCTGTTTGATGCGCCGAACCCAACCGAAGGGATGCAGGAAAAGTTCCCGACAATCGCGTCGGCGCACGGATTCTATATGAGCGGCCACCTGATGATTCACATGGGCCAGTTCAGCGCTTGGCGTCGCATCAACGGCATGGGCAGCGTCTGATCGCGGCCTGAAGTTCCCGTTTCTCCGGCTCCGCGAAACCGATGCTTTCTCGGAGCCACAAGCAACAAGCGTCAGCCGTCTTAGTCTGGCTGATAGCCTTTTAGAAACATCGTCACGGTCTGATTGACGAAGGTCGACTGCTTGACATCCAGCCCTTTTTTCTGGACGCAAAACAACGCCGGCCAGAATCCGAAGGACATCAGCATGCCGACAAATTGTTCGGCCGCCAGTTCCGGGCGAGGAACATTCAGCCGCTGATCTCGATGAGCCGCTCGCATCCAATCCGCTAGCATCGTATTGATGCGGCTGGAGTGCTCAGAAATGATCGCGCTGCACTGGGGAACGACGATCAATCGTGACAGCACCACCCGGGCCAAATCGCGATAACCCTCATCCGAAAAAACGTTCAGGATTTGGTTGCCGATCGACTTGAGTTGCTTGGGCAACGGCTGATCCGGTTCGTATCGAAAGTCGCTCAACACGTCGGAGCGGTCCATCAGCTCGTGGACGATCGCCTCAAACATTTGGTCTTTGCTTCCAAAGTGATTGTAGACGGTCCGTTTGGAGGCACCTGCCGCATCGGCAATCCGATCCATGCTGGTGTTGTCATACCCATAGGCACGGAATTCGGTGACGGCAGCCGCCAAAATGTCCGCCCGTTTTCGATCGGAATGCTTCATGAATTTGTTCTTTGTCGGTGAACGATTCACCTCTCATTGACAAGCGGGACGCCACGCCCCCTTTTTGCGGCGTAAAACCGGGTGGGCAAGCGTATTCGCCGCCACTAAAAAACACAACGTCACAAATTACACTGATGGGTTTACTTTCGCTTCTCCGAAAAATACACTCACCAGTGTAATTTCTGAGTATTGCCGCGGTACATAGCGGCAACCCGTCAATTCAACTTCGGACCCACAGACATGTTTCAACGCTTTGCAGCGGCAGGTTGGTCTGTATCACCCATTGTTGCCGCGCGTCGAGTCGCCGTCGGGCTCGCCCTGTCGATCGGTGTCGCGAGCACAGGTTGCTCCCGCGCCAAGCCCGATTTACCGCCCAAAGCGGCACGACCGGTCACGGTGATGGAACTCCGTCGCATCGTGCCGGAGAGTTCTTTTAACGTGTCCGGATCGGTGACGTCTTGGAAAACCGAACAGATCGGATTCGAAGTCAGCGGGCGAGTGATGTGGGTTTTGGAACCCGGCAAGAACATCGACGGACGGACGGTCGACGCCGACGGGACGGTGATTCGCGAGGGGACACCCTTGGCAGCGATCGATCCGGCGCAATACGAAGTCGCTGTCGATTCGGCGCAAGCCTCTTTGGAAGCCGCCGAACTGGATTCGCAAGTCATCTCAACACGGATCAGAGACTCTATCCCCGCTGACATCCGCTCCGCCCAAGCTGACTTGATCCTCGCCAAGTCGGACTTTGAAAGGATCGACCAGCTAAAACGCTCCAATGCGGCGTCTCAATCGGAATACGAAGACGCTCAGAACCGGTTGTCCACCGAACAAGCTCGACTCGACAGTTTAGAAGCTTCGAAAAGCCAAGCCGAGGTCGAACGCAAGGCTGCCGACGCTCGTGTCAAAGCGGCGAAGCAGACACTGCGTAACGCACAACGCGATTTGGAACACACGGTACTTTACGCTTCTTACCCCGGACAAATCTCTGAAGTCCAAGTGGTCCCTGGCAGCGTCGTGACAGCCGGTTCACCAGTGTTGACGCTGCAGATGATCAACCCGATCAAAGTCGCGATCGAAGTTTCCGCCGAACAATCGCGTGACCTCGAACGCCGCCGACAATTGACCGTGTCCTTCATGATGCCGGACGGCAGTCGTGCCGAACGCAATGCCATGGTCTACAACGTCTCGCCAAGCGCCGACCCTTCGACAAGAACGTTTTCGGTATCGCTGTTGATCATGAACGAGCAGTACCGTCCCCCAGTATCACGCATTCCAGGTGGTGAATCGTATGCGTTGACCGAAGACATCTGGCCATTGAAATTAAACAAGATCATCGGGGCCCCTGAAAACATCTTGGTCGTCGAAGAGAACTCGATCGAACACGATGACCAAGGCGACTACGTCTGGGTAGCAACCAACGGAAAATTCGGCGAACGGTTGAAAGAAGTCACACTTGTCGAAAAGCACTACGTCAGTGTGCTCGATGCACGAATCCCGTTCCTTGGCAATTGGGTTTTTCGGCCTGTATTGTTTTTGTCCAACACAAAAGACGGTGGCGTGAAGGTCGATCACGATTCGTTGATCACCGGAAAACTGGAATTCCCTGATGACGACCGCACAAATTGGGATGGGCGTAGTGTGGTCGTCGATGGAGGCCCACACTGGATGCTGCGTCCCGGCGACTTGGTCACCGCCAGCCTTGACGATGGCGAACCCGAGGAGGGCTTCTACGTTCCCGTCGAAGCCATCTATGAAGCGTCCGACCGAACCTATGTCTTTGTCGTTGACGGCGATCAAGTCAAAAAGACCGAAGTCATTGCAGAGATGCCAGCGAACTTAAACTCCGGTTCGGTGTTCCAAATCCGACCGATCGGCGACCAAGCGTTTGCCGAAGGAACCAAGATCGTTCTCAAAGGCGTTCACTTTCTGATGGATGGTGAGCACATCAATGTGATCACCAGCGAATTGCCAAGCGACGAGATTCCCGTCAAGTCGATGGAAGAACCGCAGGACGAAACTGCCGACTCGTCGTCACCTGGAAATGAACCGGACAATACTAGCGTGGAGGCTGCGCAATGAACCTGCCACAACTTGCGGTTCGCTATCGCCCGATCGTTTTATCGACCACGCTGTTGTTGATGGCCTGGGGTGCGATCACGTACTTCACGATCCCACGCCGCGAAGACCCCGAATTCACGATTCGTGTTTGTGTGATTTCAACGCAGTGGCCGGGCGCGCCAGCCGAAAAAGTCGAAGAGCTGATCACTGACAAAATCGAACAGCAAGTGATCAGTATCGAAGAGGTCGATCACATCCGTTCGACTACGGTGACCGGACAGTCAACGATCTTTGTCGAACTGGATGACCGCGTCCCACCGGCAAAGATTCAAGCGGTCTGGGATAAGGTCCGCAATCGTGTCGACACCATTTCGATGCCCGAGGAATCGATCAAGCCTTTCGTCAATGACGAATTCGGCGATACGGCGGTCTTGGTCCTGGCGATCCATCAAGTCCCCGTGCATGGGCGCACCGACGTTCGTCCCGAAGACCGATACAGTTTGCGTCAGCTAGAGCGTTTTGCCGAAGACATCCAAGACGACCTGCGTTTGCTGCCAGGGATCGCCAAAGTGGACATGTTTGGTGTTCGTGAAGAAGCAATCTTCATCGAAACTGATCTCGGCAATTGGTCTCAGCTGAACCTTACGACCGAACAACTCGAACGGCTGGCCAACGATCGCAACATCATCCAACCCGGCGGCGAGATCGACACGTCCGCGGGGCACTTTTCGGTCAAGCCAGCCGGTGAATTCAACGCCATCAATGAAATCAACCAGATCGCCAGCGTCGTAAAGACGGACGAAGGTGGCAATAGCGTTTACTTGACCGATCTTGGGTTGTCGGTACGCCGCGCTTACGAGGATCCCGCTCGGTATTACTGTCGCTTCGGTGATCCACACGGCAGCTCACCAGCAGTAACGCTTGGAATCACGATGAAATCGGGGTCCAACATTATCGAAATCTGTGACTCGGTCAAAAACCGAATCGTTGAACTGTCCGACATTGAAAAACGTCTGCCGCCTGACCTGGCAATCACACCGGTCAGCGACCAGTCGGAGAACGTTTCGGCCAAGATCGGCGAAGTCGTTTTAAATGTCGTCGAAGCCGTCCTGATCGTTGTTGTCGTCGTGTTCTTGGTGGTCGGATTCCGAACATCGTTTGTGATGGCAGCCAACATCCCGATCGTCGTGCTCATGTCGATCGGATTCATTTCGCTTTTCGGTGTTCAACTGGAACAGATCTCCCTGGCCGCGTTGATCATTTCGCTGGGGCTGTTGGTCGACAATGCGGTGCAGGTGTGCGACCAAGCTCGAACCAACCAGATTGCCGGAATGGAGCCATTCCAGGCTGCGATCGAGGGCGCGAACACACTGGCCATTCCGATGCTGGTGGGAACACTCACCACGATGGCCGCGTTTGTGCCAATGTTGATTTCACTCGAAGGCGGCGGCAAAGAATACGTCTACAGCTTGCCAGTCACGGTCTCGACTACGCTTGCGCTCAGCTGGGTGTTGGCGATGTCGCTGTGTGTGATTCTTGCCGGCCTATTCATTCGGGCTCCCAAACAAGACACGCCCGCGTCACCCCTGGTCCGTTTGGCACTCGCGATCAGTAGCCGCTTGCCATTCACTCGCCAACATTCCTCTTCGCTTCGCCGGAGAATCGCACGAGCACCGCTAGCGGAAACTTCTTGTTCAAGTTTTATGAGCAAACTGGCATGCTGGCGCTTCGATTCAAATGGTCTACGTTATTGGCAACATTTCTGTTGCTCGGTTTCATCATGTCGCTGCCGGTCAGTTCGGAATTTTTTCCGGACGCCAATCGTGACCAGTTCGCGATCAAAGTTCACTTGCCTGAGAATGCGACCATTGAGCAATCCAATGAAATCACGCAGCAGGTCGAAGCTGTCGTCAGAAAACTGAGTCCCGTCCGTCCGGGTGAGACGACTTACGACGGAAAGACACAGCGGCTGCGTGCGATGCGGACGCTGGTTGGCGGTGGCGGTTCACGATGGCACTTGGCTTGGGCCCCCGAACCGCCGTCACGCAACTTTGCCGAAATCCTGGTCCGCACCACCGACGGACGATTTACGTCTGACTTCGCCCATCGACTGCGCCAAGTCTGTGAACGCGGTGACGCGGAAATGGGGATTGACCCGATCGCGGGTGCGAGAGTCGTCCCGGTGAAGCTGGCACTCGGCCCGCCAGCGGATCCGTTGGTCTTTCGTGTGATCGGCAGCGGTTTTGCCGATCCGGCGTTGTTGCAACAAGCTGCAGACCGCTTAAAGAAGATCGTGAACGAACAGCCAGAGACGTGGAATGTCCACGACTCCTGGGGCGTCGACGGTTATCAAGTGTTGGTGAATGTCGAAAAGGACCGCGCGACCTTGGCGGGCGTGACGAACGCTCAAGTCGCCAAGACGCTGAACTCGTACTACTCGGGCCTGCGGCTGACCACCTTCCGCGAAGGCGATCATCAAGTTCCGATCTATTTCAAACTTCGTCCCGACGAAACACATTCGATTCGTGAGTTACAGGAATCGTTTGTCGAAGGCGACAACGGAAAAATTCCGCTATCGTCACTCGCCGATTTCAAATTCTCCTGGGAACCGGCTCGGATCGAACGCCGTGACATGAATCGCGTGATCAAAGTTTCGGCGCAGATGGAACCCGGTGTGACAGGCAACGACGTCGTCAACCGTGTGTTGCACCTCGACGAATTCAAACGTTTGGAAGCGTCTCTACCGGTCGGATTTCATATCGAAACCGGTGGGTCGTACGAAGAGAGCCAAGAGGCTGGCGGACAGATGATGAAGTCCTTTGGGATTTCGTTTTTGCTGATCGTGATGTGCTTGATCGTTCAATACAACGGCTGGTCAAAGCCGATGTTGATTCTGGCGACCTTGCCGATGGCCCTTGCCGGAGCTTGGCTGGGGCTGTTTGTGTCCAGCAACTCTTTGGGCTTTATGCCACAGCTAGGCATCTTGGCGTTGTTCGGTATTGTGCTCAATACCGCGATCATCTTCATCGAGTTCGCTGACATCTTGCTTTCCGAACGCGCCGCGAATTCGGATGGAACCGGCCCAATCGCCGGTATCAGTCGCGAGGAATTCCGAAGCACGCTGTTAGAAGCTGGCAAGCAACGAATGCTGCCAATCTTTTTGACAACCGCCACGACGGTCGGCGGGTTGATCCCGCTGGCACTCAGCGGTGGTCCGCTATGGGCGGGCTTGGCGTGGTGTATGATTGCCGGGTTGCTGCTGACGACGTTCCTGACGCTGTACCTGATCCCGGTTCTGTATGCGATCTTTGTCGAATCGTTTCGGATCAAACCGCTTTAGCGACACTCATACTCGGTATGGTAAATCGCACGACCGGTTTACGAAGTCACTTCTGTCAGCTTTCGTTCGATCTGTTTGGCAAGCTGGCGGATGACTTCGACTCCCGGATCAAAGACACCGGCAAAGTGCACGAAGCCGTGCAGCATGCCTTCGATACGCCAGTGATCGATGTCGACACCACATTCGGCAAGACGCTTGGCATAGGCCGCGCCTTCGTCACGCAAAATGTCGTACTCGGCTGTGATGACGATCCCCGGCGGAAGGTCGTACAACGATTCGGTGTTCAACAACGATGCCTTCGCCGGATCTGTCTCGCCAAGGAACTGATCCCAGAACCACTGCATCGTCGCTTTGGTCAATCCGTGTCCTTCGGCAAACGACCGGTAGGATCCGGTATCGAAGTTGGCTTCGACTGCCGGATAGATCAACACTTGCTGGGCGATTGGTGGCCCGCCACGATCACGAGACCGGATCGCGACGACACTGGCCAAGTACCCACCAGCACTGTCGCCAACGACAGCTAGGCGCGACGCATCGACCGAAAGAGATTCGGCATTCTGATAGACGTATTCGGTTGCCGCATAACAATCATCGATCGGTCCCGGATATTGAATTTCCGGTGCCAACCGATAATCAACCGCGACGACGGCACATCCGGATTCTTTTGCCAAACGGCGGCACACACCGTCATGTGTTGCCAAGTCGCCCAACACCCAACCACCGCCGTGAAAGAACATGATCACTGGCCGCGGATCGGACGCGTCACAATACAAACGCAACCGAATGCCGTTGTCCGTTTGCAACTCTTCGATCCGTTGCAAGTTGGGACGCGGCCCACACAAGGGAGCCAGCGAACGGTACAGCTCACGGGATTCTTCGACGTCGAGTTCATGCCAGCCCGGTCGACCTTGCTGAGCGATGTTTTCGATGAAGGCCTTCGCTTGAGGATGCAGTGTCATGTTCGGTTTGCCTGGGGCGAATCAGCAGCAAACCGTTATGGTACCGTAACCTGATACAGCGAGTTGATTTCTTCACCAAGGATTTTTAATCCACGCTGCAGGACGTCAGGATCGGTCGTGTAGCTGATCCGCAAACATTCGTCGCGGTGCGACCACTCGGTGTCTTCGAGGCCAAAGAAGAAATGGTGTCCCGAAATGACCAACACGTTGCGCCGCTTCAACCGTTCGTAAAGCTCGGCGGACGAAATCGGTAGCCCTGGCAACCAGAGCCACAAAAAGAACGCGCCTTCACAGCGATGGATGCGGAACGGGATCGACGGGTCAATCGAATCGACCAACCATTGCCGAGCTTGTTGTGAACGCTCGCGATAGTAAGGCCGAATCACGTCTCGGCTGATCGTGGCGATTTGGTCGTTTTCGAACAAGGGCAGGGTAATCGCTTGTCCCAAATTGTTGTTCGCCAACGAACTGATCGCGTTCATGCACGACAGGTACTGCACCACTTCGGGTTCGGCGATCACGATGCCGGTCCGCGTACCGGGCAGCCCCAACTTGGACAAACTGAACGTCAGGATCATCGACGGGTCATAGTGTGGAACCGCATCGCCAAAGATCGCTCCGGGAAACGGCAACCCATAGGCATTGTCGATAATCAGTGGGATCTGATTCTCTTTAGCGATTCCACACAGCTTCGCAAGCTCTTCGTCGCTGACGACATTGGATGATGGGTTCGTCGGTCGCGACAAACACATCGCGGCGATCGAATCGTCGACCTGCAACGCGTCGAAATCGATCTCGTACTTGAACTCGTGCGGACCGGTTTCGTGGATCAGTGGCTTGGTCGCTCGGAAGAACTCCGTCGACACCGACTGGTCGGCATAGCCAATGTATTCGGGTGATAGCGGAAGCAATACTTTGCGTGCTTCACGATCATCAAAACGACCCGCGATCGCATTGAGAAGCAAAAAGAACGCGGTCTGCCCGCCGGCTGTCACACAGACGTTGTCCTTGGTGATCGGCCAACCGAATTGCCGATAAAAGAACTTTGCGACAGCATCGCGGAATGCGGCGTCACCCGCCGGCGGATCATAGTCGCCGAGCACTCGTGAAACCTTCGCCGGGTCGGACGCGATCTCCGTCAATCGTTGTTGCCAAATGGCGTCAACGGCCGGGATATGTGAAGGCTGTCCGCCGCCCAACATGCATGTTTCGGAGTTGCCCGCTGCCAATGCGTCGCCGAGGTCGCGCATCAGTTCGCCGATCCCGGAATCGAGGGCTAACCGTTTGCCGAATGTAGATAGTCGTTCTGTCATCGCTCATCTGCTGTGGTTGGCGTACATTGTAAGCAGACCCGTTTTTCATCAAAGGGTTCGGGACATCGACACGAGTTCGATTGTTGTTACCTCCAGCTAATCCTCCCCTACATCGATCCAATGGCTAGCCTTTTCGCCGGGACGCAGTTTTATATTCCGCCGACGTGTGAGCGATGCGGCAAAACCGAAGACGAGTGCGTGTGTACGGCCGAAGAGAAGGCTGCCGATGAAGCGGCGAAACAAAAGCAGGCCAACCGTTTGCCCCCTGAAAAGCAAACCGCTCGCGTGCAAATCGAAAAACGCAAAGGCGGCCGCAAGGCAACCGTCATCAGTGGGCTCACCGCACAGGCAAACGACTTGCAGGATTTGCTTGCGCAGCTTCAAACCGTCTGTGGCACCGGCGGAACAGTTAAATCCAATGACGACCTCGTCGAATTGCAAGGCGATCATGCCGAGGCGATCCGGAAAAAACTGGCCGAAATTGGCTACCGGGTGAAATAGATCTAAAGTCTTCGGAAAGACCGGACTTGCCAGCTACACCGAATGCCAGCTAGGTAAGTCTTTTTGAGGAACGTTTTTTGTTCCTTCCCACCTGGAACCGCTTTCCGATCACTTGTTGTTTCACGCGTTGATGTTTCACGCCGCCCGATCTGCCACCCCAATGATGACGCTGTGTTTAATCACGGCGCCACTGGTGGTCGCGTTGTGCGGTTGCGGAACGACGCGAGAACACCGTGCCACCGAACAGCTGGTGGTCAGCGATGCGGTCGACCGAAGCATCCAGGATTTAGACTTTCGACCGCTGACCGGCCGCAAGGTGTACTTGGACACCAGCTATCTGCGGACCGTCAAAGGCGAAGGGTACACCAACGCGGAATATGTGATCAGCTGCTTGCGGCAGCAGATCCTGGCAGCTGGCTGTTTGATTCAAGACTCTTCAGGTGAAGCAGACTTGATCATCGAAGCCCGTGTCGGTGCACTCGGTACCGACGATCACTTGGTCACCTACGGCATTCCAGAGAACAACGCCTTTAACACCGCCGCACAAGCGATCCCCAACACGCCAATCATTCCAACCCTGCCGGAGATTTCGATCGCCCGCCGCGAGTCACGCGAGGCGGCGGCAAAGATCGCCGCTTTCGCTTACGACCGTGAAACACGCCAACCGATTTGGCAATCCGGCGTTCGGCAGTCGATTGCCACCGCCAAAGACACCTGGGTCATGGGCATCGGCCCGTTCCAAGGCGGCAGCATTCGTGACAAAACCAAACTTGCCGGTGGGTATTTCAATTTTGGTCGCCGCAGCCGTCACGGCAGCACCGCTGAAGAATTCGAACGCCCCTCGGTCGATTTCACCGCCGAGACACGTTTCAATCAAGGTTGGCCGGAGTTCGGCGAATTCGGACCCGCACCGGACATGTTGGCGTCTGAGCCAGAAGCGAAAGCGTTACCCGAAACACCACCGGAAACATCTTCGCCAGCGGAGTCGGTGGCCGAAAAGCCCGCCGATGGCAAATCGGAAAAACGCTAAACCGACTTAACAGAGCGGTCGGAGCTGGTCACAAAACAGTTCCAACAATTGCTTCGTGTCTTCGCTGCCAAACAAATACGGATCGCAGCGCAGCGAGAACGTCAGCTGGCGGCCATAAATGCTTGACGACAATGTGCTGCGTGTATTGTGACGCAGCGGCGGGACGCCAGTGATCGCTTCCAACGTGAATTCATCACAGCTGACCTTGCCGCGTTTCTTTGGCAACTTGCCGGTGAATCGGCGTGATGGGTCACCCGCGTTGGAGAACACGCCGGTGGCCAAGCAACGACTCGCCCACAGGATCCACGGCAACAGGTTGCCTTCCATTGCGGTGGTGATTGAATTGACGAAGTCTTTTTGCAACTGGCCGCTCTTGAGCGCCAGCGTGTCGCGAACGACCAAGTCCATCAACTGTTTTTCGTCATCGATCTCGCTAGGGCTACGCGAGATGAACGTGCACGCGGTCATGTTGCACGCCGGGATTTCAAAATCGTCACCGTCGCGCATGTCCGCCGGAACCAGGATCCGAATCTTTCGCGAACCGCCGAACGATCCGTTCCAGCGGTGTGCCGCAACAAACATTTTGCTCAGGAACAAGTCGTTCAGCGTGCCGCCTTGTGAGGTCGCCGCCTTTCGCAAATTGGCCAGGTCACCAGCGGTGAAGGTCTGCTTCTCCATCGCGGGTAAAACAAACGACTTGGGCGGATTCGCAGGCGGTTTCAGTGGCGCGACACGCGTCCCAATGTGATCGTAGGCCTGCGCGGCCGCTTGGCGAAACTTTTTTAGCGCGCTGTCGTGCATCATGATGCTGCGCATTTTCGACCGGCGAACTTTCAGCGACGCGACATCAAAGTTCGAGAGATCAACTTCACCGGCGCAGCTCTCCAATCGCCGCATGTAGCAACCGAGCAGGTCGCCGACAAATCGATACGCACCGGTTCCGTCACACGCGGCGTGGTGGAACTGCATCGTGACGGTGGCCTTGTGGGACGATTGCCGAACCCAAATTCGCAATCCTGTTGTCTTGCGCAGGTCTAGATAGCCGTCGCCCATTTCGATCGGCTCTGACGCGTCGGCCCAATCGACCGCCGCGATGTCTTCCGGTGCTAGCACCCAACAAAGCCGATCATTCTTTTCCGGCGCCACGCGACAGAGCAACAGCGGATGACGCTGCAACGCTTCTTCCACTGCGGCTTCGAAAATGGACCGATCGAGTTGTCCGCTGAAATCGAGGTCCAGGAAGAAGGACATCGTGTACCGTGGGCTATCATCGATCAGAAAAAACCAATCGATGGGCGGAACATACAGCGGAAACGTGCGCCCGTAATTCGGAGCCGTCGGAGTAGCAAGATGCATGATCTTGAGCGCGGGTAGGCGGTAGCGGCATTCCATGACACGTCACGGTATCACTTCGATTGCGCGCAGGAACTAAGAGGTTAGTTCCTGCCTACCATTCTCGCTATGGGTCACTACTGAAGGTTGGCCTTCAAGAAGGTCCAAAGGTCAGTGTATTCCTCGATCCGTTTGCTGACCGGAGTCCCCGCGCCGTGACCGGCTCGCGTTTCGATCCGGATGAGGGTTGGATTGTTACAGCTTTGTGCTTTTTGAAGCGCCGCGGTGAACTTGAAACTGTGTCCAGGGACAACGCGGTCGTCTCGGTCGGCCGTTGACACCAACGTGGCGGGGTAACACACACCTTCCTTGATGTTATGCAGCGGCGAATACGAGAGTAAATTTTCAATCTGATCCGCTTCGTCGCTGCTGCCATATTCGCCGACCCAAGCCCAACCGATCGTGAACTTTTGGAATCGCAACATGTCCATCACACCGACCGCTGGCAAACACGCTCCGAACAGATCCGGACGCTGAGTCAGCGCCGCACCGACAAGCAAACCGCCGTTGCTGCCGCCACGGATCCCCAGGTGCTTGCTGGAGGTGTAACCCGACGAGATCAGGTACTCGGCAGCCGCGATAAAGTCATCGAAGACGTTCTGTTTATTCAAACGCATTCCGGCTTCGTGCCATTCGCGACCGTACTCGCCACCACCACGGAGGTTGGCGACGGCATAGATCCCGCCGGCATCGACCCAAGCCGCATTGGCGGGCGAAAACGACGGCGTCAGCGAAATGTTGAAACCACCATAGGCGTACAACAACGTTTGGTTGCTGCCGTCCAGCTTGGTGTCTTTGTGACGGGTGATAATGATCGGTACCTTGGTGCCGTCCTTGCTGGTGCAGAAGACCTGCTCGGTGACAAATGAATCCAGGTCCAAGTCCAATTCGCTTTGACGCCACAACTTCGCAGTGGCTTTTGCTGGCGATGGGTCCGTCAAATCGACGCGAAAGATCGCGCCCGGTGTGACGTAGTTGGTAAACGAGAAAAATGTTTCGGTGGCGTCCTGGTATCCGTTGAAACCGCCGACACTGCCAAGTCCAGGAAGTTCGAATTCGTCGATCAATGCGCCGCCGATTTCGTGACGCGTGATCAGGCTGCGGGCGTCCTTCAGCGAACTGACATAGAACACGTCGCCGAACAGGCTCGCTGACTCGATGACGTTTTCACTTTCGGCGATCACTTCGTTCCAGTTTTCGCGTTCGGGCGAATCGGCATCGATCACGATCACGCGGCGACGGGGTGCTTCGTGGTCGGTCAGAAAATAAAGCTTTGAATCGACCGTCGCGATCAAGTCATACTCGGCGTCAAAGCCGGTGATCAACGGTTCGACCTCGGCACCGTCTTGATCAAGCCGTTTGAGAAAGACTTGTGATTTTGGCTCGCTTCCTTTCCAGTTGTGGATTACCAAGTATCGCCCGTCTTCGGTGACGATTGGCGAAAATCCCCACTTGGGATGATCGGGACGTGACAGAATCAACGTGTCATCGTCTTGGCTGCTGCCCAGCTCGTGGAAATACAGCTTTTGATTTTCGTTGGTCCCGAGCAGTTCAGAACCTTCGACGGGTGCGTCATAGCGAGCGTAAAAGAAACCGCTGTTGTCGGGCATCCAGGCGACCCCGCTGAACTTCACCCAGCGGACTTCGTCGTCCAGGTCTTTGCCGGTCGCCACGTCGCGTACTTTCCAAGTCCGCCAATCGCTTCCGCCGTCGGCCAGACTGTAGGCGACGAGTGTTCCGTCTTTGGTGATCGCGGTAGATGCGAGCGCGACCGTACCATCGCCACTCAAGTTGTTTGGGTCGATCAAGACCTTGCGTGGGGAGTCCAGTGAATCGGCGGTGTAGAACACGCTTTGATTCTGCAGCCCGTCGTTATGCGAATAGAAGTAACGATCGCCGCGCCGTGTCGGAATGCCGTATCGTTCGTAGTTCCATAGTTTTTCCAGACGCTCGCGCATCGCTTCACGGCCAGGCAACGCCTGCAAGTAATCCTGCGTGACCTTGTTTTCGGCTTCGATCCAAGCCCGTGTCTCGTCGCTTTCGGTGTCTTCCAACCAACGATACGGATCCGCCACGCTGGTGCCGTGGTAGGTGTCCGTCACGTCAACCGTTTCGGTGTTGGGGTAGGTCAATTTGGAGGTGGCGTTTTGCGCTGGCACGGTGGATGTCGAACCGAAGAGGAGGAAACAGACGAGCAAAGGGGTCAGCCTGTACTTCATAGCGATGTCTTTAAAAACGATGTCGTGCGAGGTCAAGTCAAAACGGCTCGCCTATTTTACGTCGCCGCAAATCCATTGTTTGCCCCCTAGGACGCCAGAACATTTCTGCGCCGTTCTGCGTGACCCTGGGCAGCCATTAGGGTTGGCGAGGCGATGTTCCAAGCCTCGAAACGAACCGACTCTTGGCACACTTCTGGACGATCATCGTCGTCACCTCGCCACTCCCCTCTTGGTAACCAGTATCATACCATCCCACCAACAGTTGCTTTGCCGCGATTGTTATCAGCCGACTGACGAATTCCCAACCGACGGACTCATCGAACGCGAGAGGGCAACGATTGCTGCGAGCGAACTCCAGTCAACGGACGTGGCTTCAGGACGACCTGTCGACGCGAGAATTGCTGCATCGCTATCCCGCTTTGTTCGCGATGGTGTTCGCAGTTACGGGCATCTTGATCGATCGGTCCGTCTTTGCGGTTGCTCGATTCGGGATCCATTCCAACTTGCTGTGTTGGGGCGGACTTTCGATTGCCGCGTTGCTGGCGGTTGAATTTTCAATTCGGTACATGGATTCCGTCGACAGCAAGAAAGCGAAACGCCTGAGGTGCATCGCGAGTGCCGTCGGCGTCTTGTCCCTGTTCGCGAGCTGGCATGCCATTTCGGAACAGAGCTACCGTTCGGCATCGATCCATCGCTTGATCGGTGACGATGCGGTCCCAGTCATCGTCCAAGGAGAACTGTCCGAGCGAGTGACGTTGCGATCCAATGGCGAATCGATCGACTCACCCGACTCGTTTCTCAGTGAATTGATCGTTGCCATCGACACCCACCGGGTCGACGGCGTCAATCAAGCGGTTACAGGATCTGTGCTGGTCAGTGCCGACGGTGACCTCAGTCACTATCACCCAGGCGATCGCTTGGAAGTTTATGGTTGGCTGCGAGCTTTCGACCCGCCGACCAATCCGGGGCAGCCAGATTTACGTCCTGCCTATCGGAGACGCGGACTGCATTGCCGACTGGAAACGAAGAACGACCAGTCGATCGTTTTGTTAGAAGCGTCAAAGGATTGGTTTGGCCGGTTGATTTCGACCGTTTCAAACTCCGGTCGACAATCGCTGCTCCGCCACACCGACTCGCACACCGGGCCGCTCGCACTGGCGTTAATTTTGGGCCAACGTGAATTGGTCGATGCTGACACTCGAGACGCGCTGCTCGCCACCGGAACCGCACACCTGCTTTCCGTCAGCGGAATGCACTTGGCAATTCTCGTCGTTTTTGTTTCGTGGGGAATCGCTGCTGCTGGCTTCCGGCCGGCGACGCAATTCTTAGTGATCGTGCTGCTTAGTTCGGTCTATGTGGCAATGACCGGTGGTCGTCCGCCTGTCTTTCGCGCGGCAGTATTAATCGGCGTGTTGCTGCTGGCATCTTGTTTTCGTCGTACCAGCCAGCCACTGAACACGCTAGCTTTCGCGGCGATTTTGTTGTTGATCAAAAATCCGCTGAACGTGCTTTCGATCGGCGTGCACTTGTCCTTCCTTGCCGTCATTACGTTCATGCTGGCGGGGCGATCGATGCCGAGCTTATCGCTACATCAGCAATTGGAACGAGAGCGCGAGCAGAGTTTCCAACAATTGATCGAAGGGGCTTCATCTCGCTGGATTCGCACGGGCAAAGCGATCGTTCGGTTCTTCGTGCAGATGGCTTGGATGAGTGCTTGTGTGACGGCAGTCAGTTTGCCTTATGTCTGGTCACAGTTCCATTTGATCTCGACCGTCAGTGTATTGACCAATGTGCTGGTGTGGGCCGGATTGATGCTCGCGCTACCAGCGGGCGTGCTGGTTGTGCTCCTGGATCCGCTGGCAAGTTGGCTGGGGTACCTACCCGGCGTTGTCTGTCAGTGGTCCTTGCGATGGATGGCGTGGGTGATTGATTGGACGCATTCCATTCCGAACGGACACTTCTGGTTGCCATCACCACCGGCATACAGCGTTGTCGTGTTCTTTGTTGGTTTGGCGGCGACATTGGTTTGCAACGATCGCATTGCCCGAACAGCGCGAATCGGCTGGATCGCCGGTTGGACCGTCGTGAACTTATTTCTGGCAACACGTCCCGCTGCGTTACCGCCGTCGACTTTGGAAGCAACATTCGTCGACGTCGGGCACGGCACCAGTGTGATTGTCCGAACGCCACAACACCGATGTTATCTGTATGACTGTGGGCGATTAGGTAACCGCCAAGGGGCTTCTTATCCGATCGATACCGCACTCTGGTTACTGGGGCTGACGCATCTTGATGGTGTCTTGCTTTCACACGCTGACGCGGATCACTACAACGCCTTGCCGAAACTGTTGCAACGGTTTCGCATCGATGCGGTCTACACCCCGCCCGGGATGCTCCATGGTGCTGGCTCACAATTGGAGCGGCTAAGAAACGCGATCGAACACGCCGGTGTTCCGGTCATCGAACTCTGTCGTGAAAACATGACGGACGATATCGACGCCCGATACCGAAAGCTGCCATTTCGAGTTTTGCATCCGCCGCGTAGTGGGGTGGGCGGCAGCGATAATGCGAACAGTTTGGTGTTAGAAATCGAACAGGGTAGGGTACCTTTGTTGTTGCCTGGCGACCTGGAGCCACCGGGGACAGAGGTGCTCGTTGACGGGCCGCGTCCTACGCCAGGCGGTGTGATGATGGCGCCGCATCACGGAAGTCTGCGGATGAACGCTGACATGGTGTTGGCTTGGGCTCGGCCGCGTGAAACGGTCGTCAGCGGCAGCCAGCGTGCCGCCCGAACCGAAGTCCGTCAAATGCTGTCTCAAACCGGCAGTGGCGTTTATGTAACAGCCCAAGTTGGTGCGGTACGAATTCGCATCGGCAACATGAAACAAAACCGAACCACTGGAAAAATCGACGTCCGCTGCTGGCTTTCGGACCCTTGGGAGTAAATCGGCCGTGGCCAGTCACCGGCGGTATCGTGTCGCCTATGGCCATTGCTGAAAACACGTGTACGATGGGGAAGACCCTGATTGGGGTTCCGCGTCACCGCGTTTTTCTGCGACAAAACTTTCCTTTCGTGGAAACTGCCACGTCGTTTGACATTTAACGAGGTTGTATAGTTTTCCGCCTCCCCCCTCATACCCCTCGCCCACCTTCGAACCGCTTTCGTGTTCGCAATCCTGCACCAGATATCCGTCGCCTGCTTTTTCACCAGTTATCTACTCGCGCTTGTGATTGAACTGTCGCGACTGGTGGTGACATTTCATGCGCGATCGGCTGCGGTGCTGTTGATGATGGGGCTAGGCCTGTTCACGCAGGTCAGTTTTCTGTTTTTGCGTGTGATCGACGTCCAAGTCGATGAGAAACTCGGGCTGCTTTCCAGTTGGGCAGAGTGGTCGCTGGTGCTCGCTCTGGGGCTGGCGATATTCTTCACCGTCGCCTACGTCCGCCGCAGTGACACGATCATCAGCTTTTTCTTTTTGCCGTTGATCTTGGCGACAATTGGTCTGGGGGTTTTCGTCGGTGGTTGGGAACCGTTTTCGCGTGATCATGCTACCGATGTTTGGGGTTCGGTCCATGGATTGGCGATGATGGTCGGAACTGGCGCCGTGCTGATCGGTTTTTTGTCCGGCGTGATGTACCTGGTGCAATCCAAACGGCTGAAACAAAAGCGTGCTGGTTCTCCAAGGTTTCGTTTGCCGACGCTGGAGACGCTGGACCGCGCTAACCGCCAACTGTTAATCGTCAGCACCGTAGCGGTCGCGATCGGTGTGGTCGCCGGAATGATTATGAATCTGAACCAAAATAACCGGTTGGTTTGGACAGACAGCGGGATCCTGCTCAGCTTGGTATTGTTCGGTTGGTTGTGCGTGGCGACCGCGACAGAGTTTTTCTATCGACCGGCCAGTCGCGGCCGGAAAGCGTTTTACATGACGCTGGCCAGCCTCGGTTTTTTGATGTTAGCGCTCTTCGGCGTCATCTTTAGTTCGCACGGGGTGAGCTGATGCAGCTGCAGATGATTGGATGCAGCCACCACGATTCGGCCGTCGATTTTCGCGAGCGTGTGGCATTTACGAATGACCAAATTGGAACGGCGCTAAACGAATTTCGTCGCCGGTTCCCTGACGGCGAATTGGTGTTGATCAGCACCTGTAATCGCACCGAGCTGTACACGACCGCCGACGACCAAGGTTCACCTGACCGCGATGCGGTCGTCTCGTTCCTTGCCGAACAGCATTCTTTGCCCGCCGATGACGTCGTTGAACAGATGATCTATCGCAGCGGTCACGATGCGATCGAGCACCTGTTCACAGTTGCGTCGAGTCTCGACAGCATGGTGATTGGCGAATCACAGATTCTGTCGCAAGTCAAACAAGCGTACGAACTCGCATGCCAACTCGGATCGGCGGGCCCGCTAACCCACGCGGTGTTCCAAGCGGCCAACCACGCCGCCAAACGCGTACACACCGAAACTGATATCCATCGCCGCCGGGTCAGTGTGCCCAGTGTGGCTGTCGGTGAAGTCATCCCCGAAGTGTTCGACAGCCTGGTCGGCAAACGTGTGCTGATCTGTGGTGCGGGGGAGATGGGCGAAGAAACACTGCGTTACTTGATCCAGGCCGGCGCCAATAACGTCGTGATTCTGAATCGCAGTTTGGATCGAGCGAAAAACTTGGCCGAAGCCTTCGGCGTTCAACATGCTCCCTGGGAAACGTTCCTCGATCAAGTTGTCCAAGCGGATGTGATCGTGGGGACCACCTCCGCGACGACGCCGATTCTGACCGCTCAACAATTCGAATCGATTCGGTCACGTCGAAAAGACCGAGTGCTGTTGGCGCTCGACTTGGCAGTCCCACGTGACTTCGACGCGGCGCTCGACGAGTTTCGCAATCTGTACCTGTATCAGATCGATGATTTACAAGCCGCCTGCCAACGGAACCGCCATGAGCGGGAAAAAGAATGGCCCAAGGCACAGCGAATCATCACGGAAGAGACCAAACGTTTGCTGACTGATCTGAATCATCGTGCGACCGGCCCGGTGATCAAAAGGCTGCGCGAACAGGCTCAGCAGATCAAAAAAGACGAACTCGAACGTTTGCTTCCGAAGTTAGAACTGCTCGGCGGTGAGCCGGCGTTGCGGAGCGAGATCGAGAAGAGTTTGGATCGGATTATCAACAAACTCTTGCATCCGCCACTGGCGTCGTTGAAAGAAGACGCCGCTGAAGGCCATCAAAAAGGGCTCGTCAAAGCCCTTCGAGAACTGTTCCGACTGGACTGATCAGAACACGGGTGATGGGTTGGGCACTCACCAAGCTTGGTGATCAGTCCCAATCCTCTTCGTCTTCTTCCTCTTCTTCCCAGTCGTCGTCTTCTTCGTCGCCGTCGTCGTCCCAGTTTTCTTCGTCGTCTTCGAAGTCATCGCCGAAGTCTTCTTCGTCGTCGTCCTCATCGTCGACTTCTTCCCAGTCGTCGTCGTCGTCTTCTTCATCGTCGTCGAGGTCATCTTCGTCCTCGTCGTCATCCTCTTCCTCATCGACGTCGTCGTCGACATCATCCCAATCTTCGTCTTCTTCTTCGTCGTCGTAGTCAGGCTCGCCTTCGTACAGCTCGTCCTCTTCGTCTTCAATGACGGCCACTGGCTGAACTGGCAATGGTTCAACGCCCCACCAAAAATTGGTGGTGATCGGATCGGTAACGTTGGCTCCAGACGCGGTGCTGGCTACAGACGAGGCAACAAGGCTCACGACTGACTCCTTCTTGATGTCGATATTACTTGAGGTCGAAATTTGAAGACGATGATTCGGGTTCCGGTTCGACAGCATCATCTTGTAAGGGATCCCAGTCGATCGGTGGTAATGCGTCGGTGGACGGAAGCCCAAAGACTTCCAAAAAATGTTTCGTAGTATCGTATAGATACGGTCGGCCGAGCTCTTCGCTCCGTCCAGAAATTCGAATTAAATCGCGTTCCATCAGTTGTCGCAACAACTCGCCGCACGCTACCCCGCGAATCGCTTCCACATCAGCGCGTGAAACCGGACCACGGTAGGCAACAACTGCCAGCGTCTCCATCATCGGCGATGATAACCGAATTGCTGAAGGTAAATGTTCAAGTCGGCCAAGCCAGGGCGCATAGGCTGCTCTGGAAAGCATCCGGTATCCGCCAGCTACCTGCTCGATTCGAATCGCTCGGCCCAAATCGTCGTAAAGTTGGTTCAATTGGCGGACCAGTGTACGGGCCTCGGTTCCATCCGCCAAGTGAGCCATTTGGGCCAGTTTTCGCGTGGTCAACGGGTTCTTGGCAAGCAACAACACCGCTTCGACTCGCATCCGACGTTGGATCGGGTCCTCATCGATCTTGGCAGCCGCCCCCGACGGTTCTTCACCCTGTGATGCAGATTCTTCGGCCAGACTTGAGGGCTGGGCGACACTGTAGGGCCGCCGACAATGGGGCTCAGACAGACGGTGCCAAGCTCGCTCACCCCACGATGGTGACGAGAGGGGATGCTGAAACGCACTTCGGTAAGGCTGGAACTGCATGACCTCGTCGAAAATCCATCGGCTAGTTTTTATCTTAAACTGTTGTCCCGGTCCGTGTTATCGTAGCGACTGAGGGCTTGATCGTCCTTCAGCGAGAGCCACAACCTTCGGTCCCCATTCGCTTTTTTATCACACAACGTGTCTACGACGGATTCCAACCTTTCACGCTCGCGAACGAATCCCCGATTTCGCAACTCTCGCAAAAAGATGGTCGTCATCGCGAGCATCTTTGCGGTGGTGTTGGTGGGCGGGGTCGTTCTATTCAAAGGGAACGTCACCGGTGTCGAATTCGCACCCAGCCATTTTCAAACTCGCGAGTTTTCGTTTTACGAAATCCCTTTGTTGCATGTCCAAATCTCACCGATCCGTCGCTCGGTGGTTCAAGATCCTGTCAGCAAGCAACTGCTCGCCGATTCATTGATTTCGTTCCCTCGTGGACAGAAACCCAAGCAATGGCATCTCGTTTGGATCCGGCGAGGACCGACGATGACGCCCGCCATCGCATCGCTTTTGATCCAATCGCTATCCGTTTTTGATCGCGGCGGCGTGGCTTTCTGGGTGGATTGGAACAAATCACATCCACAACGTGCCGCCGTGCTGTGGCCACAAATCCAGAAACTTGCCACCCGCGAGTTGTACGTATTGGTCCCACCATTGTTGGAACTGGCCAGAACGCTGCCGGGGGATGATGACGCGCCCAGTCTGACCCTGGCTGTCGATGAATTCATGGTGCAGCAAAATGCCGACTTGGTCAAAGACTTACGTCTGGCAAATCGAGATCGTCTTGCAGACGAAGTCCTACAAGATGCTCTCGCGGATTACCCCGACGCTGAAACCCTGCAATCGATGAAGCTGACTCGGCCCGAATGACCGCCCGATGATTTACCTGGACAACAACGCGACCACAGCGATGGACCCCGCCGTGATCGACGTCATCGCCGAAGAAATGCGCCGTGGTCCGCGAAACGCCTCCAGCCTGCATGCCCTCGGTCGGTCCGCCGCTGATGCTCTTGATGATGCGATCATTCGAATCGGCCGTTCGCTTGGCGCCGACCTCTCCCAACCGGGCGGCCCTCGTTTGATCCTGACAAGCGGCGGGACTGAATCCAACAATCTGGCGCTCGCCGGTCTTGCCGAACCTGAGACGCCGCTGGTCGTTAGCTCGATCGAGCATGCAAGCGTGTTGCAATTCGCCGAAACCCAACGCAAGCGAGGTCGCCAAGTCGGCTATATCGCTGTGAAGCCTGACGGAACCGTTGACCTCGAATCGCTCGATCAATGCCTTGGTCAGTTCGATAAGCCACTCGTCTCGGTCATGACGGCCAATAACGAAACCGGAATTGTCCAGCCCACCGCAGCGATCGCGGAACGATGTCGGCGGAACGGGGCTACCTTTCATGTCGACGCAACACAATCGATCGGCAAAATGGAGGTGTCCATCGCCAACATGTCCGCCGACGCGGTGACTTTTACCCCCCACAAATTTCATGGCCCCCAAGGCATCGGTGGACTGCTTTTGACGCCGGGCCTGAAATTACGTCCAGCACTTTTCGGTGGTGAACAACAACTGCTCAGCCGACCGGGGACAGAGCCGGTCCCCTTGGTTGTGGGGATGGCTAAAGCAATTGAACTTGCCGTGGATAACCTGTCAGAAAACTGTCAGCGAATCGTCAGCCTTCGTGATCATTTCGAAGATGCCCTGCTTTCAGGCATTCCTGGTCTTCTCATCCACGGAAGGAACGTAAGCCGTTTGCCGAACACAAGTTGCGTTTCGCTTGAGGGGGTGGATAGGCAGTCGATTTTGATGGCATTGGACATGGCCCAGATAGCTTGCAGCAGCGGGTCTGCCTGCAGCAGTGGCAGTAGCCCTCCGAGCCATGTTTTGACAGCGATGGGATGCCCCGAGTGGGCTATTGGCAGTGCAATTCGGTTCAGTGTCAGCCGGTTTTCCACTGCGACAGAAATTGACGAAGCTGCGGGACGTATCTGCCGTATTTACAACAAGTTAAGATCCTAAGAGATTGTTGAAAACTACGTGGAAAAGTCACTTGAAAAGCAAAGGGAGAAGCTAGAATAGGGCGTCCGCTGGATTGGCGAGGTTTGTCAGTTCTACCGCTTTCCAGCATTAAACCTTCCGGTTCGAACGTAACCCGCGTTGTGAATTCGCCCGTCAAACTACCGATCGACACTTTCCCGGTTGAACGACCGTTGCTGAAGCAGCGTCCGCGGGAAACCAAGCTGTCGTTTGATGGTCGCAATGCTTCGTTGCCAGTCTTTGTTGCTGGTGATGAAAACCGGTTGGTCGCTTTCGTTTGCCAATCCGACACGTCGATGTGGTCGACGGGACCATTGCTGTTGATTGGGCCAGAAGGTTCTGGAAAAACCACGATCGCATTGCATTTGGCCGCTCGCTGTTCGGCAGAAGCGTCGCTGGCTGATGACCCATCAGCGGTCAGGTATCTGTCAGCGCTTGATTTCGCGCGGGAATATGCGGACGCCGTTGCGGCGGACGACATTCCACACTTGCGACGCTCGATTGATAAAGCGGCTGTGTTGGTGATCGAAGATCTGCATTTGATCGCGGGCAAAACCGCAGCCCAAGACGAGCTGACCAGTCGGATCGACCAACGGATCCAACGCGGTGCACCGACGATTCTGACCAGTCGTCGTCTGCCAACTGAAACGCGGGCGATTCGGCCACAGCTTGCATCTCGAGCGGTGATTGGGCTGACGATTCCGCTCGCCTATCCACAGGCCGAAAGTCGTTTGGCTTTGTTGCGAGAGTTGTCGCTGGTGCGGGGCGTCGAAATCAGCGACGAACACTTGGCCTTGCTCGAGGCGGGCCTGCGAACGGAGGTCTCCGTACGCAGCTTAGATGGGGCGATCAAGCAAATCGATCTGCATTGCCGTATGACACAGTGCGGTGTGGATATCGCAGCCGTTCAGTCTGCGATCAATGCGGCTGGCGAGTTAAACGACATCGATCTGGGCAAGATCACGCGAACGGTCGCTAAAATTTGGGGCCATCGCACCCGAGATTTGCGAAGCGGTTCCCGCAAGCAATCGGTCGTCCGTGCTCGTTCGCTAGCAATGCTTCTGGCTCGCCGGATGACGCCATGCAGTTTGGACAAGATCGGCGATTACTTCGGCGGACGCGACCACTCGACGGTCCTTCACGCGATCCGCAAAACGGAATCGCTGTTGGAGTCTGATGCGGATCTCAGCCGCATCATGCACGAAGCGAAAGAAAAGCTGGCTGCCTAGCAGCACCTCTACCGCGCCAGCATTACTTGCACAACACGCCCGTTGCCTTCGGTCTGACTGCCCCAGTCGTACCAACATCGGTACACGAATGAGCTGGTATCAGAGCCCATCAACTAATTGACAGGCTCTGTCCCCGTCAGAAATCCCCACGCCAATTCAGGCTGACGGGGACAGACACCGTCACCGTTTCTGCCCTCTGCTGAGCGTTTTCTCACCGCCCAGTTCTCACCGCCCCGAATCATCCATCGACCGCCGGGAAACGTTGTCTGTTGCGTCCTCTACACCGTGACGGGGTCTGGCCCCGCAACGTTTCTCGCATCCAAGCAAACAGGTCCTATTGCGTGACGGGGACAGAGCCTGTCACGGCTTCGTGGGTGTCGCGGGGTCTGTCCCCGCACCCTGTTCTCGCTAGCTAACACGTGCCGATTGGCTGACGGGGTCTGGCCCCGTCACGCTCTGGCCGCCCGAGTCTTTGGCAGGGTCTGTCCCCGTCGAAGATTCGGATACACAGCAAAATCACCCGCTATGCCCCCGCTGCCTGCCGGCGAAAATCGCTACACTCCCGACGATTGGACTGAATCGAAGTTTGCTAGCAATATTGGTTAAAGAATGCTGATGCTGTTCTGTCGGGACTGCCGACGGAACGTCACAGGACCGTGTCTGGCTACCGCTACGATTCGCAGCTAGCCGTACCAACAGGGGCAAACCCTGCCGTGACGGGGACAGACACTGCCACTCCTATCAACTCTTCCAAACAGCTTATTTGCTATCACCACTAGATTGATCACTCGGCTTTTCCAGCGTTTTTTCGCTGTGGAAAACTTGTGCATCAACTGTCAGCCTATCGTTGATCCTCCTGTTCACGGTAAATCCGCTGACTACCGGAGTGTTAGCCACTGTCAGCCTTTGAGTGACTTTCGCACTGTCCCTCGACGCGTCACCGACAGGTTTTCCACGCTCGGTTTATTGGCGTAACTCTTTTGCTAGCCTTTGGTTTTGAATCCAAGTCGGGCGTTACTGACAACTTCGGCGGACGTATTCTTACGACGACGATAAATAAAAATTTAAGACAACAATAAAAGTCCAACGCCTCGCACCAGCTGACCGAGCGAAGTGGATGACCATCCACGCTATCGCTACCGGCTCGATGCGTTACAACATGAAGGCAGTCGAAACTCCATTCCTTTGCTTTTGCTACGCAACATGAAAATCTCGTGTGCTCGTGAACCTCTGACCAATGCCTTCTCCTTGGCCGCCAGCATTGCGCCGTCACGATCGCCCAAGGAAATCTTGACCAACGTGAAGTTCACAGCTTCGGGTGGAAAGCTGATTTTGACCGCTACGGACATGGAAGTCGGCATCCGCTTGGAAGTCGAAGACGGGATCGATATCGAAACCGAAGGCACCGCACTGTTGCCGGTTCAGCGAACCATGGCCATCTTGCGAGAGAGCACCGACGAGACGATCACGCTGGAGACGGACGACACCGGAATCCTGCTGAAAGGCGATCGCAGCAAATTCAATCTGCCCGCTGGCAACCCCGATGAATTCCCGCCAGTGGTGTCCTTCGAAGAGGAAAAATACCACGTGCTGTCCGCCCGACTGTTCCGCACGATGGTTCGCCGGACTGTATTCGCGACGGATACTGACAACACCCGGTTTGCCCTTGGTGGGGTGCTCTTGGAACTTTCCGAAGGGACCGTGACAGCTGTCGGCACTGACGGTCGCCGCCTAGCCTGCATGGAAGGCGAGGGCGAATCGGTCGGTGGTCACGAAACGGTTGGTAACAACACAATCGTTCCGACACGGGCGATTCAGCTGATGGAGCGGGCGGTTGACCCCAACGATGAATCGATTGACATCGCCGCTCGTGCAAGCGACCTATTGTTGCGAACCAAGAACGCGGTGATTTACTCACGACTCGTCGAAGGACGGTACCCAACCTGGCGTCAGGTCTTGCCACAGCGTGAAAACGCGGTGCAGCTGGACATGACCGTCGGACCGGTGTTTGCCGCCCTTCGCCAAGCGTCGATTGTGACCGATCAAGAAAGTCGCGGAATTGACTTTACGTTCGGTGATGGGACTCTAAAGCTAGAAGCCAGCACGAAAGACATCGGTCAATCACAGATCGAATTGCCCGTGGCCTACGATGGGGAACCGATCACGTTGACTTTGGATCACCGTTATCTGGCAGACTTTTGCAAGGTTCTCGACCGCGAACAGCCGTTCCAAATCGAGATCGAATCTGGCGCATCGCCAGCATTGCTGAGCACCGAAGATGGTTATCGCTACGTGATCATGCCGATGTCACGCGATCGATAAGCCGACCGTACATTCGTTTCTACCCGATTCCACCAAACGCGGAAAAAGAAAAGTGTCTAGCGGAGCCAACCAACTGGATCAGTTGAAACAATACACCACCGTCGTTGCAGACACTGGTGACTTTGAATCGATGCGAGAGTTCGAACCGCAGGATGCCACGACCAACCCGTCGCTGATTCTGGCCGCCTCGGGCCAACCACAGTACGAGTACCTGATCGATCAGGCGATCGAAGAGCACGCGTCGAAGTCGATGTCGGACTCCGAACGAGTCGCGTCGATCATCAACCGCGTGTTGATCTTGTTCGGCAAGGAAATCTTGAAGATCGTTCCAGGACGCGTTTCCACCGAAGTCGACGCTAGCCTGTCGTTCGACACCAAGGGCACGATCGACTTGGCCCATCATCTGATCGACCTTTACAAACAAGAAGGCATCGAACGCGATCGCATCCTGATCAAGATCGCGTCGACTTGGGAAGGCATCAAAGCAGCCGAACAACTCGAGAAGGAAGGCATTCACTGCAACCTGACGCTGTTGTTCTCGTTGTCGCAAGCGGTTGCATGTGCCGAAGCCAACGTGCAACTGATTTCGCCATTCGTCGGTCGTATTTACGACTGGTTCAAAGCGTCGACCGGGCAAGAGTACACCGGTGCGGACGATCCCGGTGTCCAATCGGTCCAGCAGATCTACAACTACTACAAAAAGTTCGGCTACAAGACCGAGGTCATGGGAGCCAGCTTCCGTAACGTTGGTCAGATCACCGAATTGGCTGGCTGCGATCTGCTGACGATCAGCCCGAAACTGTTGGCCGAACTCGCCGGATCGACCGATCCGATCGAAAAGAAATTGGACGAATCGGCCGCGGCATCGAGCGACATCGAGCGTTTGGAACTGGACGAAAAGACGTTCCGTTTCCTGTTCAACGAAGACGCGATGGCAACCGAGAAGACGGCCGAAGGCATCCGCAAGTTTGCGGCCGACATGCGAAAGCTCGAAAAGTTGATCGCCGACAAGGCTCAAGCCGCTGTCTAAGCGATGGCATAAACAGTCAAGCCGCCGGGCGATTGTCACGGCGGCATGCGTGTTTGAAATCCCGATCCCGTAACCTTTTTGGTTTGCCGACGACTCGATGCCACCATCGAAAAAGAACGACCAGGAAAAGAAGGGTGCTCAGCGGATCGGAAATCTGGTCAGCCAGCTAATGTCCCGACGCGGCTACGCTCAGTCCGCCGTCAACGACGAATTCTTGGCTGCGATCACCGCAGCAGTCGGCCAGGGCATCGCGAACGAGATCACCGTCGGCAAACTCAATCGCGGCGTACTGAAAGTCTTCGCCAGTGACTCGGTCACGATCCAAGAGCTGACGTTTCAAAAGCGGATGATCTTGCGGCGGATTCAATCCACGATGCCACAAGCCAAAGTGACGGACATTCGTTTTGCCGTTTTGACCAAGTAGGCTTCATTGGAGTGATTCGGCCGGTCTGATAAGATCCCGAACATGACAACTCAAGATACAAGTGAAGTCCCACAGGACTTGGTCGACGCCGCCAACACGCTGTTGGACTGGCATTGGCAGGAAACTCAAGTCGGCGGGCAAGCCTGGCAAATGGCGGTCGCCAGCGATCCAGATGCGATGTTGGTCGATGCTTGCGAACGACAGGACGCCGGCGAGGAAGGTGTCATCGATCCGTTTTGGGCGACGACTTGGCGAGCCGCCGCGGGCTTAGACCAGTTTATCGGCGAATTAGATCTCGCCGGTAAACGAGTGCTGGAGCTTGGCTGTGGGACAGGCCATGTCGGAATCGCGGCGGCACTTCGTGGGGCCAGCGTGATCTTGACCGATGGGGTAGAAGACCCACTGCATCTGGTGCGGATGAGCAGTTACCCCGTACGAGATCGATGTGAGATTCAGCGGCTGCGTTTTGGGATGGACCGTCTCGACGAACGATTCCCGATCTTGCTAGGGAGCGATGTCACGTACCAGCGGCAACTCTGGCCGGAGTTGATCGAGTGCATCGATCAGCATCTCGCGCCCGGTGGCGTGGTGTTGTTAAGCGATCCGTGTCGCATCATTGGCAACGAGTTCAGGGAGTGGATCAAAGCTCACCCGTTCAGCTATGTCGAGCACAAGGTCCAGATGGAAGACGATCCGGAGCACCCGATCCGAGTCATGGAGCTACGCCGCAAAGGCGACTAGATGTTGTCAGCGCACGGCCGGCGAATCTACCAACGGAAGAACGGCCAAGGACCGGGCGAGTCTTCTTGGGGAGAGACGCAAACGTAGCCGTCGCTTTGGGCCATCGCGACGAGGTCTCCAGAGCCTTTTGCCGGGACGAGTTCCGCCAGTCCAGGGCCAACGAGACGGGCGAGCAGCATCGCGTGAAGTGGGATCGTCTTGCGGATCGGTTCGACCAGCGTTGCCAATTCGGGCTTGGACATCCAGTGCTGACAACCGGCCATCTTGCGGATCAGTGGCACGGCGAAGCGATGGCAATTGATGGTCGCACTGACAGGGTTCCCAGGTAGTGCCAAGACCAAGCCACCGGCTTTGGTGACCGCACCCAAGATCGGCTTGCCAGGGCGAATCGGCAGGCCGTGAAAGCGAATGTTCGCACCGGCATCAGCGATCACGTCGGGGACATAGTCATAGTCACCTTTGGAAACGCCGCCAGTCATCAGCACGACGTCGGCTTCGCGAACCGCTTGCTCGAACGCTTCCGTCAACGCGTCACGATTGTCACGAACGTGCTCTTGTTTGACGACATCAACATACGCGAGTTCCGACATGATCGCGGCGACCGCGGCGGCGTTGCTGTTGCGAAGTTGCCAAGGCGAAAGCGACTTCGTTGCTGGCGGCAAGACTTCATCGCCAGTCGTCAGGATTGCGACACGAAGCTTACGTAGGACTTTGGTGGACGTGATGCCGAAGTTGGCGAGTGCGGCGGTCAGGGCCGATGTAACGACCAGGCCGGAATCGAGAACAGCGTCGCCGACGGCGGCATTTTCACCTTGGCGACGGATGTGGTCGCCTTCTTTGGTGAGTTCCAATGCGGTCGGCAGGAATCGAATGCTGTTTGGCGATTCGACGGTGTCTTCGCGTTTGACGACCGCTTGGCACTCACTGGGAATGACCGCGCCGGTGAAGATTCGGATCGCGTGACCAGGCTTCATCGTCGGCGGCTGCACACCGGGCGGACATTGGTCGCTGACAGGCAGGTCGACATCGGATTGCAAATCTTCGAGTCGGATCGCATATCCGTCCATCGCCGAAACATCAGCCGCGGGGCTGTCACGATCCGCCAGAACGGGTAATGCCAGCACCCGACCGCACGGCAAATCGACCGTGTCGATTTCGCTCACGACCGCCAATTCATCGGCGACCGCCAGTAGTGCAGATTCAGGATCCGAGAATGCAAACAGGTCGTTCATAGATCAAGACGTAGGGATTGAAGATCGGCGGGCGTGTTGATGTTTCGTGTCGAAGACTCCGGCAGCGAAACCCGGCGGGCGGCGAGACGTTTGAGCAAGTGCTGTAGTCCGTACTGACCTTGCTCGATCGAACGACGGATCGAAGGCAGAACGGTAACAGGGTAGATGCCGATCAACGGTTCGTACACGATCGGGCCGTTTCCGGCGGCACACAGAATCGTCGATCGGTCGAGCAAAAACGCCTGATGCAAGGTGCGGAGCTCGTCCACTTGCAACAAGGGTGTATCAACCGCGGTGAAGATACAACCACTCAATTGGTTTTCGGCGGCGTAACAAAGCGACGCCAAAATGCCCGAAATCGGCCCCCGCGAAGGCTGTGCATCAACAATCCGCTCGTGCTCGTGCTCGTGCTCGTGCTCGTGCTCGTGCTCGTGCTCGTGCTCGTGCTCGTGCTCGTGCTCGTGCTTCGCCGCTTCACGAAGCATTGATTCCTCAGCCAGCGAGACACAGACTTGCCCCGTCACCAATTCCAACCTTCGTACCGCGTGTTCCAAGAACGTCTTGCCAAGAAACGTTGGGCCGGAACCATGCGGACGATGAAGTCGTTCGCTCGGCAATTCGAGCGTCGCTTTCTCGCGGCCCATCCGCGAAGATTGTCCGCCGCAAAGGACAACGCCAAGCAACCGGTCGTCCGGCGCTGGGGGCATGACCGGCTTGGTGCCGGTCATGCGTTCTGTTTGTCGATGACGTCTTCGACCCAGGACTTGCCTCGCATCATCGTGGGGAATCCGATGGTCGGTGCGCTCAGCAAAGCGACGTGGCGAAGGTCATCGGCTGAACAACCGGCTTCGAGCGCTTTGCGACAATGGGAATGGGCAGCGCCTTCCAGTCCGGCGCCCAGCGAGATCGCCAGCTTCACCAACGCGACTTCGCGATCTGACAACGGGCCGGCGTCCTTGGCCGCCTTGCCGAACGATTCATAAGCCTGCATCAGTTCCGGATGGTCTTCATGCATTTTCTGATATCGCTTCGGGATCATGGCGTTTTCTCGATCGCGTCAAGTAAAGAATCAATCGTGTATGGATCCGCTGTTGCGGCGACTTGGTATCCCAGGTCGGTTAACACCTTGGCCGTCTTTGGCGACAGCGCGGCCAAGCGGGCACGATGAAGTATTGGACCATAAAGTCGGTGCAGATTGTTTGCCGTCGCGCCGCTAGTAACGGTGATCCAGTCGATGCCACCTTCGCCAAGCAACGTTTCAAATTGACCGTCCGGCTGATCAACATCGACGTTTTGATAGGCGGCGACTTCGTGAACGTCCGCCCCGCAGCGAGTCAATCGGATTGGCAATTCGTCACTGCCGCGACTGGCGCGAAAGATCAAGAAGCGTTGACCGTCCAAGCTGGAGAGGTTTTCTTGCAGGGATCCGAGCAAGCCTTCGGAACTGAATCGATGAGGGATCAGGTCGGCGAACAGTCCAAACTTGGCAAGCGATTCGGCTGTCTTGCGTCCCACCGCGGCGATTTTGCAATGGGCAAGTTTTCTTATGTCGATCGATCGTGAACGCAGTCGTTCAAAGAACGGCGGGATCCCGTTGTGGCTGCAGAAGATCAGCCAATCGGTATCGTCCAGTCGATCGATCGCGGCATCCAAGACGCTTGGATCATCAACGGGGGAAATCTCGATTGCCGGGGCGATGATGGGCGTGCCCCCCCGAGCCCGGATAAGCGCCGCCATCGAATCGGCTTGATGTCGGGGACGCGTGACGGCGATCGTTTGACCGGCGAGTGGCAGCTGCTTGCGAAGTTGTTCGATCGGCTCGGCCAGCTCTGAAACTTTGCCAATGATCGCGATTACGGGAGGACGAAAACGACTGGCCGGGGTCAACCGGTCGACGACTTCATCCAAGCGACAATGGATCGCACGCTGATCAGGCAAGCTGCAGCGGCGTACCAGAGCAACCGGCGTGGCGCGGTCCATTCCGCCAGCGATCAATGCTTCCGTCCAAACCGGGGCGGTCGTGACGCCCATGTAGATCACAAGTGTTCCAGGGAATCGGGCTAACACGTTCCAGTCGATCGCCGATTCTGCTTTGCCGGGTTCCTCGTGACCGGTGACCAAGGCGACCGCGGAGGCGTATTTGCGGTGCGTGATCGGGATGCCGGCGTAGGATGCCGCGGCCAAGGCGGCGGTGATGCCGGGGATGATTTCGAACGGAATGTTGGCTTCGATCAGCGCGTCAACTTCTTCGGCGGTGCGGGCAAACACGGCCGGGTCGCCGCCTTTCAATCGCGCCACGACTTTGCCATCACGGGCATGACGCAGCATTTCGTCGATGATCTCAGTCTGCTTCCAAATTCGCGAGTGCCCGTGTTTGCCGACGCAGATGTGTTCGGCTTGAGGGGCGTGGGACAGCAGACTCGGGTTGCTTAGTCCGTCATACAGGACAACGTCCGCTTGCGCGAGTGCCGCCGCACCCCGCAAGGTAAGTAGCTCGGGATCGCCCGGACCGGCGCCGATCAAATAAACGTAGGGATTCATCACTCCAATTGAACCCATTCGTTTCCGGTGGTGCAGGAGGGGGGACAGATTTTCCCTGTCAAACGACGATTCGCCGATCTTCCCCATGCAAATCTTTGCGAAACGGCTTCAATCCGAAAGGTTTAGCGGAGGGATGCAAAGCGGAGGGCCGATGCAACTCAACCCACGACATCGATGCAGTACCGCGCGATGTCGTTGACATGGTCGAGATCGGTCCCCCAACTGCCACCGTTTGGTCGTCACCCACGCGGCCTTTTGCTGGCGCAGTAGAATGTGACGCAAACAGCGATCGGGCGGATTTGTCAAGTTTTCTGGCACCCAATCGGGCGGGCAAGAAAAGTTATCCCTGGACACATCGCCAGCGCATCGCCATACTACGCGGCTCGATTCAAACCGATCAGATATCAAAACACATCAAAATCACGCTTTCCGGCAAAAGTTAACAGAGAAAGATGCCAAACACCGCAAGTGCAAAGAAACGGTTGCGTCAGAACGAAAAGCGTCGTCTGCACAATCGCACGCTCCGCAGCCGTATGCGGACTCAACTTCGTAAGGTTCGCGAAGCCGTCGCTTCTGGCGACGGAGAAAAGGCACAGACCGAATACCGCATTGCAGCAAAACGTCTGGATCAAGCTGCCGCCAAGAACCTGATCCACAAGAACGCCGCCGCTCGCGGTAAGAGCCGCTTGAACAAGCTGGTTAAGACTCTCGCTTAATTGCGAAGCGATAGAAAACAAACGTTAGCGTCCTCCGATTCGTTCGAAGGACGCTTTCTTCGTTTGTGGATCCGCCACTGCAGCGTCAGCATCGAATCATGTGACGCGTTAGGGCTGTTTGACCGAAGCGTATTCAATCGGCTGTTCCGGCAGCGATGACAAGAACACTTTGCCATACGGCTTGGTGCAAACTCTTGGGTCCAGCACGACGACCATCCCGCGATCGGAACGGGTTCGGATCAGTCGGCCGACACCCTGGCGGAACTTGATCGCCGCTTCAGGCACCTGGTACTCGACAAACGGATTGCCGCCGCCAGAACGGATCGCTTCCAACCGAGCTTCGAGCAGCGGGTGATCGGGTACGGCAAAGGGCAGCTTGGTGATGATGACGTTGGTCAGTGCCGATCCGGGAACGTCGACGCCTTGCCAGAAGCTGTCGGTGCCGAACAGCACACCCGGTTCACGTTTAAATGCGTCGACCATTTGTGTCCGATTCTGATCGCCGCCTTGGGTGTATAGCGGCAACTGGCGTTCGGCAAAGTGACGCGCCAACCGGGCCGCACATAGCTTCAGCAATCCGTAGCTGGTAAACAGCACAAACGCATGACCGTTGGATTGGTCGACGTACTTCTTGATCTGTTCGGGTAGCTGTCGCTCGAACAGTTCACGTTCACGCGACGGGTCAGGCATGTCGCGAACAATGACGACTTTCGATTGCTTGGCATAATCGAATGGGCTGCCGACACGGACCGACATGCCGCCGGTCAGTCCGATCCTTGATCGAAAGAACGAGAATTTGTCGTCATCGCCTGAAGCGATCGTCGCGCTGGTCATCACGACACTGCGAATGGCTTTGTCTTGGAACAGGCATTCGCGAAGTTGGGCGCCCACATCGATCGGCGACGACGACAATTCGACGCGGTCCATCCCCGAGCGTGATGGCTTGGATTCGATCCAATACACGGTGTCATCGTCGCGTTGGCGGATCCAGCGGTCTAGCGACGACGCCAGCAGCACCAGGCGATCGTGGGCCGATTCGAAGTCCAACCGGTCGGCTTCGTCGCGTTGGCCATTGGCTTGCATCGCCAGCTTTTTGGCGAGCTCATGCATCGGCTCGCTCAGCGGATTGCTAACGATGTCCGGTTGGCGAACCCGCCCGTTGGATCCGCCGTGATCACGCAGCCAATCCAAAATGTCCGCAAAAAACTCGCTGTGGGCAAAGCGAATCCGATCGACCAGTTGCTGTAGACCAGTCAGCCCTTTGTCGACAAGCAGGCCTTTTTGATTGCGGTCGTTGTAGAGTCGATCAAGTAAAAACAAAAACTGACCGCTGGTTAAACGCAGGCCCAAGTGGTCGCCCGCGGCAGCTTCGATGGTGTGGCATTCGTCCAGGATCACCGCGTCGTAATCGGGCAGCATCGAGACGCCTTCACGGCGGAGTGCCAAGTCACTGAAAAACAACGCGTGGTTTACGATCAACAGCTGTGCGTGCTGGGCGCGACGACGGGCCTTGAAGTAAAAGCAGTCGGCGAAGTGGTCGCACTGCTTGCGCAGGCAATTGCCGGTGTCGCTGACGATCTCGCTCCAGACTTCACCGTCCGGCCGCACCGGCATGGTGGCGAGCGAACCGTCGCTCGTATCGTGCGTCCACGCACGAATTTTATTGAGCTGCTGATACTGGTGATCCGATCCTAACATCGACGTCATTTTGGCCATCGTGCGGTCCAGACGGCGTTTGGACAAATAGTTGCCGCGGCCTTTGACCAAGATGCTGGAAAACTCGCGGGGGATGACGCTGTTGAGTAGCGGCAGGTCTTTGGCGATCAGTTGTTCTTGCAAGCTGATCGTGTGGGTGGCGATCAAGACCCGCGGCTTGCGATTGTCGTTTTCGTCTTCGCTGTTGCGGATGATCGCTTCGCCGGTGGCATGCAGAATCGCAGGGACGAGGTAAGCAAAGCTCTTTCCCGTTCCGGTGCCAGCTTCGGCAACTAAGTGTTTACCGGTTCGCAAAGCCGTCGCGACCGCATCCGCCATCTCCAATTGTTGGGAGCGTGGCTCGTACCCAGGCAAGCGCGCAGCGATTCGCCCTTCGGATCCGAGAATGGATGAAACGGTCAGTTCAGGATCGGACAAGTTTGCAAGCGGGTAGGGCGGTCGTCGATGCGGGGGCAGGTCGCAACCGGCAGAGTACCAAAACCGAGCGATGGCGGACAGCGATCGCGGGAAGCAACCAAGCGATCACCGAGAGCGGGATCACGCTCGTACGTCGTAGATCTGAATCGGGCAGTAAGCGATCCAAGCCAAGTTGATTTGCTAGCAAATATGCGGCTTCGGTAAAGCGTTCCGGGGGAGGGGACTCGCGATTGGCAGCGTTCTAAGATGCGGTTGGTATGTGGTGACCGTATGTGTCCCATTGCCCGCGATAAAGCAGGTGTCCCCAAAAGAAATCAGTCGCCAACAAGTTTTCCACGCTTGTTTGCTTGTGACTGGTAGCAGTCGCGGGTAAGTTTCACGGTCGGTGTTTCCGACCGGTCCGACCAGGGGGGTGGCGGTCGAGCGGACGGGGTGTCAGCGGTAACCAACCGCACCATCATCGCCAACAATTTCAAACGTGGCAAAGAAGGAAGCAGAAGATGGCTAAGAAGAAAGCAACCAGCAAAGGTCCTAAGGTCGATCCAAACCTGAAAACGATTTTGGAACGCGAACCGGGCTTGGCGACCACCCTTCAGCAAATCGACAAGACCTTTGGCGAGGGAGCGATCATGCCCCTCGGTGCGACCGGTCACTTGACCATCGAGGGCATCCAAACGGGCAGCCTTTCGCTGGACATGGCACTTGGCGGTCAGGGAATTCCACGTGGACGGATCATCGAAATCTATGGGCCAGAATCGAGCGGTAAAACGACGTTGGCTTTGCACGTTTGTGCGGAAGCGCAAAAGGAAGGTGGCATCGCGGCAATCGTCGACGCCGAACACGCGTTTGATCCAACCTGGGCCAAAAAGCTGGGCGTCGAGTTGGACACGCTGCTGGTCAGCCAACCGGGCAGCGGTGAAGAAGCGATGCAGATCTGCGAGATGCTGGTCAAAAGTAACGCCGTCGACGTCATCGTGATCGACTCGGTCGCGGCTTTGGTTCCCAAGAAAGAACTCGAAGGTGAAATCGGTGACAGCCACGTCGGTTTGCAAGCACGTTTGATGAGCCAAGCGTTGCGTAAGTTGACCGGTGCGATCGCCAAGAGCAAATGTGCCGTGATCTTCATCAACCAGATCCGTGAAAAGGTCGGTGTGATGTTCGGTAGCCCCGAAACGACGCCTGGCGGTCGGGCATTGAAGTTCTACAGTTCTTGCCGAATCGATGTTCGCCGTATCGGTGCACTTAAAGATGGCGAAGAACAAGTCGGTCAGCGCGTAAAAGCCAAGATCGTCAAGAACAAAGTCGCACCTCCGTTCCGCATCGCCGAGTTCGACATGATGCACAGCAACGGTATCAGCTACGAAGGCGACTTGTTGGACCTCGGCACCAATCACAAGATCATCAACCGCAGCGGTGCGTGGTTTAAGTACGGCGAAACCTACTTGGGCCAAGGGAAAGAGAAAGCACGGAATTTCTTGATCGAAAACACCGATGTCGCTGAAGAGATCAAGAACAAAGTCATGGCCGAAGGCGGCTTCGGACCACCGGTTGACGAAGCCCCAATGGTCGATGACGCGAGCGAGTTGGATTCCGAAGAAGTCACCAATTCGTAAACTTCATCGCGACAAACGTAGACGCGCTAGTCACGGGATTTCGATTGCCAGTTTCGGCATCCAGAACCTTGTCTAGCGCCAATGCAGCCTGTCTAGCGCCATCTGCCTAACCCCATTGCGTGCGACGTGATCAGGTATCATGCGACGTTCTGCAAAGAACTCCCTCCCGATACCTTCCGTCGCAAGTTATGTCGCAAGAAAAAGTCTTGATCGTGATCGGTGATGCCACCGAGACATTGGACACGATGTATCCCTATTACCGCTTGATCGAAGCGGGGTTTAAACCGGTTGTTGCCGCGCCCGAAAAACGTCGCTACCAGATGGTCTTGCACGAGATCAAACCGGGCTGGACTATCACCAAAGAATGGGAAGGCTACACCTTAGACGCCGACGTCGCGTTTTCGGAAATCGATCCCGCGGAATACGTGGGCATCATGTTTAGTGGTGGTCGCGCTCCCGAATACATTCGCTATGACGAAGACTTGGTCCGTGTCACCAAGCATTTCTTTGCAGCCGGCAAACCGATCGCAAGCGTCTGTCATGGCGTCGAGATTCCCGCCTATGCCGACTGTGTTCGTGGCCGAAAAATGGCAACTGTTCCCAAGTGCCAATTCGATTTGGAAGTCTGTGGCGGGATCTTCGTCAACGAGCCGTGTGTGGTTGATGGCAACTTAGTTAGCGGTCGAACGTTCCATGACAACGGCCACTACATCGGACCTTGGATCGAACTGCTTGAGAACGCACGTGAAGCAGCGGCATTCCCAGCCGGACGTGATTGAGCAAGACTGGTGTGAAGGTTCAATCAACGGCAACTTTCACTTTCAAGATCCCACGCACAAGAAATCGATGGACGCGATTCCAGAATCAATCACCCGTGATGGCGAAACGGCTATCGTGATCCAGTGGTCTGACGGCAAGACCACAAGATGGACGGCAGCAAAGCTGCGGGCGGCGTGTCCATGTGCGACCTGTCGTGAAAAGAAACGCGGGCAATCCAAATCGCCCGCGATGCTTCCGGTTTTAAGTGCTGCGGAGGCCAAGCCGCTGACAATCGACTCGATGCGTCCCGTCGGATCGTACGCTTACAACATCGGTTTTAGCGACGGTCACTCCTCTGGTTTGTTCCAATTTTCGATGCTTCACGCTGATCAATAACCGCGTGAGGTTGTGGGGGATCGCCAGTAAACTCGGCTCCGTCGGCGCACAAAACCCGATCCGGATTTTCTCACGAACGTTGATTCGGGTTGGTATCAAACCCGCCGTTAGCTGCATTTTTGCACAGTGTTTGGCGTAAAAGATTGCCCAGTGGGGACCAGAGGCATCCTTGAACCCGAATTTACGCGGGTTTTTCCTATCTAATACCCCACCAGGGGGTGCAGGTTGCAGCGTGACGCAGATAGATTGGCGTTCGTCGTGAACGACCTGATGCGGCATAAATCCGCTAGGGCGTTTGCGGTTTTACCGCAACCAACTGATCTTTGAAAAGAAGTTCCCGATGTGCTTATTGGCCGTTCAGTATCAATTGGTCCCAGAAAGTCCGATTCTTGTTGCCGCCAATCGAGAGGAATATTTTGACAGGCCAAGTCTGACACCTTCGATCCAATCTGGAAAGCCCCGTGTCCTGTGTGGGATCGATCAAAAAGCTGGTGGTACTTGGCTAGGCGTAAACCAAAACGGTTTGTTTGTCGGGGTTTGTAACCGAGCGACAACGATGCCTTTGTTTGGGCAGCGTTCTCGTGGCTCACTCGCAATGGACTTACTCCGTTGCACCAGTGCGTCGCGAGCTTTGGAAAAAGCGCTCAACGAACTTGGCGAGACGCAATACGAAGGTTGCAACCTTGTGATTGCCGACGCGAAGTCGGGTTATGCAATTTATTCGGATCAACGTCAAGAAGTGGTCGATCTTCAACCCGGGTTGAACATCATCGGATCACACAACTTGAATGACCCCGATGACGAACGCGTCAGCATGGCACGTCGTCTGTTGACCCTGCAAACCTTGGATTCGCCGGTGAAATTCCTCGCCGTCGCGAGCCGCGTTTTTGCCCGTGCACCCGTTGGCCCTGGCCGACCAAGCATGGTTATTCGCAATAAAGATTACGGAACCGTCAGCAGTTCGTTGATCGCTTTGGGCGTCAAACCCCGCGACGCGATCTACCAATACAGCAACGGTGCTCCGGATCAAACCAAGTACGAAGACTGCTCGCCGATGCTTCGCGATATCCTCAGCCGTGGACTGCGTGAAGCTCGCACCAAAGCCAAAGTTGGTGCTTAAGCACTTCTGAACGATCTTTGCTATCTAACGAAACGCCGCATCGATTTGATGCGGCGTTTTGCGTTTCGGATGACAGCATCTCGGACTTGAGTCAAACTCAGAAAACTTCTCTATCTGCCAAAAGCATCGATCCCTAGACTCCCCAAAGTCGCTGGCGAAACCCCGTAACGGATGCGGATTTGCTAGCACTCTGACCAAAACCCAAACAGGGAGTTTTCGGGCATGGATGCCATTGCACGTCGCTCATTTGTGCTTGTGTGTTTGCTAACACTGGAGATCGGTTTTCCGGTTCTCTGTCACGGCCAAACCAAGCGAAGTCAGAACTTCTACGTCGAAGCCGAAACTCAAGCACTCGCCGACGCCGTTTGTGAACAAGCCGAACGTTCTCGCAAAGAACTCGCGATCTATTGGCTCGGAAAAGAGTTGCCACCATGGCCGCAGCCCTGTCCGATCACGGTTCACGCCGGTCCACGATTGGCGGCCCAAGGGGCGACGACCTACAACCCACGACCGGTTAGCAACTTCCGCATGGAAGTGATCGGGACAACCGAAAGAATTCTCGACAGCGTCTTGCCACACGAAGTCACTCACACGGTGTTGGCGACACACTTCGGACGCCCATTGCCACGTTGGGCCGATGAAGGCATTTGCACCACCGTCGAACACGCCGCCGAACGAAACAAACACGAACACAAACTGCGTGAATTCCTGCGCAGCAAACGCGGCATCGCGATGAACCGGTTGTTTCTACTGACCGAGTATCCGCAAGACATGCTCCCCATGTATGCCCAAGGCTATTCGGTTTGCCGCTTTTTGGTTGAACAAGAAGGCCCACATCAGTTCATTCACTTCTTGGAAGACTGGATGAAAACGAACTCGTGGACCAGCAACGTTAAGAAGTACTACGGCTACGATTCGTTGTCCGACCTACAGCAAAGTTGGCTCAATTGGGTTGCCGATGGCAGCGGTCCCGTCGACGCCTATGTTTCCAACACGCGACGATCAAACGGGGCTCAGCCAAGCGTTTCACTCGCCTCGGCAAACTTGGGGCAAAACGCCCCATCGCAAAACGCCGAGTTGTCGCTTAATGCCCCATACCAGCCTTCGCCGTCGACGGCACTGGCGGCCATCGGGAAAGGTCGCCAAACAGGCAACCGGCAAGACGCAGGGACTCCAATGGGTGGATCTACGATCGACAGTTGGTACCTGCGACAGCGTCAGCAAACAGCGGCAGGCAAAATTGCTACCAGTGACCGATCGGACGCCCCCCATGACGCCCGACCAAACACACATTTACTCGGCACCACCTCAGCTGGACGCAATTACATGCCGATGCAAACGAGATCCGACTACAGTGTGTCTCAACCACAAGACGAACTAAGATACGGACAATACCGCTAGTGGTCGCCCATGATTGGGTTCAACCATGAAATGAGACAAAGCACTAGTGGTAACACTACCGCGGTGAACGAAATTCTGCTATTTTCTGCGGTCTTCGAAATTCCTCCACTCTCACACCTGATTGATTGATGGCCAAGCCACACCACAAGTTGAAGAAAGCGAACCACGGACGTCGTCCGGCCAGCGCCAAAGCACGCAAGGCAAAACGCAAAAAGATCAAGACCTAAGCATTTCGCCGCTCCGATTTGACTCTACCTGCGGAAGCGACTGCCGTGGCCAAAACCGACTTTATTGTTGACCTTTCGTTGCTGGATCATGATCAGCCGACTGCTGATCTGGATGCCATTCGAGCGTTGAATCCTCAACGTCACGAGATGGAGCATCTGACGGGCATCTTGTATGAAGATGTCGAAACGCTTCGCTGCGCCGGGTACAAAGACGTCACCCACGACGAGTTCTGGGTGCGTGGTCACATGCCGGGGATGCCGGTCATGCCAGGCGTGATTCAGCTCGAAGCCGTCGCCCAATTGTCCAGCTTCTTTGCCCAAAAGCACGATTTGCTGGGGGCCGAGATGGTCGGTTTTGGTGGCGTTGATGCCGCCCGTTTTCGCGACGTTGTCGTTCCTGGTGATCGATTGGTGCTGATGATTCGCTTGACCAAAGCACGTCGCAACCGAATGATCGTTGCTGAATTCCAAGGCGTCGTCGGCGATAAACTGGTTGTCGATGGCACCATTCGCGGCATCCCGCTACCGGTTGCTGCTGTGAAAACTCACCTAGCCGCGCGAGCCGCGCAGAACGCTGTCTGATCCATCATCTGACTCTGATCATTTTCCGACTTCAGGCCGGATCGCTTCGATCGATTATGGCACCGTCCGAATTGGTGTTGCCGTTTGCGACCCTTCGCGGTCGCTAGCCAGCCCCGTTGAAGTCTACCAGGTTCGTTCTCCGGACCTGGACGCCAAGTATTTCCGGACGCTTGCAAAAGAAGAGCGTCTAGTGGGGTTTGTCGTTGGTCTGCCAATTCACTGCGACGGCCAAGAGAGCCAGAAAAGTCAGGAATCGCGGGCGTTTGCCCGTTGGTTGCATGACGAAACCGGGTTGCCGATCCGACTTTTCGACGAGCGATTCAGTACCGCAGCGGCGAAAGAACGGCTTCGAACCGGTTCGATGACGCGAAAGAAAAACAAGAAGCGGCTCGACGCTGTCGCCGCGCTCGTTCTGCTCGAGTCGTTTCTGGAAGCCTGTCGATATCACGAGACAGTGATGGGCCAATCAATCGAACAATCCGGTGGTGGTGCCGACGCACTCGAGGATTGATCGAATAAGACCTAGCGGACGAGGAGTTCATCAGGACATCACTCCTCGTCCAGTGTCAGCACGCGTTGAAACCCTTCGAGTCAACGAAGCTTTGCGAATAAGAGCCTTGAGCGGTTTGGCCACGCTGGCTCCGCAAAACATTGTCCTCTGCGGAAACTACCGCTGAGAACCGACGCATTAGGCGGCTTCCGCGAACAGGGTGTCGACCAGGTTTTGGAACCGGCGATCGGCTTCTTCACGACGGGCTTTACGCTCTGAAAGCGACCAGTTGGACCGGATGTCACGAACTCGACGCATGATCTCAGCGTCCGACAGTTGCAATTGATCAACAGTGTTCTCAGTTTGAGAAACGATTCGCGAATCCAGTACTTCAGTGTTGCAAACAGCGTTCATCATCTTTCAATCCCTCGTAAGAAAAGGGCCGACCAGTGCTGATCGGTTTTCGGGGTTCCGTTGGTTTGGCAACCGACCCAGTTGGTTGCCTTCTTTCGATTTTGTCAGTTCTTCTCGATCCGACGAATACAACTAATTGCAACCAGTGTGCCAATCAATGACCTAGAGCGGAAAAAATAGCTGAGAGTTCGCGGAAAAGATGCAAACTGCGTCGAAAACGGGTTGTTTCGACTTTGACGGCAGGAGAATCAGCCCAGCTGGGCGCTCAACTTTGGGTCATCCGCTGAGCAAACTTTCAAAGCTTTGAAAATTCTTCCACTGTCGAAGCGGCAGAATCATGATCGAAAACCGATCAATCTTGGCAAATCCGCTAATGCTTTGAATGAGCGTTCGCCAATGGGTGGGGCTTCCGTGACCACGAAGCTCCAAATATTGGATTTGGCCAGCCGCGTCGTAAATCATCCCCACGAGCTGGTGATCTGGGCCCGACCAAGCGATTGAGCCGTCCGGTTCGGTCAGGGCGGAGAGCTGCTCCAGTCGATCCATCGCCGCTTCGAATGTGGTGGGAATTGGCAGCTGACGGCCGGACAGAGTCTCGTCGGCAATTCCTTCTGCGACGGGACCGTAGACGTGAATGTGAAAGGTCGACAGCGGATTGGAAGATTGGCTCATCCAAGGATTTTGCCGGCAATGCGTTGCTTCGACAATCCGAGCCCGAATGTCTTACCAAAGTGGCGCAACTCTTAAGACAGTTCAGCTGGGCTGTAGACCGAATCAGCAGACCTGAGTGAGATGCTTTTGCACCGGAAAGCCATTTCGTTGAAAGCAAATGCTTTGCGGAACGCCTAACGGTCGGGAATGTTTCGGGACTGTATCACCCGCGAACACGACAGGGAGTCAGTGCTTATGTACAGAGTTCACGCGATCTATTCGCTGGCTGTGGTCCTGACCATTGCTACGGTAGCAACGGCCGCACCAGCGAAAACGGATCGATCGATTTTGATCGGTCCGAATGATCGGTGGGATGACGAGACCGTCCATGAAGAGACGGCATCGAGTCAAATTAATTTTGCCCCGATGATCAACGATTCGTTCGTTCCGACACCGATCCCGGCACCCATTACGGATGCTGAGCCCTTACCCGTTTCTGATGATTCGACCGATGCGTCGCCGCATTCATTGAAGCATCAGGAACAGAAGCGAAAATCCGCACATGCAAACCACGAGTCTTCGAAAAAGAAGCCAACGGTGGTGGATCGGATTCGCGATTTTGACCGCCGAAGCAATGCTTGGTTCAAGCGAACATTTATGGGCGGCTAGCACCGTGTCGAAACTTGCCAAACTTTCCTGACGCGAGTGCTCTCTCCACTTCTCCGCTCATCAATCGCACTTGTCTTGCCAGACGATGCGCCCGACCGAAAGCACCTTCGGCGGGCGCTTTTTCTTTTCTGCCGACCGGCTGATTTCTCTCAGCCCGTATTCTCGCCAACTTGCAACCCGTCAGGTGCAAACACTGTCCGGCCACCGTCAACGGGCAAGCAGACTCCGTTGACGAACGTGTTCTCACAAAGAAACCGCACCGCGTGTGCGACGTGTTCGGCGGATCCGATGTTGCCACCCAAGGTGCTCGCGCACAGTTTTTGTCGCTGTGCATCAGGGACTTCATCAGCCAACAAAACCGGGCCTGGCTTGATACAGTTAACCCGGATGGAATCGTTCAGCTGCGCTAGCTCAACCGCGAGCGAACGCGTCATAACATCGACCGCACCTTTGCTGGGAAAGTACGCGGCGTGATCAAGGTACGGCCGTTCGGTCGCCCAATCGCCGATGTTGACGATGCAGCCGCCTTTCGCTTGGTTCGCCATCGCTTGTCCAGCGGCGCGAGCACAAAAGAACGACGCCATCGTGTTGATTTCAAAGTACCGTCGCATCTCATCGGCGGTGATGTCGGCCAGCTTGGTCGGTTGCCAGATCGCGGCGCTATTAACCAGAATGTCGAGACGTGAAAACTGATCGACGCATTCGCTGATTAAACGTTGCGGGGTCTCACTGTCTTCTAGCGCACCGATCGCAACGGACGTTTCGACATCAAACTGCTGTCGCAATCTTTCTGCCGCCGTATGAGCTTGGTCGACACTATGGTTGGCGTGCAAGACAATCCGGCAACCGGCGGCGGCCAACTCCATGGCGATCGTTTGTCCAACACGCGGAGCTCCGCTGCCGGTGATTAACGCGACCGGCGCGTCGCAGTCAAAAACGCGTTGCAAAAGATTCGTCATCACGATGCCATTCGTCGGTGGGTTATGTCAGTCCGTTAAAGATACTTTGCCAACGGGCCACCGCGTGCGGCACGGGCGTCGACTTTGGCGGTCGTCTCGGGGTCTTCGATCAGCCCCGGTGCTTGCCAAGGTTTAAAGCGGGCGTCGATGACCAGACTGCCTCGACAGCCCCAATGTTTGGCAACGGTTTCGCTTTCGATTCCCGCGATGTCGGTGGCCGGGTTGCTTCTTGTGAACGTCGTCCACAACCAGTTTTGCAGGTTCCGGGCGGCAAAATCACTGTCGTCGACGATCGTGATCAGCGGGAAAGAGGCGATCGAATCACTTGCCGAAAACGCCTCACAAAAACGCTGAATCTCCGCCGCTCCGCTGTCACGCTGGTAAGCGTCAGCCTGGACAGCCAAGACACCCGGCATGACGACTTTCGGTGAACTGAATCCTCCGGGGAGATTCAAATCCGACGGCAGTTTTGTTGGTAACGAGCGTCTTGGGGGACCGGCCGCGGCGACGACGACTTTGGATCCGCGATTGAAACCTTCGCCGCTGTAATCAAGCGTGTCGATGGTCGTCGACGTGTAAAAGTGCAAGTCGCGTTTGGTATCGATTCGGCACAGCACGTAGTGCAGGAACGATTCGATATTGTGCAGGTCCAGTTCGTCGTCTCGATCGTCCGCGATGAATAGGTACTTTGCCAAGGACAATTGTCCGTTGCCAAGAATCGCGTTCGCTTGAGTCAACAATTCCTGCGGGGCGGTTTCATTGAGGTACGGCATGTACCGTTCGCTGCCAATCGCCAGCAGCAGTGGATGGACGCCAGCCGCATCGACCGCATGAACCGCTTTGACACCTGGAATCACGGTCGGAATGATCGGGTCGGTCAGCTCGTGGATCAGTTGTCCGAACGTGGTGTCTTCTTGCGGAGGACGGCCGACGACAGTGAACGGCCAGATCGCATCTTTTCGATGCCAGACCTTTTTGACTTTTAGAACCGGAAACGGATGCTGCAAGCTGTAGTAACCGAGGTGATCGCCGAAAGGGCCTTCCGGTTTGGTGACATCGGGATCGATGCTGCCGATGATCGCGAAGTCGGCGTCACTATAAACGGGCGCATGATTTCCACGAACCATTCCGATTCGCCGACCGGCCAGCGCTCCGGCGAACGTCAATTCAGTCAGGCCTTCTGGCAACGGCATCACCGCAGCGACGGTCATCGCGGGCGAGCCACCGACGGTGATCGTGACGTTCAGAGACTGCGATTTGGATAAGGCTCGCTTGTGATGAACGCCGATCCCACGATGGATCTGATAGTGCAACCCGGTTTCATCGCCCGCGTATTCGTTGCCCGACAGCTGGACGCGGTACATCCCCAGGTTCACTCGCATCAGGTTTTCTGGTGCATCGGGGTCGGCACTCAAGACCTGCGGCAACGTCACGAAGGCACCGCCATCGTCAGGCCACGATTTCATCATTGGCAAATTCGCGACGGCGCACTCGTTTTCGCAAACCGGACCGCGGCGAACGAATTTGGGCAACATGCGGGTCGCTGTCAGAGGTACGCCCGCATAGCGAAACGGTCGCTTGGGAATCGCCGAAGGATCGATTTTGACTTCGATCAACCGACGAACGGATTCCAATGTGTCGCGAAACAGATACCGTGCTTGTTCGATCGAACCAAACAAGTTCGAAACCATGGGGAAAGATGTTCCCGTTGGATTCGTGAACAAGACCGCAGGCCCGCCATTGGCATAGACACGGCGTTGGATCTCGGCCATTTCCAAGTTAGGATCGACCGCCTCGGTGACTTCAAGCAGATAGCCACCGGCTCGGAGGTCGTTAACCGTGTCTCGGGTGCTGCGGTGCTTCATGGCGAGCGGTAAACTGACGCGCGTTAAACGATGGAAGTTTAAAAAAACAAGTTTTGTAACTTAACCGTGGGTGGGATCGACCACCGGCTGCGTTGAATGGTTAAGTCCCAAACCAATTCGAAATCACTGTTGAATCATCTCATGTCGGAAACTTCGTCACAGTCTCAACGGAAATCCATCTTGGGGCAATTGCCCCAACCCACAATCTCCACCACAAACCCCGGCGCCGACGAGCCCTGTGACGTGGCGATTGTTGGCATTTGTGATGGTGCGGCACTCAGTCCGACTGCGGCGCTGATCGACAGCGAAATTGGTGGGGCAATCGGACGCCTCCGCGATGCCGGCAAGCTGTCGTCTGACGAAGGCGAAACGATGTTGCTGGCCGGGCCCGGTGCTGGTGGTCCCGAGTTGGTCCTTGTTATTGGTCTCGGTAGCCTAAAGTCCGACCACGAATCCAACCGCGAGTTGGCCTTCCGGTTAACGAGTCAGTCGGTTCGATCGCTGGTCAGCAAATCGCACAAGAAACTCTTCATCGCGCTCGGCGAATACTTTGATGCCTCGGCTCATGACTCCGTCGTAGCGGGTGCCCTGTATGCCTTGGAAGGCCAATCGATCTACCGAACCAAAGCGGTGATCAACGTTCCCGAGACACTCGTGTTCTCGTCAATCGAACAAGACGCTGTCACCCGCGGCACGATCATCGGTCAATCGGTCAACTTGACTCGCCGCTTGGTCAATGAACCCGCCTCGGCGATTTATCCGGAATCACTGGCCGACTTGGTTTCTGATCTGGCTTCTGACAACGGGATCGAATGCGAAGTCTGGGACGAAACCAAACTGGCCGAAGAAAACTGTCGCTCGATCTTGGCCGTCGGTGGCGGAAGCGACCGACCACCGCGTTTGGTGATCTTGCGTTACAACGGCGGTGAAACGGGCGAGGCACCTGTCGCGTTGGTCGGCAAAGGCGTCACGTTTGACAGTGGCGGTCTGTCGCTGAAACCCAGTGACGGCATGATCGACATGAAGTGCGACATGGGCGGCGCCGCAACCGTGATCGGAGCCATCAACGCGATCGCCAAGCTGGGCATCAAACGCAACGTCATCGCGGTCTGTGGCTTAGCCGAAAACATGGTCAGCGGATCCAGCTACAAACTCGGCGACGTGATCAAAACACGCAGCGGAAAAACGATCGAGATCTTGAACACCGACGCCGAAGGCCGCGTGGTCTTGGCGGACGCATTGAACGTCGCGATCGGTTTCAAGCCGTCAGCGATGGTGGATCTCGCCACGCTCACCGGCGCCTGCATGGTCGCACTCGGCAACGAAGTCGCCGGGCTGATGACGAACGACCAAAGCGTCGCCGATCAAGTTTTCGCTGCTGCCAAAGTCGAAGGCGAACTGCTGTGGCAATTGCCGATGCTGCCGCTCTATGACGAGAAAGTGAAAAGCAAAGTTGCCGATATCAAAAACATCGGCGAAGGACGTTGGGGCGGTGCGATCACGGCGGCCAAGTTCCTCGAGAACTTCGTCGACAAGACTCCTTGGGTTCACCTGGACATCGCCGGCCCGGCGTTTTCCGATAGCCCCAAACCGTTCCGAGATGCCGGAGCAACCGGCGTCTATGTGAAGACCTTGGTTCGCTGGATCGAGTCTCTGTAACTCGCCGGCCTTGCCCAGTTTATCTTGACGCTCTTGACTGCTTTGCTTATCCAAACGGGATGAGCAAAACGATCTTTTTTTCAGTCGGTGAACCCAGTGGTGACGAACACGCGGCCCACTTAATCGAGGTGCTCCGCGAAAGGCAACCGGACCTGCGTGTGCGCGGGTTCGGCGGTCGTGAAATGCGTCGGGCTGGTTGCGACGTCGACCTGGATCTGACCGAACACGCCGTCGTCGGGATCTTAGAGGTCCTGCCCAAGCTGCGGCAGTTCTTTCGCTTCGTCGACGATGCCGAAGCGATCTTTGCGACCGGTGAAATCGATGCCGTGGTCCTGGTCGACTTTCCAGGTTTCAATTGGCACATCGCCAAGCGAGCCAAAAAGTACGGTATTCCGGTTTACTATTATTGTCCGCCGCAACTTTGGGCCTGGGCATCGTGGCGGATTCGCAAGATGAAAGCCACCGTCGATCATGTGTTGGCCGTTTTGCCGATCGAGCAGCAGTTCTTTTCCGAGCACCAAATCCCCACGACCTTCGTCGGGCACCCGTTTTTTGATGCCGTCGACCAAGCACAGCTCAGCGAAACAAGCATCGCTTCGATCCGCCAATCCGCCGCAGATGGTCCGACGGTTGCCGTCCTTCCCGGGTCGCGGACCGCAGAGGTGTTCGGCAACTGGCCGGTGATGTTGTCCGCCATCGCAGAACTGAGCGAGCAGCATCCGAAGGCACGCTTCGCTGTCGCGGGATATCGCGACAAGCATTTGCAGTTTTGCAAAGACGAGTACCAGCGTTTTGTGAATCGCGAAGGCCGCAACTTGCCCATCGATTTTTATCAGGGCGCGACCAGCGAAATCATTGACCAAGCGACCTGTGCGATGATGGTTAGCGGCTCGGTCAGCTTGGAACTGATGGCAAGGCAAACCCCTGCGGTGGTGATGTATCGAGTGGGGCGATTCTTGTACGCCTTCGGTCGCTGCGTGGTCAAAGTCGACAGCGTGACATTGCCGAACTTGATGCCCGACCCAGAATCCGATTCACGTCCTTTTCCAGAGATGATCAGCGTTGGGAACCCGGCCCCGGCCAGCCAATTTCTGGTTGATGAAATCGGCCGGTTGCTTGCCGATGATCAGTTGGTTGCCGAGCGGCGCCAGCAGCTCGCCAGGCTCAACCGTTTATATGCCCAGACGGGGGCCAGCGTGCGAGCGGCGGACAAATTACTGGAGCTTCTTGACCACCCCGGTGCCATCGCCAAACGCGTCGCGTGAACCCATTCGAGGGGTTTGACTGGCCGAACAGCTTCGTTCCCGCAAATCACGGGTGAAACGTGTTGGAAAGCGGCATTCTGAAGGCGTAAATAGGTGAAAATTTCGCGGTCAGATGCCAAACCAAACGGTCGGGGATTGCGTACGTGGGTGATTCAGGAGTTTGTCTGCGCCTTGATCGCAGCGATCCTTCACTGATGAACTTTACGTATCGACCTTGAATTGATCACTTCCCGATGACGACCGATTCGACCTCCCCGCGGACGCTCGGCGCGGTAATGAGCAGTGAGACTGGATATGAGACCCAGGACACGCCGCTGCGTATTTCCGGCTTCATTGCCCTGATTTTGGCCCTGATTAGCGGCTTCGCCACCGTCGCGTTGCCGATGGTCTTGGTGGGGATTCTCGCGCTCATCATCGCCCTCTTTGCACTGCGCAAGAACCGGCCTGGAATGGAGGGTGTTCGTCCGGTCGGAACCGGGGTGGCTAAAGTCGCGATCATCGTGGCGAGCTTCTTCATGGCCTGTAGTTTGGCCCGGTATGGCTCGAAATATCAAACCCTCGGTTCGCAGGCCGAGTATTTCGCACGCCAATTCGTTCGTGTCGCAAGCAGCGGAAACGAAATCTACGCCAGGGAGCTTCAAAAACGGTACGTGAACCGATACCTCAAAACGATGCCGTTGGAAGTTCACTACGAAAACGCTCGCCGCCAACGTGAAGAACAGAGCCGTCGAGAAGGCACCGAGACTTACCAAGAAGAAGACTCCACGGTGTCCGATCTTGCGAAGTACGACGTCGATCATGAATGGGTCTTGTGGCGTCCAGTGCGCGTCTACAACCACTATGGTCAGCAAAAAGCCGAGGTCATCTTGGCTGCGGGACCAGAGGAGAACGCGTATCGACTCCGTCTCGAGCTCGACTACCTCGTCCACAAAGAACGCGGAAGCAGCGAATGGCACGTCGCAACTGCAACCCCATTCCATGAACGGATCGTTGCCGAGAGCATTCTGTAGTTCTTACCAAGCCGATCGGTGAGCTTGCTGGCGGTCGGCTTCCGTTTCAAAGCCCAACGTGTAGGGCTGATAGCCGAGCCGCGGATGGGCTTGCAGGGAACCAAACCCAAAATCGCGTGGGTCTTCACCACGCCGCGCAATCTCGACGGCAAGTGCGACGTCGCGGACTTCCGTACGGAGAACTTTCCGCGTCGGATGCATCGCTCGCCAAACGTAGGCGACCCTCTGATCGGAACGGTAATGCTGAAGCCACTCGGCGAGCTGCAACGTCGAATCGTGATCGATTTCTTTTCTTTGGTTCGCGATCGCCAACAATGCAACCGTTAAACGCGGTGGCGGTTCGGATACGCTGTTCAGCACCCGCCGACAATCCGTTTCCACCAGTTGCTCACAACCGTATCGCATTGCGATGCAAAGCCGGTCTTCGAGATTGACCTGTGTGTGGCACAAGTAACTTTCTAGTAGCCTCGTAAACACACGTTGCTCAGAGTCATGAATCAGTAGCGGACCTAAACCTTCGCTACGCAGCACAGCCAAGATGGCTTGTTGCTGCCGTATGTCTTGTGATGCATCCGTTTGTTCACAGCCACGCACCAACAACATGCTCCAGCGGATAGTGTCGAACGTGGCCAAGTGTTGTCCATCGAGCGTTGCTGCGAACGAACGTGTCCGATCGTTTGGTGGTTCAGCGATTAAAAGGCGTTCGCCGAACCGACGATCACGTTGCAAGATTTTCACGAACACCCGTCGAGCATCGTAGTCGCTACCGGCGTGCTCCCGAAAAATATCCCAGCCTGGCGGTTGAGCCTCTGGGTTGGTGGGCGATGTTAAAAACTGATCGAGCAATCGTTCTTGGCGTCGAATGACAATCAATTGTCTGAGCCGCAAACGGTTTAGTGCGGATTCCAAACTCGGATTCTGATCGTTTGGAAACGCAAGCTGTGTTTCGATCGCTAGCGCAGAATTCGCGTCGGCTTCGGCAAGTTCCAATAGTTTTTGAGACGCAATCGTACGTGTCGCGTAGGAATCGTCAGCCAACTGTTTGATTAATTCATTGATGACAGGGTCATTGCTCGGTTCGGATTCATTGGCCTGTGCCGAACAGACGATGAAAGCTGCATTGGTCAAGACGACCACGACGATTTGATGAGCAAATCGGTCGAGAAGGCGGCGGGATGTGGCGAGCTGTGACATAACGAGAACGTAGATTCATCCAGATCACCGATCGCCCATGTCGTCGAGAGCTATCTCGAAAACCTTATCGGAAGCATTTTCGACATCGGTTACACTCGTTCAATCGTTACAACCCCTACCCGTCAGAAAGCGAATTCGACGATGAAATTGATCTGTTTCGAAGACCAATTTGTCAGCCAATTGCAACCGATCACCTATGCGCGTCCGGCCTACGCGATCACCTGCGCGAGCTATCAACTGATCGATTGGCTGCGACTGTTGCCGGGTGAAATTTCTGTTTCGGTACGAAACTATTTAGCGGCGATCGAGCAACTCGATGCCGGGCTGGGGGCGCCGAACGATGAAGCGGTGCGTGGCGAAGACGTCTTGCTGGTTAACGCTCGGTTGGTTCCGCGTGTGGAAACGTTGTGGCACCTGCAAGCGATTGCCAAGTCGACTGTCAGTGGTGTGATCCGGTGTCCCGAGACTGGCGTGATTTTGGTCGCTCGACTTGCCAAATCAGAGACCGACGGCTTCCTATCAGTCGAACCAGATTCGGGTACCGAACAGACGCGTGAAGTCCCGTCGCCGTTTAAGAAAGCGGTTCGCAAACCTGCAGAAGGTCTACAGAAGTTGACGGGCGAATCGACGCTCGAGCACTTGTTTTCCAAGGCCGAGCAAACGGGCACGGCATCTTGGGGGATCAGTGCCAGCGACCTACCGGTTTTCAACTGGCCACATGAAGTCGTGTCGTGGCACATGAAGGAGATGCCGGCGGCGATGAACTACCGATTGGAACATGGCAGCTATACCGAAACGGATGACGGCGTATTCGTTGCCCAAGGGGTTTCGATCGGGAAGTATGCCGTGGTGGAAACGCATGACGGGCCAATTTTGTTGGACGACAATGTGAACGTCGGGCCGTTCTGCTTCTTATCGGGACCCGTGTATGCAGGCGCGGGGACGCGGGTGATCGAGCATGCGGCGCTCAAGGACGGCGTGGCTTTGGGACACACCGTGAAGATCGGTGGAGAAGTCGAAGCGTCGGTGATCGAACCTTACACCAACAAGCAGCACCACGGTTTTCTGGGACACAGTTACCTGGGCAGTTGGATCAACCTTGGTGCCGGAACGTGTAACAGCGATTTGAAGAACACCTATGGAAAAATCAACATCGAGTACGGTGGCGAGAAAGTTTCCACCGGCATGCAGTTCCTTGGTTGCATCATGGGTGATTACAGCAAGACTGCGATTAACACCAGCATCTTTACCGGCAAGGTGATTGGCGTGTGTAGCATGTTGTATGGCTTCGCGACGTCCAACGTCCCCAGCTTCGTCAACTACGCAAGGCTATTCGGGCAACAGTCGTTGTTACCGGCTGAGGTGATGGTCAACACCCAACAACGTATGTTCGCCCGCCGCAAAGTCCAACAACGCGACTGCGACATCAAGCTCATCCAAGACATGTACCACCTCACCGCCCCCGAACGCGACATCACCGACCCCTACAGCTTCTAAAAGGTGTCAGGTACCTTTTTGGGGGACTAGGTAATTTCAGTTTTGTTACCGGCGAACTTCTTTGGCCGTCCGCGTGGCCGCATTGTCATTTCCAAGTTGTATCGCCGGGCGATCGACTCGGTCCAACCTTCGTCGCCATACGGTGCGCCGCGTTCGACCGACCAACGCAGCTTTTTCAGCTCACGTTCGGACAGTTCCATTCGTACCCATTCGCTCCACTTGGGGCGACGTGCAATTGGCCAGCTCCCGAGCAGCGTTTTCTCTTTCGTAGAGCCATACTTCCAGCGAAAAAGGCTGCCCCAACGCCAATTTTCAGGGCTTTCGCAAAGCTGTGCAGTGAACGCGTTCCGCTCGACATAGCGGCAGACGGTCAGAAAGTGATCGTCGTCCTGGATCGGAAAGCTCTTGTACCGGCCTTGATAGAGATGCCCATGACCGGTGATTTCATAGTGGGCGTTGTATCGCTGCGTATGCGTCAGCGTAAGCCATTGGCAGAACCGTGACATCTCGCCATCGACATTCGGCCGAACCACCATGTGCCAGTGATTCGGCATTAAACAGTAGGCGAGCAAATCGACGTCTGACCGTGCGACCGCCTCCGCAAGGATCGCCTCGAAGGCCTCGTAGTCTCCGTCTTTGTGAAAGACGGTCTCACGGTGATTGGCCCGATTGAGAATGTGGTAGCAATGACCAGCAACATCAACGCGCGGTGCACGACCCATAGCACTTGACCCCAAAGATGAACTTGTGGTGGCAACGGTATAGGGTCAAGCTAGCGGAGTGAAATCACCTCGTCAACCAAAAAGGTACCTGACACCTTTATTGGATGGGTGAGTAGTCGGTGGGTGTCATGTAGATGGATTTGGGGCGTTCGGCGAGGCGGCCGACGCCGGATGCGGCTGCTGCTTTTTGCCACTCGGGATCGGACCCAAATGCACTCCATGATTGCTTTGCCGCTGCATCACTTTCGTGTTCGATGATGTAGATCAACGTGTCTTCGTTGGCGGGCGAATCGGTTGGGTGCCAGTATGCGACGGACTTGATGCCATGTTTTTCGAACAACGCGATGGTGTGATCGCGAAAGCGTGCATCGAGCTTTCCGAGTTTACCTTCGGCGGCTTTATAGACTCGAAGCTCGAATACGTCGTCGTCATCACCTTCGGCGTTTTGATACTCAGGTGAGTAATCGGTCAGTGTCATGTAAGTCGACTGTGGACGTTCGGCGAGTTGCCCGACACCCGATTCGGCAGCCGCTTTCTTCCACTCGGGATCTGCTAGGAAGTTCTTCCAGGATTCTTTTGCCGCGTCACGGCTTTCATGTTTGATCACATAGACAAGCGTATTCTTTGAGTCGTCCTCATCTGTTGGAACCCAGTAACCCATCGATTCGATACCATGCTTTTTAAACAGTCGCATGGTGTGGTTGCGAAATCGCGCGTTGAGCGCGTCGAGCTTGCCTTCGTTTGTCTTGTAGATTCGCAGCTCATAGACATCGGCAGAGCACGTTGCGGCGGTGGACAACAAGCTGACTGCGCTGAACGTAGCCAGTGCCAAAGATCGAAAGAGAGTCTTCATGGTGGGTCAGGAATGGTTGGGGGTGTGAAGCGGTGAACCCGTATTGTGTGCCATGTGGTCGGCGGCGGGGGCATAAAAAAACGCACGCCTCAAATTGAATCGAGACGTGCGTCTGGTTTGTTCAGGGATCAAATCGTTACGCGAACGGATCGTACTTTCCAGGGACTGGGACTGGGTACTTGCCGTCAGCGCCAGGTACTGTTGGCGGTGCGGTATCGAGCGTGTAATCATCGATACCAGGCGCCAGCTCGCGGCCTTTTTCCAGCAGCTCGTCCCAGCGAATCACTTTGCCGCTGTAGCATGCTTCACGTCCAAGGATGGCAGTGAAGGTCGACATCGCGCCGTACTCGCCTTCGTTGTAGATATCGCCGCGCATCAACGCTTCGATCAAGTCGTGTTGCTCTTGCTGGTGACCTTGTTGACGGTCGCCGCTGAAACGCCAATTGCCACTTCCGTTTGTGATCGACGAACCGGAAACGTCAGCGGTACCTTTGGTGCCGTGTGCGTACTCGGCAACATGGTTCCAGCCGCCGCTCAAGTGACGACCTTGGCTAAACATCTTGCTGCCGTCCGCGAAGGTGTATTCGCAGAACGTGTGGTCAAAGATTTGGCTCTTCGTTGCGTCACCACCTTCACGCATTTCACGGCCACCCATGCCGTTGCACTCGACAGGGTATTCGCCCTTCAACCAGCAACCGACGTCGAGGTTGTGGATGTGTTGTTCGCAGATTTGGTCACCCGACAACCAGTTGAAGTGGTACCAGTTGTTGCACTGGAAGCCCATCTCCGTTTGATCCTCGGTACGGTTGCGATACCAGATTCCGCCACCGTTCCAGTAGACACGCAGTGCGACCAAGTCACCGATCGCACCATCGTGGATGCGTCCGACAGTTTCCAAGTACTGTGCTTCGTGGCGGCGCTGAAGACCGATGCCGACCATCAAGTTCTTCTTCTTGGACTCTTCAACGCTGGCCAACACGCGACGAACACCGACGGCGTCCGAAGCAACGGGCTTTTCCATGAAGACGTGTTTGCCGGCGTTAACGGCGGCTTCGAATTGTTGTGGCTTGAACCCTGGAGGCGTCGCGATGACGACCAGATCGCAATCGGTGGCGATGACGTTCTTGTAAGCATCCAGACCGCTGAAGATTTGCTCGGCAGGTACGTCGACTTTCGATGCGTACTTGCCACGGTTACGTGACTTGAGCATGTCGACAACACCCGACGCTTTGCCTTCGAAAGCATCAGCGACAGCGACCAATTTGACGTTGCCTTTGGTCTCGAAAATATTCATGACCGCACCGGTTCCGCGGCCACCGCAACCGATCAAACCGACTTTGATTTCGTCGCTGCCTTGGGCGTGTGCCGATCGCGCGATCGTCCCGGCGAGCGCCGTTCCTGCTGCGGTGGCGGTCGAGGTCTTCAAGAAATTTCTTCGGCTGGGCTGGTTTTCCATCGGTTGTTCCTTTTCAGCAGTCAGTAATCCGCCTGGTGGGATCACAAGTGAGTCTGCGGGCCTGCGCAGGCGGCGGATTGTTGGGGGGATTAGTTCAAGGGGTAGACCAATTCACATCGGCGTATTGTAAAGGGAAATTCACCGGTTTTGCCTTCCTGCGACGGCATTTCAACCAAGGTTTTTTGATTTCCAGCCCGATTTGTGGTCGTATGACCGATCTGTCACATCCTTTATTCACGCGATCATAAAATGTCGTTGCCAATCGAAACGCCCGCCGATCCCCCACCCTCGATGGGATGTATTGTTTACATCGCGAAAACAGAAACGGGCGTAGCGGGACGCGTCGCAAATTTGCCGGGAATTGTGGTGACGGCGAGCAACGAACGCGACTTGATGCGGCAAATCGTGAAGCAATTCAAAGCCGAAGTCGCACCGATTTTTGCGCGAGGCGAACAGCCGACTTGGGTCGACCCGCTGCCGCAGCTTGCCGAGAACGAACGCAAAGTGTTTTTGCCGGTTCACCTTTAGCCCGTTTTCGCCAAGCGAATCCCCGCTGATGCAGCCGCATCTCTGGTCCGCTTTCGTCGTTCTGGTTGTCTGGCACGCTTGCTTTGGTCATCTGGCGCAACCGAACTCGCGTCGTTACACTGACCTCAGTGTTCGCGCTCGTCTTCAATGCTTTCCTCGACCCGTTCGATAGTCCTGCTTCGTGAAAAAGTCCACTCTCGCTGCAAATCAAGTCCATCAAGGCGATTGTGTCGAAAAGTTGAATCAACTGGAGCCGGGAAGCGTCGACCTTGTGTTCGCCGATCCGCCGTTCAATATCGGTTACACCTACGACGTCTATGACGACCAGCAATCGTGCGATGACTACTTGCAGTTCTGTCGCGAGTGGATCGGAGGCGTGCACCGCGCGCTCAAAGACGACGGCTCATTTTGGCTCGCGATCGGTGACGAATACGCCGCCGAACTCAAGGTCCTCTCACAACAACTTGGGTTCCATTGTCGTTCGTGGGTGATCTGGTATTACACATTCGGCGTCAATTGCGTACGCGGTTTCAGCCGTTCGCACACGCACCTGTTTTACTTCATCAAAGACCGCAACAAATTTACCTTTAACGGCGACAACCCGTTGGTACGCGTCCCATCAGCGCGGCAACTGGTGTATGCCGATGCGCGGGCCAATCCGAAAGGACGACTGCCAGACAACACGTGGATATTGCGACCACAAGACGCGCCGGAGATGGGGTTTAGCCCTTCACACGATACCTGGTACTTCGCACGAGTCGCCGGCACGTTTAAAGAACGCGAAGGTTTCCACGGTTGCCAAATGCCCGAGCAGTTGTTGGGCCGGATCATCCGGGTTTCCAGTAATCCCAGTGATCTCGTGCTCGATCCATTTGGAGGAAGTGGCACTACGTTGGCCGTCGCAAAGAAGCTTGGCCGTCGCTACATGGGCTTTGAGTTGTCCGAGGATTACGTCACTCGTATCGAACAACGGCTGGACGCGTGCAAACCGGGTGATTCGCTGGACGGCGCGGCCGATCCGATCAGCAGTGCACCGGCGACGCGTCAAGGAAAAAAACGCACCGAGTTCCGCGACGGACGACCCCTCATTCCGTTGGATGAAAAAATCACCGCAAAGGTCCAAGACGCATTCGAACGTGCTGCCTTGGTCAGTGATGGTGATTTTGACGCAGCGGAATCAAAGCCGAAGAAGAAAAAGAAAGGGAGAACGCTGTGCCATGCGTACGAGTTGCTGCTCAATCCCGATCGGAACGCGATGTTTGCCGAAGAGTGCAAGCAGGCCAAGTTGCTCGGCGACACAAGGATGTGGCTCGAGTATCTGTTGGAGCTTTCACGGGCAGGCAAGTTGGCTGACGAAGGCAATTGGAAGAAACAACCGTTGAAGCAAATCGACGCGAGTGCCGCGGCGGCTGAGATCGCGTTTCAAATGATGTCGGTCGACTATGCAATGTCGCTGGACACCATCATGTGCAGCCCTGATGCTGCGACCGAGTTTGAACAGGTCGCGTCGCAGTTCATTGGCGATGACCAAACACATGATTTTCGGGCGGCAATCTGGAGCTTGCATGAAGCGGCAAGTGATCCCAAAGTTACCCGCAAAGCGAAGCAAATCGCCGACGAGTTTCTGAATGCGGAACAACCAGAACTCGAACCGATCGAGTCGTTCTTAGAGCAAAACGAAGCCGCATCGTTGTCCGGCATTTACGCGATCAGTGATCAAGATTCGGTATTGTTCATTGGGCAATCCGAAGACGTCGTCGGTTACTTAAGTCATGCGATGCGGTCTTCGGGATGGCAGCGTTTTTCGCCAACCACCGTTCAGTATTGGCCAGTGGAAAAGCCGAGTGATGCGATCATCAAGCGGAGTTTGTTGATCACTTGGTTACGTCCTTGGTTGAACGCCCATTTCTTTTATCAACCGATTGCCACCAAACTGTTTTAGTGCCCATGGATCCTGAAACCAACGGACGGCAACGGCTGCAGTTGTCACAGGCAAATATCGTCGCTATTGCCATCGTGTTGGCTGTCGGTTGGGTCGGGGCCAATCGGATCGATCAACGACGGAACCAGTCGTCTTTTGATTCGATGATGATTCCGGACGTGCACGCATTAAAACAGGACCAGATCAAATGCGACCCGTTGCAGATCACGATCGACGCACCCGCAGACTTTACGTTCTATTCGGTCAATGAGACTCCGCCGGAGCTCTCAACGATTTCGTTTGTCAATCATCATGCCAAGCTGGTCGGCCGGATCGACAGTTTTGATCCTGCGAGAAGCGCTTGGCCGCCTCACCCAAGTTCTTTCCAGCCACATACCGCAGACCAGTTCAGCGATAACAAAGAATTGGAAAATGACGTGGTCGTCGATCTCGATCAACCGATTGATTCGTTGGCCTTCGGAACACTGACCGACAGTCGGCTACAGGTTTGTTCGGTGATGTATCAACACATCCAAGTGGAATGGGTCTCGCCGATGAAGAGCGCTTCGTGGCCGTTTCGAATTCACCAAGGTCGATGCGAGCTGGAAAACAAAACCCTATTGATCTCGGTCTTCGAATTGGATTCCAAAACACCGACACCGGTGTATGACCAAGGTCCGATCGCGGCGATCGCCGACGCGATCATCCCCAATGGCTAACGACGTAGCCGTCGGCGGAACTGGGCCAAGTCGGTTTGATCGATGTCACCGTCGGAATCATAGTCGAATTGCACTGTGTAGCCGCTCCCTGCCGGAGCGGGCAGCATCGCAGACTGAAAGGCCGCCAGATCGATCGCGTTTAAAGTTTGGTTACCATCGATATCACCAAACAACCGAAAGAACTGGTCATTCAAATTCACTTGCTGTCCTTCGAGCGTGCCAAAGTACACGTCTGACAACATCGTGAAAGAGGGATCGGATGCCGACTGGATCTGATTGGCATCGATGCGAAGTTCGTAAAACCCGTCGAACCATGTGCCCGTCTCGCCGGTGCTAGGATTAGACGCTGGGAATGTCAACCGAACCTCGGTTTTGTCGTCGATATCTGTCGCGAGTACGGTGGGATAGGGGAAAAATTGGCTTCGGTCAGACACCAATCGAATTTGGAAAGCCCGCGCGAGCGGTTCGTGTGTGATTCGTTGGTTGAAGCGAACGGTGATCGATTCGATTTGGCTGCGAGCCGACGAACCGTCATTGAGTACGATTTCATCGACAAGAACATCGTTAGCAGATCCCGTAATTGCGAAGCTGTAATTGGATTCGCTGGGGTCGTCGTTGTTGATCACGACGGTCGCGTCATAGTCGCCTTGGCCGATCGGGTTGAAGTCGATCGAAAAAGTCGTCGATTCACCCGGATCGATCGCGTTCGTACCGGCATCGCTGATGGAAAAGGCCGCCGCATCGGGACCTTCAATAGCGATCGAGTTCAAGTTTAGGGTGGTTAGCCCCAGGTTTTCGATACGAAACGTTTTTGAAATCGCGGGAGCACCGATCGAGGTGACTCCGAAATTGGTGCCGTCATCTGTCGAAGGACTCGAGTCGCCGTTTGCGATCGTTTGGTCTGACGAACCGACAACATTGATTTCTGGTCCGGCAACATCATCGTTGGTGATCACGCCGGACAGCATCGAATTCACGATCGGTCCGCCAGTGTTGTTGCTCACTACTAAACTGAAGGTCTCGTCGCTTTCGATTTGGAAATCTCCAGCGATGTCGAACTGGACGGTAGCGGTCCGTTCGCCGGCGGCAAAGTTTACGGTGCCACTTGGAAACGTCCCGCCAAAGTCTTCGGCATTGACCGGTGACGCGCCCGACGGGATCACTGTCCAGTCCACGGAGATGGCCTTGTCGATGAACCCGGTACGCGGGATCGAGAGGGTCGCGGTGGTGTTCCCCACATTGCCTTCGTCAAACATCCGTGGTGTGAACGTCGCATCAGTCGGGAGTGAAATCGAGACGGGGGTCCAACTGGTAAACTCTTGCTCGTCGAATCGTTGAAGGGTGACCCAATCGCTTCCGTCGACGAGATATTCAAAGACGGCATCCTCTCCTTGTTCGGTCGCGTTCAACCCGGGGCCGTTCGAACCTGCAAAGATGATGTCGAATTCGGCTTTGGCTCCCAGTGCTGGCGAGATCGGAATCGTTGTCGCTTGTCGTTGGCTGGGACCGTTGAAAAATAACGCGTTGCCGTCGGAATTTGGGAAGTTGTCTGCGGCGATTGCCGAAAGGATCGAATCCCAGTTCGTCGCGTCGATCGACGGGTCAAAGTCGTCTTGAAGCGATGTCCCCGTGATCGCAAAGTTATCGATCGCGAAGTTATCACCATTACTATCGTTGAAAGCGACTTGACGAATTCGGAATTGGGCATTGGAAATGAACGAGACAACCGACTCGTCATCGAGAATCGTTCCGTTGGCGGAGGATTGCTCGGGTGAAATAAGCGCCGTTTCGCCAGCAACGGGAAGAAGTTCTAACTGGTAAGTCTCGTCCGGTTCGACAACGTTGTCACCAGCGATCAACATGTCGAGGTTAGCTGTGGTTTGGCCGGGCGCGAATGAAACGATTCCGGTAGCGATCGAGACGAAGTCGCTTGAATCGGCAGGATGAACGCCGGTCGCAGTCCGTTTCCAGCCGATCGACTGTTGATTGTCAGCACGGCCTTCGCGGCGTACAAGGAATTGTTGTGTTTGTCCGCTCCCGAGATCGCCTTCACGTGTCGAGGCGTCGATTGCGGTGATGGAAAAGAGCGACTGTGATTCGAGCACGTCGATATCAACGTATCCATTGTCGATCGCGTATCCGCTGGGATCGCTGATGACGACACGGAACGATTCGGTGCCTTCGATTTCGGCGTCATCGACGATCGGTATCGACAGCGTCCCCATGCCGCCTACGACAGAAATTGTTTGGGTGGCGGTGATTCCGAAGTCGATTGATTCGGTTCCGTTTGGCGCAGGACTACTGGGGCGACTTTGCCGACGCGGCAGGATTTGAATTTCAAAGGTCCCGCTGCTCTGGTCACTCGTTGCCAGTTCAATGTCCAGCGATTGGCCTTCAACCACGCTTGACGTAGCAGCACTGATCCGCACGGTCGGTGCGGTTGCGTCGACGATCGTCCCATGGACACGGTATTGTCCGAGACTGCCATAGTCGCTGTATCCGCTTGGCGGTGAAACGTTGTAGGGGCGAATCGTCGGTTCGATCAGTTGGTCAGTGATTGGGTCGTAGGTTGAATCACGCGGGGCACCGTCCAGTTTTAGAAAGTACTCGCCCGCATCCAAGGAAAGCGTGCCAAACGAAGCGGACAGTGTCGATGAGGGGTTGGCATCGGTGATGAATTCGCCGTTGGAATCAAAAAGTCCCGCCCACACATCAAGGTTCGGCTTGTACCCGGTCACGTCGACATCCAACGTGACGTCGCCGCCTTCGGTCGTGAAACGCAGCCAATCGACATCATCGTTTGTTTCGATGATTCCGAAGGCCTCGATAGAAGTCTGACGAACGAGCATGGCGGTGGCATCGGTACGAACGTCAGCATAGTCATCGTTGACGAATGGAAAGTTCGCGTTGCCGGTGATGATCGCTAGGTCGTCTTCGTTGGCAAGCGTCGCATCGAAATAATTTCCATCGCTCCATTGCGTTGTCAGTTTGCTGAATGGGGCGCCCATGATCGGTCCCCAACTTGTGTCGCCCGATCCGTGTCCCGAGTAGTACGTGTTGCTGCCGTTGCCGTCGTGATGAAGTCCCAACTGATGGCCAACTTCATGGCTAACCGTCTCGCTGCCTGCTTTTAGGCCGCTGTTGTAAACGATGGCCGGTTCGTCTTGCGAATCGTCAAAGGCGCCGATGTAGGCGTGTCCTCCGCATCCGCAGTCGGTAAACGATTGCTTCGTCATGACAACGCGGGTTCCCCAACGAGTGTCTGAGGTTCCGTTGTAGCGAAGGTCGTCCAAGTCAGATGGCTCTTCGGTGGTGACGTCGACATCGAATGGCGCGAAATCCTCCGTCACCACTTGCCAGATCTCCTGGATCAATTGCAAGCGGTCATCTGAAAAGCTGCTCCCGTCGCCGCCCCAATAATCCGGGTGCACGATCTCGCCGATTCCGTACGCAGAATTCCAGGTTGTGCCGACGGTGACGTGGCCATCAAAATCCAGATAGATCGTGAAGTTTGAATCGGGGCGACTGTGAAGTTTGAACGTTTGGTCGAGTGCAAACGGGGCGGCACCGACCGCGGGGCTATCCGCACCCGTGTCAGCTGGTAACCCATCAGGCCGACCATCTCCGTGATCGTCATCGGCGTCGGTCAACACCGCGATCGCCTGAATCGGCGGGACAGGACGCCCAGGCTCGAGCGGCCCATAAAACATCTTGATGATGCGAGGATCGGTTTCAAAATCGAGGACTTCAGTTCCGCCTGCGATTGATGCGGCGAGTACCCGTCGAGATTCCAGTGATTCAAGACTGGAACGACGAAATCGAACCTGTCGTCGCGAAGCCGACTTACGAAGACGTTTCATGGAAGCAGAAAGATAAGATGGTCGCATTCGATCAATCGCGGTGGTGAGAGACAAATCCTGTTGGGACGTGAACCCCAGCCGCGTCGATGACTTCCTTGAGAGGCAGCAGCGAATTCTTTCGCCTGCGAGAAGGTGCATAATGTAACTCAAATCGGTATCGATTGGAACGAATTTGCGGCTTCGGAGGTCATGGTTACCACCCAAATGTGATGCCTATCGACCCAACCAAGCTGATCCGCAACAATTCGGATCTGTCAGTGTGGTTTGCGTCTTTTCGCCAGCGTTGCCGTGCTGATCTGCCCACTTCGCTTCATCAACATTGGATTGAATCAGGAATGTCGATCTCCGTCGCATTGATTGGTGCCACCGGATACACCGGGCTCGAGGTTGCCAGGCTTTTAAGTGCTCACCCCGAGGCGGACTTGAAAATCGCGACCGCGCGTTCGGATGCGGGCCAGACCATCGCGGCGGTGCATCCGTCGTTGGCTGGACGAGTCGACATCACGCTGGAGGAACTTGATCCGGCGCGTGTCGCCGCAGAGTGCGATGTGGCGATGTGCTGCCTTCCGCACGGCGCTTCGGCCGAAACGGTGCAGCAACTTTGTGCTGCCGGTATTCGAGTCATCGATTTTAGCGCCGACTTTCGATTGTCATCGCTGGAGACTTACGAGACTTGGTACAAAGTCAAACATCCATGGCCCGAGCGGGTGGGGAAAACGGTGTATGGTCTGCCCGAATTTTTCGCCGACGAAATTGCGACTGCGGACTTGGTTGCCAACCCCGGTTGTTACCCAACGAGCGCGATTTTACCGCTCGCTCCGCTTGCCAAAGCTGGCTTGATTGAGACCGATGATGTGATCGTGGACAGCAAAAGCGGCGTCAGCGGTGCCGGTCGCAGTCTAAAATTGGGCACGCTGTACTGTGAAACCAACGAATCGATCGCTGCCTACTCGGTCGGTACACATCGTCACGGGCCGGAGATCGAAGACTTGGTGGGTCGGATCGGCGGCAGTCAGCCCCAAGTCATTTTTACTCCGCATTTAACGCCAATGTCGCGCGGTATTTTGTCGACGATTTATGTGCGACCCAAAGCCGGCAGCGGAGAAGACGCTGTCAAAGCGATTACGCAATGTTGGCGCGATTGTTACGGCGAGCAACCGTTTGTGAATGTTGTCGATCACTTGCCTGCCACGGCGCATGTTGCCGGAACGAACTATGTTCAAATGTCGGCCCGCGCGTCCGGCAACCGTGTCGTTCTCTTGTCAGCGATTGATAATTTGGCCAAGGGAGCAAGTGGGGCGGCGATCCAGAACATGAACGTGATGTTTGGGATCGACCAACAACTAGGACTCAACTGACGATTTGATGCAAAACTCCGACCCGCCGCCTTCGTTTCCGCCAGCTGACGACCTGGACCCCTACGAGATTCAGGAACCAGTGGCGCAGGGCGGCGAGCAAGTCAGTACGGAGTTACCGCCCGATCCGATTCGGCCGGCCCAGCCGACGCGGCCGGCATTTCCGCCGCCATACAGCCGAAACCCGATCGCGCTGCAGGTCCATGACTTTCGGACCCAGCAGCCTTTTTTGTACAAGTTGATCGCGTTCATCTGGAACGCGATCGGAATGCCCCTCGCATCGCTACTGCTCTTTTTTGCAGCTAGCTTCGTCGCGATTTTGGTCGCGATCATGATTGTCCACGGCGAGTTCAACCCGCGATTGATGGGCGATCCCGAAGCGATGAAGGTGGTTTCGCAATCACGCGTCGGGTTCTTGGTTCTGGTGCTCGCACCGCAAGCCGCTCTAGTCTCGTTGGCGCTTTTTTTGCCGTTGATTTCCCCTGACGGTTACCGCCGCCGCATGTCTATGGTTCGCGGGCACTGGCCGCTTTGGGCGTGGGGTGCCGCGGCAGCGACAACGCCGCTGATCGGCTGGATCTCATCGATCGTTGTCGGATCGCTGATGGGCGAAAGCGAAAACCTCAAGATGATGACCGACGTGTTTCGCGGTCATGGCGAGTCAGGGTTTTTGGTTCCACTCGCGTTGATGATCGGTGCGACACCGGCTCTCTGTGAAGAACTGGTCTTTCGCGGTTACATCCAAACTCGTCTGAACAGCTTGGTAGGGCCAGGGATCGGCATCGCGATCGCGTCGATCTTGTTCGCCGCATTCCACATGGACCTTGTGCATGTGATCGCGGTTTTGCCACTGGGGATTTACCTTGGTGTGATCGCGTGGCGAAGCGGATCAATCTTTCCGGCAATGCTCGCCCACTTCGTCAACAATTCCGTCAGTGTCTTTGCTGTCGTGTTAGCACCTCAACAAGAAGACCAATTGCCGTCCGGTCAGATGATCGCCTTCATGTTGTCCGTCATGCTGTTAGCGCTGATCAGTTCGATGATCACCGCCGTGGCGTTGTGGCGTTATCCAATCCCAATCGTCAAAAACCTCGAACCCGAATTGGCTGCGTAACGACTGCTTACTGCATGATCGCGGGCATGATGTTGCATGCCTATGGCCAACAGATTCGTATGACGCCTTTTGCCCGCAGGCCATAGTTGCGCGGGATTGTCTTTTGGCCGAAGGCCATGTTTACCGTAGCCTGGGGCATCGCCCCAGGAACGTATCCCCCACAAACACCTTTGGCTGAAGGCCATGCTTACCGACGCTGGACAGCAAGGGTGAAATTGACCTTCGGCCAATCAACAACAATGCGTGGATTGTATTCCTACGGCGTTGCCGCAGGCTACGGTGTGAAAGGCCTTCGGCCAACAGGATGGGGATTCGTATGCTTGCCTTCTGGCCGCAGGCCATTGTTGCCCGGGCCTGGGAAGCCATCCCAGGAACGCGATCGCGGGCGTGATGCGACAGACCTTCGGCCAACGGATTGGGGCTTCGTGCGATTGTCTTTTGGCCGCAGGCCATGCATACCGTAGCCTGGGGCATCGCCCCAGGAACATGTCACCCCAGAAGCACCTTTGGCCGAAGGCCATGCTTACCTACGAAATCAATCCCAGACGTACAGCTCGTTGAACTGGATGTTGTATTTCGCCAGCATGGCTCGATATTCGTCTTGAAAGGTTGTTTTTCGATGGTGCTCTTCTTGCGTGCGAACGTACTGTTCCGCAACACGAAGGTCTCTTGGGCTCACCGAAAACATGCCATAACCGCGTTGCCAATAGAATTTCGAATACTGTCTTCCGAGCGTTTTGACGAACTTTGAGGATTCGCGTTTAATTTGTTCCACAAACTTCACTGGGGCAACAAATTTTCCAAGGTCAAACAGCAGGTGAACGTGATCGGCGACGCCACCAACGACAACCCAATTGGAGGATAGGTTTCGTACGGTCTCTGCGAGGTAGCCATGCACCTTGGTGCGAATTAAATCGTCCAACCAAGGTTTCCGATTTTTGGTGCTGAACACCAGATGGGCATACAGTCCTGTTAGCGATTGAGGCATTGATTCAATCCCGCGTCATTGGAAGATTTCGGGGGTGAAATTGACCTTCGGCCAATCAACAACAATGCGTGGATTGTATTCCTACGGCGTTGCCGCAGGCTACGGTGTGAAAGGCCTTCGGCCAACAGAATGGGGATTCGTATGCTTGCTTTCCGGCCGCGGGCCTTTGTTGTCCGGGATTGCCTTTTGGCCGAAGGCCATGCTTACCATAGCCTGGGGCATCGCCCCAGGAACGTGTCACCCCACGAGCACCTTTGGCTGAAAGCCATGCTTACCGACGCTGAACAGCAAGGGTGAAATTGACCTTCGGCCAATCAAAACAACGCATGGATTGTATTCCTACGGCGTTGCCGCAGGCTACGGTGTCGCAGGCCTTCGGCCAACAGATTGGGGGATTCGTGTGATGCCTTTTGCTCGCAGGCCATTGTTGCCCGGGCCTGGGAAACCATCCCAGGAACGCGATCGCGGGCATGATGCGACATGCCTTCGGCCAACGGATACGAGCTTCGTGCGATTGCCTTTTGGCCGAAGGCCATGCTTACCATAGCCTGGGGCATCGCCCCAGGAACGTATCACCCCACAAGCACCTTTGGCCGCAGGCCATGCTCACTACTACCGCCGGCGATCAACGTTTGCCATCGCAGTATTTCACCATCGTGACTTCGTTGCCGATGTCGTTGTAGGTCAACTCGTCGGCGAAGCTTTTCATCAGCACCAAGCCTTGTCCGGACTCGGCGGAGAACACATCGGGATTGACGGTGATGGGAACTTTTGAGGTGTTGAAACCGGGTCCTTCGTCACGGATCGTCAGACGGATCTCCGATTTACTCGCCGAGGCATGGACATAGATTTTGCGGTCTTTGTAAGGAGCTTCGTTCTTTCGACGTTCAATCAAATCCGACGATGCGTCTTCGTAAATAATCGCATGGTGGGCTGGGGTCACGGATGGCCCAAGTTGCAAGTTGCCTCGGAACATTGCGTTGACGAGCGCGTGTTCGATGGCAACGCCCAGGCGGTTCATGTCCGCGCCACTGATCAAGTCCATGCCGGCGACCACCTGCATCAACAGCCCGACGAGTGGCGAGATCAGATCAGGATCATTTTTGATTTCGAACTCGAAAACGTTTTTCGTCAGAGTCGAGATCAATTTCGTGAAACTCGCATCGGTGCGGATCACGCCCAGCACGTCGATGATGGTGTCGTTCAGCAGCGACTGCAGGTGATTTTTCGGGACGTATCCGGCGGCACCCTTTTGCAATGCTTGCGACGCGAGTTCCTCACTGCCACGCGCGGTGACCAAAATCGCGGGGATGTGGGCGTACTCCGATCGCATGATTTCGACCAGTTGCAGCCCATTGAGCTCGGGCATTTCCAGATCGGTGACCACAATATCTGGAATTTCTTCGGCCAAAACGTCAAGCGCGGCTTTCCCGTTCATCGCATGTTTGACTTCGTGGCAGCCCTCTTCCAGCAACATCCTCATCTCGATCGCCTGGGTCGGACTATCTTCGACCAATAAGACTTTTGCCATGATCAGCGTTAGCGTTGGAGAGAAAGAGGGGCGTCAAAGCACTGCCAAACGAATGTCACCTAATGGTACACGTTTTGTCACCGTGGCGGTGCGACGGGAGGCTATCACGCATTATTGGCGATTGTGCCGTAATTTAGGCAGCAAAACTGTTTAAAAACGCTGATCGCTGCGGTTTATAAAACTGGGCAATCACCCCACACGGGCACTGGCCAAATGCCTTGGCAAGCCGGTGTGATTGTGATCAGGCTTGCAATCCGACAGCCAAGCAAAATCCTTGCGACGGATGCAATGGAAATTGCCCGAATGATCCAGACACAAGTTCACCAGATGGACTATGGAGACATTGGATTCCCGGTCGACTATACTATCGTGCCGCTGCTTGGTGCCCGATTCACCCAGTCTACGGGTAGCCGTCCAGCGTCCCGCCCAATAACCCACCCATTTTCGCCAGTGACAGTCACTTGTAATTACGACGCGTAAGCCGCGTTGTTTGGCGAAAGAACGTCCGCATTCGGTTTCTTCGATGCCAGCCGGACTCCTTCATGTTGGAGTCTTGGTCGCTGTGCATCGTGACTGTCAGCCGAGCGACTCCCATCCAACTTTCCCTGCCGAAACGCCATGTCTTCAAAGGCCACGTCTTCCCAGACCGAACAGAAGCAAACGCGCCGACGGAGAAAGGTTGCTGCACCCAATCGCGGTGTCGTCCACGCTATCCAAGCCCTGGCAACCGCCGTCGTCGTTCCAGTCGTCGGGTTTTCACTGTCGTCGTTTTTCTTTGGATCGGATACACGGATTGACGAGAACGTGCTGCTGCACACCGTGAATCCGCAACACATGAACGTCACCGTCATCGAACGGGGCAATCTGCAAAGCCAGAACAATCGCGAAATCAACTGCATGGTCGAAGACGTGCAGCGCGACGGGATCAATGGCACGCCGATCTTGTGGATCATCCCCAACGGCAGCAAGGTCAAGAAAGGCGACTTGCTGGTCGAACTGGAATCCGCACCGATGCGTGAAGAGCTCGACCAACAGATCCTCGATACCGAGGAAGCTCGCTCGACACAAATCCAGGCCGAAGCAAACTTCAACAACCAGATCGTCCAAAACGAAACCAGCAAGGCGGAAGCCGAGCTGCAGGTCCAGCTTGCCGAGTTGGAACTGAAAATGTTTACCGATGACGAAAGCGGAACGCACAAGCTGGCCGTTGAAGAAATCAAGCGGACGATCGACGAAGTCAACAACCAGATCTTGGAAGCCCAAGCGACCTTGGAACTTCGCCGTGACGATCGCCGCGGTATCGATTCGCTTTACAAACTCGGCTACGCAAACCGGAACGAGCTCCGTAAAAGCGAACTCGCCTATCTGCAAGCCGAAGGCAAATACGCGGCCCAGTTGAACAAACTGGAAACGACGCTCGCGACGCTGAAGAAAAAAGAAAACTACGAGCAGGAAATGGAACTGCTGCGGTTGCGTGGAAAGCTCGCGACCAGCAAGCAGGGACTCGAACAAACCTTGCGAAACAACGAGGCCAAGCTGGCTCAGGTGCAAGCGATCCTGCGTGCACGAACCGAATCGCTCAAGAAAGAAGAAGAGCGACTTGAACGCTACGAGACGCAGCTTGCCGCGTGCAAAATCTATGCACCCGAAGACGGCATGGTCGCGTACGCTTCGTCACGTAACGACGAAATCCGCGAAGGTGCCCCGGCCCGCTATCGTCAACACCTGATGTCGTTGCCATCCCTGCGTGAAATGCAGGTGCAAACCGCCGTTCATGAATCTGACCTGGATCAGATCAGCATCGGTATGAAAGTTCGTATCACGGTCGACGCATTCCCCGGTAATGAATACATCGGTACCGTCCAGTCGATCGCAGTTCTGCCCGACCAAAACGGTTGGCTTAGCAGCGGCACCAAGGTCTACACCACGATCGTCACCATCGATGACGAAGTCCAACAACTGAAACCCGGGATGACTGCGGTCACCGAAATCCTGGTCGACTCGATCGACGATACGATTGCGGTTCCGATCCAAGCAGTGATCGAACGGGATGACCAAACGGTCGTGTTGGTCCGTCAAAACAATCGTCTGGGGCTGCGTGAAGTCGAAGTCGGACGTGAAACCGATTCGATGGTGCAGATCACCGAAGGTCTCAACGATGGCGAACAGATCGCACTCAATCCTCGCGAATTTGTCGACGAATTGCTTTCCCAAGACGGCTGATCGCTCAGCCGCTTTCTCCTGATTTCCGTACGACCGCGATTTATCGAGACAGCGAATCTTTCCATGTGGTGGGCCACCCTTAAACTTGCCGTTCGCAACCTGTTGCTGCACAAGATGCGCAGCTCGTTGACGCTGCTGGGAACCATCCTGGGTGTCGCCTCGGTGATCGCGATGTTGTCGATCGGCGAAGGCAGCAAGCAAGACGCTCTCGATCGAATCCGAGAACTGGGCGCTGGGAACGTGATTGTTCGCTCGCTCAAACCGGCCCCGGAGGACGATTCCAGTAGCTCGTCGAACAATCAAGGCATCGTGTCGACGGCCAGCTACAAAGTCAACGCGTATGGCCTGACCTACGGTGATCTGCGCGCCCTGCAAGACTTGCCAACCGGCGAAACAATCGTCCCGCTGATGATGAAAAAGCGAGACGTCTCACACGGCCGTCGTCGGATCGGGCAGGCTCGCGTTTTGGCAACCACGCCGGACTTGGCTGATGTCCGTAAAATCGAAGTCGCACGCGGTCGCTTTATCCAACAACGCGACTTAGAAGGCATGTCCAACGTCGCGGTCCTGACCGAAGGTGCGGCGCGAGCGTTGTTCGGTTTCAATGATCCACTCGGCCAACCGATCTTGATCGGCGGGATCGCCTTTCGAACCGTCGGAATCCTGAAACAGCGTGACAGTGGTCGTGCCCGCGCCGGCGAAAGCGAAGGCGGCGATGCCAACCGCGACATCTTCATCCCACTCGATACCGGCCGGGCGCGGTTCGGTTTCTTCGTCAACGAAGGCAATCGCGGCAGCCGCGAGTTCGACCGGGTCGAGCTCAGCGAAATTACCTTGGCGGTGGCCGACGCAAACGACAAAGAAGCCGCCACACGCGTGGTCCCGACAGCAACATGATTCGTGGGCTGCTGGAAAAAAGCCATGCCGACAAAGAAGACTACCAAGTGCTGGTACCGTTGGAACTAATGGCACAGGCGGAGCACGAGAAGCGAATTTGGAATTTGGTGCTCGGGGCGATCGCGGGAATTTCGCTGTTGGTCGGCGGGATCGGCATCATGAACATCATGTTGGCGACCGTTACCGAACGGACACGCGAGATCGGGATTCGCCGTGCGATTGGCGCCAAACGTAAAGACATCATCCGGCAGTTTTTGTTGGAAACCACCGTGCTGTCGGCGGCCGGCGGAGTCCTTGGTGTCGTGCTTGGTGTTTCGATTCCGATCGCGGTGACGATGATGGCCGGTATGAAAACGGTGACCAGCCTGGGAGCGATCATGTTGGCGTTCGGTATTTCCGTCGCGACCGGGATCATCTTTGGCGTGTATCCGGCCTACAAAGCGGCAGCGATGAACCCGATCGAAGCGCTGCGAAAGCAATAGCGATTCGCCTAGCGTTATTCCACACTCAATCCTGCCGCATCCTTCGCATCACGCGACTGTTGGCGAAGATGCTTCATCCAAAAGTTGACGGTCTGAAATCGTTCCAGCCATTTTGTCGTTGACGTCATGACAAAAGTGTCGGTGCGGTGGTCAACGACGATGTAGGCGTCTTTCATTAGGTCTTCGACTGCCTGAGTATCGATTTGCGCATCGAACTCGATTTGGTTCAGGGCGATCTGTGTGATTCGGTCAATCGCTCGTTTCGACCGAACCTGTTCCAGGTACATCCAAAACGCGGTGGGTGTTTGTGGTCTGGGCATCCATCGTTGGCTTTGTTTTTCCAGCGGACCGCGCCAGTTTCGAATCATCGCATTCCGGCGTGATTGCTGAACCAGATACTCATCCGGTAGGCCGTCGATGATCTCTTGCAGCTCAGGCCGAGCGCCGTCTCGACTGACAAACATCTGAAGCGCTTCGCAGCTAAACAAGTCGGCTTGTTCGGCGATCGACAGCAGCGTGGTTAAGTCGGCTTGTCCAACAACGGCGCGCTCACGGATCAGTTTCGACCACTTCGACAAGACACGGATACAGTCCAGTTGGAGTTCGTAGTTCGCTGAATCGGGGGCTTCAAGCCAGGTGATTGCAAGCGTGTCCTGCCGTAATCCATAAAAGATGGCTTCATTGGTAAAGCATGACGCGATTTCATTGAATGTGACATGCTCGCCGATGGACGATTTGGCTGCCAGTTCTGCTGAAATCTTCTGAGATGCTTCTTCTCGCGAATCGAAATAGTCATTGCTCGGCGTCAATGTTGAGTTATAGAGAAGGTTCGGATTGATCCAAATGCTTTCCAGACTGCTTCGGCTTGGCAGCTGGACCGTTTCCATTTCATGTCTCCAACTCGAATCACGTGGCGGCAACGTCGCCCAGCGAACGACAAAGACAATCAAAAACGGCGCAAAGAGTGCTGCCGCGATGTACTTTGATTGACGCAAAATGTAGCGGCGGTTGCGTGTCTGCTGCTGCATCCACAAGTCGGTTAAACGATACGACCCGTAAAGCAGAATGATTGCCGAAATGATCAGCAGTCCCATCGCTTCAGCGAAATACTCGAACAGACACAATCCCAACAGGATGGCTGAAAAGTAAACCGCCACGGGGCCCGCGAAGAAGTTCAGCAGCGGTCGCGATGTCGATTGCGAAAACATCACGGCCATCGCATACGCAGAAAGTCCGATCCCGTACGTCGCTGCCCATTTCCATGGCAGTAACAGGGACTGATCTAAGAACATCAGAACCATCATGGCGGCAAACAGCAGATGCACAATCACGAATGATGGCAGCACACGTGTGACCCAAACCAGCTTTGGTGAGATGCCACGGTCAAAGAAGAACGCATTTCGGCCGCGAAGCGAATCACTGTAAAACGTCAGGCCGGCCACAAAGAACAACACCGTGCTGGCGATCAGGAACGTGGCAGGATGAATCGAAAGGTTTCTTGAGTTGGAAACATAAAAGAACCCTTGCGCTGCCACCCACGAAATTGCGGCGATCGCTAGCAAGAAGTACCAGCGAGTTGGGCGAAGACTTTGCCACAACAGTGCACCGAAGCGAGTTGGCGGAACTTTCGGAATGACAGCTTGTGCCAATCGCGATGGTTCATGGGGAGGCCGGTATGCGTTTGCGACCGACGAGAATTCTGATCGCTTGGAAGATCGCTTCAGCGACCATTTGCGTTGTGCCCAAGTCAAACGTCGCCAAGCCAGGAAATACATCAACGTGAACACGATCATTGCTAACCCGACCGAATCGACGATCAACAAAGGCAAGTGTTCTGTTGTGAGCGGGGTTGAATGTTGGGGGCCGGTTTGAAAGTCAAACCAATTGACGAGGCCCCAAAGGCAGCCAAAGATCGTCGGTAAAAACGCAATCAGACCGGCGATTGGTGAGCGAAAGAAATAGGCGGTGACAAAGCTGCAGATCAACATCAGTAGGCTGGTCGCAATAAACGCGATCGCCGCAGACATGTCACCGTCAATCAAATTTGCTCGTGTCGAGATGCGAAAATCCAGTTGAATCGAATGCAATTGGTACGAGATCATTAGCAAGGTCGTCGCGATCGCCCAAGAAGCCAACAGACAGGCTAGGCCGACAACAAACTTACTCGTCGTCACCATCTTCCAATTGGCCGGCAACGTCCCGAGCCATTTCAGGGAGCCGCTTTCTTCTTCCATCCCGACCAACATTGCGGGAGCACCGAAGGCGACCAGAAATGGAACAAACACCCAAATCGCTCTCGCCAGGTTGGCAACTTCCTGGTCATGCAAGTTGTTCATAGCGGCCGAGAGTTCCAACAACACCATCATCCCGACTGACGCACAGCATGCGGCCACGCCGAGCATTCGAACGATGCGGTAGTCCTTCCAAAGAAGCCGCGAAAAGATTCGTCCATTCATTGCATCACTCTTAACGTTGAAGCACCGTACCAAACACTCTCACTGAAACGCTGCTACGCCACCGATTCTGTCGCAGGTTTGCGTTCGTTGACGTTACTTTGCTGCGGTGGGCGACTGGCCCGAGCGTCGCAGACCGCGACGAAGATTTCTTCCAGCGTGGGAGTCGTTTGTTCGATGCGAACAATTCCGGAGTCCTCACGAAAATCGTCACGCCAGTTTTCTGGCAAATTGCTGACAATCCAGCGAATTTGGCGTGCGTTCTTGGTTTCTGTCAGCACCTCGCCGCGAGGCAGCGCCACCGTTGCGTCGCTATGCTCCAACGTCGCAGTAATGATCTGCGTCGATTCACGAAGGTCCTGAAGTGGCTTGACCAACTTGAGTTTGCCTTCGTGCAAAATACCGATCCAGTCCGCGACCCGTTCGACCTCGCTGATCTGATGGCTGGACAGAAAAACGGTGTGCCCGAGTGCTGCCCGGTCGACCATCGATTCTAAAAATTGACGACGGACCATCGGATCAAGTCCGCTGGTCGGCTCATCCAGAATCAAAAGCTCCGGATCGTGCGAGGTTGCCAACGCCAACGCGACTTTTGCACGTTGGCCTTTGCTCATGTTCTTGATTTTGACGCCCGCCGGAACGTCGAAATTCTGCAGCGCTTCGGCATACCGAAATGGGAACGCTTCATCATAAAAGGCGGACGTAAACCAACCGATTTCTTGAGACGTCATCCAGTCATACAGGGCCGGCGCGTCCGACACATAACCGGATCGTTGGCGGATCGTTTCGCCATCACGATGACAAGACAATCCCAGTACCGTCGCGGTGCCGGCATCGGGCTTGATCGCCCCGGTCAAGATCCGAATCATCGTGGTTTTGCCAGCGCCATTTTCACCTAGCAAGGCAAACACGATCCCGGGCGGGATATCCAAGCTGACCTCATCGAGTGCTTGTTTATCCCCAAACGACTTGCTAACGCTCTTTAATGAAATGATCGAATTCATTGTGCGATTCCCCAAGAGAAGTGACCGGTGAAAGAGGAGAAGAAATCAATGGCTGCCGTTGCCGCTGGCTCGCGCGGTTTGTTCGATCTCCTTGAGTTGGCGTGTGAGTTCGCTTTCGAAGAGTTCGCGTAATTCGTCGGCGGTCATTCCGCCTGCCAAGGCATCGGCAAGGGCACGGCGAAAGCTGTCCGTGACAAGAGAGTTGCGCGCTTTGGTACAACGCTTGATCGCGTCCCGACGGACGATCATACCGCGACCGCGCAACGGTTCGATCACCTGATCGCTTTGCAATTCCTGATACGCTCGCGCGATCGTGTTCGAATTGATCGCCAAATCATTGGCCAATTGACGAACACTCGGCAGCATCTGTCCACCGACCAGGATGCCGTCCGCCACCGCAAGTTTGACTTGGCGGACGATCTGTTCGTAGATCGGGACATCCCCGTCTGGATCGACTGAAAAAAACATCGGCAGGCACTCTCGGTTAGAGTGAACTCGATTCGGTGTACCGCTGTCATGGTACACCGAGTCTCCTGGTTGTGTCAATAAAATTTGACACGCCGACCGTTTTCTTTTTGGGAGCTCTTCTTAGCAGGCAACGGTCACTGCTCGTCAAGGAAACGAATCGATTCGCCCTCGGTCCGTCGCTGTGCGACGACCAGCAAGAGTGCCGCGATCGGGGCGGTTATGATCAATCCGATCCCCATCAGCCCCAGACCGATACCGAGCAGGAACGTGATCGCGACAGAGATCAGAAACGAATTGAACAAGCTATGTGCGGCGATTCGAAACGTTCGCCGCAGTCGTACCAGGAGCGGCATCGGGCGGTCACAAAGCGGCAGCATCGGCCACAACATCATCGCAATGAGGACGGGTGCGATGATGGAAACCGCAAACGCAAACGCGAACAACAGCAGCATCAACTGAATCGTCGCCGCGGCCATCTGGTTGAACATCAAACCGGTCGCCACGACCAGAACCGATGCAATGAACGTCGCCAATAAGACGAACGTCGCGACTTGTCGAAACAGAGGCCATCCGGGTTTGAAAGACGATTTCAATACGGTTCCGTTGCTTGCCGGTTCTTCACTCGACGAAGCGTTGACCGTCCGGTTTGCGATGTAAATCAAAATGGCAATCACATAGGTGTTGACGCCGCAAAAGAATGGCGTCGCTATGCCAAGCCAAATCAATGCCGAACGCAAGTTGGTTTGTGCGTAGACGTTTAATCCGCTAAGTGGAATCACTACCAATAGGAAGTAACCCAAACACAGCACGAAAGCGGGCAGATAAAGGTCGCGGCGACGGAGCGATACGATCGCCATCGTGTCCGCAAACAGAGTTTCGATAGAAACCCGTTCGAGAGGGCGCTCGAGAGCAATTGACCGGTCGTCTTGGTGTGGAACGGAGGACACTCCGACTCGTTCGGCAACAAACTCGCGCTCACACCCCGGGCACAGGGATCGTTTTCCCGATGCCTCGATTGGAAGTTCCAGCGTCGCTTGGCAGTGTGGACAGGTTTGACGAAATAATTGCATGATCCAGTTATCCCGATAGACGGACCGAAAGGGCGACTGCCAGCAACACGATTGCGGTGCCGTCAGAAACTGTCAAGCGATGGCCGGTGGCCCGTCGGCGAAGGTATTCGATTAGCCGTCCTGTTGGACATCCATAACGACAATAGCCCATCGGAATCCAAGCCGAAGCCACCAAGGTCGCTACCGCGAAAGCAATCGATACGGTTGGCGCCAGACGAAACAAGTACGCATGAAACGGTTCCCAATTGGCCAGTTCAACCGTGGGGTAAAACAGCAGCGTCAGATAAGCAATCGTCAGGCTGCATCCCGGAATCATCGTCATCATCCAAGCTAACTTGCGATTCAACTTGATCCGACGCGACGAATGTTGCGAGGGCCGAATCAGTTGTTGCAAGGCACCATGAGGACAGACATGATTGCAGTACGGGTTCGATTTTCCAGCGGCTGGCCCGACCAATGCGATCAGCGCGATCAAAGCCAAGCCCGGTGCCAGTCGCCACGCGATGCCTTCGCCTGCCCACCCCGCAATCAGCGACATCGACAGCATATTGCCGGACCAAAACCCGACCACAACAACGACGGTAACTAACCAAACGCGTCGAAACCACCGTTTGCGAAACCAACCCAATCGCTTCACCGTTCCCAACCCGATCATCAGCAAGATGCAAGCGAAGCCCGCGTTGCTAAGCCGAACGTCGTTACCCCATTTACCAATCCGGCTATGTGTCATTCGTCCCCACAACGTCGTCCGATCACGTTGGCGTTCGGTTTCCAATCGTTGTTGTTCATTCCAACACTCGCAAGTTTGATAAACTGTTTCTGCGATTGCCAGACTGGTCATCGTCGCACCGGAAACACCTTCGACACCAGATTGCTCCAACGTCATTCCGGCCAGATGCCGACGCGTTTGTCCGGTAAACTTTTTCCAGAAGCTCCGCTCCATCCGGCAATAACGCACATAGGGTTCGTTATCAAACGACGAACGAATCTTGATTGCTTCGATGATCACGTCCTTCGCGTTTGAACGGTTGTCATCACGAATCCGGAAGAGTAATTCGGTTGGTCCCTGGTAACCGGCAATACTATCGGTAAACGCGCCCGATCGAAGGACTTGCCCGATCCTTTGATTTTCGGCGTCATAGACGGCGGCGGAGTAGTTGCTGTTGGTGATGTAGTCCGCTTTTGGAAACCAATCAGAGATCTCGTCGACTTCGATCGGTTCAGGGAACACAAGCGACTGACGTGAACCACCGATCCTAGCCATGACTCCTTTTGCCAACGCAAGTGATGTCAACGTCGCGCCCGAGACCGCATCGATTTCGGGTTTGCTTGGAGATTCCTGCGACCCCGAGTCGTCGAATCTCCACTCGCGAAATTGGTCAAAGAAATCAGTCGCGAGGCGCACCGCGTTGACATGTTCTTTGGTGTCGGCGCTGTTGATCAAGCGAACGCCCAGAAGATTGAACTCAGCATCAATCACCACCAACGCTTCCGTCGGACCGCGATAACCGATCACGTCGTTTGCTGCTGGCAGGGTTCGGCCCACACGGGCGATGGCTTGTCGGTTTGAATCGAATGCTTGCCAGAATCCCTCGGCATCGGCGGTCGGTTCGATCGAGAAAACTTCGGGAAGGATCGATTGCACGATCGCTAGATCGGGTGCTGCGATTGAACCGTCGTGTGTTGGCGAGGGTGGCCGAGCAGATGGGATCAAAAGACAAAGCGCGAATACCACCCCGACACGCAAGCTATGGATGATCGGAGCGGTTCGGGCTGGCAACGGTCGCATGAAACAGCGTCTTCAGTACAGCGTCTAATGTAACGGCAGTCTGCCGTGATGTTCGCGAACCCGGTTGACCCAAGTCAGCGCGGGCGGGAACGACCGCAGCAGCATGACGATCTTGCTGGTCGACGATGACCAAAGCGGCGCGACCAAACTGGGTTGGCCACCACTGGCCCAGAGGTCATTCAAGATCAACGCCAACACGGCTGGCTTGTCGTCGTTTTCTTCGTTCAGCTTCAATGGGTGCCGACGATACCGCTTGCGAAAGTCGGCTTCGAGCTCGTTGGGCGGTGACGCCGCGTCGAGCGGGCTTGGGGTGCGGGTGGAGATCGCGAGTAGGTAGCGCAGCCGCCGCAGTGCGACGTCGCGGTTTTGTGCTTGGCTTCGTCGTTCGGTCGCTTCGCCGATGGTTCCCGTGGGCCGATGCTCGAGAAACACACCGCTGCTGGTTTTGTTGCGATGTTGACCGCCAGGCCCACTGCGACGCTGGGTCCGCAGGTCACATTGCTGCGAAATCGTGTCCACATCCAGGCAAGCGTCATGGGGTGCCGGTTTCATCTGGCATTCCATGCGCGAGCTCGGATCGGGAAGGGTGGCGTCGGTGTTCTGTTTCATGGCGTTCGTCGCGTGCGGCCTTGTATCCTATCGGATTTCGTCTTCGAAGCAACGCAGACGATGAAAGCGATCGCTAGGCGGTTGGGTAGGGACCGTCGGCGAACGATTCTTCGTGATAGCCTTTTTTGCCGATCGTGGTTGCAAGATCCGACAACAGCGGCTGGCCGTGATCAAGGCGACGCATCACTGTGGTCACATCGTATTGAGGTTGCCAAAGTAACTCACGACGAGCTTTCGCGTTGTCATAGACTCGATCGATCGTCGGAAACATGGACCATCCGCGTTGTTCATACGTGGCGACCAGTTCCGGCAACCGCCGGCGAAATACAGCTTGGGCGTCGCGGCGTAACTCGGGCAGATCATCAGGTGTGAACGGAGTCGTCGCGCTGATGATGTAACGTCCGAAACCGAGCGATGCGGCTTGACGGAGTGCACAGCAGTGCGCCGCGACAGCGTCTTCGATGTCGACTCTTCGGCTGACGAACTCGTTGGCTTTGATATTGTCGTCGGCAAAGGATTCACGTACGGACCGGTTGTCGTCTTCTTCGGCGAAAAAGCGTGACGTCCGCAGTATCAACGTTGGGATACGGTGGTCGCGATGGAACAACTGGCAAAGGTCTTCGGCGGCGACCTTGGTCGTCCCATAGATGTTTTTGGGTACGGGCCGTACTTCCTCGGTGATCCATGCCGCGGGCTCGCCGGGCGGTGGCACCAAGGCATCGCCAAACGCGCTGGTGGTACTGGTGAAGATGAACGCGTCGACGTGATTTGCGACGGCTGATTCCAGCAGGTTCAAAGTGCCGGTGACGTTCACATCGACGAAGTCCTGGCGGCGGTGAGTCGCGACGTGCGGTTTGTGCAGCGTCGCGGCGTGAATCACCGTTCGGGCATCCGCCAGACACCGATCGACGAGCTTGCGATCCGAAACACTGCCGACCACATCGGTGAATTCTGAATCCATTCGATCGAGTCCGATCGCGGGTTGGCCTGTGGTGCGAAAGGTCCGCATCAAAGCCTCGCCAAGGTGGCCGGCACTGCCAGTAACGAGAACGGTCATCACGACGTCCGATGTTGAGGGAAATTGGTGTGCATTTGCGGGTCGGACACGGCAAACGGCGTCAACGTTCGCGTCGGCGTTCGACCTTCCATGCGACCGGGTGACGAGCTATCCTTCGGCGGATGAAATCGCCACAACAAATCTTCCTGACGTTTTGCAAAATCGCGATCCCGCTTGGGATTATCGTGCTTTTGGTTTCACGCATTGAACCTGAACAGTGGGAATCGCTTTCGCAACACCCCAAGAACTATCCGCTGTTGGTCACGGCGTTGTTTGTTGCGGTCGGCGCGATCAGTTTGTCGTTTATCCGCTGGTGCATGTTGGTACGGTGCCAGGGAATCGAATTGACGATGTTGGAAGCGCACCGGTTGGGGGCGATCTGTTTTCTATTGAACTTTGTGTCGGCCGGCAGTGTCGGTGGCGACTTGTTCAAAGCGATCTTTTTGGCCAAGCGACGTCCCGGACGCCGCGTTCAAGCGGTCGCATCGGTCATGGTCGATCGCGGTGTCGGCTTGTACGGGTTGTTGTTGCTCGCTTCGGCAGCTTTCATTATCCAAGGGCAAAGCTTGGCATCCGGCGTCGATTCGGAAGACATGCAAAAGCTGCGTTGGGGCTGTGGTGTGTTGGCCGGGATCGGGACGGCGGTGCTGGGTGTGCTTGTCTTTGGCGGTGCCTTTGTCGATCGACTCGTCCGGATGGGTGAAAAACAGCCTGTTGTTGGCGGCGCGATTCACCGTATCGGTCCGCCGCTCCGGATGTTTCACCACCACCCGATCGCCTTTGGCTTGTCGATCCTGATGAGCCTGGGGGTGCATTTTCTGCTAACGGTTAGCGTCTACCTGATCGCATGTAGCTTGTATGCGTCGGTTCCGACCATTGCCGAACACATTATCATCGTCCCGATTGGAATGTTGGCATCAGCCTACCAATCACGCCTGCCGGGATCGGCGTGTTCGAAGCGGCGATCGAATGGCTGTATCATCTGATCCCGGCCGAACCGACGTTGGCGTCGGGAACACTCGTCGCACTCACCTTTGAAATCGTCAAAGTGATCATCGCGATCATCGGGACGGTGTTTTACTGGACCGCTGGCGAAGAGGTTCGGGAAAGTCTCGAAGAAGCAGAGCACGAAACGGAAACCGAGACTTGATGGTTACCGATCGGATTTCGTTCTCCTCAAAAGCGTCAGTGTCAAAACTGACGTTTCGAGTGTCGCCTTTCGCTCCGCGAAAGTAGCGTTCTCTACCGCTGCTTTTGCGAAGCAGAAGGCTACAACGGGACAGTACAAACCTGAAAATCAACAGGTCGCTAGGCAGCGATTCGAGCCCTTGCCTGATGCAAGGCTTCGATGCGATCGTAAAGGGCTTCACGTTCGGCTGCCGATTCAGCTTGATGACGGGCCAGTTCGCGACTGAGTCGTTTTGCTTCGGCGACGGGTTTCTCAAAGCCGTCGAACGTTTTAAGACGAAACTGCAACTGCTGGCGTTCGATGTCAGCTTCTCGCAGACGGATCGTCAACGAACTGTTGTCAGCGATGTAGCGCTGCAATTGTTCTTCCAGTGATTCACGGCGGCGTTGTTCGATCAGATTTGCATGATGGTAACGTTCGCGCGTCGCGATCAGATCTTGTTCCAAACGTGACGTTTCGCTGCGGACGCGTTCTGCGATTTGTCGCTCATCAATCACAACGGAATCCGCAACGGCAGTGACGACCGTATCCTTGTCATGCGCCGCCGCACGGCTTTCACACTCGTATTTTTCGATCAGACTTTCCAGACGATCAATTTCCATCGCATATTCGCGAGCGGTTTCGTGTTGCTGAAGCGTCGCGTTGGCTTCGGCGGCACGCGTTGCGGTTTGCAGCTGGCGGAACTGTTGGTCACGCTGGTCGGCCAATTCGACCGCTTGGTCAAGCTGCTCGTTCGCGTCATCCAACCTTTGTTTCAACTCTGCGAGTTCTTTGTCCTGTTCGCGGACTTGGCTGCGTAATTGATCGTTTTGGCCGACCGAGACCGCATGTTCGCGGCGGAGTTGATCAAGTTGTCGTCGGGCGTCGTCGGCCGCACGCTTGCTGGCACTGATTTCTTGTTCTTTGGCAAACAGCGATGCGTCGAATTGGTCTTCGATGTCGCGACGTTGTTCGATCGCTTCGAGCAACGCTTGCTTCTCACGCGACAGCGATTCGAGTTTCAGGTTTGTGCGGGCCAACTGATCGCTGACTGATTGCGTCGCTTGGACGAGCTGCTGTTGTTCGCGTTTAGCGCCCACTTGGACGTTGTCGAACTCTTTGGTCAGTTCGTCAAGTTCGCACTGAAGCCGATCATTGAGATGGTCTAGGTCAGCGTTGGCTAGTTCGACGGCTTCGTGATCCGTTTGTAGAACCGATACCGTATCGCTGAGCTTTCTCAGTCGGTTGTCGCGTTGCTGCAGCAATCGCATCGCTTCGTCATGCAATTGGTCATACGCGTTCTCAGAGGACGACAAATCACGCGAGAGCTTTTGGCATTGTTGCACCAACCAGTCGGCGAGGTCGACGGAGCTTTCGTGAGCAGACTCCCACGCGGCGCGACGCTGATCGGCAGACTCAAGCTGTTGGCGAAAGGCGACCGCACGCGATTCGACATCCTTGACCAAACGTTCTTGGTGATGGATTTGCTGATCGCGTTCTGCCAACAACGCTTGATGACGCTGGCTTTGTAGCGCGTGATGGTCGCGAAGCGTTTGCTGTTCGGCGAGCGCGGCGGAGGCCATGTTGGCCAGTTCTTTTTTTAGCGAGTCGACTTCGCCAGCCAGGTCATTCTCTCGCGAAATCCGGTGATCGCGTTCGGCTTGGTGCGATTGTTGAAGCTCGCGATTCTTTGATTGCAATTCGTTTAGCTTGGCAATCAAGTCGGCTTTTTCTGCGTTTGAACGCGATAGCACTTGGTGCTGCAGGTGGGCGAAGCGTCGATCGGCGTCGGATTGGGTGGAGGCGACGATGCCACGCAATCGGGCAATTTCGGCGTTTGCTTGTGCCAGTTGGTGATAGATCGCGGCCGCGTTGGGGTCACGAGCAGGGCGCGGTGGCTCGCCGTACGGGGCGTGCTGTTGCCACGGAACCGCGTCGTGTTGCGTGCGCCAGCGATCGTCCATCGAATTTCTCCCTTCCATGGGAAAGTGTTCTACCAACGGGTTACGTTTCCTTACGGTTTTTCACGCGTGAAACATAGGCGAAATCGTCCCGCCAGCAAAAGACCAGTTTCACGGCAAAGACCTTTGACTCGGATTTGACAATGTTCTGACGATTGCCAAACGGTCTCAAGCAATACTGCGTCGGTTGTCTTTGATCGTCCGCCGCCGCACACCAAGGCTGAGCAATGCTGGTGTTTTCGTCGTTGCGTTTCCGAGCCCTGTGGAGCCTCGTCTTTGTACTGGGGTCGGTTGCGATTGCAGTCAGTCTGTTGGCGTATTTTCGTGATGACCGAACGCCGACGTTCCTGATCGAAAAAGGCGACCTGCGTCACCAACCGCTGTGGCGAACGGCATTTTATCTACACATCACCTCGGCGACGGTGTGTCTGTTGACCGGCCCAATGCTGATGGTGCGGAGGCTGATTCGGTTTCGAAAGCTGCATCGATGGCTGGGTTACGCGCACCTGAATTCGATTCTATGGGTCGCGGCGCCCACCGGATTAATCCTCAGCCCGGTTTCCAAAGGCGGACCGTACGCGGCGGTCGGGTTTGCGATCACCGGCGTCCTGTGGTGGATCACCACGTGGCTTGGCTATCGCGCGACCGTTAACCGCGACCTCGCCGACCATGCTCGCTGGATGATCCGTTCGTATTCGCTATCGCTCGGGGCGGTGTGGTTTCGCTTGATTCAGTTGGCGATCGCTTATGGCATCCCCGCCGTCACGGCGCGTGAGAACTACATCGCGTCGGTTTGGCTGAGCCTGCTGGCCAGCGTTTGGGTTGCCGAATCCGGCTTGCGTGTTGCCTTTCCAGTTCGTCCTGTTCCTTCAAGTTCTCAATTAGAGGTCCTTACATGAACCGCTTTTTAGTCATTCCGTTGGTCGTCTCGGTCCTGTTGTTTATCGCGGTGCTGAACCAGCAATCGATCTTGGCAACATCCGAACCACACCTCGCATCGGCGGAGTACCGATTGGCCCGATCCGATCACAAGTCATCGCGTCCGTTGATGCCGTTGGAAGAAGCCCGACGACAAATTCTGGAAGCGTGGCCGCAGGAATCGCCGGAAGAACTTTTCACTCGGCGCACCACGTTCCTGTCCTTCTCGGCGTTCTTGGATCAGCCAAGCGAATTGACACAGTCGCATTCAGAATCGAATTTTCTGTTCTCACTCGCCATCTTGGCTCACGGGCACGACCAGGACGCCCAAGAGATTCTGAAAAGCCGGTTTGCGAAGCCGCTGGCGATTCACGTCGACCGCGAATCGGGGCAGACCTTTATTTTCGAGCAAGGCCAATGGCACGACTACAAGACTTGGGCGGAAGAAGCTTTGCCGACGATCCGAAAGCTGACGAATTTCGACGTCTGATCAGTCTGCGCAAAGTCGGTCATGTAGTTGCTCGAGCGTTGTCGCGCCGGCGACTCGCTCGATCCAGTCCAATTGTCGTTGGTTGATCGGGACCGGCGTGCCCGGTCCGGTCATCGTCGCGGTCAGACGTTTCAGAATCCCGGTGACGAGTTCGTTGACGCCCTGGTTGTCGGTCGCGATTGTGCGGATGGCCCCGACACTTTGGTCGAAGCGGGTGTCACCGTTCGCGTCGGTTGCCAAATCAGCTTTGTTGAGCACTTTGATCAGCGGCGGGGCCGTTTCGATCTCGGCCAGGACCTGCTGAAAAAACGGATCCAGCGGCGGCGAATTGGGCTGATGCACCAGCACCAACAGGTCAGCGTGCTTGACCGCATCGAGCGCGCGTTCGATGCCTTGACGTTCGATTTCGTTGCCCGCTTGGTGCAATCCGGCGGTGTCTCGCAACCGGACTGGCCATCCGTCGAACACCGTTTCGGCATCTAGCACGTCGCGCGTCGTGCCTGCGACATCCATCGTGATGCTGCGGTCGTACCCCACCATCGCGTTGATCAAACTGCTTTTACCGACGTTCGGTGGCCCGCACAGAACGACGTCGAAGGCACGGGCGAGTCGGGTGCCGATCTTGCCGGCGGCAGCGATTTGTGCTGCTTCTCGCGTGATCGATCGACACAGCGTTTCGTCAGCAGATCCACCCTTCGATTCGGCGACGGCCCGACGTTTCTGGTCACGCCATCCGACCAACGCGCCGCGGATTTGGTCCAGCACAATCGCTGCGGTTTTTGCCGTCACACAAGCGGCGAGGGCTTGAGTGGCTTCGGCGACCCATCGATCTTCGGTCGGAATCGATTCGAACAATCGGATTTGATGGGGCGAGGTCTCGACGGCTCCCAAATCCCGTAAATCCTGGATGATCCGCTTGGCCGCGGCACTGCCACCGTGGCTGTGAATTTCAAAACGATCGGCATCCAGGGGGATCACAACGACCGACTCGCCGGCGTTTTCATCCGATCGCGACCAAGTCCCGTAACGCACGTCACCATGCAGCAATGGCCGCGGATGATTGGTTCGAAAACACTCGCTCAGGTATTGTTCCGCCGAAGGGCCGGCGAGTGCGACGACGGCGATCGCCGATCGGCCTGTGCCAGTCAGTTTGCCGCAGACGGTCTGCGATCGAACATCGATAGAGGTTGTCTCGTTCACGCGAGTTTGTTTTGATGCCGGGAGATTGTTAGACTCGCCAACGGAGTATGGTGACCTATCGTTGAGTCAGTGGGTTCAACGACTGTCGCAGTAAGTTGTGGAGAGATATGGGTGGGAGTGTGCCGGATCTAGCTTCGATGACCGACGAAGAATTGTTGGACATGCGAATCTGTGATCTGAAACTATCGATCCGAGACACAATCTTGGAAGCCCGCATCGATCAGTTGAATCGAGAGCTGGCTGATCGAGGATTGAAGTTTCGACCGCATTTCTGGCTGAGCGAAGACTGGTTCTCGCCTGATGGTATACCGGGGATCGCGATTCCGTTCTATCTGGCCCACCCGCGATTGTGCCGATTGGAGCGAAAACAGTTACTGGAAGTCGAAGGCGGCACCAAGCAGTGGTGCATGAAAATTCTTCGTCACGAAGCCGGCCACGCGATCGACACCGCATTTCAAATCCGCCGCAAAGCGCGTTATCGCGAGCTGTTCGGAAAGTCCTCCGAACCCTATCGCGAGTTCTACAAGCCGAATCCACAAACACGCGACTACGTCCTGCATCTGGAAATGTGGTACGCCCAGGCGCATCCGCTGGAGGACTTTGCCGAGACGTTCGCGGTTTGGTTGCCAAAGAAAAGCCGCTGGAAAACGCGCTACCGAAATTGGCCGGCTCTTAAAAAACTGGAATACGTTGACGAGTTCATGAGCAGCGTCGCCGGCAAGACGCCCACGGTTCAGTCCAAACAGACGCTCGACCCGGTCAGCCAAATTCGCCGGACCCTGCGAACGCATTACCGTAGGAAACGTGAGCATTATGGGATGGATTATCCGAATGTTTACGACAAAGATCTTCGCAAACTTTTTTCCTGCGACCGCTCCCACCGTCGTAATCCGACCGCCGCGGCGTTACTGTCACGATGGCGTGGGGAGATCCGACGGGTCGTCGCGAATTGGACCGGTGCAAACTCGTATATGATCGATCAAGTGCTGCAGGAAATGATCGAGCGCTGCCGAGAATTAAATCTGAGGTTGGGGACCAGCGCTGAGGTTTGTAAGCGAGACGCGATGATTTTGGTGGCCCTGCGAACGAGCAATTATCTCAATTCGGGCCATAGACGGGTGATGATGTGAACAAACTGCGTGTGTTGGTGCTGGTCCGCGCCGGTCATGTTCCTCCAATGACGCTCGACGGCGTCACCGACAAAGAGCTTGACGCCTGGAAAGCTGAGTTCGATGTCTGCGACACGCTACGACATCTCGGCCACGACGTGTTGCCCGTTGGCGTGTACGACGATTTGGCGCCAATCCGTGACGCATTAACCGAATTCCAACCGCATCTCACGTTCATGCTGTTGGAAGAATTCCACGGCGTCGTGACCTATGACTTTGCGATCATCAGTTATCTGGAACTGATGCAGCAGCCTTACACCGGTTGCAACCCGCGCGGGCTGCTGCTGAGCAAAGACAAGGCGCTCAGCAAAAAAATCCTGACGTATCATCGCATCCCGACCCCACGCTTCGCCGTGTTCCCGGTCGGACGTACGGTACATCGGCCCAAGAAGCTTGAGTTCCCGCTGTTCGTCAAATCGGTCACCGAAGACGCTTCGTTCGGGATCAGCCAAGCGTCCATCGTTCGCAACGACGAGCAACTGGTCGAACGTGTCAGCTTCGTCCACGAACACGCCGGTGACGATGCCATGGTCGAACAGTACATCGAAGGCCGCGAAATCTATGTCGGCGTGATCGGCAACCAACGGCTGCAAACGTTTCCTGCCTGGGAAATGGACTTCGGCAAAATGCCCGACGACACCGCGCGGATCGCGACCAGCCAAGTCAAATGGAATCGCAAGTACCAGGAGAAACACGGCATCACGACGCACGAAGCCGAAGACCTGCGCGGTGACGCCGGCGAAAAGCTCGCCAAGATCTGCAAACGTGTCTACCGCGCGTTGAACCTGAGCGGTTACGCGCGAATGGACTTACGGCTGACCGACTCGGGCGAAGTCTATGTCTTGGAAGCCAACGCGAATCCAAACATCGAATACGGCGAAGACTTCGCCGAGTCCGCCGAGCGTGGCGGAATCACATACGACGCGCTACTACAACGCATCTTGAATCTAGGCCTGCGTTACAAAGCAGCCTGGATGACGAATCTGTAGACCAACAGATTCTCGTCGTAGAAGCAGAGTCGCCCTCAACGCATTCGCGATCGAGTCGCATCAACCCCCTCGACGCCCTTGGCGAGTTTAGCAAGACGCACGTGACATCACTCGAAGTGTTGGACACACGATTCGCGTCCCGCCACCAACGAGCACTCCTGAATTCCAATCCGCCGAATGGAAAGAACTGCAGCTGCCCGCTCTGATTAGTGTTCTATTAGTACAGATCAGTGTTCCAAATTCCCAACCACTAATCTTCACTAATCGAACACTAATAGTAGATGTTGCCACTCATCAAACGCTTGAATCGGGCCGCTCGTTTGGTCGATTGACCACCTTTGCAGGAGATCGTGTTCAGCGATGTGAAGAACTCGGTTCAGGTGATGTTTGTGTAGTCCATGTACAGCAGTGGTGTGTTCGTCGCGTTTGGCTCGCCGGTGAGGGTCCTGTTTCCGGGAAGGACTACTCCTTTGGCAAAGAGTGGATTTGACCTCTGAGAGTGATAACCCGACAAGCTTTCCGATAACGCCGAAGTTGATCCCGAAGGCGTCCGCAGCAATGACCAGCGGGCTTGATTTCGAGATGAGGAATTTGCACCGCCGGCCCCTCCGGGGCGAGTCTGTTGTTCGCGTCGCAATCTCGGGGCTGCCACCCCGAGCTACCGACGCGGATTCCTCCGGAGTCAAACCTGCCGCCGCTGAATGAACCTGCTTCAGGCAACGTGGAAATGATTGGGTGACGTTGTAGCTTGATGCGCCTTCGGTTCGGAGAACCGAGCGACATTGTCGCTCAGCTCTTCGAGCTGATTGCGCTCCACACAGCTAATTCAGTTTCAGGTAATGTGGAAACAACTGGACGACGTTGTAGCTTGATGCGCTTTCGGTTCGGAGAACCGAGCGACAATGTCGCTCAGCTCTCCGAGCTGATTGCGCTTCCTGGAGTGTAGAATTTAGTTCCACTTTCCGATATTCGTTGTGCCCAAGACATAGTTGTCATTATGGACGGACTCGTTGGTGAGCTGTTTGATCCGAAAGGCGATTTCGACACCTGGAATCGCACTCGCCCCCATTGGCATCAACCCGCTGCGATCTGTTTCCTGACCATGCGATTGAACGATTCGATCCCCGCTTCAGTGATCCAGCGTTGGTTTCGAGAACGACTCGACTTTCTACGTCGACAGGGTGTCGATGTGGATCGAGATTGGAAAGCTGGCTATCAGAAACTGTCACTCGAAGATCAGCAGAGATTCGACAAGCACTTCTCTCGTCAACGTGAAACGACACTCGACAACTGCCTGGGAGAGTGCACGCTCGCGAATCCCATTGCGGCGAGTGAAGTGGCCAAGTCGCTGGCCAAATTTCACGGTGATCGCTATTGGCTTGGCGATTTTGTGATCATGCCGAACCACGTCCATTGCCTGATCTCTTTTCAGACAAGCGAACTTGCAAAAACACAACCCGGCGGTTGGATGCGTTACTCGGCGAGGCAGATTAATCGATCAACAGACAGGACTGGCGTTTTATGGTTCCCTGAGCCGTTTGATCATCTCGTCAGAAACGCGGAGCAACTGGACTATTTGCGAAACTACATCCGAGACAATCCGAAGAAAGCCGGAATCTCGGCTGGCAAGTTTTTGTACCGAGCCTCCGATGGGCCGTTCTAGTGTCGTTCGACGTTCCGAGCGGAAAACAAGAGTTTAGCTGGACTTGCGTTTTCGGCTCGGAGAGCCGAACGACATTTGGTTTTGCCATTCCTTTTGACTTTGTTTACAGCACCGGTTTGCGCGGGCAATTTTTATCCGGCGAGCAGCGTCTCGATTCGCTTCACGGTCTGGTTCAAGTCGTGGTGTGTTTGAATCATCTGCCACGCCGCTTTGCTGTGTTGCTGTGCGAGGTCAGGGCGACGGGCGAATTCCAAGATCGCGTCTGCTAACGATGCTGGTGAAGCGACGTCGGCCCAAAATGCCGTCGGTTGGTCGTGTTGCAATTCGATCGTCCCTCCGGCTTTGGTCGCAATCACCGGCGTTCCCAAGGCCATCGATTCCAACACCACGTTGGGCATCCCTTCGAATCGCGACGGCAAGATCAACGCGTCGGCACCACTGATCGCGTCGGTCGCGTCATCGACCGCACCAATAAACTTGCAAACGGATTGCAGGTGCAAGCGTTGTGATTGATGTTCCAGCTCGCCGCGAAGCACACCGTCACCGACCAGGTGAAGCTCTGGAGGCGGTTGGTCGGCCGGCCAGTTCGCGACCACGCTGGCCATCGCGTCGATCAAATCAGCATGACCTTTTTCGCTGGTCATTCTTCCCACGCACACCAAACGTGTCCTGCCCGAACTGCGAGCATCCGACAGATCGCGTGCGGGTGCGGAAAACCGCACTGGGTTTGGTATTACCTGGACGCTCCTCGGTTTCAGTCGATAGTATCGCTCGGCGGACAAAGCGGCTTGACGGCTGACCGCGACGACAGCATCAGAGCGCCGGTACGATCGTGCCAGACGTTGACGCTTGAGCCAAACGAAACGACTTTCCACCGACGGCAGCGCCAAATGCGGCGGGCTGACAATCGTTGAAACGCGGCGAATGCCTTTGGCAGCGCCTCCCGCTAACAAAGACATGTGGAACGTACGATCGTAGACCACGTCGATCTGATTTTCATCGATGACTTGGCGAACGAATCGCGTCTGATCACGCAGGGCTCGTCCGGGAAAATACAGCTTTTGTGTGTGGGATGGTTTGCTCGCGACCGCAGCGTCGTACGCGTGGATCGTGACGTCGCTGGGCACCTGACTTAGAAATGGCCCGGCGGCTTCGGACAGATACAGATGCGGTTCGAAATGCTCGCGTGAGAGATGCTGTGCGAGCAGCAGGACTTGACGTTCGCTGCCGCCACCACGCATCGAGCTGATCATCAGCAAGACACGTTGGCGTTTGCGTGGGCTTTGCAAGACAGGCTGCTTTCGAACGGACAGGGCATCGGTCAAGGCAGCTTGACCTCGATCCAAACCATCCGGTGATCGCTTGCTTCGGCCCACTTCGCGGTTTCGTCGTTGCGGTTCGGCCAGAACACACCGCTGGTTTCGACATTCAAATCGCTGCTTGGCAAGACAAAGTCAACGCGCATGTACCCGTTGCGGCCCCAATCGGCAGTCTTGCTGGCCAAGTCGCCTTTGCCCTTGTAGCGTTCCTTTCGTTCGGCGATTGCTTCGTCAGACGATTTGGGCTGAACGTCATGCACGCGCGGGTGGCTGATCAAACGTTGGATCGCTTCGCGTCGGCCGCTGCCGTCGACCGGATCTGCGTTCAAGTCACCCATCACGACAAAGCTTTCGCCCGATGCCAATCCGCCGGCGTTGCCTTGATCATCTTGCAACCAAGTCGCGTTGGGATCCGCGTCCAAGTAGTGAACCCAAAACTGGACTTCGTCATGATTGCGTGCCCCGTTGCGGTCTTCGCGTCCGTCGAACACCGGCGGCGTCGGATGGCTGGCCAGGACATGAATGGTTTCCTCGCCAACTTGAATGGGAACGTCGATGTGGTTTTTGCTGCTGAGCCGTAGTTGTTCCCAAGTCGCGTCGTCGTAATAGAAATCGCCGCTATCCGGATCGGCTGGGCGAATCGCGTCTGGCATTTGGCTCCAGCGGAACAATTGGAACGTTCGCAGTTGATCGGTTTGGATTGGGTATCGGCTATAAACCGTCATGGAGTATTGGCCGGGATAAATGCCATACCCGAAGGCATCGTTGGCGGTGTGCAGCTTGTCGTCATGGTTCAGGTCCATGTCGGAGTCGATACCGGTATTACTCGCTGCGCTGTAGAGATACGGGTACTCGATGCCTTGCAGGGTTTCACCGTCGACTCCTGGTTGTCCGACGGCGAAGTAGTTCTTCGCCAGCAGCTTTGCCACGGCGAAGTCTTTGTCGTAGTCCAGTTCGTTGATCAGCAGGATATCGGGCCGCACGGTTTGCACGATGCGAGCGATGTTTTGCGACTGGGCATCGTCTTTCCCCGAGAGTCGCTCGTGGATTTCGCTGGCGGTCTTGCCGTACAGGGCGACGTTGAAGGTCGCGATACGCAGGTGGGTTTCTGCCATCACGGACGATAGTCCGGTCAGCGAGACGCTGAGCAGGATGGCGAGTGTGAAGAGACGGTGAAGCATGGCTAGCGGTCGAGACGATCGAAAATGTTATTGAAGGACGTGTTTGCCCATAGGGTACTCAAGCTTCGCCTTTTAGCCTCCGGCGGACCCACTCTTTTCTCTTTTGAAGGTCGCGTTCGAACCCTCGTTCGACGGGTTCATAGTACGTCCGGCTGGATCCCAAGTAATCTTGTGCGGCGATCCCATCCGGGCAATCGTGGCTGTAGATGTAGCCTTCCCCCCGGCCCTGTGTCGCGGCGGAGGTCGAATGCCCATCCATCAGGTGTTGTGGGACGGCTAGCAATTTTTTCTCGCGGACGTCCCGCCGGGCCTGGCTGATCGCGACGGTTGACGCGTTGCTTTTGGGTGCGAGTGCTAAGTACGACGCCGTTTGCGAAAGCAGCAGTTGGCTTTCGGGAAGTCCGACAAACTCGCAGCCTTGCATGCAGGCGACCGCCAGGGGGAGGGCGTGGGGGTCCGCGTTGCCGATGTCTTCGCTGGCCAGGATGACCAACCGCCGGCAAAGGAACCGGATGTCTTCGCCGCCTTCGAGCATTCGTGCCAACCAGTACAGCGCCGCATCAGGATCACTGCCGCGGATGCTTTTGATCATCGCGCTGATCAAGTCGTAGTGATCGTCGCCGGTGCCGTCGTAACCGGCGACGCGTTTGCCGATCGATTCGGCGGCCGTTTCCGTAGTCACCGATGGCGGCTTGGTATCGCTGCTCGCCACAGCGATCTCCAGTGACGTGAGTGCCCGACGCGCGTCGCCTTCGCAGACGCTGGCCAACAACGCGATCGCCTCGTCGTCGATCTTCACACCCAGCTTTCCCAAGCCGCGTGTGGCGTCGTTTAAAGCTCGCCGGATCAAGGTGGCGATTTCATCGGCGGACAGCATTTGTAATTGGAACACATGGCTGCGACTGATCAACGCGCCGTTGACGGCAAAGTACGGATTGCTGGTCGTGGCCCCGATTAAGGACACGATGCCTTCTTCCACGTCAGGCAACAACGCGTCTTGCTGGCTTTTGCTGAAGCGATGGATTTCGTCGATGAACAGCACCGGTGCCGGTTCGCCGGTCGCGACCAAGTCCTTCGCCCACGCCATGGCTTCGCGAACGTCTTTCACGCCACCGGTGACGGCGCTCAATGTGCGGAATCGGCTGCCCGTTTCGCTGGCTAGCAAGTTTGCCAACGTGGTTTTTCCGGTGCCGGGAGGCCCGGACAGGATGATCGATCCCAGTTTGCCCGCGTCCACCATTCGCCGCAGCAGTTTTCCTGGGCCTAAGATGTGATGTTGGCCGACATACTCAGCAAGCGTCGTCGGTCGCATGCGGGCGGCCAGCGGTTTGGCTGCGTCAAAATGATTCGACTCTTCGGCGTCAAACAAGGATGGGGTGTTGGACATGCGATCGCGTCAAGACAGCTCGATAACGAACAACGGAAAATGAAAATGATCGGATGGACCGCATTGGCGATCACGATCGTCATTCTGGCGGCGATCGCTTGGCGTGTCGATGATTGGGGCCGCGACTGGACCGAAAACACCGCCCAATTATCCGCAGACGCCCAGAACCCTTGGTTACGACCACAAACGCTCGATGGCGATGTTCAGGAGGTTGAAGGCAAACTTCGGTCCTGGGTCGATTCGAAATCCGATTGGCAAATCGAAGGCGACGAGACCGTGCCCGCTGCAGACGGCGGGGGGAGCCGGCGACTGCATTTGACGCGTCGCACAAAACTGTTTCGCTTCGTCGATGATATCCACGTGACGATTGTGCCGGATGTCGGGGCGACGTCTGGCGACGGCGCTCCGGCAAACCGCTGCATCGTCGAAGCTCATAGCCAATCACGCCTTGGCAAAGGCGACTTGGGCCAAAATCCACGCAACTTGATCGAACTTGCCAAAGGGCTGGCGACGGCGGATCAATCGGCCAAGTGAACTGAATAGTTCTCGCTTGTTCGGCGACGGGTGCTTGCGGATCAGCTAAAATTAACCGTGTGCCACCCGCTTCCCATTTCGACCATCACTCCTGAACATGGCTCAGCGATCTCGCTCCTTCATCGTTGCCTGCGGACTGGCGTTCACAGCTCTGAACCTGAACGCGTGCGCCGAGGCGGCGGAGCGTGCTGAAAACCGGTCCGCTGAAAACAATGCGGCGACCGAGCCGCTGGATTACTCCCGCGACGTTCGCCCGATCTTGTCCGATCATTGCTTCGCTTGCCACGGACCCGATGCGCAGGAACGAAAGGCAGACTTGAGACTCGACCAATCCGACGGCGTCCACTCGGTGATCACATCTGGTGATCCTGACGACAGCGAACTGGTCGTGCGGATTCATGCCGAAGACGATTCGCTGATGCCGCCGGCCGAATTTGGCAAGCCTTTGTCGGCCGAGCAACTCTCGATTTTGGAACGCTGGATTGCCGAAGGTGGCGAGGTCCAAGATCACTGGGCGTTTACCAAGCCACAGAAGCAAGCTCTACCTAGCGACGCGGGCAATCCGATCGATCATTTTATCAATGCCAAGATCAAGGCGGCCGGTTTGGTTCCCAATCCGCAAGCCGCCCCACGGGCATTGCTGCGCCGCGCTAGCCTAGCGATAACCGGGCTGCCACCGTCCCGCGAACAAATCGAGCGTGTCGCGACAAGTGATCCGAATTCGAGTGATGCCGTTTATGAACAACTCGTCGATCAATGGTTGGCTTCACCGGCGTTCGGACAACAATTCGGCCGCTACTGGTTGGACTTGGTGCGTTTCGCCGATACACACGGCTTGCACCTGGATAACTATCGCGAGATGTGGCCTTATCGCGATTGGGTGATCGACGCGATCAATTCCGACATGCCGTTTGATCAGTTCGTCACCGAGCAATTGGCAGGTGACTTGCTTCCCAACGCGACGTTGGGACAGCAGATTGCCAGCGGTTTCAACCGGCTGAACGTCACGACCAGCGAAGGCGGTTCGATTTATGAGGAAGTCTTCGCCCGCAATGTGATCGACCGAACCGATTCGTTCGGGACGATCTTCTTGGGGCTGACCACGCAGTGCGCAGTGTGCCACGACCACAAGTTTGACCCGATCACCCAAAAAGATTACTACTCGCTGAGCGCGTTCTTCAACAGTTTGGATGGCCAGGCGCTCGACGGAAACAACAAAGATCATCCGCCCGTCGTCCAAGTTCCCAGTGATCAAGATCGCCAGCAATTGGCCGAGTACGATCAACAGATTCAGGAACTGCGGGAAGAGCTCGCCGGCGACATCGACGAAGTAGATACGGCGCAGCGACAATGGGAACTCTCCCTGATCGAATCAGCGACCGTCGCGGATCACATCGGCCATCAAGCAAAGTTGCTGCCGAGATCGGCTAGGGAAACCACAAACGAAATCGGCGAGTCTGCTGACAAAGGCAACGCGGTTGTTGTCGACTCGTCAGGCGTGGTGTATTCGAACTTGCCTGCCAAACCGCGTGCGACACTGACGATCGAGATTCCCTACGATCGATCGTTCAGAGCCCATCGTTGGCAAACCATCATCTTGGACGTCTTGCCAGACCCGAAAACCGATCGAGTCGGGATCTCCAGCAACGGCAATGCGGTGCTGACTGAATTCACGGTGGAGGCGTTGGTTGCAGGGAACTGGCATTTGATTTCGGTCACTGATGCATTGGCGGATATCGAACAATCCGGCGATGATTTCAAAGTCAAACACGCGATTGACGGACAGCGTGACGGCAAGGGTTGGGCGGTCGCAGGTCACCAAACCACCGGCCCACGCAGTGTTCAGTTCGCTTTGCCAAACCTTGCAAGGACATTGGCAATGCGACCGCGAAAGCTCCGATTGACGCTGGACTTTCGCTCGGTGTACGCGGCACATCAGTTCTTTGCGATGAAGTTTCGGCTGTCGGATGTCGAACCACAGGTCAGTCGTGATGAACAGATCACCTTAGGACCGATTCACTCGGTCGGGCCATTTCCGGTCGAAAGCGACGCACCGGGATATTCGCGCGTCTTCGTTTCCGAACAACGACAGTTCGACCCGACCGAGACGTTTGATTACCAAGGTAAAAATTTCCATTGGATCGAACGCCCCGAGTTTTCGCCTATCGCCGTTCATACGTTGCCCAGCGAAAGCGATGCGGTGGAAGTCCACTTGTTGCATCAACGATTGGATTCGCCCAAAGCACAGACGATCGACTTGTTGCTGGGGACCAGCGACGGTCATGTTGTTTATTTGAACAACAAGCGTTTGCAAATCACCAAAGCGATCGGGCCAATCGATCCGCTCTCCAACACGTATCGGTTGGAGTTGAAAGAAGGACAAAACGATCTGTATCTGAAGGCGGTGACGCAGTCTCGCCCCGCACAACTGACGTATGCCTATCGTTCGGCCGCGGTCCCGGCACCGCCTCAGATCGCCGCTGTCGTTTCGCATCCGCCCGATCAACGGACTGACGAAGAAACACAATCCATTCGTGCTTACTATCGCAAAGTCGTTTGCGAACATCCCGCATGGACCGCGTTGCAAGACATGGTCCGCGGAATGGAAAAGGCCAAAGAGGACTACAAGAAACAAATTCCTGTCACACTGGTTTGGAAAGAACTCGCAACGCCCCGGCAAGCTCACCTGTTGATCCGTGGACAATATGACCAACCGGGTGAACCAGTTCCGCGAGCAGTCCCAGAGTTCCTGCCGCCGATGCCAGAGGGCATTCCGGCTGACCGTTTGGGATTGGCGAAGTGGTTGACCTCGCCAGAGCAACCGTTGGCTTCGCGAGTCATCGTGAACCGTGTTTGGCAATGGCTGTTCGGCATCGGGATCGTCAAGTCCAGCGAAGACTTTGGCAGTCAAGGCGAACCGCCAAGCCATCAAGCGTTGCTCGATTGGCTGGCCGTCGATTTCCAAGACAACGGTTGGGATCTGAAGCGACTGGTCAAGCAAATCGTGATGAGTGACGCGTTCCGGCGTGACGCCAAGGTTTCGCCAGCACAGTTGTCGGTCGATCCTAAGAACCGATTCTTGGCACGCGGACCGCGTTTCCGATTGGATGCCGAAGTGCTGCGCGACCAAGCGTTATCTGTCGCTGGTTTATTGAACGAACAGCTTTCCGGACCGAGTGTAAAACCGCCACAGCCTGATGGGTTGTGGTATGCGGTTGCCTACACCCGCAGCAACACCGCGAATTTTAAAGCGGACAAAGATCCCGAAAAGCGACTTCGCCGCAGCGTCTACATCTTTTGGAAACGCACCAGTCCGCCGCCACAGATGTCGACCTTCGATGCGCCCAGTCGCGAATCGTGCACCGCGCGTCGAGAACGCACCAATACGCCGTTGCAAGCGTTGGTGCTGATGAATGAACATCAATATTTATTGGCCGCGAAATACATCGCGATTCGTACGATCCGACAGTGCGAAGCGACCGATGATCGAAGCCGATTGGCTTGGATGTTTGAAACGGTCACGTCGCGGCCGGCGAGTGATACCGAATTGGACGAACTGTCTCGCTTATTGGATGAATTGAGGGCGACCTACGAAGACGACACGGACGCAGCAAAAGCGTTTTTGAGCGTTGATGAGGAAAGGTTTGAAACGCTTGAAATACCGGAGCATGCGGCCTGGATGATGATCGCTAGCGTGCTGTTGAACCTGGACGAAGTGGTCAACAACTGAGATCGAATGATGAATTGGGACCAACAACAGCGACTGGAACTGACACGGCGATCGCTCTTTTCGCGATCCGCAGCGGGACTCGGCGTTGCCGCGTTGTCCTCACTCGATGCCTCCACCGGTATCGCAGCCTCGGCAACCGCAGCGAAATCGGCCGGCGGACTTAACGCTTTGCCGCATCACGAACCGAAAGCGAAACGGGCGATCTATCTGTTTATGTCCGGTGCTCCCAGTCAGATCGACTTATGGGATCACAAACCCGCGATGGCGGATTGGTTTGACAAAGACCTTCCCGAATCGGTTCGCAAAGGGCAACGTCTGACGACGATGACTAGCGGTCAGTCGCGGTTCCCAATAGCGCCCAGCATTTATAAATTTTCGCCGTATGGTGAAACGGGGACGTTGGTCAGCGAGCTCCTGCCCCACACGGCAAAGCATGTCGACGACATTGCGATCGTCCGGTCCATGCACACCGAAGCGATCAATCATGATCCCGCAATCACGTACATCTGCACTGGCGACCAGCTTCCGGGAAAAGCGAGCTTAGGGTCGTGGCTTAGCTATGGCTTGGGCACCGAAAACGAAAACTTGCCCGCGTTCTTGGTCATGACGGCGTCGTGGACTGGTCGCAAAGAAGCTCAGGCGCTTTACAACCGACTTTGGGGAAGCGGATTTTTACCGAGCAAGTACCAAGGCGTTTCGCTGCGAAGCAGCGGCGATCCGGTGCTGTATTTGTCTAACCCCAAAGGCGTCAGTTCGAGTGTCCGCCGCAAGATGCTCGACTCGCTGTCGCGTCTGAACCAGATGACCGCCGATGCGGTCGGTGACCCGGAAACACGAGCCCGAATTGCCCAGTACGAAATGGCATTTCGGATGCAAACCAGTGTTCCCGATCTGGCCGACATCAGTGACGAACCGCAGTACATCTTGGACCTTTATGGTCCCGAAGTGACGACGCCGGGAACGTTTGCTAATTGTTGCTTGATGGCGCGGCGGATGGCCGAACGCGGTGTTCGCTTCACGCAAATCTTTCATCGCGGTTGGGACCAGCACAACAATTTACCCAAAGACCTTCCGCATCAATGCCATGATGTCGATCAGCCCAGCTCGGCGCTGTTAACCGATTTACGTCAGCGTGGCATGATGGATGACACCTTGGTCGTCTGGGGCGGCGAGTTTGGGCGGACCATTTATTGTCAAGGAAAGCTGACCGCCGATACCTATGGTCGCGATCACCATCCGAAATGTTTCTCGGTTTGGCTCGCCGGTGGTGGCGTCCAAGGCGGCGTCGTTCATGGGGCGACCGATGAATTCAGTTACAACATCACCCAAGACCCTGTTCATATCCGCGATTTGAACGCGACCATCTTGCACCTGATGGGAATTGATTCGGATCGATTCACTTATGCGTTCAAGGGACTCGATCAGCGTTTAACAGGTGTCGAAGGCGGGCGAGTGGTTAGCGAGATTTTAGTGTGACGGAATCAATATCGGGGACGCCCAAATCAAGTGACCCAAATTCGAGTGACACAGCGACCAGCGATGACAACGCGGCCCATAAACATCGTTTAGGGGCTTTTTCGGCGGGCGCAATCGTAGCCGCCAGCATGATTGGAAGCGGGGTTTATACGACCAGCGGTTTCTCGCTCGCGGCACTCGGTTCGCCGATTCAAGTTGTCTTGGCTTGGCTGGTTGGCGGTATCATCGCGATCTGCGGTGCGGTCTGTTATGGCGGTTTGGTGCGGCGATACACCGAATCGGGCGGCGAGTATCTGTTTTTGGCTCGCGCGATTCATCCTTCGATCGGGATGATGGCTGGTTGGGTTTCGATGATTGCAGGGTTTGCAGGGGCGCTTGCGTTCGCCGCGACGGCGTTCGAAGAGTACCTGCGGGAAGCCGACTGGAAAATCTTTGAAGTTTTTCCGAGCCGTACGATCGCAATTTTATTAGTCCTAATCGCGGCCGCGGTTCACAGCGTCGGACTTCATTCGGGAACCAAAATTCAAAACGCGGTCGTTGTTTTTAAGTTCGTTTTGATCGGCATCTTTTCGGTGATCGCCTTTGTCGACTTTTCCGATTGGCAAGGCGGCGTAAGCCACGTCAGTCTGGACGCCCGACCGTCAGAGTCTTGGTCGATTTCGCAGGTGTTCGTTTTTGCCAACGCGCTGACTTGGATTTCGCTTAGCTATAGCGGCTTCAATGCGGCGGTTTATATGGCAGGCGAAATAAAAAATCCGCGGAGGGATGTCCCTCGGGCGATGCTGCTGGCGACCGTGTTTGTGACCTTGATTTACCTGGTGTTGAACACCGTGTTTGTGTTCGCACCTCGATACGATCAGGTCGCCGGAGAAGCCAAGGTTGCGACGATCGCCGCGAACGCGATTGGAGAACACTTGGTGAACAAGGGCTTTCAGATTGGCCTTTATGTTGGACCGTTGGTGTGGATCGCGATCCTTGTTGGCTTGGTGACTTCGGTGATGGCGCTGACGCAAACCGGACCTCGAGTCTATCAGAAGATGGCATCCGATGGACTACTCCCACGGTTCTTGGCGGGGCAGGAAAACGCGCAAGGTGACGGGGTGGGGGCGAGCCTCCGCCCGGCTATTTTCACCCAGGCGGTGCTGGGATGCCTCGTCATCGGCATTGCATCACTAAGCGAGCAACTAGACTACCTCGGATTCACGCTATCGGTGTGTGCCGCCCTCTGTGGTGCGGTAGTGTTTGTGATTCATCGGCGCGATGCACCTGTAATGCCGCGTTGGGCTTTTCCGGTGGTTCCGATCATTTACGTGTTCGGCACCCTGATGATTGCTACACTGACAGCCAAACGGGTTCCCGTGCAGGCCGCTGTAGGACTAGGCACACTCTCACTTGGCGTGATTGCATACTGGTTGACTCGCTTGTTGTGGGGTAGTCGGACGTCGGGGGATCGACGAAACTGACAGAGCTGTGCGTAGATCGAGGCGGACCACGCGCGGCAAGCTATTCACGAGAGCCTTTTTCGAAACAGATTTGAAAATGAGATACGCATTTCGGCTAGCTGAGCTGCTGGGCCATACACCTGACCGTCGCAAACGTCCCGGAACGATCAAATCGATCGTCGAGCATACGGGATTGGACCGCCATCAGGTGGCGTCGCTGTTGAAGAACGAAGCAAAGTACATCCCGCTGGATGCCCTGTCGCGATTGTGCGACTACTTGATCGATCAAGGCCACGCGACCGCCGAGCAATTGCCCGGCGCATTGTTTGCTGTAAACCCGGAAAACTTCTGGGAACTGATCGCTCGCCGAAACGAGATCGAAATCATCGTCGGCGTACGTGCGACAGATTCTAACGCGACACCCGAAGGCGCTTCGGTGGTTGCCAGTGACTCTGTCCTCGTCGGTGAAGTTCTCAGCGGGGTATCGACCTTGGGTGGCGTTGCCAAGCACAAGGAAACCGAACCAGGCGAAGAGAAACGCGAAGTCCCAATGCCGGACCGCTTTCAACAGACGCTTGTTTGGAGCCCCGGTCAGGTCGAGCCACAAGACGTCCGCCGCCGTGCGGAAGAAGTCTTCGACGGATTTGTTGATGCCACCGGTGACCGTGGTTTGATCTGCGTCGGCAGTATCAAAAGTAACCCGGTCGTCGAACTGTTGTTTTCGGACGTATTCGGGTTCAGCCCGTTTGTCACCGAAGACGACGTCGACGATGTACAAGCCCGATCCTGCCCGTTCTTCCTTCGCTACCGCGACACCGACCCCAAGCCAGACAGCGCTTCGGCCGGTACCCGTTTGAGCAAAAACGAAGACGCCCCCGAGCCCGGCTTCTACTACGAGAAAGACGACGGAACTTGGGAATTCGCAGGCGGTAAGAACAAAGACACCGCAATGGTGTTCTACATCTACCGCGAAGCACTCGGTCGATTGGACATGGTCCTCAGCGGATTCTCCGGTCGTGCGACACGCTTGCTCGCCAAGACCTTGGCGATCCGAGGTGAAGAGTTCTGGCCACCCGTTTACGAAAAAGGTGGCGACATCATCGGCGCTTACTTGGTCACGTACGAGCAGCCTGAAGACCTGCAAACCCGTGACGACGCGTTGTTCAACCCCAGTGGCCCTGCGGAAATCATGCCGCTGCCAACCGAAGCGATCGCACGCCGCATGGCACGTCGCTAATTCGTTCGCTGTCACTGCTGAATCTCCAAAGCCGGTTCGATTTCGGACCGGCTTTGTTCTATTCTGCAACAACGCTTTCGGCGGTTTCGATTAAGCTTCTCCCGATACGACGTTTCCTCGCATTGCATCTTCTGTGGTGACCGACAGCCGTGGCAAAACGAAAGAGCCAACCGACGCAAAAACTGACCGCTGCCGAACAGGCGGACAAGTTCGACTTGTACCAAAAGTCAGTTCAAACGCCTGACCACGAAGTCGAGTTCTTCGAGCAAGCCTATCGCGAGGCGTACAACCGTAAACCGCTCACGTTGCGCGAAGACTTTTGTGGGACGTTTGCCGTTTGTTGCGAGTGGGCAAAATCCAGCAAGCGCCGCACCGCTGTCGGCGTCGACTTGTGCAGCGAAACGCTTCAGTGGGGGCGTGACCATAACTTGGCGCTGCTAAAACCCGAACAGCAACAACGCGTTCGGTTGCTCGAACAGGACGTCCGTGACGGCAATACCGATCCAGTCGACGTGCTCGCCGCACAGAATTTTTCGTTCTGGATCTTTAAGACTCGCGCCGAAGTGATCGAGTACTTCAAAGTTGCCCTCTCTCACCTCGCCGAACGCGGCATCATGGTGATGGACATGATGGGCGGTGGCGAATGCTATGCCGAGCGGCATACCGACAAACGGACGATCAAAAGAGGCAAAAAGGGTTTCGCGTATCACTGGACGCAAGAATCATTTAACCCGATCACCGCAGACGCATCGTTTTCGATCTCGTTCAAGTTCCCCGATGGCAGCAAGCTGAAACGGGCGTTCGAGTACCACTGGCGATTCTGGACGATCCCAGAAGTCCGCGAGATGCTCAAAGAAGCCGGCTTCCGTGAAAGCCAGGTGTATTGGGAACGCGAAAACGAAGAGGATCCCGAACTTGACGGTGGCTGGTACCGCTGTGGTGCCGCCGATAGCGATCCCAGCTGGATCTGCTACATCGTCGGGATCAAATAAAAACGGCTCGCAGGAGTATTGAACTCCCACGAGCCGACAGTGCGATTTCGCTTGACGAGGTTGCCGAATTATTCGGCAGCAGCGGGTTCCAGGTTGAAGTCGCCCGACAGGTCACGCCACACACAGTGAATGTGGTTGGCAGGGTTGCCGGCGGCGTCGGGTTGCGTGTTGACGAACTCGATCAAGAAACGTTTGCCGCGAATTCGGTAGTAGTGTCCGATTCCCGGTTCAGTCGCACCGGCCCATGCGAAGTGGACATCGTCCCAACCGTCTTCGTCGATCGCTGCCTTTCGTTCGTTGGCAACCGGATCGGCAACGGTATTGGCGTAGACCATTACCAGCTTTTCCAGCAGTGTTTTGGCATCGTCGTCAAGCGACTTGAATGCGATGCCTTCGGGTTCGCCAACTTTGGCTTGTGCTTCACCGGCGAAGCGAATCTCTTCAAGAGCTTCGTCGCTGATGATCGCCGCGTCTTTCGTTTCGCCTTCCAGTGAGTTGATCAATTCGAACGCGAGTTGTTCTTCGTCTTTCAAAATACGAGTGCCTTTGCCCGGCAACAGTTTGCCTGACAGGTTGGGCACCTCGTTCATGACCGTTGCCGGGTTGGCCGCAAAGAACTGTGGTGAGCTATCGACCATCGCGCCATTTTCGAAGCTGAAGTTCATCGACAGGTGGTGGCCTTCAAAGCTCAAGCCCCATTTGCCTTCTTCGCCAGGTGTGCCGAAGATCGTGACGAAGTACTTTTGTGGGTCACGTTCCCAGGTACGATCAGCACCTTCGAGTTCGCGTAGCAGGCCTTCCATCAACATGATTCGGCTCGCTTTGGTGTAACCCGCTTCGCTAAGTGCCGCGCGGAGCATTCGCAACGCATCGACGCGTTGTGCTTCGTTCATTTCACGAAGCGGCAAACCTTTGCGAGTTGCTTTGGGAATGAAGTGCCATTCGACGCGTTTCTCGCTGTCGTAGTCCATCACGGCTTTGCCCTTTTGCCCCTCGTCCAGTTGGCTGAGGAGTTGGTTGGCATAGGTCGCGACCTGGGTGCCGGTTTGGTCGGCGGTTTTTAAACCTGCCGAAACTAGGCCGACGACGGCGATTAAGGCTGCGCTCAAGACTGCTGACAGACGCATCGGTGGAGGCTCGTTTGGTGGGAAAGAGAACAAAGGTGGGTCCAGACGGACCGACGATTCTACACGTTGAGCCCGTTTCCGTCCTAGGAATCATCGCTACCCAGACGCGAAATATTTCGCATTTGCCGTCTCAATTGAAAGCCCTGGAGATTCGCGCCAAACTGAATGTCAGTCGCCGATCGAATGCGGTTTTTTTCACACCGTGATCGGCTGAGCAACCATAATGCTAGATCTAACGCTGCGTCTTCCTGCGTTGCAGTGTGAAACGCTATCTTCTGGCCATGATTACGAATTCAACTCCATCGGTGCATCCGCTCCAGGCGGCCTTCTTTGAGCAAATGGGAGGCCCACAGCAATTCCAAGATCTGTTCGCGTACCTACCGGATGTTTACTTTTTCTTCAAAGACACCAATAGCCGCATGATGGGCGCCAGCTCGGCGATTCTGAAACGGTTGGGTGTGAACTCGGAATACGAAGTCATTGGAACGTCCGATTTCGACCATTTTCCGTCTCAACTCGCACATGAATTTGTCCGTGACGACCAAGCGGTGATGCGGACCGGGCGACCGCTAATCAATCGAGTCGAGATCTGGTACACCGAACAGCGATTGCTGGACTGGTTTGTGACAACGAAGTTGCCGATCCGCGGACGCGACGGTTCGGTGATCGGACTGATGGGAACCGTGCGTGATTACAGCGGTGCCAAAGAAGAAATCCAGGCCTATTCGGAAGTCGACGATATCCTGAATTTCATTCACGAAAACTTGGACCGAAAAATTGGCGTCACGGAACTGGCCAACATCGCGGGTATCTCGTCACGTCAGTTGCACCGCCGCTTCGTGCAGCTGTTTGGTTTGAACGTGCAAGAGTTTTTGGCCAAGACTCGGATCAAAGCTGCCAGTGACGCGTTGATCCATACCGACGACAGTGTCGGCGAAATCGCGGCCCGCTTTGGCTTCTGTGATCAAAGTGCGTTTACGCAGCAATTCAAAAAGCACATTGGCGAAACACCGCTTCGTTATCGCAAGCGGCACCATTGCCTTCCACGCATCTAACCAGACCGTAGAAACAATGTCGAACAATCACCGCCACGGAATCTTTTTCGCCCTCGTTGTCCTGATATCCGCCTTCGCAAACGCCCAGTCCGATCGCCCAAATATTTTGATCGCGGTGTCGGATGACCAGTCTTTTCCACACGCAAGCGCGTACGGCGATCAGGCGATTCAGACGCCAGCCTTTGACCGTGTTGCCAAAGCCGGGGTGCTGTTTCGAAACGCCTTCACGCCAGCACCTGGCTGCAGCCCAATGCGAGCGGCGTTCTTGACCGGGCGAGAGATCTGGCAAATTCGGGAAGCGGGCACTCACGCCAGTTTTTTCCCCACCGACTTGCCCGTTTACACCAATCAACTTCAGCAGGCCGGATACCACGTCGGCATGACTGGCAAAGGTTGGGGCCCCGGCAAAGCGATCGGTTGGCCACACAATCCGGCAGGCAAGTCGTATGGCAAACACAAAATGTCGCCCAAGTCGCCGCCGGGTATCTCATCGAATGATTACGCTGCGAACTTCGATGACTTTTTAGACCAACGCGCCGGCGAACAACCGTTCTGTTTCTGGTTTGGTGCGACGGAGCCACACCGTGTTTTTGGTAAAGGCTTGGGGGCGAGCAACGGCATCGACTTGGACAAGATCCGCGTGCCCGAGTTCCTCCCAGACGTCCCTGAAGTCCGCTCGGATATCGCGGATTACATGTACGAAATCCAATGGTTCGACGCGCACTTGGGACGAATGCTGGATCGGCTTGAGCGAGAAGGGCTACTCGAAAACACATTGGTCGTCGTGACCAGCGACAACGGCATGTCGTTCCCAAGAGCGAAAGCTAACTTGTACGAATACGGCATTCACATGCCATTGGCAATTTCATGGCCCAAGGCGATCTCTGGCGATCGCGTCAATGACGACTTGGTCAGCTTGATCGATGTCACCAAAAGCGTGTTGAGTGCGAGCGGCGTTACTCCAAAGCAAGCCGACCAGATGCCGGGGATCGATCTGATGCCGATGCTTCGCGGATCCACCGATGATTCCTCGAGCAATCATCCTTTGCGTCAGTTCGTCTACAGCGGCCGAGAACGTCATTCGTCATCACGGTTCAATACGCTTGGCTATCCCTGCCGGTGCGTGCGAACCAAGACGCACCTTTACATTCGCAACTTTAAACCGGAACGCTATCCGGCGGGTGCACCTCAGAAGTTCGACGCGGTCGACTATGACGATGATGGCAACCTCGTCAGCCAAAAGCTCGGCCCCGTCGACGGCGGCTACCATGATATTGATGCCTGTCCGACGCTGGATTGGATGATCGCCAACCAAACTCGCCAAGGCGTTCGTCAACTACTCGATTTGTCGGTCCAGTTGCGCCCGGCCGAGGAGCTCTACGACATTGTCAAGGATCCGGGTTGCTTGAACAACCTGATCGCGGATTCGACGCAACAATCCATCCGTGAGAAACTGAGCGATCAGTTGACGGAGTATTTGCGGCTGACGGGTGACCTGCGCGTCACGGATCCGGACGCGGCTGATGTTTGGGAAACGTATCCCCGAGTCAGTGCGCTGCGTTGGTTTCCAAAGCCAGCTTGGGCCGATCAGCACCCGGAAAGCGTTCCTGAGCAGGCTTGGCTGGAAACCAAACGTCCTTGACGCGATCGGCGGATTACGAGTTCGCTTTGACGGCACCGAACGCCGCAAAGCAAGATCGCTTATGCAGCAATTCGACTTGCTCGAAGCCGACTTGACGGAGCAAGTCCAGCTGATACGTAACCGGCCGTGGAGTGTCTTCTTTGTCAATGTAGGCGAACACTTTGTCACGATACGCTTCACCGCCCAATTCAATCAGATAGTCTCCGTAGCGATCCCACATCATCTGATCAACGGCAGACGTTTCATGAATGACCAAGTCGGTGATCCAAAAACTTCCACCGGGCTTGAGCAAGCGGAACAGTTTGCTGAAGACATGGTGCCAGTCGCTGTCGTCGCGAAGATGGTGAAGGACGGCGGCAGCCAGAATCACGTCAAACGCATTCTCCGGCAAGTCGGCTTCACGAATGTCAGTGTGCCAAAGCTGGATTTCACCAACACCGGTATCGCGCAATCGCTGCTCGGCCCGATCTAGCATTGGGCGGCTCAAATCCAGCAAATCGCAATCGAAAGGTTGGCCGTAGAGCGCACGCAGCTTCAGTGTGTTGTTGCCTGCGCCACAACCGACATCGAGTACACGTTCGATCTTTGGGGTCGAAGCCACCGCAGCTTCGGTGATCAGTTCCATTGCCAGCGGCGAGTCGATCGCGGCAGCTTGTCCTGTCTCGAGATTCGAGAATCGTTCGACGTCCTGATCGAACCGCTCACGGATCTCATCGGTTGACGATTTATCCGCAAAGTCAGTCGTTCCTCGGTGGCTCATGGTTTTTCCTAAAACGTGTGATGCGATCGTTTGACCAAACGCGGCGACTCAATTCGCCACGTCAGCAGGCTTTTGATGTTCGAGTGTCGCCTTTCGCTCGCTGAAAGGAGCGTTCTCTAACGCTGAGTTTGCAAATCAGAAGGCGACATTGGGGGAGAATAAATTGATTAATCAAAAGGCCGCTAGCTGTCATCGGAGATGACAGTGAGTCGGCGTTTTTGGTTCGCGGACAAGTTGGCTTCATCTCACCGCAGTGATGTCCCCCACCCCTCGCCGCATCCGGGGTTCTCGGACGGTTGCTTTTCGGCTCGAGCGTTTCGTCAAATCACTGTTTGCTTCGTAAAACCAACGTGAAAGTACGTCGTGCGACGGATAACCTCCGTTGGCAGCTTCTCAAGAAGGTGTTCACCGTGATGGCTGAAGTTATCAAAAGAAGTTCGTGAAAAACGGTTTGGATTCGAACGAAACGGAGATATGGATTCGTTGGAGGTACTTGCCAAAAATGGTCCGCGGGTCATTGAGCAAGGTTCGCGAAGATTAGTTGGTAGCGGATACCGTGAACAATTACCGGAGAACAAGAGTGCTGAATCAAGAGGTTGGAAACGTCGTCCCCAATGAAGGTGAGGCCAATGTGTCGGCAGATTCTGAAACGGCAAACAGGGAAGCGTCAAACGAAAGTGAGACGCGTGCCAGGATCGCAGAGCTTGTAGAGCAGCTTAAGCATCGAAACTCGAATGACGATTGCGGCGCGATCGAAACGTTGGTGTCGATCGGTGGAATCGATGTGATTGAAGCGGCAACGGCACTATTGGCCGCAGAGAACGTGCTCACGCGAACGGCAGCTTGCGAGATTTTGTGTCGAATCGGAAGCGACTCCGTGGTGCCTCTCGAACGACTTTTGGAAGATCAAAATAAGGACGTCAGAAAGTTCGCGGTCGACACACTGGCGTTGATCGGAAATCAGTCGTCCGAGAACGCGCTCATGGAAGCGTTGGCAGACCATGACATCAATGTCGCGTCTGCCGCTGCCGAAGCGCTCGGCGACATCAAGAGTGACCATTGTGTCGACAAGTTGATCGGCGCGATGAACCTGAATGTGCTAATGCAATGTTCTGTGGCGAAGAGTCTTGGTCAGATTGGTGGCGAAGCGGCGGTAGAAGCTTTGATTCGGTTAACCAAGGAACGCAATCCGATGGTTGTGTTTTCTGCCGTGAATTCATTGTCAAAGCTTCAGTGCGACGCCTCAAGTGCGGTGTTAGAGGAATTGACGCAACACGATAATGATGTGGTCGCTCAATACGCATCAGACGCTCTGCGGAAGGCGGATGCTTCCGTCTAATCGACGCTTTTGTGATTTCATCGCCTGGCGATTTCACCCGTCAGGCGATGCGGCATAGCTAAGCTTGCGACTGATACGTCGCGGAGAGCTGCGACATTTCAACCGTCACCTGCGACAACTTGTATGAAATGTTGGACATCAGATCGGACTGGTTGTCGACAGCAGCCTCGATCGTGTTTTGGGTGTTTCTGATCTGGCCAATGATGTCGCAAATTGCCCGGCTCGCATCCATCGCTTCGATGGTATCCGCTTGGATCCCGTCAATGCGTTTCGCGATCGCATCCGTCGACGCACTTGCTTTTTGTGCAAGCTCTTTCACTTCGTTCGCGACAACTGCGAAACCTTGCCCGGCTTCACCCGCTCTGGCTGCCTCGATCGCGGCATTCAACGCCAATAGATTGGTTTGCTCAGCGATCGCATTGATTTCGGCAACCACTTTTCCGATCTCACTGCTCCGCTCGCCGAGGCGAGTAATCGTCGAATTGGTCCGTGTCGTCGAGTCTACGGCCTGATTGGCAATGGTGGCAACATCGGACGTGTTGTGAGCGATTTCACGAATGCTTGCCTCGAATCGTTCGATATCCGATGCCAGTTCATTCATATGGAAACTGACATTCTGAGTCGCTTCACGTGCCGTATCAAAATTGACTGACGAGTCGAGATGCGATGCGAACTCGTCGTCGCTGAATGCGGAAGCTTCGTCGATGTCAGATTCGTCATCGGAATCGGTCGCATCTGCGGTTCCTTCTGGACGATTGGCGGCAAACACGAGCGGTGCGATGCATCCCAGCAGCACAATAGCGCTGCAAAGTCGAATCGCTAAATTCATTGTTCGGCGACTTGAGTTCGCTAACGTTTCGAGTTGCTCGGCAATGATCGCAGCCTGCTGCCGAGCCTCTGATTGCAACGAAAGGACTTCTTGAGAAGCTTCCCCGGATGCGGTTGGCAACAGATCAATGGTTGCGATGTCTGCGAGTGCCGATTGTTGTTTTTCGATCGCAGCTAAGACGACAGAATCTGACTGCGCTGCCCATTGCATCAACGGGCTTTGGCCAGTTTCCAAGTCGGTCGATCGGTGACTCGAAGAATCAGGAGTGTGCACCAAATCGTGAAGATGCCGTTCCACCATCAGCTGGTTTTCCTTGGCAAGGCCCCAGCCCTCGGTCAGATTTGCATTTCTCGATGACGCTTGAAAGACAAGCACCAAGCAGACGACCGTTCCAATGATCGCGAGGACCAAGACAACAGGACTTGTGGTCTTTCCACGTCGATTGCGGTTCGAAGCAAAACCCATATGATTCACCACTCAGCTTGAAGGTTCCATCCGAAGCTGTTCACTCCGGTCGTAGAAATGACATTTTGCCAGCAGTAGGATGACCGCTAAAAACGAGACTTGGCAAACTATAGAACCGCACAATGTCGTTAACGGTCGGTTGGCTGAAACCTTCCCCAATTGCAGGAAACCCCTCGGCTATCGCCTGAACGAATGCACTGCGGTACGGGTGTTGTTGCAGGCTTACGGTCGCCAGAATTCATGTTCAACATCGATCGCACTCAATGCCGTTCACATTGAACCTAGCGAATCGATTCACTGTCACGAATGACATCTACTGAATCAACGCGTGCAACAGGAGACGTTTGTGGTGTTCGATCAACCGATTCGATTATGGCAAGTCGATGCCTTTACCGATCAGCCGTTCGCCGGTAACCCGGCAGCCGTATGTGTGCTGGATCAGTTTCCAACCGATGAATGGATGCAGAACGTCGCGGCAGAAATGAATCTGTCCGAAACCGCGTTTGTCGTTGCGACCGAAACGCCAAATCGATTTCAATTGCGTTGGTTCACGCCGGCAACCGAAGTCGACTTGTGCGGTCACGCGACATTGGCAACCACGCACGCACTGGTCGAACAACAGATCGCCAAAACGGATTCGCCAATCCGGTTCGAAACTCGCAGCGGCGAACTCACTTGCACCGTGTCGGCAAACACGATCCAGATGGACTTCCCGGCCGAACCCGTCGACGGAACCATTGCGACGGAGTTGTGCAACGCATTGGGTATCGACTCAGTCCCCGTGTATCGCAATCGCTTTGACTTGATTGTCGTTGTCGACGATGCATCGCAAGTCGAATCCGTGTGTCCCGACTTCAGCCGACTGCAAACTATCGAAACACGCGGCGTGATCCTGACCAGTCGAGGTGACGCTCAAGCGATTGACTTTGTCTCGCGTTTCTTCGCACCGCGTTGCGGCATCAATGAAGACCCGGTCACCGGGTCGGCACATTGCTGCTTGGCACCGTATTGGTCGAGCGTGATCGGTAAAGACAAGCTTGCCGGATATCAAGCTTCGAGACGTGGCGGAACGGTGCACTGCGAAGTCAACGGCGACCGCGTGCTGCTGAGCGGAAATGCGGTCACGGTGATGCGAGCCGAACTCGCCGTCACTTGCCAATACAAAAGCGACTGAAGACCCGGTCTAAGATATCGTCGGTGTAAACCGCGCCGGTCACTTCGCCCAAATTTGAGGCGGCTAATCGCAATTCGCTGGACACGTATTCGTGACCGTCGCCTCCGCGAACAAATTGCAGCGCCGACTCGATTGCCTGTTCAGCCGCAAGCAAACTACCACGCATCGAGCCGCGGTCCCGATCACCGATGTCGAGTCACCGGAACTTTGTTGCTCGATCGAATCCACGATTTGACGCTTCAAGACATCCAAGCCGCGTCCGGTTTGCGAACTGGTTGCCAACCAAGGTTCCGGTGCGACGATCGCAGGGTCATCACACTTTGTCGCGATCCATAGGTCGATCGATGAGCGGCGTTTCTCGGCTGCCATCGATCGCATCTGCTCGGCATGACTGGCAAACGCTTGATCGTTGATGTCAACGCACCACAAACGGATATCGGCATCATGTCCGGCGCGACCGGCATGTGATTGTGCTTGTCGCATGATTTGGTCGTCTGCCGTTTCGCCTTCGACGAGTTCGAACCCGGCGGTGTCGGCAATGGTCAACGGATAACCGTCGAGCTCTAGCCCCACCGAAACCACGTCACGCGTCGTTCCCGCGATCTCGGTCACGATTGCCGCTTCACGTCCGGCCAACGCATTGATCAAACTGCTTTTTCCGGCATTCGGTAATCCACGCAGTGCCAAGCTCCAGTCGGACTTGTCTTCGCGACGTTGCTCAAGCTGTGACCTCGCCGCGGCAATGGCATTGGCGATGAATTCCAACCGAGACGTCAATTGATCGTCTTCGATGAACTGGATGTCTTCGTCAACGAAGTCCAGCCCCGCTTCGACGTCGGCTAATAAGTCCAGCAGCTCACCGCGTAGCTTTTCGATCGGCTTGGAAAGGTTTCCAGCCAACTGACGCAGTGCATGGTCAAGCGCACCGCGGGTTTCGGCATCGATGACGCCAAGCACCGCTTCGGCTTGCGCCAAGTCCAATCGCCCTGCCAAAAATGCCCGCATTGTGAATTCACCCGGGCGTGCGGCTCGGGCACCCACGGACGTTGCGGCATCAACGATCGCCTGCAAGATCGGCAGCGAACCGAACGTGTGCAGTTCGACCGACGGTTGCCCGGTATAACTTCGCCGCGTCGGCCAAAGCAACGCCCGCACCGGGATCTTGCCCAGCGGTGCGGCCAAGTCGATTTCACAATCGACTCGATGGGCTTTCGACTCGGAGGCTGGCACAATGCCAATCCGCCGCGCGACGTCAATTGCGTCAGGTCCTGACAGACGGATCGCACCGCGCACCGCTTGTGTTGGCGGCGTCGCGATGGCAATGATCGTCTCGCAGACTTCGACACCACCTAATGTCATTTCTGTACCAACTCAATCAGTGGTTGGCGGCAGTGCCGACAGGTGTGATCGCAGCTGACGTGACGTAGCTTGTCGATCGATCGGTATTCGCCGAATCTTGCTTGGCGATGTTGGCGGCCTTGTTCGTTCCGCCCACACTCGGACCAGCCGATTCGAGCGCACTCAGCACCATGCCTTGAGTGACAAGGTCACGCAAGATGATAGGCTTTTCAGGAGACTTACCGGGATAAATCGCGAGCATCGGAATCGACTTGCTGCCCAGTTCTGTTTCCAACTTTCGCACCAAGTCTTCGGGTTGGTCGGTCAAGTCTGCCAGCATCGCGACGCCGTCCAATTCGTCCAGCATCTTGCGAGTCTGCTCGGTGTCTAGGGCGACTTCTTTGTTGACGATGCAGTTCACACACCAAGCGGCGGTGAAATCCAACATCACCGTCTTGCCCATCGCGTGCAATTCTTTCAAACGCTGCTCGTCGTATTTTTCCCAGCGTAGGTGATCGTCGACGATGTATTCGACACCGCTGCCTTGGGCGCGGATGACTGGCTTGGCGGTCAGGTACGTAAACGCAAAGAAGCCGATTGCGACCGCGCTGACGACACCAATCGACCAGCCACGGATCTGCTTTCGCATCGACTCCCATGGCGGGACTTTACCCACGACCCAGCATCCGAACCAAACTCCGATCAACGTCACGAAGACAGGTAGTTTTTGTGCGTCACTGAACTGGTTGAAAAAGAACGCGACGGTGCCGAGGAACAAAAACGCCAAGAACTCCTTGAGTGTCACCATCCAGTTGCCAGGCTTGGGCAAGAAGCTCACCAAGCTTGGGAAGATCCCCAGCACGATGTAAGGCATCGACATTCCAAGTCCGACCGTCATCAACACCGCTGCCTTTTCAGGTCCAGGCAACGAGATCGTGTAAGCGAGTGCCGCGCCCAACAACGGGCCGCTGCACGGGGTCGCCATCAACGTGGCGAAGACACCGGTAAAGAACGCGCCGACTGGGCCTTCGCGTTGTTGCAAGTCTTGTGATTTGTTGCCCGTCGCGATGCCTGGCGTTGGCAGTTCCCAAACACCCAAGTACGACAACGCAAGGGCGAACACCAATACCGTCAGTCCCAATCGTACCGGGAAGTAAGCGAGTTGTTGTCCCCATCCAAACGACGCGAACACGGCCAACCCGGCGAGTAGTGCGAAGACACACAAGATGCCCGCGACGTAAGCAAAGTTCAGCAACATCACGCGTTTACGATCTTCGCCCGCTTGCTGGACAAAGCTCATCACTTTCAGACCGACGACTGGCAACACACATGGCATCAGGTTCAGGATGATGCCGCCGCCAAACGCCAGCAACAAAATGACTGGCAAGCCAGCCTGGCGACCTGACTCGTCAGTGATCGCAACAACGGCGGTATCGTCTTGTTCGTTGCCCGCGTCATTGTTGGCAACGCTGTCCGCAGGAGTGTCGCCGCCAGCGTCGGAAAGCGTTTCACCGCCGGACAGCGGATCGACCGGATCAACCCAGTCGACTTCGGCAGCCGCGTCGAGTGCGTGAATGTATTTGACAGTGGTGATTTTAATCGGCTGAAGTGCGAGATCCGTTTTGTCGGCGACATGAACCGTGGCGGTGAACTCGAATGCCATCGGCTGCAAGCAACTGGTGTCGTTGCATGCTTGGTAGGCGATGTAACCTTTGATGTCGTACGCTTTGGCCGAGGTGTCTTCGGGTACTGAAATTGGCAGCGACCAAGTTGCTTCACCGTCGTGATAACGGACCGACGGGATGACCTTGGATTTGATCAGCGGCTGTTCGGTATGCGGCTTGCCGACTTTGAGACCATGCTTTTCGGTGATGATGAAGTTCGTCGCGTTTCGACTGTCGTCGGTCTTTGCGCTGTAGACGTGATACGAACCTGATGGCTTTGCACGAAACAGAAGTTCGCCACGCTGACCGGCGGCGATACTAGCCGAGACACCGGCGAGCCAAGACACCTCGTAATCTTCGTCTTGGAATTTGGTCGCCTTCGAAGAATCGGCTGCGAAAGGGTCGGCCGTTTCTGCGTCGACAGTGCTTGCGACCGACAGCTGTTCCACAAAGGGACCAGCACGGGTCGCGATCAATGTCTCGTTGGCGGGCATGCACGAGCCGCCGGTTTTGCAAACCAAGGACTTAATATCGACTTCGATGTCGCCTTCGAACCCGGCGGGCAGTTCGATCGGAGCCGACCAGACGACCGTGCCTTCGTGTTCCTCGATGGTTACGCCTGGATAAATGTCCGAGACGCTTTTGGTCGGAGCTTCATCTGGTTCGACGGGCCCGACGATCGTGACCGTCGCTGGCGATTTGATCTTCAGCTTGGTCGGCAGCGGTCCGCCCGATGGCTGCGTGGTGGAATAGATATGCCACGACTTTCCGATCACCGCTTCGACTTCAACGCGACCTTTACCTTCCGACGAAAAGTACTTGGCCGAAAACTGATACGGTTCGCCTGTGTCGGTCGAGATCCCACCAAAGTTGATGCTGTCGAAAACATCGGTGCCTTCGCCAAAAGCGTCACTCTGCCCGAAGCCTTCGGGGGAGAACGTCGAGCTATCGAATTGCGCCGAAACCGGCGTGACAACGGTTGCCAGCAAAACGGCCATCACCAAGGCAAGGGCTCGTGGCAGGGTGGCTAGCAACGCACGGTTGTTCGTGCGGTAGCGTTGACAATTCATTTCTAGTCGCCGCATCTTTCGCATGGGTGTGACAGTTCGATTCATGATCGCTTGGACTTTGATTTTGATTGAACCCCGAAGTTTACTTGTCAGGGCCAAAAAACGTCAATGTTCAGCATCGCGTGAGGCGTAATCGGTCAATCGACCAACTCGCTCGGCGACCCGGCTCAAATCAGGAAATTGTCTTGACTCGTCTACCAGCCAAACCACCCAATTACCCAGCTGAGCCAGAGTGAGGCGCGGGCGATCGCCATTAATAGTTTAATAGACTTGCCCTCTTCAATCGCTCGGAAAGTCGAGGGTGGTCGGACAGTTGCGGGAGGTGAATCCAGTCCCCATGAGCTGTCTCGCGGGGCGGTTGGTCTCCCGGTGCCCGGTTCACTTGACGGCGGCTCGGTGAATTGGGGGGGATCACCGATGGCGGGGCTAGCTGTTAATGGCGAGTCTGGTTCGACTTCCGCCAGGATTTGCGTTGCGGTTTCGAACGGCGATTCCCAAAAGCAATCAAAACTGCCAAGCCAGCGGGCAAAGTCGACGATCGGGGAATCGATTCGCATCGCGTCAAAGTCGATGAGTCCTGAAACCTGGCGGTCGACAAACAAAAGGTGCTCGCGGTGGACATCTCGCAGAATCCAGTGCTGGGGAACAGGGTCAAACTGTAGAGTTGCGAGTTCCGCCTGAATCCGCCGCGAGCGGTCTGGCCAATTTCGCCGCAGCAGCTCCCGAGCCCGATCGATTGCCTGCAAAACCAGGGCGGGGTCTGTCCCCGTCAACTGCCTGACGGGGACAGACCCCGCAAGGTTGCTTTGAAAGCATCTTTGGAGCGGCTGGGTGATCGTTTGCAACCGCTTCAGGCGTTCCTGGACGGCGACACACGGTTCGAAAACGGGTGGCTGAAAATGACGATCCTGCCCCAATTCGATCGTGCACAGATGGCGATGGGCCGCCAGGAGTGCTCTGGCCCCGCAGGTAACTTGCGCAATGTCAGCATTGGCAGGCAACGGCTGGCCAGGCATCCAACTCGACAGCTCCCACCAGCAACCACGCAAATCCACCACCGCGGTTTTGCCATCAACTGACCGGCGGTAGCTCGGTACCAAGTCCAACTTGCTAGCAAGACTGGAGACGCGTTGGTGGATCGCCTCCACTCGGTGCCCCGGCGTTTGCTCCGGCCAACATTTCAGTGCCAGTTCCTCTGACTGCGACGACGAATCGACGAGCTGTCCGGCGTGACTCGCGGTACGACATCGAAACACACTCGCGCCACTCATCCCACTTGGCATCGCGATTGTCTTTTGTACCCCGTTGGGCATCAGCAACCGCTGAACGATTTCGTCTGGGATTTGTGTCATCACGTGCTGCCGGGTGTACGATGGTCGCTTCGACTGGCTTATCGAATTCGAAGGTGGAAGCTTCTCATGTTGATCGTCCGTTTCCTTATCGGCAGTGTCATTGCGATCGCTTGTGTCGGCAACATTATCGCGGCATCACCCCAGGCGACTCAACCGATCAAGCGACCGAACCTCGTTCTCTGCATGGCAGACGACCTGGGCTGGGGCGACACCGGATACAACGGCCATGCGCGGATCAAAACGCCGCACTTGGACGAGATGGCAAAAGCGGGTGCGCGATTGAATCGGTTCTATGTCGGCTCGCCACTTTGCATTCCATCACGCGCCGGATTGTTGACCGGTCGTGTTGCCGTCCGCTGTGGGATGGGAAACGATCCGGGTGCCACAACGCATTTGCGCGACGAAGAAACCACGATCGCCGAATTGGTGAAAACGAAAGGCTACGCGACAGGTCATTTCGGTAAATGGCACCTCGGGATGCTCACACCAGACTATCGAGGCGAAAAGAAAGTCTTGATGACACCTGGCATGGCCGGATTTGACGAATGGTTTTCGACGCCTTCATCGGTCGCGACGTTTGATCCCTACATCGATCCGGGCGCTATCGGGCGAGCCCTAGGTGGACCGTACAGGCCCGCGCCGATCGATCAACGTGCCGGGTTCATTCACAACGGCAAACCGCTGGCGGAACCGGTCGAAGGCTGCGCCGCAGAAATCGTCATGGACCGCGCGCTCGATTTCATCCGTGCCAAAGCCGAAAACGACCGACCTTTCCTTGCAGTCATCTGGTTCAACCCACCGCATTCACCCGTCGTCGGCAACCCACGTTACATGGCGCAGCATTACGCCGACCTGCCCGAAAACCAGCAGCACTACTACAGCCTCGCAACGGCAGTCGATGCGCAGATGGGACGGCTGCGCAACACGCTTCGCGAGTTGGGCATCGCTGATCAAACGTTGTTGGTCTTTACAAGTGACAACGGCCCGGGTCCGCCAGTCGGGCGCACCTTCAAACCAGACGCTCGGCTGCAAGGATCTGCCGGCCCATTCCGCGAACGCAAAGCGTCACTCTATGAAGGCGGCATACGAGTCCCCGGCTTGATCGAATGGCCGACACAAATTCGATCCGGAACGGTGATCGACGCACCTTGCACGACCCTGGACTATTTGCCAACGATTGCCACACTGCTTGACATCGAACTGCCCAGACGTCCTTTCGATGGAATCGACCTGATGCCGCTGTTAACCGGTGCGCAACAAGAACGTGGACGCCCGATCGGGTTTTACTTTCGAGATGCCATCGCACTTTCGGATGATCGTTTCAAACTGATTGACGCAAAGCAATCGCGTGGCCGTGGCGGTAACGACCGCGCGTTCGATGATCGCAAGTTTGAACTGTTTGACTTGATCGCCGATCCGGGGGAAACGACCGATGTGAGCGATCGCCATCCAGACATCGTCATCGCGATGAAATCGGAATTGAAAACGTGGGTGGCTTCGGTGGAGAACAGCCATGATGGCAATGACTACCAGGCTGGCAAAACGCGTTTGTTTTTACTGTCCGGGCAATCGAACATGAAAAACCTGGATCCGGAAACCACGTTCCTACCCACACTTCGCAAATCGTTTCCGAACGACACGTTGATCCTGGTCAAAGTTGCATATGGTGGGCGATCGATTTCGCGTTGGGTTCCGCGTGGCAAAATCTACGCCGAGTTGCTCGGCAAAGCGAAGGAAGCGATTGAAAAGAACGGTACAGCGACGAATGACCTCGATTCGATCAGTTTCGTGTGGATGCAAGGCGAACGTGATCATCAGCAAGACGCGACAACACAAGCCTATGCCGACAACCTGCGGCAGCTGCGTCGCCAACTGATTGACGATTTTGGCCGCGAAGACATCAGCTGGGTGATTGGGCGGCTCAGCGACGCCCGAGTTAGCACGGCGAACTGGGACACCATTCGTCAAATCCAAGTCGATTTCGCCAACGGCAATTCGTTCGCCAAATGGGTCGACACCGATGATTTGAATGGCGTCAACAACGGAGTCCACTGTCCGCCCGAAGGCTACGACGAGATGGGCAAGCGGTTCGCAACCGCCGCGATTGAGTTGATCCAAAAGGAAGAAACCAATTAACCGCAGACGATCGCAAGGCGACCGATAGACGCAACACGCCCTGCAACGTTTCCTATCGCTTTTGAAACGCTTCGAATGCTTCGCGGAGTGATGCGGGGACACGGCGTCGGTTGCCGCTGTCATTGATACTTCGCAATCCATCGCTTTTGCGAGCTGCGGTGCCGTTGGTTGATTGGCTGGGCCGCAGCCCCAAACTTTTTAACGCGTCTTTGAGCTGTTCGGATTGGTTGGGATCCGTTGCCGGTTGATCGATGTCGCGGACGTTCTCCCAACGCTTACGAAACCGCTCTAAGTCCTCGGCCGACCAGTTCAGTTCTTCCAGTAGATCGTTGTCGATCTGGTCGCGGTTCTCGTCCAAATAATCGAGCACCATATCGGTGGCTTTCTTGGCATAATCCAGATCAGGTGGAGGCGGCGGGTCGGCCACCCCGGTGTCATCGAGCGGCGAGTCTCCTGTCCCATCACCGTTGGTCATTTGACCGTTTGGTGAAGACGATGGTGAGTTCGAATTGGACGTGTTGTTCGGTGATGAATTGGGATTGGAAGAATTGGGTTTCGACGGATCGCCAGGGCGGTTCTGATTTGTTGGTGATTGGTCAGAGTTGTTGGGCTGTCCTTCCGGACCAATCTCACTGTCCTGCGGTTGGCCACTGTGCTGTTTGGTTGGAGAGTCATCGCCCTCGCCGTCTGCTGCGCCGGTGTCTGAATCGCCTGACGCGTCATCTGCGGATTCACTCGAGTTGGTGCCTTCTGTTCCGGTCTTGCTATCCGACTGACGCCGGCGTCGCTCCCCGTTTCACTGCCTGATTCACTTCCGGATTCTTCACCGCCAGTTTCTTGACCAGCGTCGCTACCCGATTCGCTACCAGCGTCACTCCCCGACTCACTGCCGTTTTCGCTGCCAGATTCACCGCCTTGGGAGTTTTCACCCGATGTGGATTGATCGCCCGCGCTGCTCTCGCTGCCCGTTGATTCTTGTTTCCCTTGCTGGCTACTTGGCTGGTCACCTTGCTCGCCTGGTTGCTTGCCTGCATCGCTCTCTTGACCAGACGCCGAATCGGATTGAGGCGACGAAGGCTGTTTGCCATCGCTTTGCGGCTTATTCTTTTGGCGTTCGAGATAGTCTTTGATCCGCTCGAATGCTTCTCCATCGTGCTCCGGTGCCGACTTGCCTGACGAATCCGATTCGCCTGACGAGCCATCTTGCTGTGATCCGTCAGGTTGTTGTGATCCCTCGGGCGATTGCAAACCATCCGCTGAATTTGATTCACTGCCAGTCTCAGTATCGCTGCCAGACATCTTAGTGCCGCCATCGGAAGACGACTGCGAGTTATCACTTTGACCTGGCGGAGTTGCCTCGTTTGCTGACGACTGCCCCTGCCCCTGCGGATCGCTCTCGCCATTGGGGCTTGGCTGTCCGTTCGGGTCAGCCTCGCCTTCGCCGGTTTGATCCGAACTGGATTGATCGGAATTGGTCTCGCGATTTGGCTGCTGGGCGCTCGACGGGTCTTGTGGGTTCGACGAGGCCTCGCCCTTGCCTTCGGATCCGCTTGGGTTGCCCGTCGGTTCGTTGCCAGATCCCGATTCGCCCGAGGACTGTTTTTCGTCGCCGTCAGATTCATTGCCGTCAGACGGGTTCTGATCCGGCTGGCCGTTTGATTCGGGGTTCTCGTTGTTGGGTTGGTTCTCCGCTGACGATTCGCCGGAGGACTCACCGCCAGAACTGCCGGAGTTACCCGACTGTTCGCCGCCTGATTCACCACCTTCGCCGCCGGAACCGGAAGAAGACTGGCCTTCGCCCGCTTCACTTTGATTTACATCGCTGGCGGGTTGCTTGTCCGGAGTGGACAAACCGTCGTTGTCGGTCGGGTCTTGTGGCAAGTTCGGGTCGTCTTCGACGATACGCAATTCGACCGGGTCGGTGGTGACCGTGTTGGGGCGGATCCGTGGGTCGCCTGGGATGTTGCGATTGTCGATCGCCGTCGCGGTTACGCGTACGACGTCTCCGGGACGCAAGCGATAGAGAAATGGCCGGAACCGGAACACGGCAACTTGATTGCCTTTCCCGTTCGATTCACGTTTCCAAATCACGGGTTCGGCGAGGGTGTCCAAACCACGGACAAGCTTTAACTGCACCCGTTCCAATTCGAAGTCGGCGTCCATCGCGTGGACTTCGATCGTTTGTTGTGAGTTATCGGGAACCTCTTTCGGTGACTTGCGTGGCACCACGATGGTGACATCGGGCGGCAAATCGGGGATGACCTTGATCGGATAGACGATCGGGTCTGGATTCGTTTGTTCCGATTGATCCCAAACCTGAATGCGATAGTTCACCGGCTCGACCGCATTGGGGCGTCCGACGGCACTGCGAAGAATTAACCCCGCGGTCAAGGTCACGCCGTCTTCGGCGATCTGCATTTTGGTGATCCCGCCAGTCGCGCGCAGCGAGTCGCCGATGGTCTTGCAATTCAATTGCATCTCTGCGCGTGCGACCGGACGATTGACTCTCGCGTGAATCGTCACCGTGGTGGCATCGAGAGCTTGGATCGCGGGACTGGACGTTGTGCGTGGTTGCGTGTCGGTGTAGGCAGGCGGTTGATAGCGGACGCGTTCGATCGCGACGACCGGCACATTTTCGATTGCGATTTGAAATGGCCCCGCGACCGCGTCGCAGGCTTCGATCCAGTATTGCTGTTGCCCGACCGCGGTGTGCTCAATCGCCAGGCTTGTTTTAAAGCGATCAGTTGCTTCATCGAACTCCATTGCCAGCGTGGTTTCTTTGGCGGCATCAAGCACACGACACGTGACCGCTTCGCCAGTAAACAGCCCTTTGACTTCGGCAGAGATCGCAACGCTGCGTCCGGCCAAGGTTTGCGTATTTCCAGGAGTCACGTTGCTGATGGCAACACGTTTCGCGGGTGCGATCGAAGCGAACGGTGCGACAAGTCGCTGCGTCGATGCGACGGAGCTTTTGGGTGAAGCGACGATGTAGGCAGCCAGCAGCGCAAACAAGCTTGCCGCGGCGATCCACCATTTGAACGTCCCCGTCGCTTCACCAGGCAACACGTCATGCGTTTTCAGCAGCGTTGCTGCCCGAGTCCCAATCGCTTGCACGACACGGGCACGCACGCCGCGTGGTGATTCGGGTTTCAGCGTGACGTAGCTGGTCAGCTGCTGGCGGTAATCGGGATGGTCGTTTTCGAGTGCCCAGGCGGCGTATTCGCTGGTGACCTGCTGGGTCATCAGGGGCCATGTGTGCCGGACGAAGTACCAGATGACCACGCCAAGGAAAGCGGCAAACGCGAGTACGCGAATCGACATGCCTGGCGAGTAGATCCAGTGGTCCAGGACCAACCAAGCCAGCAGGGCTGCCATACTGCCGATCGCGATCTTCAACACCGCGCGTGTGATCTCGCTCCACCACAACGCCCGCCGAGCCTCTTCGATCCGTTCGTCGATGATCTGTTCGGCGGCGGATCGGTTGACAGCCGTCGTATTGCCCGCGTCGCCGCGATGCTGGCCGGGCTGTTTTTTCGTTGACGAAGTGGCGGTGGACATAAACCGTCGGCAAATAGAAAAGTGATCGGTCGTCCTATCACTATACCTCGCCTGCAAGAATTTGGTTCAACGCCGCAACCAAATCCTGGGGCTGGTCGTGACGATAATTCACGTCCTGCGTCTGTTTGGTGGCCAAAGTTTTGACTTGGATCCGTTGTTCGTCCCATTCGTTGCCCCCGGCGACCAAGGCAACTTGGAATCCGTGTCCGTCAGCGTATTTCAGCTGAGCACCAAGCTTTTTGGGATCGGGATAGATCTCATTAGCAATGCCGTGGGCCCGCAAGGTTGCCGAAAGCTTGAGGTAGTCATCACGGCGATCGGCGTCAAAGTATGCAATGAACACTCCCGCGGGGGTCTTCGCGTCGCCCAACAGTTCCAGCGTTTCCATCGCGGCGAGCAATCGGTCCAGTCCCAACGACGCGCCGATTCCGGGCAGGTGCTGCTTGGTGTAAAGCCCTGCCAAGTTGTCGTAGCGACCACCACTGCAAACGCTACCGATCCCGGGCAGATCGTCGAGTGTCGTTTCGAAAATGACACCGGTGTAGTAATCCAGGCCGCGGGCGATCGACACATCGATTTTGATTCGCTCGCTCGGCACGCCAGCCGCCAAGGCACCTTGGTGAACATCTTGCAAACGCTGGATCGCCTCCAGCCCTGCTTCGCTACCACCGATCAAGTTTGGCAAACGTTCGAAGATCGATTCGGCGTCGCCATCCAACTCGGCCAGTGCGAGGACCTTGTCCGCTTGATCAGGTGTCACGCCGGCGGCTTCACACATTTCCTCGGCGACGCGTTCGCGGCCGATCTTGGCAAGCTTGTCCAAACAACGAAGCAGCTCGACCGCTTTGTCTTCTAAATCCAGGTGACGCAGCAGCTCGGTCAGGACACCACGATTGTTCACGCTGATGGTGAATTTCTCGAAGCCGATTTCACAAAGCAAACGGTTGATCACGGCGACGGCTTCGATATCGGCCATCACACCGGTGGTTCCGATCGTGTCAAAGTCACATTGCATGAACTCGCGATAGCGTCCGGCTTGTGGACGTTCGCCTCGCCAAACGGACGCGATGTGATAGCGTTTGAACGGGGTGCCGAGTTCGTTGATGTGCTGTGCGGCGAAGCGTGCCAACGGAACGGTCAAGTCGAATCGCATGCCGACCGCACGACCGCCATTGTCTTCGAAGCGATAGATCTGGCGGTCGGTTTCGTCGCTGCCTTTGCCCGTCAGGATTTCCAGGTATTCCAACGTCGGCGTATCGATCGGCGCGAAGCCGAACGATCGGAACACTCTTCGCGCGGTTTCCATCAGCCGTTCGCGCGGGATCATCACCGCAGGTAGGTAATCGCGAAATCCGTTCAGGGTTCGAGGTTTGATCAAAGACATAACAGTGCGAGGGTGGATATCAAAAGGTATAGAAGGGAGCGCCGCTGATGGGAGAAGCGGCAGGCTAGCCGACGACGGGCAAACCGCTGGGACGCGGCCGGCGTAGCGAATGGCGTTCGGGCCGATCAGGATCGGGGAATTGGGGACCGTACAATCCGTCGGCGTATTCGTCGATCTGTTCGGCGGTTTCGAAGTATTGGTCGTAACACCAGTCGTCATCAAACTCGCACTCGTCGGTCGTGTATTCACGACAGATCTGAGGCCGGGTTTCGTAGATTCCGCAGCGGTGGTCGTCGCGAAGGTGTTTGCAGGTCGTGTGGACGAGCAGGTACCAGCTGGAGTCTTCGACGAAGACCGTGGCGCGATCGTGCAGCAGGTACCAGCGGATGTAGTCGAAGTCCTTGCGGGTGGTCGGCGCATCGATCGGCAGTGCGAAATAGTGGCAACACTTGGCGGTGCAGTGATCGCACAAGACCTCGCCGGGCGGCACTTTATCGCGTTTCAGGCGAATCGATGGCGTTGGCGCATTCACGGGACGGTATCGCGTTTTTGGGCGTTTTGGTGTAAACGGTGCATCTGTCGACGCACGAGACTGGATAGCAGCTGGAGCATTTTAATGGAAGTCGTCATCACCGCACTGGGGCCTGACAACGTCGGATTGGCCGACCCGATCATCCACTACGTCACCGGTCAGGGGGCCAACATCGCCGAAATCCAGATGTATGACCACGACGACCAGCAATTGTTCGCCATGCTGTGCCGGATTTCGATCGAAGATTCACAATTCGAAATGCTGCAATCGGCGATGCGGCAAATCGGCGATCACACGGGCTTGGCGATTCGTGTTTGGAGCCCCGATTGGCACCCCGTGCCGCGGCTGGCGATCTGCTGCACGTTCGTCGAGCACACGCCGCGAGCCGTTTTGCAGGCGATCAAAGACGGCAAAATCAACGCGATCCCCGCCGTGCTGATCTCCAATCGTAAACGCCTTGCGTCGTTGGCCGAGGAATTCGACGTGCCGTTTCAACGCATCGGCGACGACAGCGGTGCGGCCGATGACGGCGCGATGGTCGAGCTGCTGGACCACTACGACGTCGACTATGTCGTTCTCGCCCGCTACATGCGTGTGCTACCGCCAAGCACTTGCTGGCAGTTCGCCGGCGGGCGAATCATCAACCTGCACCACGGGCTGCTACCAGGCTTCCCCGGCTTCCGACCTTACCATGACGCGCATGCCGCACGGATGCTCAGTTACGGCGCGACCTGCCACTTCATCATCCCCGAACTGGATGCCGGAAATCAGACGATCAACCAGCGAACATTCAGCGTCGATCCGGGCACACCGCTCGACGCGATCATCGCGGAAGGCGAAAGCCAAAACGAACCGGCATGTTTGGTCGAAGGCGTTCGCCGCGTCGTGGACCAAGAAGTTCGCTTGCACTTCCACCGCGTCATCGCCACCAAGAAATCATCTTAACAACCACCGAAAACCTGTTTCTTCGAATCACTTGGAACGAAATGCTGGCTGGGGCGAGTAGTGTCGTAGTGCCGGTTGGGGCGTGAACCCACGAAGGGCTGGCTGGGGCGAGAAATACCGCAATGCTGGTTGAGGCGAATAGTAGCGGAGCGCCGGTTGTGGTGAGTAGTAACGCAGCGCTGGCTGTGGTGCATATCCACGCAGGGCCGGCTGCGGCGCGTATCCACGCAGCGCTGGTTGCGGAGTGTATCCACGCAGGACCGGCTGTGGTGCGACTCCAGAAAGTGCAGGGCGAGGAAACTGGCTCGCACCATTGAACGGTTGTTGTGGCAATGCCGATTGCTGCTGCGACAGATTGGTCGTCGGCCCGGCAATGATTGAGCGCCGATAGACCGACCTAGCTTTTAATGCGGCCTCGCGGCGAGCTTGCATTCTCGCTTGATACTCGGCGAACTTCTGTGGATCGCCCGCATTCGCGACCACTGGTAACAGCGTCGCGGTCAATAACAGCAGTAGTAGTAGACGCATCGTGATCACCCGCCAATGGTCGAAAGGATTGCGAGAAAGGCTATTTCAGGTGCCGCGTTGCAAAGCGAATGTACTGCTGCCAGTCAAAGTCCGTCACATCGTGCTTGCCTTCGCGAATGTGATAGCCAATGGTGCCTTGCTGACTTTCGCCGACCGGCGGCATCTCGGTCGTCGGCAACCCTTCTGTACCCAGCAACTTGTAGACCGGATCGGCTTCAACGCAGGATAAAAATTCGCCTTTGGGGTCTGCCCAGCGGTCTTCGACAGCACTGGCAACATACAGCGGACGCGGTGCAATCAAGGACAACAGCACATGGCTGTCAAAAGGCAGCTTGCTTTCTTGCTCGTTGTATTTTTTAAAGTTTCCACAAAACCAATGAGGAAACGAGGTATTGATCCGCCAGACCGTTTCACCAATTTGACGACGGGACAACGCGGCGCCACCACAACCGGAATCGTTGGAGATCACCAGTGCAAATCGTTGATCCGACGCACCGGCCCACAAACTGGTTTTGCCCAGTCGTGAATGTCCGAACACCGCGACTCGTTTGGCATCGACCACGTCAACTTGTTCAAGCACGTCGAGAACGCGGCTGAGTCCCCAGGCCCAAGTGGCGATCGATGCGGCTTCGTCATCGGCCGGCTTCCCCAAGACTTTGTGCACGCCGTTTTCGAACCCGTCATCAAAGTCAGGATCGATGTCGCCATAGTAAATCGTGACCAGTCCAAAGCCGGCTCGGATCATCGCTTCGATCGCCCATCGCGACGATGACTTGCCGCGATCAGCATCACGTGCGCGGTGGTCATCAATGTTTCGCATCCAGCTGGTCGGCAATTCGATCGCCGGGTGATCAAACACGGTGTGATTGCCGGCGAAGTTGTATCCCAGGAACACAGGCACCGGCTGCTGCTTGGCCGATTCGGGCAAGAACATTGCAACACGAACGGTTTCACCAGCGATTTGGACGTGCAGCTGGCGTAGGAAGCCTGCTCCGTCCAAGATCGCCACATCATCCAATTGCGATCGCACGGACACATCGCCACCCGCATCGCTGGCCGGACCTTTGCCGAACATTTCTGCCGCGATGAGGTCGCGCCATTCGGCACGTTTCGCCGGCCAGTCATCGGCGCTTTTGACATCACCCAATACATCGGGCAACGCATAGGGCGGGATTTTGGCTTCGTCATAGTTGGCGACGAAGGGACGGTTCTGTGCGTTTGCGTTTTGCGAAACTGCGGTCGCAGACAACACGACCGCAAACAGGCAGCATGCGATTCCGGTGGGATTCATCAGGGTGTTCCGGGCAATTTGGGTGGGAGGCGGGTGCGGGGAAAGACGCGATTTGACGCGTCTAAAGAAGGTTGGCGTGATCTCAGAACGGCGGGTTGGGATACTATCTTCGGATACCACAATAGCGGAGGCAAGCTTGGCAGTCCGCAGATCACGTCCGATTAATTTGCCTGGTTTAACCTGTTTGTTGTTACGCCAGCCGAATTCGGCGATTCACGGCTTTGTTGGCTAGACTGAATCGAGGGCTATAATAAAGCTTTGACGCGGTTTCAATCTTTTCTCGACGCCAGAACAATCTGATGGGAATTCGGTTTGCATGCCACTCGTGTGGCAAACCACTCAATATCAAGAACGAACTGGCGGGACGTCGGGGCGTTTGTCCGGCCTGCAAGGTGCGATTTCGCATTCCGCCCGGTGATGCGGCTTGTTCGATACCACTTGAGGAATCCGCCGAACCCGGACAGTCCGACTTGGAGCATGTTGAACATGACTCGAAAGCCGACGTGTCCAGAACGACCAAAATCGCCGCCTCTGGTTCTTCACGCGATATCACCGACGACTCGGCAGCCGTCGCAACGATGACGGCGCAGGCCCCAGTACCCACAAATAGGTCAGCACCCACTACGTCGGTGTCGACAACGCCGGAGCCAATCGCGGCCGATGCAAACGCTGGCGGCGCGGAGATTTTGAGCGGTGACGAGCCGGCGACATGGTACGTGCGTCCGCCCAGCGGTGGGCAATATGGTCCGGCGGAAACGAAAGTCTTGCGGGATTGGATCGATCAAGGTCGTGTGGCAAAGACGGCATTGCTTTGGCGTGACGGTTGGCCGCAATGGCGTGAAGCGTCCGAGGTGCTCGCTGAAATCGTCGATCAATTGCCAGGGGCGATGCGTTCGGCGAACGCGGGGCCGACAAATTCGGGGCCTACAAATTCGCTGTCCAATGAGAAAACCAAGTCGATCGCGGCGGAAGAGACCAGTCCACTGGATTCGTCGTTGATGGGATCGGCACTGATCGGTGCCACCCGGCGAAAACGCACGAACCGCCGTCTGACTTTGGTCGCGGTCCTCGGCGCCCTTGTCGTTGGGCTCGTCGTCACACTCTTTTTAGTCGCCTCCGCTGGCGCCTGACCTAGGCTTGTCTTTTCCGCCGGTTGAAAGGTCCCGGCGGTACTTTGGGGCACCCAATTCGTCTTCGTTGCCCAATCAGCTACAGTAAGATCGAATCCAACGCTGGAAATCCGATCATTTCACACCTCCGTGGAGCTTTCGATATGTTTCGTTCGCCGAGTTTTGTCGCCTGTTTGGTCACCGTTTCGATCGCGATGGCGTCCTTCGGGGCGACACAAAGCCACGCCGAAGACGCCAAGGAAATTGACGTCTTGGGCAAAGCGAAAATGGAAGTTCCTGCGGAGTTCAAAGAGGGTGAAAAGAAATCGCGCATCATCGAACATGAATTTCAAGTCGGCGAAGGCGACGATGCGGCTCGTTTGACCATGATGCGAGCCGGCGGTGGTGTGCAGCCCAATATCAAACGCTGGAAAGGCCAATTTTCGGGCGGCAAAGACGAAGACCAAAAGGTCGAAACGATGACCGTGGGCCCCTTCGAAGTCCACCTTGTCGACGTTTCGGGCACCTTTGCCGAATCGATGGGCGGTGGCCCGTTCTTCGGCGGCAAAACCGTTCAACGTGAAGACTATGCAATGGTTGGCGCAGTCTTTGCTTTCGAAGGCCGCTTGTACTTTGCCAAATTGGTCGGCCCCGCGAAAACGGTGAAGGCCAATCGCGAGAAGTTCGTCGCGATGGTCAAATCGGCCGGCAAATAAGGCCCCTCAAGAGCAGCAACCGCAGGAAGCCCCTGAGATGAATATCCAGAGTCTGTTAGAGCACCACGGGATCGTCCGGAACCCCTTTGCCGAAGAAGACGCTCAGACCGACCAGGTCTTCAAAGAGCACTGCATCGCCAATGCCTATCACCCCGTTTGGGACAAGGTTTATGGCGATCCCAAAGAACCTTCGACGGCGATGGTGTTTGGGCCCAAAGGGTCCGGGAAAACCGCGATGCGGCTGCAGATCCTGCGGCACCTGAAAAAGTTCAACCAGGACAATCCGGGGCAACGTGTCTTCACGATTCCCTATGACGATTTCAATCCGTTCCTGGACCACTTCAGCGAACGGCTCAGTCGACGCACCGCGCGTAAACCCGAGCGTGTGCTCAAGGAATGGAAGCTCTGGGATCACATGGATTCGATCCTGTGCCTGGGCGTGACCAAACTGGTCGACCAAATTTTGAAGCACGAATTGGTCGAAGACGGCATCGACGGACAAGCCCTCGCACAGCTTGATCACAACGACCGGCGCGATCTGCTGTTGCTAGCCGCCTGCTATGACCAAAGCAGCGACGGTGCATTTGTCGAGCGTTGGAACAGCTTTCGCCGCCGCCTGGGATACAACAACCTCAGCACCCACGTGAGCTGCTGGTTTGCCTGTGTCTGGTGCGTGATCGTTGCCGCAGCGTTCCTCTATTTGATCTTCACCAGCACCGGTGGAACGGACGACGCGGGTAACGCCGTACGCACCGTTTGGGATTACCTGTGGTTGATGCCAGTGCTGATGCTCATCGGGTCAGGACCGTACCTGATTCGTTTGGTCAAAACATGGTGGGCGGCATTCCAAATCAAACGCCACATGCGTGTCGGACGTCGCGAACTGGGCACCGTCCGCAAAGTCCTACATTCGATCCCGGCAAAGGAACTGGCCAGCCAACCGCTGCCGCGCTACGACCGCACCGACGATCGCTACGAACTGCTAAACAAGTTCCAATCGGTACTCGCCCGCTTGGGTTACGCCGGAACAATCGTGCTACTTGACCGTGTGGACGAACCCCACATGACCGGCGGCAAACTGGAACTGATGCGTCTGTTCGTCTGGCCGCTGTTGGACAACAAACTGCTCAAACATCCAGGCATCGGTTTCAAGTTGATGTTGCCCCAGGACTTGCACCGTGACATGGAACGCGAATCACGCGATTTTCACGAGCGGGCGCGTCTGGACAAGCAAAACGTGATCCCCTCGTTCCAGTGGACCGGCGAGTCGCTTTACGACTTGGCCCGCGCCCGGATGATGGCCTGCGCAAAGCCTGGCGAATCGCCTGAGCCAAAGGACCTGTTCGCGGATTTGGATTACAACCGCATGATCAGCGCGTTTCACTCGCTGCGTGTTCCCCGGCACCTGTTCCGGTTTCTGTATCGCGTGCTTGTTGACCACTGCAACCGTTACACCGATGCCAATCCCGAATACAAGATCAAAGCCGAGACCTTTGAAACGGTGTTGGCGGTGTATAGCCGCGAAGTCGATTCGTCCAGCCTGTAACCGATCGCTACCAGCAGCCCGAGCTTTCCAGGATGCCATCGAGGGTGAACGAAAACGCCAAGCCACGTGACGTGATTGAATCAGATCCGTGGCTGTCAAAGGCGGCGATGATCATCCCGCTGATGCTGTTTTTTATCCTTGGGATGCTGGTCGATACCGAACCTTTGGTCGATGGCCAAACGGTAAACGGCACCACGTATCTGGGCCTCGTGTCGGCACGCGTAGCGCTGATGGCGGCTGCATTTGCGTGGTTTGCCCGCGAGATCGTCCGCCAATTTCCACTGCGGATCGACCACTGGGGCTGGTCCGTTGGTGTGATTGGCGCGGCGTTATGGATTGGGATCTGCGAAGCCGGTTTGGAACGGAAGCTGTTGCGAACGCTTTCGATTTCCACCGATTGGCTGCCCGCTCGCGAAGGCGTCGATCCGTTTCTCACCTATGCCGCGGGTGCACCGTTGATCGGGTTCCTGATCGCTCGGTTTCTGCTCTTGGCAGTCTGTGTTCCGATCGCCGAAGAGTTGTTTCTTCGTGGATTCGTGATGCGTTCGGTGGAAACGGAGGACTGGACCGCGCTACCGTTGCTAAAAATTGGCCGTCGGGGCGTGGTTGCCGCAACGGTTTATGCCGTCGCCACTCATCCGGGTGAGTTCATTGCCGCGATCGTCTGGTTTTCACTGGTCACTTGGATGATGTACCGCACCGGCAAGTTCTGGAATTGCGTGGTCGCACACGCGGTCACCAACCTGATCCTGGGGCTTTATGTGTGCTGGGCTGGTGCCTGGTACCTCTGGTAACGATGTCTCTCTGGTCGTTCGGTGCCTGGCGTCAGCTTGCGATTGGCTTGTCGCTTTTGCTTTCAGTCACTGCGGTGGGATTGCCGAAGAACGAATGCGTTGCGAAATCGGTAACGAAGCGATCGCTTTTGGGCGACCTGAACGCTTCGCGAACCTTTTCGACTTGTCCCGCTGACGTAATCTGCTAACCTCTGGGGCCCGACCGAGGACCCGGTGTAGATAAAGTCCGGGTTTGACAAACATTTATAGCTGAGATCACCGCCAACTGCGGGATCGCCGAATTGGAGATTTGACTGGGTGGGTACTAAGAAAACTGGAAAAGGGCGGCGTAAGGTAGGTCGTAAGAAACGACGGATGCGTAGCAAGATCCGTCACCGCAAGAAATAGTTTCGGTGACCGGCTGATGTAATGCCGGTATTCCAAGCGAACCAATGCCGCCGATGCCTGATTTTGGGCATCGGCTTGTTTGCTGGAGCTTGCGCGAGTGTCTTGTGAATCGCTCACGCAAATGCCGCTTTGGAGTCACGAAAACAAGACCACCAATGAAGTTCGGCAATTCGATCGGAGTTGCCGAGCATTTTTGTATGCGCGAAACGCCCGGACAGCAAAATGCCAGCCGAGCGTTTCGTTGATTTCTTTCTCGCGTGGATTCACTCGACACGGCCAGCCGTAACCGGCCGTGATCTGATTTCGAGTGAGGTTGCCTAAACGTTCTTAGTGAACGTGATCGTGATCATCATGATCGTGGTGATGATGTTCAGTCTGTTTTGGCAGTGGCAACCCGAGCTCGTCGTGGTTGTGGTCGAAACCGCTTCCGTCAAGGTCGACGAAGACTGGGTTGCTGACCGCGATTGGTGCACGGTCTCCGTTTCCGGGGCCCATCACTTTTTGCATCGTCATCCCTTCGCCGATCGTTGCGACGATCAGGTGTGCGTCTGACTCCAGTTCGACATCGAACTTGGTGTCAAACTTGACGACCGAATCGGCATCACCGAACTGATCAGGATTCGACTTGCGAGTCCAGTTGTGCTCTTCAGAAGCACGGCCGTTGATGAACAACTGAACGCGATTGACGTCCAACCAGTTTGGGCATTGAACCGTGACGTGCATTTTGACCTTGCCGTCTTTCGCGACCAAGTCGTCGCCAGGAATCGCGACACGATCAAACGATGGGCTGGTTGCAGTGACAGTCATGTACGGCCCGGTCGACATGATCACGTGGCCGGCTTCCGACTGGCGAACCATTTCGTCGGTCGAAATCTTTGCCGGGTCATCCGTGCTGGATGCGAACCAGTTACGACGCCAGCCACTGCCGTGATGGTTGTAGTGTGCGTCAGTGTTGATCACGCCGGGAATGCGATAGCCCTGGTTGAGCAATTGCATCCACTGGAACAAAGGAATTCGCATTTCGCGAACGTTTGGCGGTGTCGACGCGACATCATCGAAGATCGTTTGCAGCGGGTGCACTTCGATCACATCGGTGAACTGCAGCATCTTTCGGAAGCCTTCGTCAGGCTGACCGTCGACGTCCAAGTCACCATAGATCTGGTGCAGGTTGGGGTGGTTCATTTGGACGATCTTGTCGGAACCGTTGTCCCACATCGCGATGCGTTCGATTTGAACGACAGGGTTCACGTCCGAACGAGGCCCGCCACCGTTTTGCGTGTGCGGGAATCGTTGCAGCGGGAACGAGTTTTGGTGGTTGACCGGCAAGGGGCGTCCGGTGACTTCCATTCCGCTGCAGGTCGCCATGGCGTCGACCAGTCCCATCGCTTCCAGGTGTGGAACGTAGGTGCTGATCCGAGCGTGCTCGGTGCAGGGCGCGAATTCGAGGTGCTCGCAAAGCAGGTTTTCGACGCGTCCGAATTGATCCGACGTGTTATCACCTGAGGGGCTGCTGTGGCTGTGAAGCTCAGCACTGACCCAGCCAGTGGTATCGACAACGTGAGGCAGCTGAACTTGCAAATCGACCGTTTTCCCGGCTGCGACTTCGAATTGGCGAGACTCGCTATTGAATTCCGGCCCGTGGCTGAAGTGGACTTCGTACTTGCCGGGGTTCAGCGGAACCATCATGCCACCGTGAACGGCGTACACGCAGTTTTTAATAAACGTCCGCGTGCTGTCTGGCCCGAAGTCCGGATCGTTGCCGTCAACCGAATAAACGGTTGCCTTCGCGGGAATCTGGCGGCCTTCGCCATCGGTAACGAGTGCCGAAAATCCGCTAAAACCTTGCAAGGCAAGCGTGCTGGTCGAGGCTTCGGCAGCCAAGGTCAGCGTTTGGCTGAGCGGTTGATAGCCAGCCGCGTTGACTTGAACTTGGTAGTCGCCGGCGGGCAAACGAAGTTTCGCAATTCCTTGATCATCGGCCTGAATCGCCTCTGCTTTTGCGATGTCTTGGCCTTCTGCAGCGATCCGGATCGTGGCACGACGCACGAACGCTTGTCCTTCTTGTGCCGGCGCATCGGTCATGACTTCGAACGTTCGCATGGCGGACGCCGAACCGTTGTCTTTGGCAACCGATTGCAGATCGGTGACCGAGGACGCGGGGTAGATCCGCACGGACCAGCGAATCCCGTTTTCAACAGCTTCAACTTGCTCGCTCGCGAAATGAAGTTCCTTGGTGCGTTTCTTCTTTTCTTTCCAAGCCAGCGGTTTGTCCGACGATGCCGATTGGAAGCCGATCACGGCGCGGAAAAACGCGTCTTGGCTGACCGCGAACTGGTCGACATCGATCAAGTCGAAGGTCTTGTCAGCGCGGATTTGGTCAAACGCCTTGATGTCCTTTGCTTTCTCGCCGGTGATCGTGACGGTCGCAACAACGTACGGCTGTCCTTCGGTCAGTTCATAGCGGACGTTCGCTTGAGTGCCATCGTCGGCAACGGTATTCGATGACTCGCAAGTCCAGTACACCGTGTCGCCTTCGCGTCCCACGTCGACTTTACTGGGGTCAAAGAATTGGTAGCGCAATGCACCCGGGATGTAGGCGCTTAATTGATCGTTGGATGCGTCGTTGACCGACAGATCGAGGATCGAGGCGCCGATTTCACGGACGGTCAAGTTCGCGTCACGTGTGGCGATAGGCGCCGCAATGGTCAACGAAATTTGATCGTTGCTCATCAAGTAGTCGCCGTAGATCCAGTCGACTTCTTTGCCTTCGATGGTTGGCTCGAATTCGGGATAGATAACCCGAACATCGACGGCTGAAACCGACGTGGACATCAGCAATAGCGATGCCAAACCGGACAGTTTCGACCGCCACGAATGTGGCCGCGTGGAGGTGTGCATGGTCAGTGCGTACCTAGTAAAGAGGGGTGATGCGTATCCGTCATGATAACCCCTTCGGCCTTGCGTCAGTGAATCGCAACGGAGAGGGGGCTTGGTTTGCGATACAATTGAAATGGGGCGGTACGATACACGAATCGAACCAAATGGAACCGGATCGAATCGGCGTGACCTCAGCGATTCTTCGTTTGTTAAAACAATCTTCAAATTGGCGGATACCATGAAGGCCTATCACATCACCGGACCGGGTGGATTGTCGTCGCTCAAGCAGGTCGACGTCCCCGAACCCAAACTCGGCCCGCTCGATGTGCTGGTGGAGATGAAAGCTTGGTCGCTGAATTACCGTGACCTTGCGATGCCGTTCGGCGGTTACATCCGCAACGACAAAGTCAAACGCAATCCGCCGCTAGTGCCGTTGTCCGATGGCGCCGGCGAAGTCGTCGCGGTCGGCGAACTGGTCGACCGTTTCAAAGTCGGCGATCACGTCGCCAGCGTGTTCTTTCAAACTTGGCTTGACGGCGACCTGACCGACGCACAAATCGGATCGGCCCTCGGCGGCGCGATCGATGGCGTCTTGGCCGAAACCGTGGCGTTTCACCAAGACGGCTTGGTGCTGATCCCCAACGGCTACCTTTTCGAAGAAGCCGCGACCTTGCCATGCGCCGCAGTGACCGCATGGCAGGCGTTAACGTTGGCGAACCCACAACCGGGGCAAACAGTGTTGATGCTGGGAACGGGAGGCGTTTCGATCTTTGCGTTGCAATTCGCGAAGGCATTGGGCATGCGAACGTTTATCACGTCCAGCAGTGACCAAAAGCTGAACCACGCCAAGGAATTGGGCGCGGACGTCGCGATCAACTATCGAGCCAACGAGGACTGGGAACAGGTCGTGATTCAGCAAACCGGTGGCGTCGGTGTCGACAACGTCATCGAAGTCGGCGGCGCTGGGACACTCGAAAAATCGCTCGCCGCGGCAAAGACCAGCGGTCGTGTCAGCCTGATCGGCGTCTTGACTGGCCAACCCGATCAAAACCCGTCGCCGATGATGGCGCTGTTCAAACGCCTGACGATCCAGGGGATCTATGTCGGCAGCCGACGCATGTTCGAAGCGATGAACCAAGCTCTCGAAACGAACATGATCCGTCCGGTGATCGACAAACGCTTCGCATTCGACGAGGTCCCGGCCGCATACGAGTACATGCAATCGGCACAGCACTTCGGCAAGATCGTCATCACGCGATGCAATAAAGGGCAACGCGAGTCGAGGGAAGATTAGCCGCCGCGTGGGCTGTTTCAGGCACGCCGCTCGAGATCGCGTTATGATGGAACCCCACCCCCGATCTCCCTCCTAATCAAAACGCACGCAGCAGCAACGCTAGTCGTGTGTCACCACGCTATGAATCAAAGCCTACTTTGGTGTTTTGTCTCGCTCGCGTTGGTCCTCGGAAATGCATTTCCCACGCTTGCCGTCGACTTCGAAAACGACGTCGCACCGATCCTTGCCGAGCACTGCTTGCGCTGCCATCGCCCTGGCAACGCGAAAGGCGACCTGTCGCTCGAAACCGACCAGCAACTGCGTGATTCTGAATTCGTGATTGGCGGCGATGCCGACTCCAGTCACCTGGTTTCACTGATCACGGCCGCCGAAGGCGAGACGCCGGAGATGCCGGCCGAAGGCAAACCGCTTTCGTCACAACAGGTGAAATTGATCCGTGATTGGGTCAACGAAGGTGCCTCGTGGCCCGATGGATTTCGTTTGCAACAACGAACCAAGGCGGATGCCGACTGGTGGGCGTTCCAGCCGCTGCGGGTTGATCCGGATACCAGCCTGGATGAGCTGATCGATCGACGACTGGGCGAAACTGACTTGTCACGCAACCCCACCGCCGATCGACACCAGTTAATTCGACGGGTGACGTTTGACTTGATCGGCCTGCCGCCCACTCCCGAAGAGATCGACGCGTTTGTTAACGATCCCGCTCCGGATGCTTACGAACACCTGATCGATCGGCTGTTGGCATCGCCCCATTACGGCGAACGGTGGGGACGGCACTGGTTGGATGTCATACGGTTTGGCGAAAGCAACGGGTTCGAACGCAACGTTTTGATCAACAACCTGTGGCCCTTCCGTGACTACGTCATCCGCAGCCTGAATGAAGACAAGCCATTCAACCAATTAATTCGCGAGCACCTTGCCGGTGACGTTCTCGAACCCAACGAACCTGATGTGGTCATCGGCAGCGCGTTTTTGGTCGCGGGGCCGTACGATGATGTCGGCAACCAAGACGCCGTCCAAGCCGCACAGATCCGCGCCAACACGATCGACGAAATGATTCGGTCTAGCAGCGAAGCGTTTCTAGGCCTGACGATCGGTTGCGCTAGATGTCACGACCACAAGTTTGACCCGATCAAACAAGACGATTACTACTCGCTTTACAGCACCTTTGCCGGAACCGTGCACGGCGACGAGGTTTGGGCCACGCCTTCCGAACGCCAAGCCCATCACGACAAGTCACAGCCTCTGCATCAGCAAGTCGCTTCGCTGGAAAAACAGCTTCGCGATCTCGACGATGCGATCAAGCAGCGCGAAAGCGAATCGGCAAACCCAATCACTGACCAGGAAAGCAAACAGCGCGACGAGTGGAAAAAGCAACTCGATCAAGTCCGCCAGCAGCTCTCACAAATCCCGGCACTTCCGAGAGCCTGGCTGGGTCGACACGACGCCAATCGAGCCAAAGGGCCGTTCCATGTTTTCCTGGGCGGCAGTCCACAAAAGCCGGGCGAAATCGTCACGACACAAAGCTTGGTCGCGATGTCGACGTCCGATGACCAGCATGAACCAAGCTGCGCCTCGATCGCTTATTCACTCTCCGGTGATGCCTCCGAATCGGAACGCCGGTTGGCCTTCGCTAATTGGGTCACCGATTCACAAAACCCACTGACCTTGCGTGTGTTGGCGAATCGCTTGTGGCATTACCACTTCGGGACCGGCATCGTCGCGACGCCCAGTGATTTTGGATACATGGGCGAGCGTCCCAGCCACCCCGAGCTGCTGGATTTTCTTGCCACACAACTGCGTGATCACGGTTGGCGAATCAAGCCGATGCACAAACTGATCATGATGAGTCAAACGTATCGCCAATCAGCAAGTTTTAATGCCGACGCGGCCGCAATGGACGCGGACGACCGATTGCTTTGGCGATTCCCACCGCAGCGTTTGTCGGCTGAAGCGATCCGCGACTCGATGCTGCAACTTAGCGGCGTGTGGCGACGCGAATCAATCTTGCCGCGTGACGACACCAGCGTCTCGTTGCAGACTGAATCCGCTGTCCCATCAGGCGGCCCAGGGTTTCGGTTGTATCAATTCATGCAAGACAACGTCTGCACCTATGTGCCGCTGGATCAGCACGGCCCGGAAACCTATCGTCGGGCCGTTTATCACCAAAACGCCCGAGCATCAGTGGTCGACTTAATGACCGATTTTGATCAGCCGGACTGTGCGTTCGGGACACCGCGTCGATCGGAGACGACCACCCCGCTGCAAGCCCTGACAATGCTCAACCACAGCTTCACCTTGGACATGAGCCAAGCGATGGCAACACGGCTTGCCAAAGCGAGCGACCAAGTTTCTGACCAAGTCGACTTGGCGTATCGCGGTGCCTTTTCACGCAAGCCAGACGATGAGGAGCGAGCGGACTGTGTTTCGTTCATCGAGCAACACGGACTCGCCGCGTTCTGCCGTGCGCTGCTGAACGCCAGCGAATTGATTTACGTGCAATGAGGTGAGGTCGACCGAATCAATCATGAATCTGCAATCACATGCCCGCCGACAGTTTCTCGGCAACGTTGTCAGTGGCCTCGCCGGAATCGGACTCTTGGACCTACTGGGAAGTCCTGCCGCGAACCGGGGATTCGCCGCGGACCTGGGTAACGAATCGGCCGGCGGCCAAGTCTTGCCCCACCATGCGGCCAAAGCCAAGCGAGTGCTGCAAATCTTTTGTCCTGGCGCGGCATCCCACATGGACTTGTGGGAGCACAAGCCGATGCTGGAGAAAATGAATGGCCAACCGATGCCAGGCGAAGAAAACTTGGTGTCGTTTCAAGGCAAGAACGGCAACTTGATGCAAAGCCCTTGGCCTTTCAAACCCAGCGGCCAATCGGGAAAAGCGATCAGCACCATGTTGCCGCACATGGCAACCCATGTGGACGACATCGCGTTCATCCATTCAATGCACAGCAAGACGAACACGCACGGCCCCGGATGCATTTTTATGAACACCGGGCACGACAGTGAAGGCTTCCCCGGTGCCGGTTCGTGGGTCAGCTATGCCCTTGGCAGTGAGAACGAAAACTTACCCGCCTACGTCGCGATCCCAGACATCCGGGGTGAACCGCCGAACGGCAAAGCGAACTGGTCCAATGGTTTTCTGCCGGCGAAGTACCAAGCGATCACGCTAAGCGACCAATTGCCGATTCGAAACCTGGCACGTCCAGAATCGATTGACGCGGCAACCGATCAAGACACCAGGCAATTTTTGCAGCGGATGAACCGGCGTTTTGCCGCTTCCAATCCGGCGGAAAGCGAATTGCAAGCCCGCGTCGATGCGTATTCACTTGCGGCCCGAATGCAGCTTTCAGCGCCCGAGGTGTCGGGACTGGAAAGTGAGTCTGGCGAAACGCATCGGCTGTATGGAACCGGTGATTCCAATGAGCTGAAGGCGGCGTATGCACGCAACTGTTTGCTGGCCCGGCGATTGCTCGAACGCGGTGTTCGGTACGTGAATTTGTACTGTGCGTCGCGTGCCAGCGGCGTCGATGGGCTGCTCAACTGGGATGCCCACAAGACTCTGAAAGCAGATTACGAACGGCATTGCCCGGTCTTTGACCAGCCCACCGCAGCGTTGTTGACGGACTTGAAACGCACGGGGCTGTTGGATGACACGTTGGTTTTGTGGACGACGGAGTTTGGTCGGATGCCAACGCATCAAGAAGGCACCGTCGGCCGCGACCACAATCCCGATGGCTTCACCTGCTGGATGATGGGTGCGGGAGTCAAAGGAGGCGTCAGCTATGGGGCGACAGACGAATTCGGTCGCCGAGCGGAACAGAACCCGACAACGGTTTGGGATTTCTACGCAACGGTGCTGCATCTGCTCGGCTACGACCACGAAAAGCTGACGTGGTATCACAACGGCCTCGATCGACGACTCACCGACGTGCACGGCAACCTGATCAAAGCCATCGTCGCGTAGTGGGCGTGGTTCAGGAGCAAGGCTCGAATCAATTAACCGCTCGCTATCGCGAATGCGGCTGATGAGTGAGCGCGCCCTGCGAATTGAGGAGCCATACAAATTCTGATTAAATTTCATTGACCCAACTACCGAACCACTGTACTATCTAGATATCACACTGGCTCACTGATCTCGATACTCAGGTCCGGTTATGTTTTTTTCGATCGATGTCCAAAGCGACGTCGCGATTTACTTGCAGCTTGTGCGGCAGGTGAAGTTTGCGATCGCCGCCGGCACGCTGCGTCCGGGGCAACTCTTGCCCAGTGTTCGCGTGCTCAGTAATCAAGTTGCACTCAACCCCAACACGGTGGCACGTGCGTTCAATCAGCTGCAATCCGACGGGGTGATCGAATCGCTTCGCGGGCGTGGCATGATCGTTCGCGATGATGCGGTCGATGTTTGTCGTCAGGAGCGAGAATCCGTCCTCGACGAACGGATCGGTGCGGTTCTGTCGGAAGCCTGGAACGCCGGCTTAACCAAAAAGCAAATCAAAACGTTTGTCGACGCGCACCTGCGCGACCTTTGCGAAACGGAGCCGGCCGTTTTGGCGGCGGCTTCTGATCCGGGTGACAATGGTCACTCCGAAGACGCTTGATGGAGCACATTGTGATGAACTCTTCTTCTGAAAACGGCGGACTCATGCAACCTGTAATCTCGACCAAAGCGTTGACCATGCACTTCCGGCGTTGCGAGGCGCTGACCGAAGTGGACTTGGATATCCGGCCAGGCACGGTGTTCGCTTTGCTTGGCGAAAACGGTGCCGGAAAGACAACGATGATCCGCATTCTGACCGGATTCCAGCGGCCAACAAAAGGCACTTGCACGGTGTGTGGGATCGATCCGCAAAGCGATCCCCAGGCGGTTCGTAAACAGATCGGCTATGTCTCGGACGCGCCAGCACTTTATGACTGGATGAGCGTTGCTCAGATCGGCGGGTTCACCGCGTCGTTTTATGACCAGCACTTCTTGCCGGCTTATCAATCGATGATTCGGCGTTATGAGATTCAGCCCGAACAAAAGATTCGCCATCTCTCCAAAGGCCAACGCGCGAAAGTCGCCTTGTCACTTTCACTCGCCCACGACCCTTCGCTGTTGATCATGGACGAACCGACCAGTGGCTTGGACCCCAAGGTTCGTCGCAGCTTTTTAGAATCGATGATCGACCGGGCGGCGACAGGACGAACCGTGTTCCTGTCCAGCCATCAGATCAGCGAGGTTGAACGGGTGGCAGACACGATCGCAATTTTGCATCACGGACGCATCCGGTTGATCGGCGACCTGAACGAAATCCGTGAGTCGATTCATCAAGTCATCATCGACACGGACGATCCGCTGCGTGCGATTTCCAAACTCAACGAACCCGCCGAGATCTTGATGGAAGAAACGCAAGGGCGATCGCGGCAACTGTTCGTGCGGAACCTCGACAACGAAATGATCGACACGCTGCGAATGACTCCCGGCGTAACGGACGTACGCTGCCGGCTGGCAACACTCGAAGAAATCTTCGTCGCCTGCACCTCGCCAACACCCACACTCGAACCAGCAGCCGCAGGGCACTAGCTCGCGGTTATGCCCGAACAATCAACCCCGTCTCGTGACAAGGCTCCCGCCTTGCCACGCAATGTTTAGCAGGCTCCGCCTGCCCAGTTCTACTTAGGTTTTTCAATACTCAATATCCGGCAGAAACCGGAGAGACAGTGTGTCACAAGGCCGGCACCTAACCGCCAACCCTAGGAACCGGTTGATTTTCGAAATTGGCTGCTCCGCAAAAGCACCGGAAACAAACGCTACGTTCGCGGAGCGAAAGGCGACATAGGAAAATCAACCGAGCCCTAACACGCGGTCTCCACGATCGCGTACGACGTTGTTTAACTCATCAACAAACCGATTGAGAATCGATATGGCTACTCAAGTGACGACCGCCGAGGCGACGATTCGTACCAATCACGAACCCTCTTCAACGGCTTGGTTTTGGTGGAAGGAATCACGTCAACTCGCGCCACTATTGGTCATGCTGGTTGCCGTCGCATTCCTGGCGTTGTTTTTTGATTTGATCGGCAGTTCGCTTTGGAACTTTCAAGTTCCCCACGAAGCGTTGCTGCTTGCGATTCCGGGATTGTTCGCCACAGGTGCTGGACCGCTGCTGGTCGGTCAAGAAAGATCAACGCGAACGATCGAATGGTTAACGCTGCTACCCGTTTCTCCGTCGCGTCTGGCAATCACAAAGCTTCTCGTATCGCTGGTGGGCTTGGTGGTGATCTGGATGTTTTCGCTGTTGTTGCTCGCTGTGACGGGTGATGGATCGAGTAAATGGAGCACATTAAACCCCAACGATTTGCTCTACGATCAACAGTCCATCTTGGTCTGGTTGATTCACTCGCTGTTCGTGCTTCTGGTCGGCTTTTATGTTTCCTGGCGAATCGAGAACCAGTTCTATGCGTTGCTATTGCTGATCGGGATTGCGTTCAGTCCCTTCATTGCGGTTTCGGTGACCAGTGGGTTGCTAAGCCGTGCGTTGCTGGCGAAAGAATCAGGCATATTGTCCTTGATCTTCACCGCGATCGGCGTCGCGGTGATGTTTCCGCTGTCCCTTCGAGCGGCCGCGCGAACGTTGGGTGCGAAGCCAGCACCAAGTTTAAACGGGTTTGAAGTCAGCCGATCCTCGGTCGCCGCGGCAACCGTCCCCGAATTCAATACTCAAACGGCGCCGGTGATTTGGCAGAGCTTCCATTCGGCGAAAGGCACCTGGATGGTAATCAGCGTGATGTTGTTGGTCGGCTGTCTCGGGACAATGTCAACACCGGAGTTCGGAGTTGACATCCTTTCGAACAATTGGCTGCCGCTATTCGTCTTACTGTTCGCGGTAGCGACATCCTGGATTGGCGTGTGCGTGTTCAAGCACGACGGGGCGGCGGAGCGACTTCGCTTCTTGGCCGATCGAGGCGTTTCCTGGAAGCGAACCTATCTGGCCCTACACGGGTTCCCCATCGCAATGGTGTCGACGCTGTTACTGCTGTTCGCCTTGTTCAATTTGAAAATCGACCACTTCAATTACGACGCGGCGTCCGGAATGCCATCCTTGCTCACGATGATGTTCTTCGTCGTGACGGCGTATTCGGTTTCACAGTGGGCAAGCCAAATCTTCCGCACGCTGATCCTGTCAGTGATCATCGCACCAATCCTCGCCTGGACGACCGTTGGCTGGCTGAGTTCGGCGATTGCGATGTGTGGAGTTCCGGTTTGGTGCGTGGTGGTCTGTGCCCTCACGCCGATGTTGGCAAGCTTTGTGATGATGAAACACTACATGGATGGACGCGATCGCCCCTGGACCTTCGCTGTCGGTGCGGCTGCCGTCGCGATCATCATCGGACTGCCAATTTTCACGATGTACCGCCGAATCCAGGCGATCCCAGGGATGACGCCATCACAGCGGACCGCGCTACTGAATGAAGCTCGCAAAGCTCGGTCCCAAAATCTCCGCTCTGTCTTTGTCGCACTCAGTTACTCCGGTCGCTATTCCGATCAAACAATGCTGCTGAATGCGGAACAACTGATCGACAGCGCAAAATCATACCGCTATGAACCCCAGGTGATCGTCGCTCCGCTGACAACGCAGTCAGGTGAACCAGTTCGCCCAGCCTATTGTGATTCCGCATTTCAATTCTGGTACGAAAATTTCTCGCTCAGTCAATTGACCTGGGAATCGAATCCAGAGACGTGGCCCGATTACGCCGTCTTTTTAGATTCGTCGGTGACACTACTTCGCTCGTTGCGTGCTGATCATCATTATTGGTCTCAAGAGTATGCAGATCGCTTGGAAATCATGCTGCTCGACGCATTGTCCCAAGAAGCGATTCGCGCCAAGCGAGACAGCGAGACTGTCCAAAAAGTTGTCCGGTCAATTGGGACGCCACAAAGCCGTGCGAAAGCGCGACGTGAAGCCGTGCTTGCACAATGGGCGGAGGCAGTCATGGATCCGGACGACCCCTCCGCGTTCAACTTCTATGGGTACTTTCCCGAGAACGCGTCGGGCTTGGCCGCCTGGGCAGAGCCACGAGTTGATGAAGCAATCGTGCTCGCATTGTTAGATGGGATTGAAGCGGCAAAAACGCATTCGGCCAGCACCGGTTGGCTTCACGACCTTCATGAACTGATTACCCCAACAATACCGTTTGAGGAATCTCAATACGGACCAGCCTGGCGCAAACAACCCGTGTTACAAATCCTAACGTACCAATCTCGATTTGCGCCAGGAATGTTCATGGGACGAGACTGGGAATACGTCGACCCCAATGCATTGCTGGTAAACGAATCAACGGTTTCACCAAACGCTGACGAGCAGGAGTAGGCAGATCATGAACACGATGCTTTTCACAAATGATCGAGACCGCGTTTGGCTGGCAGTCGTCCTTGCCCCAGTCATGTTGCTGGTCGGTTTCATCGCGCTCGCCGAATTTCAGTGGTCTCGAAAAGACGCCGAAATCGATCGAAAGCTCCAGGGAATTTTCCCTGCCGCTTTCCTGGATGCCCCCTACAGCGATGCGGCTGGCGAAGCATTGAAAACAATGTTCGATCTCAAACCCAACAATACTCAGGAAACTCTTTCAGAAACGAATCTGGCAAAAATCAATCGTATCGAGTTTGCACTCGCTTCCTTTCGAAACGAAGTAGATCACCTCAATTCACTCGAAAATGATGCCGTGAGCCTGAGTGTCGAATTTGATCCGACACCGTTTTACGATGACATTTACCGCCGCGCCAAAACGCTGCTAGAGAACGTTTCAGCAGCAGATGCAATTTACATTGCTGCCGCCCCAAGCTTCTTTGAACACTGGTTTGAACATGAAGTACGACAGGGAAGGTTTGCAGACGCGATTGACGTCATCTCCTACCTGCAAGGACCAAGCACCCCAGTGGTGAGCGTTGCCAAAGCGATGTCGATTCCTGGCTGGACGCTCGAACAAATCGAGACCATCGAAAGGCTTGTGAATCACCCCGCCGCAACGCAAAACGAATCCATTCCCCCAGAACTCCGCCGCATCGAAACGGTGGCTCGGTTGCTGCCATGGTTTCAAGGAAAAACAACGCTGCTCTATCGGAACCGGTACTACCAGTCATCGCCTTTCCCGATCGCCCCCTCGGTCCGATTGGCAGTCTTGAACCGCGAGTTAGCGGCAGCCGAGATCAACAACGTTGGGAGCGTCAATTCGATCAAAAAGATTCGCAAGCTTGACCTCGCCTGTCGGGAAGCGATCGATTCAGGAATTGATACCGCGTTGCAGATTCCACTTTACAAATCTGTGAATCTCTATGAATCCGCATTCACCGGGGAAGATGACTTTGTTCTGCAAGCACGGCAGTTAAGCGACGAGCGTTTGGCACAAACGGCAATTGCGATCCGGAAGTTCGAATTGATGAAGGGCGAGTTCCCGGCACGGCTGGAAGAACTGTCGACCATCGGATTCAATTTTTATCGAGACCAAGAACTGGCATCTTACAATCTTTTTTACCAAAAGTTTCCTAGTGATCAGCGACGGGAATGGATTGGGGACGACAGCGTTGGATTCGATACCGAGCTTTCTCCTGAACTTGCCAACCGGAAAGGCTGGTGGGGAATGCTGGGTGGCGGCCACGACACGACAGTCTATTTCTGCCCGAGCGGGGCTGCCGAAGAGCCTCCATCGGATCAGGCAACGGAGGAGTAGGCCTGCCTGTGGCGGCAAGCCGTTCGCTTCAAAAACAGGGCATTCGCCAAGTCAGCAGTGCCTAACCGATCGCCACCCGCCTGTTGTCGATCTGACTTCTGGCGGGGGCGGAAGTGTCTTTTCGCGGGGAAAAAACGGACAATCGCAAAAGGTTGTCCCCTCTTCTTTCGGGTTCATCGTCTCTTTAGAACCAATCTCGACCGGTCGATTGGCAATCCGGTAGGATTTGGCATTCCGGTAGGATACCGGGGGAAGACGCGCGCACTGGCGGTACCCGCTGGGCGGCTTCCTGAGATTGACCCCAGACTCCGCAATTTAGTTGACTCGAATGGGCCTGTACGACCGCGACTATGGTCGCGACGACGAAATGTCACCCTGGGAGCGTCACCAACGATCCCAACAACCGAAAAGCATGGCCGTCATTGTGCTGGCGGTGACCTGTGGCGTTTGGGTGCTGGACATTTTGACGACCAAGAACGTCGGCGGCATCCGCGTCAGTGTGCTGGCCGAATGGCTGGCTTGCTACGGCACCACGTTGATCCAGCCGTGGACTTGGTACCAGTTCCTCAGCTACGGGTTCATCCACGACATCGAAAGCCCGTTCCACCTGCTGTTCAACATGTTCAACCTGTTCTTCTTCGGAAGGGCGGCGGAGATGCGGCTTGGGCGATGGGAGTTCCTGCGTTTTTACCTCGTCTCGATCGTCTTCGCCGGTGTCTTGGGGGCGCTGACGTACTGGATCATGGGCACGCCTGATGGACGCTTCATCGGTGCCAGTGGCGCGGTGTCGGCACTGCTGATTCTGTTCGTCTGTTTTGATCCCCACGCCGATTTGGATTTGTTTGGCGTTGTCCGAGTCAAAGCCAGCTGGATCGTGATCGTCTTCCTGATCTACAACGTCTGGGGATCGATGCAAATGCTGAGCGCCCAAAATCAAATGGGCGGCGGAACAGCTTTCACGGTTCACTTGGCCGGCGCCGCGTTTGCCTATCTGTATCACTCGCAACGTTGGAATTTTGGTTGGATCGATCCCAGCGGTTTTCGCCGATCGGTCAAGACGTCGATGCGGCGAACGAAACTCAAGATTCACGATCCCGACGCAAAGCTGCGAAAAGAGGAACAGGACGTCGACGAGATTCTGGCTAAAATTCATGCGTCGGGCGAAGAGAGTTTGACTCGCGCGGAGCGGCGAACACTGGAACGCCACAGCCGTCGCCAACGCGAGATGCGTGACCGAAAGTAAGCCCTTCACGTTTTGCAACTGTCACTCGCACGTTCGCCAGTCACTCGATCGTCAATGAAACACCCATCCGCCCCGCTGCTGCATCGCCGAAGCTGGCTTTCACTTGCCACCGCCGCCGGATTTGCCAGTTGGCTTTCCGCCCCGATCAAAGCGTTGGCTGAACAAGCCACAACGCAAGATGCGCACAACGATGCCCACCCGCTGCCCTATCTGGATCGGCTTGGGCTTCAGCTTTACACGGTGCGGAATCAAATGGCTGACGATCCGCGGGCGACTCTCAAGGCAATCGCCGCCGCCGGATACAAACAAGTCGAACTGATGGCGATCGATAACGGCGCACTCGAGTTGGCGGCGATCGCGCGAGACGAAGGACTTCGTGTGCATAGCGGGTTCCTGGATTGGCGCTGTGTCGTTGCACCAGAAACCAACCCAGACTGGACGATCGAACAAACGATCGAGATGGCCGAACGGATCGGTTTGCGTCACGTCGTGTTTGGCTACATCGACAAGCCATCACGGGACACGTCCGACAAGTGCAAGGCGATTGCTGATCGAGCGAACTCGGCCGCCGCGAAGACGCGTGACGCCGGCATGCGGATGGCTTATCACAACCATTCTTTCGAATTCGCGAAATTGGATGGCGGGGCAACCACCGCCTACGACATTTTCATCGAGCGGTTTGACCCGCAACTGATGGACTTCGAACTCGACGTCTTCTGGGCCAAAATCGGTGGCCATGACCCGTTCGCCATGATGAAAAAGCTGGCCGGGCGGATCACGATGGTGCACCTCAAAGATCTCAAGAAAGACACGCCCACCAATCACGATGAAGCCACCGTTCCCGCAGACGCGTTTCAGGAATGTGGTGACGGTGTCTTGGACATCCCCGCGATCATGCGGCTGGCCAAAGAGATCGGTGTGCTGGAATGCCATGTCGAGCAGGACCAATCGCCAGCACCGCTGGACAGCATTGCCCAGAGCTTTCGCTTTTTGGCCGAAGCGTCAAAGGCATAGCTGCGGATCGAGTTCGTTGTCGCTGACGCAAGCGTTTATGCTGCGTTGATCGATTTCCCCGTTTGCCCTTTTGACTGATTGGTATCCGTGATGACGACAATGAACCGATTCTTTTGTGGTGTTGCCACGTTTGCGATGTTGATTTCTGCGAGCAACTTGTCGGCGAAAGAGCCGCTCGCGGTCGGCGACAAGGCACCGGATTTCGAGCTTCCCGTTCAAGGCCAAGACGACTTTGCAACACTCTCCGAATTGATCAAAGACGGCCCCGTCGTGGTCGTCGTCTTGCGTGGCTACCCGGGATACCAATGCCCGCTTTGCACCCGCCAAGTCAGCAGTTTGGTCAACCGTGCCAAGGCGATTGGTGCGGCAACGGGCGACCAACCGCAACGTGTCGTTTTGGTTTACCCCGGTCCAGAAAACGGTCTGGAACGAAACGCCAAACAATTTCTGGGTGCCAAACGTTTGCCGGAAAACTTTGTCATGGTCCGCGACCCGGACATGAAAATGGTCGACGAATGGGGACTGCGTTGGAACGCCCCACGCGAGACGGCCTATCCGTCGACGTACGTGATCGGCCCCGGACGACGCGTCAAATGGTGCAAAGTCAGCGAATCGCACGCCGGCCGATCGACCGTCGAAGAGATTCTCAAAGGCTTGCGGGAATAAATCGACCGCCTCCCTGTGTCGCGATCGTTCGCCTTCGTATAACTAGGTGCTGTCGAGAAACAAGATCATCGGTTTTCAGGAGAACATTGCGTGACCGCTCGGATTCATATTGTCGGTATTGGCGACGACGGATTGGATGGCCTGACCGGGCATGCGAAGTCCTTGCTGACCTCCGCGGAAATGGTGATCGGCACGTCAGCATTGCTTAATCGCCTGAACGATTCGGTGCCCGCCGTTCGTGTCGAATGCAACGGTGGCCTGGACGAGCTGAAATCGGCCATCGCCGAACTGCCTGACAAACAAACCGTGTTGCTGGCCAGTGGCGACCCGCTGTTTTATGGCATTGCGAACTACCTGACCGAAACGGTTGGCAAAGACCGCTTCGAAATCGTCCCCCATGTCAGTTCGATGCAGCTGGCCTTTGCCCGCGTCAAAGAAAGCTGGGACGATGCCTATCTGTCCAATCTCGCCGTCCAGCCACTCGATCGCGTCGTCGACATGATCCGTTCGGCCGAACGCGTCGGCCTGTTCACGACCGACTCGATCACCCCGTCGGTGGTCGCCGAAGCGTTGCTCGATCGTCGCATCGACTACTTCAACGCCTACGTTTGCGAAAACCTTGGCACCCCGCGCGAAACCGTCACCCGTGGCGACTTGCAATCGATCCGTGGGCAGTCATTCTCGCCACTGAACGTGATGGTCTTGGTCCGTCGCACCGGTGCGGCCGACCTTCCCAGTACCGGCAAACGCACGCGGCTGTTCGGCAACCCCGATGACGTCTTTTTGCAATCACGCCCCAAACGCGGTTTGTTGACTCCGATGGAAGTCCGCTGTATCGCGCTGGCGGAATTGGAACTGCAACGTGACTCGATCGTTTGGGATGTCGGTGCCGGCAGCGGCGCGCTGGCCATCGAAGCCGCATCGATCGCGACCGCCGGCAAAGTCTTTGCGATCGAAATGGACGCCGAAGACTACAACCTGATGCTGCAGAACGCCGAGCGTTTTGACGTCCCGTCACTCGTCCCGATCCACGGCCAAGCCCCGGCGGCTTGGGCCAGCTTGCCAGACCCTAGCGCGGTCTTTGTCGGTGGCAGCGGACGCATCGTTCCGGAACTGGTCCGTGAAGCGGCCAGCCGAATGCCGAAAGGCCGCATCGTGGTCAGTGTCTCTAGCCCCGATAACTTGCTCGCCGTTCAAAAGGTCTTGGAAGATTCCGGCTACCGCGCCGAAGTCCGCATGATCAACATCGCTCGCGGACAACACCAACTGGACCGTGTCCGCTTCGAATCGCTGAACCCGATGTTCTTGATCGTCGGCGGAAAGTAATCAAACGTCAGCGAAAGTCTTCACGAAACACGCTTGGCGGAATGCCCGTCAAGCGTTTGAAGACGACGGTCATGTACTCGGTGTGATCAAACCCAGTCAGCTTCGCAATCTCGGCCAACGATAGGTTGGTGTCACGAAGCAATTCTTTGATCCGGCGCAGCTGCGTGGCGCGGATCTCTTGCTGGGGACTGTGCCCCAAGCTTTGCCGAAACCGGCGCTCGATCGAGCTTCTGGAGACACCAAGCTTGCCGACCAAGTCTTGTGCGGTCATGCCAAAGCAAGCGGATTCGCGAATCATCGCGATCGCCTCGACAACCAAGTCGTCATCGATCCCCAGCGCATCGGTCGACTGACGAACGATCACACCCATTGGATCGACCAATCGGGCGGCCGAATCTGCTTTCTGACCGGACATCAGTTCGTCCAGCAACTCGGCCGCTTCGAAACCGATCCGCTGTGGGTTGGGCTGAATGCTCGATAGTGGCGGGTCACAAAAGTTGCAAAGCAATTCGTCGTTGTCGACGCCGATCACTGCCACTTGCTCTGGCACAAAGATCTCGGAGCTTTGGCAGGCATTGAGCACCTGCTGCGCGCGGATGTCATTGCAAGCCATCAGCCCGACGGGCTTGGGAAGCTGTTGCAACCACTGTGCAATACGCTCCTGATCCAAGTCCCATTTGGCGGCCGCCTTCCCGCGCCAAACGGAATGATAGGTGGCGGTTTCGAAACCGAGGCTGCGAAGATGTTCGCTGAAACCGACGAATCGCTGTTCGGACCAAGTTTCCTTTTCAAAGCCGCAGAACGCAAAGTTGCGAAAGCCGCGTTCATAAAGATGACTCGCGCCAAGCCTTCCGATCGCGTGCATGTCGGATTGGATTCGCGGCAGCTTTAAATCGGCGTACAAGTCATTCAGGTCAACGGTCGGGATACCTTTGCGACGAATCTTTGCGGCCAGCTCTGGCGTCGTGTTGCGACAGATGATGCCATCCCACGGACGCTGCAGCAGCCACTCCGGCGGCGAGGCCCCCAGTTCACGCTCGTCCATAAACGCCGACCAGCGTGCACGTGTCCGCTGGTATTTCGCGATCCCCTCCAGAATGCTTCGCCCATACGTCGTCGCCGTTTCGACAAGCAACGCGACACGACGTTTCTTTTGGACCATGGGTTTCGGATTTCTGAAGACACGGATGCGTCAATCGACGGAAAATCGACGCGATAAAAAACTCCTGCACGCGAGGGCTCGACCTGTGGCAAGGATCGGCCTGGCGAACGCAGTTTCTTTATCATAGACGCAAAAACGCTCGCATTCCGCGACAAACTGGCCAACAAAACCCCTTCGCATTCATGACAACAGAACTCATTCGGTGCCAACATTTCTCATGGCAATCTTGATCGGTCGCAGTCACACTTCCACACCGAACAACCTGTCGGTTTTACGTTCTCCTAGTGTCGCCTTTCGCTCCGCGAAAGTAGCGTTCCTTCCGCCTTTCTCGGTTCCGGGAATCCATCGAAATGCCACTTTCACGTCACGGCATGATGTCAACGATCGCTGCCGCAGCGGTCGTGCTGTTTGCCCAAGGCCAAGTCGCCAACGGCCAACCGGTCGCCAGCCCCACCCTCACAATCAACGTCGACGCCGCGCAACGTCTGCATCGCGTGTCGCCTTACCTGACCGGTGCTTGCATCGAAGACGTCAACCACGAAATCTACGGCGGCATCTATAGCCAAATGATCTTTGGCGAAAGCTTTCAAGAGCCAAGTCGTCAAAGCCCAGTCAAAGGCTTCGAAGCCGCTGGCGGCAAGTGGTCGGTTGCAGACGGCGTGTTGTCCGGCAGCGCCGGCGAAGGCCCGAAACTCGTCCGCGAAGGTTGGTCATTCATCAAGGTAGCGTTGGCGTCGATGTTAAATTGATTAGCGAAGTGGCCGGTAACGCGGGGCTGATCATCGCGACCAACCAGGCCAAAGTCGGCGCGGACAATTTTTCGGGTTACGAGATCGCTCTTGATAGCCAAGCGGACCGCCTAGTCATCGGACGGCATGACCATAACTTTAACCTGATCGGTTACGAAGCAATTGATGTTCGCACCGACGAATGGATCCGGCTGCGTGTCAAAATCGAACCAGAATCGTTTACCGTTTTCGTCAACGACAAAGAAATCACCACGGTTCGCGACCAACATCCGCTCCGCGCCGGAACGATCGGCTTTCGCCAATGGCAACGCAACGCCCAGTACCGCAACCTGGAATTAAACGTCGACGGGAATGCAATTGACGCTTCGCTTGTCGGGACTGCTCGTGCGAACGAAATCAGTGGCATGTGGGACGCGGTGGGCGATGTAGCAAACGCATCGTTTCAGCTGATCAAAGACAACCCATTTGTCGGCCAACAGAGCCAACGGATCAGCGCCGAAACGAACGGCGGATCAGCGGGTCTTGCCAACCGTGGACTGAACCGCTGGGGCATGACGTTTCGAAACGGCAAACCCTACGAAGGCCAGTTGTGGCTGCGAAGCGACAAAGCGATCGCCGTTTCCGTTACGTTGGAAGGCACTCGCCTTGAGGACACTGCGATTGAAAACAACAACGAGGTTCATGAACTCGCCAGCAAAATCGTGAACGTTTCGGGCGATGGCAAGTGGAACCGGTATGACTTTGAATTGACACCGACCGGTGAAACCGAAAACGGTCGCTTTGCGATTCGCCTGCAAGATGCCGGACAGCTGGATATTGGCTATGCATTTCTGCAACCCGGTTCGTGGGGACGCTACAAAGACCTGCCGCTGCGTCGCGATGTTGTCGAAGGCTTGATCGACCAAGGAATCACCGTGCTTCGATACGGCGGCTCGATGGTCGATAACCCGCCGAACTATCGCTGGAAAAACATGATCGGGCCACGCGACCAACGTCAACCTTACGATGGTCACTGGTACGACTATTCGACCAATGGCTGGGGAATCATTGATTTTCTGAACCTTTGCGAAGCCACCGGCATCTTCGGGATCCCCTGCTTTAGCATCGACGAATCGCCACAGGATATGGTTGATTTCTTGGAATACGCCAACGGTGATGCCAACTCAACTTGGGGACAAAAACGCGTTGCCGACGGCCATCCGAAACCCTACGGACTGCAATTCATCCAGCTCGGCAACGAAGAATCTGTGAACGAAGCGTACTGGGATCGCTACGAGCCGATCGCACGTGCGATGTGGAAACAGGATCCGAGCTTGACCTTGATCGTCGGTGACTTCCAATTCGAAAGCCCGATCGTCGATCCGTTTCACTTCACCGGTTCGCCAGCCGGAATCACCAGTCTGGCTGCCCACCAAAAGATCCTCGCCCTCGCCAAAGAACTGGACACCGAAGTTTGGTTCGACACGCACATGTGGACCGGTGGACCCGAGCCGACCTCGTCGATGAACGCGTTCTTCACCTATGTCGACGCACTTGAAAAACTCGCCGAAGGTGCCAAGCACAAGGTCGTTGTCTTTGAATTCAACGCCAACAACCACCGCCAACGCCGGGCGCTGTCCAATGCGGAAATGATCGGACGGATCATGCGTGACGGTCGCATCCCGATCACCCTGTCAGCAAACTGCTTGCAGCCCGATGGCCAAAACGACAACGGTTGGGATCAAGGATTGCTGTTTTTGAACTCCTCCGACGTTTGGTTACAGCCCCCTGGTTTCGTGACCCAAATGGTCTCACAAGCCTACCAACCTTGGGTAGTTCAGTCGTCCGTCGCATCGAACGACAAACAAGCCGTCCCCGAGTCAATCGATGTGGTCGCTACCGCTTCGGAAGACAAGCAAACGGTCATCGTGCGAGTCGCCAATCGCGACGCACATCCTGTGCATGTGCAACTACTGTGCGATGGAATTCAGGTGCAGTCTTCCGATGCCCAGGTCACAACTTTGGCAGCACCGCTGAACGCGCACAACACGGCCGACAACCCGAATCAAATCCATCCGACAACGCAAACGATCTCAATCGGGACCACCGATCAATCGGCAACGATTGAGGTGCCGGCGTACTCGTTTTCGACCATTCGGATCGGATCCTAAATCGGTGGAACAATCGAAATGGATTTAAAACTTAGCCAACACACGGCATTGATCACCGGTGGCGCAAGTGGCATCGGACTGGCAAGTGCCAAGCAGTTCGCCCAAGAGGGATGCAACTTACTGCTTTGGGACAGGTCGCCCGACATCGAGCAGGTCGCAAGTAATTTGCGACAAACAGGCGTCACGGTTGAAACCAGCGTGGTGGACATCGTTGATTTCGAATCGCTGAAAAACGCGATCGACGAATTCACAACGCGTGGCGGCACCGTTCAACACGTCGTGCATTGTGCGGCGATGGGATCTGGCAAATTCGGGTTTCCGTTTACCGAGCTCGAACCTGCGGATTGGCGGAAGACACTCGAGGTCAACATCATGGGCATGGTCAACGTGGCCCACGCGTTGACGCCGTACTTGACCAAACAACAGTACGGAACGTTCGTGTTTTTGGCGTCCATCGCTGGCCAGATTGGCTCGCAAACCGATCCGCCCTACAGCGCCAGTAAGGCTGCGAATATCAATTTCGCGCAGTGCATGGCGAAAGACTTGGCGTCGCATCAGGTCCGGGTGAACACCGTTTGCCCTGGGATGGTGAAAACGCCGCTGAACCGATCCGTCTGGCAAGCTTGGCATGACCGAACGCCTGTCGAACAACGTCAAAGTTACGAAGACTGGGCGGAGCATAAGATCAAAAGCCTCGTGCCGCTTGGAAAATGGCAATCGTGCGAGGACATCGCAGACATGATCGTGTTCCTCTCCTCCGACCGAAGTCAGCAAGTCACCGGCCAGACGATCAACGTCGATGGCGGTTTCGTCATGCACTGGTAATGTGCCGCATTGCCAGCCCTCTCCCGCCAACCAACCGATTTCTGATTCGTTCCATGAACCCTGTCCGTTCTATCACGCTCGCGATCCTGGTGTCGCTTCCGCTATTTGGTAGCGCACAAGACGCCACGACCTTGCATCCCGTTCCGCTGGAACAGGTTTCGATCAATGACGCCTTCTGGTCGCCAAAACGCACCATTTGGCAAAACGTCACGATCAACGATTGTTTCGACAAATTCGAACGCGACGGTGCGTTTGAAAACTTTGACCGCTTGATTGCGGGGCAAACAGGTGGCCATCGTGGTGCACCTTGGTTCGACGGTTTGGTGCTGGAGATGATTCGCGGTGCGAATGACTTTTTACGCAGCAATCCCGACGCAGCACTGCAAGCTCGAATCGATGGCTATGTCACACAGATCTGCAAAGCGGCGAAGCAGGACCCGAACTGTTTCTTAAGCAGCTACACCCAACTGGAAGTCCCCGACCAACGCTGGGGACGCAACGGCGGCAAACTGCGTTTCCAACATGATGTCTACAACGCCGGATGCCTGTTCGAAGCCGCCGCGCATTATTACTGGGCGACCGGAAACACCAACCTTCTGGAAGTCGCATTGCGTCTGGCCAATCACATGGCAGAGACGTTTGGCTTGCCACCAAAGGTCAACGTGATCCCGGCTCACGCTTTGCCAGAAGAAGCACTCGTCAAACTGTCTCAAGTCTTGACGCAGCACCCGGAGCTTAGCAAAACGCTTTCGATTGACGTTGACGCGAACAAGATCCTTGACCTCGCGAAACTCTTCGTCGAATTGCGTGGCAAGCACGATGGACGTGAATCTTTCGGACAATACGCCCAAGACGACGTCCCGATTCGTGATCAGAAGACGATCGAAGGCCACGCCGTTCGTGCCACATTGCTGTACGGCGGGCTGGCTGCGATCGCCAAGGAAGATCCACAAAGCGGCTACTTTGCGGTTGCCGATCGAATGTGGCGCAACATGACCGGTCAGCGAATGTATGTGACCGGTGGCGTCGGTGCGATCGCAGACGACGAAAAGTTCGGCGCCGATTATGAGCTTCCCAACGATGGCTATTTAGAAACGTGCGGCGCCGTAGGTGCCGGTTTCTATCACTTGAACCTGCATCAGGTTTCTCCCGATGCAAAGTACATCGACCAATTCGAACGGGTGCTCTACAACGCGGTGCTGTCTGGCGTTTCACAAAGCGGCGATCGGTACCTTTACGAAAGCCCATTGACCGCACCGGCATCAAAACAGCGTTGGGACTGGCATGCCTGCCCATGTTGCCCGCCGATGTTTTTGAAACTGACCGGCGCTTTGCCAGGCTACGTCTACTGCCAGTCTGACGATGCGGCCTACGTCAATCTTTTCATTGGCAGTGAAGCGACGGTTCGTGTGGGTGAGCATCAACTGCAACTTCGCCAGCAAACCACCTATCCGTTTGGCGGCCAAGTTCGATTGCAAGTTTCGCCGGTTGGTGAAGTCAGCGATCCGCTGAAGTTGAATGTACGAATTCCCGAGTGGTGCCAGGGCTTCAAGATTGCCATCAACGGAAATGCCATCGACCAACCGACGTTGGAACGAGGCTACGCGTCGCTGCTGCGAACCTGGAAACCTGGCGATGAAGTGACGCTCGACTTCGAGATGCCGGTCCAAACGGTGTCGGCGAATCCACAGGTCAAAGCTGACTTGGGACGCGTCAGCTTTCAAAAAGGGCCACTGGTTTACTGCTTCGAAGAGATCGATAACACAGACAGACTACGGTTCAGCTATCTAAGTGAAACGGCGACCGCTGTGCCGAGTGAGCCACCGAGCGGAATCGTTGGAATCGAATCAATCCGCGTCAAGGCAAAGCAACGCCTTCCCGTCAAAGATGACGAGTCGCTGTATGGTCAGGATGTGATTGGTGATATAACAGAAGACATCGAGCTAGTTGGCATTCCCTTCTTTGCCCACTCGAACCGTGGACCGACGGGACGTCAAACTTGGATGCCAACAACGATCTTGTTGACCGAAGAAGCCAAGGCGGAGACGATCGCCAGCCAGGGCACCTGGACGGCCTCACATTGCTGGACCGGCGACACGATTGCGGCCGTCAACGACCAAGTCATGGCCGAAGCGTCGGATGACGATTCGATTCCCCGGTTCACGTGGTGGGATCATCGCGGGACCAGCGAATGGCTGCAGGTGGAACTTGCCAAGCCCAGCGAATTACGCTCGGTCGAGGTGTATTGGTGGGACGAACGACGCGTCAACCGTCACTGCCGTGTCCCGGCGACGTGGCGCGTCCTTCATCAAGTCGATGGAACCTGGAAACCGATCGCGGGCCAAAGCGAAGGCCCGGTCGAGCTCGACCAGTTCAACAAAATCAGCTTCCCACCGACCACCGTCCAAAAGCTTCGCCTCGAAGTCCAACTCCAACCCAACTGGTCCGCGGGAATCCTCGAAATCCAGCTTCACTAGCGTTCTGAGGGGGGATCCCCCTTTTCAGGCCAAGTATCCAGGACAAAGACATTTTATGCGACCGCTTCCGCTGTCTATACTAGCATTCATGACGGGAACAGGAGACCGAAATGACGGCAACCGAAGTTGAGCTTGAATATGAACGCCGCTGGAGAGCAATGTCGCCAGCCGAGAAACTTTCTCGAAGCGCTGCGATGCTGACTTGGACGCGGCAACAAATTGCGAGACGCCTTCGCAGTAGTGAACCGAGTCTGTCAGACGAAGTAGTCAGGTGGCGCGTTGCTTTAAAGCTGTATGAGCGAGAGCCGGAAGTGGTCAAGCTGATCTTGGAGAAACTAGCTAGTGTTTCCCGTTGAATCGTTCGAACGTACGATTAAAAAGTTTGTTCAAATTGCGAACACGATCGACCTCCCTTTTCATCTCACAGGAGGTTCGATTAGCTCTGTGTATGGCGAGCCACGTTTGACCCAGGACATCGACATCGTTGTCTCGCCACAAGTCGCGAACCAAAGAGTCGATGACCTGGTCTGCCAGCTGGCATCTTCCGATTTTCTATTTACCGAAAGTGTCGTCCGGAAAGCAGTCGTTGAAGGTTCTCTTTTTCAACTTCTTGACAAGACTGAAACGCTGAAGCTCGACATCTATCCAAGAGAACTCATTCGCGGAGAGCTGCAACGCTCTCAAACACTTGAGCTATTTGAGGGAGTCTTCTTGCCTGTCGTTTCTCGCGTCGACGCGGCAATCTCGAAACTCATTTGGATCCATAAAGGAAGCCACCGTAGTCGCCGTGATTTTCGAAGTGTTTTTTCTGGTTGCAATGAACTACAGCAATCCGTAATCCGGCAACAAGCTTGCAAATTGCAACTGGAGGAATTGCTGAACGAGGTGTTGATCGAACCCGATGAAATCCGCTGATCCGCTCCCTCATACCATTGCGTCTGAGAATCGGTGAAAATGGTGAAAGGTGCTTTGGTTTCGCGGGTAGTCACCTGCGAAACGAATTGACTTTCACTCAAATTTCGAAGGATTCCTCGGATGACATTTCTCGTCAAAGATTCGATCGCTCTCGTCACTGGTGCTAATCGAGGAATCGGGAAAGCGATTCTCGAAGGGCTGCTACAACACGGCGCAAAAAAGGTCTATGCGGCTGTCCGTGATCCTCAGTCCGTCCAGCCGCTGATCGAAACGTACGGTGATCAAGTCGTCGCCATTGAGCTCGATCTGGGCAAACCAGAAACGATTGCCGCCGCCGCAAAAACGGCAAGTGACGTGACCCTCGTCGTCAACAACGCGGGCGTCTTGCGAACGGCGCCCGCGATGGACTCCAGTGCCGTCGAAGCGTTGCAGTTTGAGATGGACATCAACGTGTACGGCCTGATCCGCATCGCCCAAGCGTTCGCCCCGGTTTTGAAAAGCAACGGCAAAGGCGCGTTGGTGCAGCTTAATTCGGTCGCTTCGCTGAAGAACTTTGCCGAATTCGCAACCTATTCGGCATCCAAAGCAGCGTCCTACTCGATCACCCAAGGTTTGCGGGCTCAGCTAGAACCTCAAGACATCCAAGTTGTCAGCGTGCACCCTGGCCCGATCGCGACCGACATGGCATCCGCCGCGGGCCTGAGCGAAATCGCCGAGCCGCCAAGCCTGGTCGCAACCGCGATCATCGAAGCACTCGAAAGCGGCGACTTCCATGCCTTCCCCGACTCGATGGCCAAGGACTTTGGCGAAGCGTACGCGTCGTTCGCGGAAAACGTCATCGATTCGAACGAGATGGCAGAGTAGTCACCTGTGGTATGATTCGAGGAATCTTCCCGTTCCTCGAATCGCTGCCGGAGTTTGTGACACGATGCGTCTGATTTGCCTTGCCTTGTTGTGGGTTGCCTGTTGTCAGGTCTCCCGTGCTCAGGTTTCCGTCAGCGTCACGCCCGAACAATGCAGGTCGTTGCTTGAAACCAGCTTGGTCGATTTTTACCTGCCAGGAAGCCTCGACAAAGAATTTGGTGGCTACTTCGAAGAGCTCGGCCGTGATGGTGATTTTGTTCCGACCGACAAGTTCTTGACGATGCAAGCGCGGCAGGTATGGTTTTTCAGCACCCTTGCCGTGAATGACATTCGCCGTGAAGCATCGCTGCAAGCGGCCGAATCAGGTTATCGGTTTCTGTGCGAGCACTTCTACGACTCGCAACACGGTGGCTACATCACCAAGACGCGGCGAAACGGCGAGCCCTCGGATACTCGCAAGCACGTGTATCCGAACGCGTTCGTGATCTACGCGTTTGTCGAATACTACCGTGCTTCAAAAGATGACGATGCGCTGCGACGAGCCACCCAATTGTTCGAGACTCTCGAATCGCATTGCCATGACAAACAATACGGCGGTTACCAAGAGTTTTTCTATAACGATTGGAAGCTTGTCACCGATCCCAAGGAATCCGGCTATGTCGGTGCGATCAATACCAAAACGTATAACTCGCACCTGCACCTGCTCGAAGCGTTCACGGAGCTCTACAAAGAAACGGACAATGCCTTGGTCGGCCGCCGACTGGCAGAGCTGATCACGATCAACATATCGACCGTCAAGCATCCGCAATATGCCTGCAACATTGATGGCTGGACGCGTCAGTGGGAGATGATTGAATCGCCATCCAATCTGCGTGCCAGCTATGGGCATGACGTCGAGTGTGCGTGGCTGGTCCTCGAAGCCGCCAAAGCACTTGGACAGAGCACCACGACACTGGAGAATTGGGCCGTTACGACGTGCGACTATTCGATTCGCTATGGATACGATCACCAATACGGCGGCTTTCATTACACCGGCCCGCTCGGCGAACCGAGTGACGAACGCAAGAAGGTTTGGTGGACGCAAACCGAAGCCTTGGTCGCGATGCTGACCCTGCACCAATTGACCGGTGACGAGAAGTATCTGCCGTTATTCGAAGGGACCTACAAGTTTTGCGAGCAGTCGTTGGTCGCAAAGGAAGGCGGCTGGTGGAACACACTGACCGTCGACGGAAAGCCAGACCGCTACCCCAGTCGCACCAGCATGTGGCAAGGTGCCTATCACAACGGACGAGCACTGATTCGTTGCGAAGCGTTGCTGAAAGAGTTCAGCCAGTAACCGACGCGAGTAAGTTTCGGCGAATCCAGGCATCTCCATCAGCCGCTGGCGCTAGCCACGGTTCCGCTCCGGTCCGGATCCCGCTGCGTGTTGGTCGGCCCCAAAAACCGACGCTAGCGCTAACCGGCCGATGGGATCATGCCTAAATTAGCCGATACGCGCTAGCGTCGGTTCCCGGTTCCCACCAATATGCAGCGGGATTCAGACTGGTGCGGAACCGTGGCTAGCGCCAGCGGCTGATGGAGACTGGATTCGCCGATACGCGCTAGCGTCGGTTTTGGGGCCGATTCGATGGTGATGGCGAACACCAATGGGATCGAA
>PPHI01000066.1 GCA_002901265.1 Rhodopirellula baltica | reverse complement strand
GAAACTCAAGTGACCCAGGTAGAAGAATTCGATTGACGCAGCCTTCGAATTTCTGCCCTAGCGTTTCACAACCAATCTTCGAACCGAACTTTCCCTTTCTCAGCTTCGACAAACGAACGCTCTCCGAGCAGACCGAAATCGGCCTAAAGGCTAGACTCCAGCGAGCAACCCATTAGCCGATACGCACTAGCGTCGGTTTCGCCCCGGTCCTCTCTGCTCGGCTTCGGCAAACGACGCGTTGGCGTCGGTTTCGATCCAATCTCCCAAAAAACAAACGCCCGGGTTTGATCCCGGGCGTTTGGCGTTTGACTTGGATTTGATCGCGGCGTTCGCGATTCGATTCCTAGTATCGGTAGTGATCTGGCTTGTAAGGACCTTCCACTGGCACACCCAGGTAATCAGCTTGCTCTTGAGTCAGCTTGGTCAACTTGGCGCCCAGTTTGTCGAGGTGCAGACGGGCGACTTCTTCGTCCAGCTGCTTCGGCAACATGTAAACCTTCACTTCGTACGTGTCGTTGTCACGATTGGTCCACAGTTCCATTTGTGCAAGAACTTGGTTCGTGAACGAGGTGCTCATCACGAAGCTTGGGTGACCGGTCGCACAGCCGAGGTTCACCAAACGGCCTTTGGCCAAGATGATGACGCTGCGTCCGCTGTCCTTGAAGGTGTAGCGATCAACCGCGCCAACGTCGGCAGGTTTGATCTCGTCTTTCGACGCACGCCCTTGCTCCACTTCGTTTTCGAGCCATGCGACATCGATTTCGGTGTCGAAGTGGCCGATGTTGCAGCAGATCGCGTCTTCGGGCATTTCCTTCATGTGCTCGCCCAAGATGATGTCCTTGTTGCCAGTCGTGGTGACAAACAAGTTCCCTTCTTTGGCGGCGTTGTCCATCGTGGTGACCTCGAAACCTTCCATCGCGGCTTGCAACGCGTTGATGGGGTCGATTTCGGTGACGATCACGCGACAGCCATAACGCTGCAGGCTATGAGCACAACCCTTGCCGACGTCGCCGTAGCCACAGACGACTGCGACCTTGCCGGCCAGCATCACGTCCGTCGCTCGCTTCACGCCGTCAGCCAGCGATTCGCGGCAACCGTACAGGTTGTCGAACTTGCTCTTGGTCGCACTGTCGTTCACGTTGATCGCAGGAACGGCCAGTTTGCCGGAGCGGTTGAGGACTTCCAGGCGGTGGATACCGGCGGTGGTCTCTTCGCTGACGCCTTGGATTTCCTTCAGCAGTTCTGGGAACCGGTCGTGAACCATGGCGGTCAAGTCACCACCGTCGTCCAGGATCATGTTCAGCTTTTCGCCGGAAGGGAACGTCAGGGTTTGCTCGATGCACCAGTCGAACTCTTCCTCAGTCATGCCTTTCCAGGCATAGACGGGGATGCCAGCTTTGGCGATTGCCGCCGCAGCGTGGTCTTGAGTACTGAAGATATTGCAGCTACTCCAGGTGACCTCGGCGCCCAACTCGACCAGCGTTTCAATCAGAACCGCAGTCTGGATGGTCATGTGAAGGCAACCCGCAATGCGAGCGCCTTTGAGTGGCTTTTCCTTGCCGTACTTCTCACGCAAGGCCATCAGGCCAGGCATTTCGTTTTCGGCCAGGTTGATTTCCTTGCGTCCGTATTCGGCAAGGCTGATGTCTTTGACACGGTACGGCAATCGTTCGGTATCGGCTTGCGACACAGTAGAACTCCTTGGGTTGTGACGGTTGAATGCATCCGTCCAATCAGGGGCCACGAACCTACCGCAGGGACTCCCGCTGGCACGCGCTCCCAAACGCGTTTGACGAGGCCGGTCGGGCCAGCCCCGGACCGGACCTCCACGCGACATGCTGGAGAAATGAGCCGGTCAATTGGGCGAATAGTTTAGCGATCGAAATCCATTTGGGCATGGGGTGCAATCTGGCATCGCAGCAAATCCCGGATTGAGTTCCGGTATTGCCACCTAGACAACCCGCAAGGGCCAAATGCCTAGACGGCGGAAAAGCGTCATTTGCTATCAGCCAATGTAGGAGTCTAGCCCCCCGCTGATTTGGAGTCGCCGAGAGCGACGGTGGTCGGAGGAAGAACGCCATCCAAGGCGGGTCGGCTGGAGTCTAGCCTTCAGGCGATTTCCGGTCTTGCGGGAGCAGTGATGGACGGGAACCGAAGTGAGTGCGTATCGGCTGATGGGGTGCCCGCTGAAGTCTAGCCTTTCGGCGATTTCCGGTGTCGCGGGGGCAGTGGTGGATCGAAACCGACGCTAGCGCGTATCGGCTTAGGTAGCCAGGGGGCGTGGGGAAGGACTCATCGCTTCGTCCACTACGTTGGGGCATCTTCAAAAAAAACTTGGCCTTGGGTTTCGCCTTCCCCTCCCTACCAGATCGCTGCCAAAAATTCATTTCCGATCTACTTCAAACACGTGACATTTTGCTCTTGCCGGTTTGCGGTGTTCCATCGCAAATCAACGAAACGGGCCACGGTGGACTCTCTGGGAAGGCTTTGCGGGCGCAGTTTCTTGTGAAACCGATCTTGTTTCACTAATCGGCATTCGCTTAGTTTCCCGCGAAACGTGAAGGGCGAGCCCAGTGCTCCGACCCGTTAAACTTGAGCAATCGGGAGTCTGATTCGTGGGCCGGATCTTGTGCGTCGTCAACCAGAAAGGCGGTGTGGGCAAGACAACCACAGCCGTGAATCTTGCTTCCGCACTGGCACTGGCCAACCAGTCATGCCTGTTGCTTGATATGGATCCCCAATGCAATGCGACCGGATCCCTGGGCTGTGAACCGACCAGCGGTCACGCCCTGGTGAGCGACGCATCCATTGAAGACTCCATTGTAGAAACCGAACAAACCGGCCTGAGCTTGTTGCCTGGAAGCAGAACCTTCCAGGACGTCGACTTGCTGGCCACCGCCGATGATCAGCAGGCCGACCGCGTGCGGAAGCACCTCGACAGCATCATCGACAAATACGACTTCGTGCTGATTGACTGTCCTCCCAGTGTTGGTGAGTTGACACAGTCGGCCTTGGTCGCCAGTACCGAAGTGTTGATCCCAATCCAATGCGAGTACTTCGCAATGGAAGGACTGACGCAACTTATCCAAACCATTAAACGGGTCATCGTTGCCACCAAGGGCAGACTGACCTTTGGCGGAATCCTGCTGACCATGTATGATCCCGCCCTCGAATTAACTCGCGAAGTGGACCAGGAAGTCCGCGAGTTTTTCGGTGATATCGTCTTCGAATCCGTCGTGCCGCGGGACGTTTCGCTGAGCGAAGCCCCAAGTCACGGCAAAAGTGTTTTTCAATATGCACCACGCTCCCGAGGTGCATACGCCTATACGCAGTTGTGCATGGAGGTGCTGCAGCGTGACTAGTTCATCCGCCGGAACAAAGGATCGTCGTCTAGGAAAAGGCTTGGCCGCATTGTTGGGCAGCCCATTGGATGACGAAGGCAATCCGATCCCTGAATCGAATGGCCACAGCAATAATGAATCCCGTATCAAGCCGCTGATGCTGCCGGTCGACCAGATCGAGGCCAACCCCTTTCAACCGCGTCGCGAATTCAACTCCGAAGAAATCGCGTCGCTGGCAGAAAGCATCCGCAGCCACCAACAACTGCAACCGATCTTGGTTCGCGTCGTCGATGGTCGGTACCAGCTGATCAGTGGCGAACGCCGATTGCGTGCGACCGTCCACGCGGGATTGAAAGAGATCCGTGCCGAAGTCCGTGAAGCGGACGATCGCTTGGTCGCCGAACTGGCCATCATCGAGAACTTGCAACGCAAGGACTTGAACCCGATCGAAAAGGCGATGTCATTCAAACGCTACATCGACGAGCACCGCTGCAAACAAGACGACTTGGCACGCCGCCTGAGCATCGATCGTAGCACGATTGCCAACCTGATGCGTTTGTTGGAACTTCCCCACGAAGTCTTGGACTTACTGCAAGACGGCAAAATCACCGCCGGTCACGCTCGCGCCTTGTTGCCGATCGGTGACGATAAAGTCCAACTGACGACCGCACACAAGATCATGGCCGAACGCATCAGCGTCCGTGCGACGGAGTCTTTGGTCGCAGAAATGCTCCGCGAAGAAGAAGACCGCGAGACCGGACGAAAGGTTACCAACGCGACTCGGCAAAAACGCAGTACCCTGTCGCCGCATCTGGAAGCGATGCAACAAGAATTCCGCATGGTGTTCGGCACCAAAGTGGAAATCAAAAGCAGCGCCCGTGGCAAAGGTCGTATCACGATTCACTTCACCGACAACGACGAATTCGAGCGACTGCGTGGCATGCTGACCAACGAGACTCGGCCAAGCTTGCGAGTCGCCGGCTAGCCACCAAACGACTGACACGATCAAACGAAATCGCCCAGCCTGAACGGACTGGGCGATTTTTTTTGCCCTGTTTCGAACGCTTCGCCGCCCGTGCGCCAGAAGTCTTCGCCTACAGCCAGCACAGGGCAATGTGGAGGGGCAGTATCCTGCAGGAAGCCGCAGGCGAGTTTGTGCGACCTCGCCGAATCGCAATCGTGCCCTATAATGGACATGTCTCTGAACCTTTCACCCCGGGAGCGGGTGTCGTGGACAATACGGCGCGGAAATTCATTTTGGTGTGGGCCATCGGGCTCGCAGCGGTTACGGGCCTCGGATCGGCCACAGCTGCGGATGCACAGCGCGGCTACCAGGTCGACATTCCCGTGCCGCTCGATAGCCAAGCGACTTTGGCTGTGATCGGGACGTTGGAACGTCTTGTGGAATCCGCACCCAACGACGACCGACTGGATGTGGTGTTGCATTACGGCAGCGACAGTTCCGGTGGGGAAGCGACCTCGTTTGAGGACGCATTGAAGTTGGCGCGTGCGATGACAGGCAATCGCCTGCGGGGGCTTCGCTTGGTGTCCTGGGTCGAGGGTGATGTCACCGGCCATTCATTATTGCCGATCATCGCGTCGGACTCGTTGCTCGTATCATCTGCGGCCAAACTGGTGGACGCGTCGAGCGGCGAGACTGAATTCGACGAAACGATTCAATTGACCTACCGGTCGGTGGCGGCCAAGCGGGGCGTGTTCCCACCGGCGCTTGTCGAAGCTTTGGTCAATCCGGAAGTCGAGCTGGCTTGGGTGAGCACGGTCGGTGGTGACAAGTCATTCGCGTCTGGCGAAGAACTTGTGAAACTGCGTGAAACCGATTCCGTTTTGGGTGAAGAGATCTGGAGCGCGCCTGGAGCGCCGGCCACGTTTTCCGCAGACCAACTTCGGTCAGCACGAATTGCGGCTGGGCTTGTCAGTGATTCGCAAGGCGTTACCGAAGTCCTTGATCTCGCTGAGTTGATCCCGGCCGACCAAGAAAGCGCGGTCGGCGAAGTCAAAGGTGTGCACTTGGAAATCGCCGGTGCGATCGCGAGAAATCGTGTGCGACGCTGGCAGAGCAACTTGACCGCATCGCGAAGCAAAGACATCAACACGTGGCTGGTATCGATCGACTCCGTTGGCGGCGATATGGATCAAAGTGCCTTGTTGGCTAGCTTGTTGGGGTTGCCCGAGCCGCCGATTCGCTCGGTGCCAGGTTTCGTCGAACGCGAAGCTCGTGCCGATGCTGCGTTGATTGCGGTCTCTTGCAAACCGCTCTATCTGAAAACGGATGCGACACTGGGGGGCAAAGGTGCGGATGAAATCTCGATCACCGATATCGACAATCACCAGGAGTTGATCGATCAGGTCGCCCGTTCGACCAAGCGACCGGCGGGGCTGATCCGCGGGTTGCTATGCAGTGACTTGGAAATTCATCCTTACACAAACAAGAAAACGGGGCAAATCAAATACTGCACCCCTGACGAATTGGTCGCCGGTGTCGATGACCCGCAACTTGAACGCGACCGCTGGGAACAAGGCGAGCGAATCGATTTTGCCGAAGGCCTGCCGGCAGATCGGGCGATCGAGCTCGGTTTAGCGGAGGCCAAAAGTGAGTCGCTTGAAGACGCCGCGGCCAGAGCTGGGTTTGATGTTGTGCCGCCACCGGTGTCCGACCGCGGCATCATCCGTTTTGTCGAGCGGATGGGGCGAAGTAAGGGATTGATGATGATCTTGTTGATGGTCGGCTTCATCGCACTCAGTGCAGAGATGAACGCTCCTGGGATTGGCGTCCCCGGGTTCTTTGCGACGGTCTGTTTCGGATTGTTCTTTTGGATGAACTACCTCGCTGGGACCGCCGAATGGCTGGAACTGGTGCTGCTGATCATGGGGCTCGTTTGTCTGGCGCTTGAGGTCTTCGTGATTCCCGGATTCGGGATCTTTGGAATTGGCGGGATGGTGATGACAATCGGTGCAATTGTCTTGATGAGTCAGACGTTTGTCCTGCCCAAAAACTCCTACCAGCTGACCGTCGTCACACGTGGCTTGTGGGCAGCCATTGTTAGCTTGCTCGGCATGGTCGGCGGTTTTGTGTTGATGCGGCAGTTGTTCCCACATGTGCCACTGTTCCGCCATCTGATCATGGAGACTCCCGACGCGATGGCGATCGACGAAGCGGAAAGGTTGGCCGACTTTGGTTGGTTGCTGGGGCAACAAGGCATGACGACCACACCGCTGCGTCCTAGCGGCAAAGCCCAATTTGGAGATCAGATTGTTCAAGTTGTCAGTGATGGTTCATCGATCGACAAAGGCAACCCGGTGAAGGTGATCGAGGTCCAGGGAACTCGCGTGGTGGTCGAGGGCTGACGCGTGCAGTTACTTTATGCTTTCGGATTGCTCGGACTGTATTTCGTGTTGCTGGTCGGCGAGTTCTTCTTGCCAACGGGCGGTGCCTTAGGGATCGCCGCCGCGATCACGGCGGTGGCGTCCGCATTCATTGCATTCACATATGGGCCGATCACGGGATTCGTCGTTGTGGTCGCGATCGCCGTTTCAACCCCAACGATCTTGTATCTCGCGGTCGGGATTTGGCCCAGCACGCCCATCGGGAAGCTGATCTTAAATCGCACTCCAGGCCAAATTGACGCACCAATCGAAAGTCGAACCCGAAGCGGTGAAAAGCGGAAAGATTTGGTGGGCAAGATCGGGATCGCAAAGTCGAACTTGTTGCCGGGCGGATTGATTGAACTCGATGGCGAACGACTTGATGCCGTATCGATCGGAGTACCGATTGATGCCGGAACCGAGGTGATCGTCGTGAGCGTCGTCACCGGGAAACTAAAAGTTCGCCCAACCACCGATGACGAACGAGCAAGCGTGATCGGGGTGACCGAACAAGTTGCCTCCGACGACAGCCCTTTACCTGAAGCAATTCCATCGAATGCGTTTGAAAGCAGCTTGGAAACCTTCGAATTCGAAGGGTTCGAAGAAGATTCAGAGTTCGACCGCGAAGGCAACTGAATTCGATTGAATTCGCCAGCCCACCGGTTCGGGCCCCCTACCTCAGTTGACACCGCATGACGCAGGCGGGAAATTAGGGGCCGGCGGAAGCACTCGATTTACACTGACAGGACGTAGCACAATGGTTTTCGGGTCCACCTTTTCTTTGACCATGATGCCCAATGCGCTGCAGGGCACACAGTTGCTCGCACTGGATGCATCCGACATCACTGGATACGGGCTAATTGCCGCGTTCCTGATGATCGGCCTGATCATGGTCGTCGTCCTGGTGTTCGCAAAGTACTTTGGGCTTTGGATCCAGTCGTTTCTTACAGGTGCCGGAGTCGGGATCGGTGATTTGATCGGAATGACGTTCCGTAAGGTCAACGCAAGGTCGATCGTTCGTACCCGTATTATGGCGGTGCAAGCCGGGTTGGACGATCCCGCGATGACGAGTGACGCATTGGAAGCACACTACCTTGCGGGCGGCAATGTCCAGCAGGTCATTCGCGCGGTCATCGCAGCCAAAAAAGCCAAAACCATTTCGCTGACGTTCCGTGAAGCGGCTGCTATTGACCTGGCGGGACGCGACGTTCTCGAATCGGTCAAGACGAGCGTCTATCCCAAAGTGATCGATTGCCCACCGCGTGGCGCCGTCAAACCATCGTTGGACGCTGTTGCAAAAGACGGGATCCAATTGAAAGTTCGAGCCCGCGTGACGGTGCGAGCGAACCTGCAGCAATTGATCGGGGGAGCGACCGAAGAAACGATTATCGCTCGCGTCGGCGAAGGGATCGTCAGCGCGATCGGTAGCGCACGCAACCACGCCGCCGTTCTGGAAAACCCCGATGTGATCAGCAAGGCCGTACTCGCTAAACGTTTGGATTCGCAAACCGCGTTCGAAATCGTGTCGATCGACATCGCTGACATCGATGTTGGTGCGAACATCGGCGCGCGGCTGATGGCTGACCAAGCCGAAGCCGATACGCAAGTCGCACGAGCCCGAGCGGAAGGCAAACGTGCTTCAGCGGTTGCCGAAGAAAAAGAAATGGAAGCGAAGATCGAAGAAAGCCGCGCCGAATTGGTGATGGCACAAGCGGCCGTGCCGGAAGCAATGAGTGAGGCGTTCCGAACCGGGAAACTGCACATTCTCGATTACTACAAATTGCAAAACGTAAACGCCGACACTGAAATGCGAAAAGCAATTGCCAACACTGGCCAATCGCGTGGCAACAACCAGATCAAACGGAGTTAAAAATCGTCGAACGGCTAGATTCCGCGAGAAACTGGAGTTCCGGCATTCGCCGCCCAAACATCCGTCTCTTTTCACCCTGTCTCCTTTTACCCTGAACGCCCATGGCTGGTGACCTCGAAGACTTTCTGAAACGTGCCGCCGAACGCCGCGCCCAAAAGCAGCGTACGGCGGGGAATGCGCGTACGAATAGCGGTTCGGGGCAGCGGCCGCACACGCAGGGTTCCCAACAACGTCAGAAACGGCAAGCTCCTCAGTACACCAACTCGCGTCGTGAACGTCAGGTTCGTGTCGAGGATGATGAGCCGATTCTGTTGGGAGAGCCGATTGAAGTCGAAGGCCCGTTGGCCGCCCAGCAGCAACAACTGGCGATTTCAAAGCGGCGTGCAGAAGACGCTCGCAAACGCATTTCGGAGGCACAGCGGTCGGTGGCAGCACTGGCGCCAGGTGATCCAAGCGAAGACGATCATGTGACTGAAAATCCCATCGAAGAATTGCTGCAGCATTTGTCGCGTCCCGGTGGTGCTCAGCAAGCGTTCTTGTTGAACGAGATCTTGACGCGTCCGAACTGGGACGACCTCTAATCGGCTTCGATTTGTTCGCGATGCCGGTCCGGCGATCTACTGGGCGAGGTATTCGCGAACGCTGAAGAGGGCCGTCAGCCCGCCGATCACGATGCCTAGAAGCAATCCAACGACGAACCCCAGCGGGAACGGCTTACGCCGACGTCGTGCCATCCCTGGATCGATCGGTTGGTCCAGCAGTGGTGGGATTTGGGATTCTGATGTTGCGACACTGCCTGATCCCGGATGAGAAATTTGCGACGCGCTTTCACCGAGCAGCGGTGGCGGAAGCTCTAACTCCGCCGCCTCATCATCCGGGGACTCATTGCCAATCGGTGGCGCCATCCAGGCTTGGCGTTCGATCGGGCGATCGACTTCGAACGTTGTCGTGCACCATGCTTCGAGTCGTTCGGCAACTTCGGCCGCCGAGGAGATTCGCCGCGTCGGATCTTTTTCCATCATGTCGGCGATCGTGTCGACAAAGTCCTCCGTCAGATCAGGGGCGAACTTCCGCGGATGCCATGGGGTTTGTTCACAATGCCGTTTGCATTTGCTTTTCGAATCGCCGCCCGGAAACGGCACTTTGCCAGTGACGGTGTAGTACAGCGTGCAGCCGAGCGAATAGATGTCGCTGGTCGGGCCGATTGAACGTGGGTTGCGAATTTGTTCGGGTGACAGGTAGTCCGCCGTGCCGACGATTTTTCCGGCCCGCGGGTCGTCATCAAGTCCCATGCTCCATGCAGCCAACCCGATATCAGAAACCTTGGCGCGTCCTTCCGGCGTGACCAGGATATTTCCCGGTTTGACGTCGCGGTGGATCAGTCCGATTTCGTGTGCGTACTGTAAACCACGGGCGGCCTGCGACACGACCAAAGCCGCATGACTCATGCTGAGCGGGCCGCCGCGACGGACCAGTTTGCGCAGGTCGGTGCCGGGCACATATTCGGTCACGAGATAGTGCACATTGCCGTCTTGTCCGGCGTCAAATGCGCGAACGACATAGGGACAGTCCAGTCCGGCTTGGAGACGGATTTCACGAGCGAACGAATCGCGTGACAGTGCTGTCGATTTCTCGAGTGGCAACACTTTGACGGCACACTCGCGGCCCATCACGTTGTGGACTGCTTTGAAGACTTGCCCCATTCCGCCTTGCCCAATCCAATCCGTGATCAGGTAGGGGCCGAGCGTCAGTTTGGTGCGGCCGGCGTGTAGCTGTTGCGCTTGGTAGTCGGTGATCAGGCCGCTCTTTACCAGCGTTGCCGCGACCAGTGCGTCGTCATCCGATTGAACTTTATCGATGACCTTCGCGAGTTGAGCTTCGGTGATCAGGCCGCTTTTGATCGCAGACTGTTTGAACAGGGTATTTAGCATTAACTTTCCAAGTTCACTCCGCCGGCGCTTCGAACGAACGCGACGCGGGGAAGATCGCCCACCAAGGTTTCGATCCGATCCAGAAACTCTTCGTCGTCCGCTTCGTTGGGCGTTGCCAAACCAAGATACACGAACGCCGCATCGCGGCTGGTGGTCTGGATGGCAGTCGGAGCGTTTTCGGACACAACGACTTTGGTTTTTCCGCTGATACGCGCTTCGCGAAGCAAGCCGTCCAAGTGCGATTTGACTTCATCGATCGCAGATTCAGATTGCACCACACGCAACAGTCGGAGCTGCCGTCCACGCCATGCGTCGTGTGAAAGCATCAGGTGAGCCAACAGGACCATCAGTTCGCCGTTCGCACGTCCACGCCACCAAACGTCGACGGTACCCATTGGCGCGATCGATTCGGTCGTCGGGTCTTCCGTTTGACGCAGCATCACGACGCTTCGGTCGAGCCCTTCAAGATTGCGCAACAATCGGCAAAACGTTTGCATGCGATCTTTCGATAGCGGACACCCCATTAACACCACATTGGGACGCACGCGACCGAGCCCCTGGCATTGCACCAGGGCCTGGACGCCAGAGGCGTAGTCGCTGGCGATCACAACCGCAGGAAAGCCGACCAACTGCTGTTCTTTGATCAACGAGTGCAGGATTGATTCCTGATTCGACAAGCGTTCGCTGCGGTCTTCGAATCCGCCTTTGATCACTTGCCCGAGCAACATCATTCCGGTTTCACGTGTCAACCAACTGCCAAAGACGACCAAGTGGGGGCGGCTAAAACCGGTGCCGCTGAGTGCCAACACGAACGGCCGCCAGTTTTTGGGGTGGTACAGGCTGTCTTCGAGTTTCAGCAAGTTGCGGCGGGTGCGTTCAAACAGCAAGCCGCTATTGATGTCGCCCCAATCAGTGTCCAGGTTAGCCCGGGTTAGGTAGTAATGCAGTGCACCGACCAAACAACTGGCGACGAGTGCCCAGCGCCAATCGATCAGTAACATCACGATCCCGCAGCCCACCGCGCCGCAAAGCGAAGTCAACCAATTGCAATAACGAAATTGGGGGCGGTAGCTGGGGTTGTTGGTGATCGATTCATAAAACGTGGCCAAGTTCAAAAGGCCGTATGTCACCAGAAACGCCATCGTGATCAACGGCGCGATCGTATTCAAATCCGCCGCGACGATGCCGACCTGCGCGATCAATGCGGTTGCCAGGATCGCCTTGCGTGGTTCCCCATCGCGACTTTCGCCAAACGGCGTCAGCGAAGTGAACACGCGATCTTTGGCCAGTGATTGCAGAATTCGCGGCGCACCCATCATGCTGCCAAGGGCCGATGAAAGCGTGGCGGCGAACACGCCCATCGTGATCAGGCTTGGGAACGCCGAAATCTGTCCGACGATCATGTTGTTGCCAATCAGATCTTCTCGAGACGCGCTGCCAGCAAGGAAGATCGCCATTGATCCGTAAACGATTGCCGTTACCACAACGGCCGCCAAAGTCCCACGTGGAATCGACCGAGCTGGATCTTTCAGGTCCCCTGACATGTTCGCACCAGCCATGATCCCGGTGACCGCCGGAAAGAACAACGCGAAGACGGTCCAGAATGATTCGTTGAGGGTAAAGCCGGTTGACCAGTTCGATGCAAACAAGTTGTGGTCGAAACGTGCGCCCGTCCCAAGATAAAACGAACCGAGTGATGCGACGACGCAAGCCAGAATCACGAATTGAATTTTGATGGTCCAGCCGGCGCCTACCCAAACGCAAATCGCGACTGCCAGATTGGTGATCGACGCGACCAAGACCGGTGACACGCCCTCCGGCAACATCACCATCAACGCTTCGGTGAAACCGATCGCATACATCGCGACCGACAACGCCTGGGCAGTGAAAAACACCAACCCAATTGCCCCGCCGAACTCGGGACCCAAACTGCGGCTGATTAAGAAGTACGCCCCGCCGCCTTCGACACGGGTGTTGGTTGCGATCGCCGACAATGACAGTGTGGTTAGCGTCGTGATCAGTTTGCTGCCAAGAACGATCACCAACGTCGCCATCAATCCTGCTTGGCCGACCACATAGCCAAACCGCAGGAACATGATCACGCCAAGGATCGTCAACACGCAGGGTGTGAACACACCACCAAATGTCGAGAACGCGTTCGCTTTCGATTCCCCTTTCACCCTAGCGCCCCCACAACGCCGTGCTTGATTTGCCTATCGCAGGGCGCGATCATCGCGCTCTGCAACCAGGTGTTGTTCGGACTACTGTCGCGGTTGAAATTTGAAGCGTTTGCTTTTGCCAAAGAATTCGAGCGGGTTGTCATAGACCACCTTCTTGATCAACGACTCGCTCAAACCACGCCGGCGCATTTCGAAAATCAGGTCGGGCACCGCCGTTGGTTTGCTCGGTCCCCAATCACCGGCGGAGTTCGCCATCAGACGTTCGCCACCGGTCATTTCGATCATGTCGACGGCACGCTGCGGCGTGCATTTGGTGACGGGATAAAGCGTCATGCCGGCCCAAAAGCCACGATCCAAGACTTCCTTGATCGTGTGTTCTTCGACGTGGTCGACCAGAACACGGTCGGGGGTGACGCGTGAGTCGTCGCACAACATGTCCAGGATCATTCTCGTGCCCTGGTATTTGTCTTCCAGGTGCGGCGTATGAATCAGGATCAGTTCTTGATGCGTGACCGCCAAGTCGACGTGTTCGGCAAAGATCGTCGCTTCGTTCTTCGTGTTTTTGTTTAGCCCGATCTCGCCGATGCCCAAGACGTTGGGCCGCTGGAGAAACTCTGGGATCATTTTGATCACTTCACGCGACAGCTCGACATTTTCGGCTTCCTTCGCATTGATACACAGCCACGTGTAGTGCTGAATCCCGTACTGTGCCGCACGTGCCGGTTCGGTTTCAGTTAGCTGCCGGAAGTAGTCGCGGAAACCGTCGACACTGCCACGATCGTAGCCAGCCCAAAACGCCGGCTCGCTCATCGCCACACACCCCATCCTCGCAAGCGTTGCGTAGTCGTCGGTGGTGCGGGAAACCATGTGGATGTGTGGATCGATGTAGTCCATGGCCGATGGTGGGCGTTGGTGAAAGTGTGATGCCCGCGGGTCGGCAATCCGTCTCAGACGTCGGCGCCAACAGGTCAACGGGCAGGGTTCAGTCGCAAGCGGTTGAGGTCGCTACGCAGAGACTGGGAATTGGATGGAGACTGGGAATTGGAAACGTGGAACGAATAATCGCGGTCGCTCTGAAGCTGACCCCGCCGATCAGGACGATTTCATGCCGAAGGTTTCTCGCCAGCCCGGTTGGTACTCGCGCGAGTAAAGCATTTGCAATCGCGCGGCCCGGTCGCTTCCTTCAGACGCGATGATTTCGATCCCTTTTTGCAGGGCATCACGCCGGTGTGCGGCTTCGTCGGACAGCGAAGAATCGGCAGACGCCCGATCGACTCGGTCAAGCGTTGCCGCAATTTCCAATAGCTTGGCGCGGACTTCCAAAAATTTGTCAGCCACGATCTCGTCAGCCGTTTGTGGCGCGGGCATGGTGTTCGATCCCAGTGTTGTATACGCAGTACGTCGCGAACTCAGTGCGTTTCGAACTGAATTATAACGCCTGACGGTTTAAGTCATTGCTCGTCGTGTTATCGAAACACTCGTCAGACTTCTCCACAAAGCGTTTCGAGGGTGCGGTTCTGCAGGCTGTGGCAGCCCGTTTGGCTCAAGTAAAGCGTCCGGCGTCCAATCATGGAACGTGGCAATCCCGCTGCGAGGTCTCGTCGACACGGTCTGCTTACTCCGTCTGCTCGCGGTACCGATTCAGACGCCGACGGAGCCGAAAGTAGCGAACGGTTCCAATCAGGCCAACCATCCCCCCCAAAGCGATCAGTGCCCAACCAATCAGCACGAGGTCTCGGGTCACGACCAGGAACTTTACCAAGCTGATCCCAGTACCGATCAACATGATCGATGTGCGCAAGTACGCCAAGATCGTCCGCTCGTTGGCAAGTTCGGTGCGAATCAGTCCGAGGTTTGGAACAGAATTTGTATCCATTGGGCGAAGTGCTCGAGAACGCTGTAATTCAAGTGTTTGGCGACGTAGCTGCTGCTTCATTGTGCAGTCACTCGCGCATTCCAGCAGCATTCAAAAGCACGGTTTGGAAGCGGAAACTTCGTGGTTTTGATCCATTCGTCGCATTTTGCCTAAACCTCCGTTGCGAAATCGTCGGCGAAAAAGTTTTCCTCGCTGACATCTTTCCCACAGTCGCCGTATTTGACATCGGAAAACTTCACTAACCCTTCACAGGAACACGGTTTACGTCAAATTCTCACTTCTGACCGTAGTCCGTCTCATTTTGCTATCAATGGCTTAACCCATTGTTGCATCGGGACTTAGGCACTGAGAAAGAATCAGTTTGACAGTTCGCAAGCAATGCCTAAGATTCCTCGCGTCGCCCACATATAGTGGCAGTCAGCCAAAATATCCCTACCGGTAGTGACATCATTTCTGGTATTGATGGTTTTAAGCGATTGGCCAACTTGGAAGGTTCGCGAAAAGGGATGGATCCTTTAGGGGGTTCTATGCCGCTTTCACGACGGCGTTCTCGGTGGGCAGACGTGACAGATTGTCTTGTTGTTTCCCCTCATTTTTAGGACGGACCAAACCGACGTCTCCTGTCGTTGGCATCCGCAACTTCTCTCTTGCGCCGGCGACCTTTTGAGACGTACATTGTGTTTGGTCCCACGGACGACTCACGGAGTTTGATCAAACGATGGCTACTGTTCTTCCCGAAAGTTCACGTGCGGCGAGTGGGGGCGATGCAGCCCTGGAGAAGGTCAACAACCAACACGGCGTTCAATACGCCACCGAGGTCTTTGGTACGACCTTGCGCGGGGATCGCCCCGGATTGAAAGTCGAGCCCACCTTTTGCCCGGCCGATGGCAAGACGCCATTCGATACTGCGCAGTGGGAAATCCGCAGCGCGGCGATCAAAGACGAATCCGGCAAAGCGTTGTTCGAACAGAACAACTGCGAAGTGCCAACCACTTGGTCGCAGCTGGCCACCAACGTCGTCGTCAGCAAGTACTTCTACGGCGACCCCAAGAACACTGACGAACGCGAGCGTTCGGTCCGCCAGTTGATTCACCGTGTTACGCGTACCATCGCTGACTGGGGTTTGGCAGACGGTTACTTTGATACGCCTGAAGACGGCGAAAATTTTTACCGCGATCTGACCTGGTTGTGTCTGCACCAGCACGGTGCGTTCAATAGCCCCGTTTGGTTCAACGTCGGTCTGCACCACCAATACGGTGTTACCGGGGCAAAGTGCAATTGGGCCTGGGATCGCACCGAAGGCGAAACCTTCCAACCTGAGAACCCCTACGAGTTCCCCCAGGGAAGCGCGTGCTTCATCCAGGCGGTTGGCGACAACATGGAAGACATCATGCGTTTGGCTTGTGCCGAAGCGATGTTGTTCAAGTTCGGATCGGGTACCGGAACTGACTTGTCGACGATCCGGTCAAGCAAAGAAAAACTCTCCGGCGGCGGAACACCATCGGGGCCGCTCAGTTTCATGCGGGTCTATGACTCGATCGCCGGTGTTGTGAAAAGCGGTGGCAAGACACGTCGCGCCGCGAAGATGCAATCGCTGAAAGTCTGGCACCCAGATATTCTTGAATTCATCGAGTGCAAATGGTCGGAAGAAAAGAAAGCGCACGCATTGATCCGCGAAGGCTACGATTCGAACTTCAATGGCGAAGCGTACAGCAGCGTGTGCTTCCAAAATGCGAACCTGTCGGTTCGTGTCACTGACGACTACATGGAAGCCGTTCGCGAAGGCAAGCGTTGGCAAACCCGTTGGGTCACCGACAAAGTGGCTGGCGATCCGCCGTCCTACGATGCCAAAGAACTGCTCAACAAGATGTCAGAGTGTGCTTGGCACTGTGGCGACCCCGGCGTCCAGTACGACACGACGATCAACAAGTGGCACACCTGCCCGAACAGCGGCGCGATCAATGCGTCGAACCCTTGTTCGGAATACATGTTCTTGGACAACACGGCATGTAACCTGGCGTCGATCAACTTGATGAAGTTCGCCAACCGCGACGGATCGTTCGACGTCAAACGCTTCCGCGCTGCGTCTCGCTTGTTCTTCATCGCCCAAGAAATCTTGGTGGACCACGCTAGCTATCCGACCGAGCCGATCGCTCGCAATAGCCATCGCTTCCGCCCACTCGGACTCGGTTACAGCAACCTGGGATCGTTGGTGATGTCGCGTGGTTTGGCGTACGACTCGAAGGCCGCTCGCGGTCTGTGTGGGTCGTTGACCTCGCTGCTGCACGGCGAAGCCAACCGCACCAGCGCCGAAATGGCTGGCGTTGTCGGACCGTTCGATGACTACGCCGAGAACGAAAAGCCGATGTTGAACGTGATGCGGATGCACCGCGACGCTGCCAACGAGATCGACGAGGACGGCCCAGCGGAATTGAAAGAGGCCGCGAAGAAGTTGTGGGATGACGTGCTGGACATCGGCGAACGCTACGGTTTCCGTAACGCCCAAGCCACCGTTTTGGCGCCGACCGGAACGATCAGCTTCATGATGGATTGCGATACCACTGGCATCGAGCCAGACATCGCACTGGTGAAATACAAACAGCTCGCCGGCGGCGGGATGCTGAAGATCGTCAATCAGACGGTCGCACCAGCACTCAGCCACTTGGGCTACACCCCCGAGCAAATCGAAGTCATCTTGGCATACATCGATGTCAACGACACCATCGAAGGTGCACCGGAATTGAAAGCCGAGCACCTGTCCGTGTTCGACTGTGCGTTCACGCCTGCAAATGGTATCCGCAGCATCTCGTGGCGTGCCCACGTGACGATGATGGCGGCCGCTCAACCGTTCTTGTCAGGTGCGATCAGCAAGACGGTCAACATGCCTCACGACACCACACCGGCCGATATCGCCGATGCGTACTACTGGGGCTGGGAATTGGGGCTGAAAGCGATCGCGATTTACCGCGACGGCAGCAAACAGTCGCAACCGCTGAACACGAAGTCGGACGAAGGGAAGTCGACCAAGACTGAGACGAAAGTCGTTACCAAGACGGTTGAAAAGATCGTTTACAAACCGCGTCGCGAACGTCTGCCCGATACGCGTACCAGTATCACGCACAAGTTCACCATCGCTGGTCATGAAGGTTACCTTTGCGTCGGCCAATACCCCGACGGACGTCCCGGCGAAGTGTTCATCACGATGGCCAAAGAAGGGTCGACGGTCGGCGGTATCATGGACAGCTTCGGGACTGCCCTGTCGATTGCGTTGCAGTACGGCGTTCCATTGGAAGTCCTGGTCAATAAGTTCAGCCACACCCGGTTCGAACCGATGGGCCATACCAGCAACAAAGACATCCGCATCGCCAAGAGTGTCGTGGACTACATTGCTCGCTGGTTGGGACTGACGTTCATGAGCAATGACGACAGCATGCCAGCGAACGGCCATGTGCCAAGCAACGACTCGGTCAATTCCGGTAACAGTGCGGAAGTCGCGACCGTCGAATCAACGATCGCAACCAACGAGCGAGCCGGTTTGTTGGCCAGCATCAATGGCAACGGCAGCAACGGTTCGTCCAAGAAAGAGGACAACCGCCAAGAGCAGTTCGCACGGTTCCAAATCGATGCCCCAAGCTGTGATAACTGTGGCAGCATCACCGTTCGCAACGGCAATTGCTACCTGTGCCACAACTGTGGTGCCAGCATGGGTTGCAGCTGATCCAACGGAATAGAAGTTGAGCGAAACGCAGCGGCGAAACAAATTTTCGTCGCTGCGTTTTTCATGCGCTTTACCCAAACCGCTGGAGTCTAGCCTTTAGGCGATTCTCGTTTCGGCCGGGACCAGGTGATCATTGGGAACCGACGCTAGCGCGTATCGGCTAAGTTGATTGCGAATCCTCGGTTCACACACCCAATTCCAAATTTGCAATGTTCAATTTGCAATCACGCTGGTCTTTTCAGAAACCACGCGTTCAGGCGGTGAGAGCTGGTTGGCTATGCCATGGCCCGGGGACTGATCGGTTCGTCCACCCATTAGCCGGAACGCGCTAGCGTCGGTTCCCTATCAGTCACCCTGCTCGGTGCACGTAGCCCGGCGGATAACGCCGTTTTACCCTGCGGAGACACAACCGCTCGCTATCGCGAATGCGGCTGATTTGACACCTACTTGCTCCTCGCCCCAATTCCCAATTTGCAATCACGTCGGTCTTTTCAGAAACCGCGCATTCAGGCGATGAGAGCTGGTTGGCTATTCCATGGCCCAGGGGCTCATCGCTTCGTCCACTACCGATGACGGGACGGAACCGTAACGGCTTCGTTGATTGGCAGTCGCGAAAGCTGTTCTAGTCTTCCGCTAGTAGATCGTCGGTGATGTTCAGATTGGTACTGACGTTCTGGATGTCGTCGTGGTCGTCGAGTTGTTCAAGCAACCGCATGACCTTCTTGCCGGTTTCGACGTCGACTTCGACGGTCGTCTGTGGGATCAGGCTGATCTCTTTCATTTCCGGGACCAACTCGGCTGCCTCGAAAGCTTCTGCCAAGCTTTGGTAATCGTCCGGCGACGTGGTCACCTGCAGCTTTCCGTCGTCAGTGCTTTCGACGTCTTCACCGCCGTTTTCCAGGGCGACTTCGGTGACTTGGTCCTCATCGACTGTGGAGGCATCGAAAACGAACAAGCCTTTGCGGTCGAACAGATACGACACGCACCCGGTCTTGCCAAGTTCGCCGCCGAGCTTTGAGAAGATCGACCGCAGTTCTGGAGCAGTTCGATTGCGGTTGTCGGTCAGGCTTTCGCACATGATCGCAACACCGCCGGGGCCATAGCCTTCATAGACGATTTCTTCGACGCGACCGCCGTCCAGTTCACCGGTTCCGCGCTTGATGGCTCGTTCAATGTTGTCCTTGGGCATACTGACGGCTTTCGCGTCGTCAATTGCCTTGCGCAGCTTGAAGTTCGAACTGGGGTCTCCGCCGCCCGACTGTGCAGCGATGATGATCCCCTTGCTCAGCTTGCTCCACAACTTCCCACGGGCCGCATCCACACGTCCTTTACGGTGCTGGATGTTCGCCCACTTGGAATGACCTGCCATGATTGAACCGAATCAAAAAATGTAACGTGTTGCCTACAGTACTTTCGAATCCAAATTAACGTGGCTTCCGCTTGGAAAGCTTGCGACCGGCAGCCTTTTTGGTTGTCTTTTTGGACGTTTTCTTTTTCGCCGCCGCGGACTCGTCAGCTTCTTCCGCCTCTGCCGCTTTGTCGGCAGTCGCCTTTTTCTTAGCCGACTTTTTCGGTGAAGCTTTCTTGGTGTCTTTCTCGTCGGATTCCGATTCCGACTTCTTTGCTACCGCTTCTTTCTTGGTCTTCGCCCCTGAATCGGAAGTGGGCTTAGACGACTTTTTTGCGGGCTTCGCTTCCTCACCTTCTACGGTGTCTTCGCTTTCTTTTTCAGCCTTGCGTCGGCGTTTCACTCGACGGATCGCAGCCTTCTTGCTGGCTTCCCATTCGTCGTATTTTTCGGCAGCACCTTTTTCGACCGAATCGAGTAACCCGCGAGCTTCCTTGTCTTTGGGGTCGGCCATCAGTGCGACACCAGCCTCGTGAAGCAGTGCGGAGAACTCGACCGCTTTGCTCTTGGGGACCGCACGTTCGAGTCCGGGGACCTTTCCGGCGGAGGCTTCGGCTTGGCTGGCGATTCCGGTGGCCAACATAATGACCATCGCGGCATAATCGATTGGGATCGAGTGTCCGCCGAGACCGTGCTGGACGGTGTAGCTCAAAATGAAGGGCGTCATCGCGGGCATCGCTTCAAACTTCGCGACCGCCTTGCCCAAGTTTTCTTTTTTCAGGTGGTCGAGGTCGAACGCATAGAACTCTTCGAACACGGCCTGCAACACGTCCTTCAAGCGACGTGCGGTTTTTGGTGGGTCCGGCATTCCGGAGAGGACTTGCGTCAGCTCGGTCACGGTCGTGACACGAACTTCGTTCCAGTCAAAGAACTCTTGCTCGCACTTCGCCAAGCCTTCGTCAGCGAGTTCATAGGGTGCGTCTTGCAACAACGCTGCGTACAGGATGTGCTCGAGGAGCGGCCGAGACGGCTGTGACGGAGGCGTCGAATAACGTTTTTTAAGCTCGCTGTGCAGCTTCGCAATCAGTTTCGCGCGGTTACTTGCGGCCATTGTTTCTAGTTTGAGCGGGAATGTATCGATCAGGCGTTGGGTGTCGCCGCGATCGTCGTCGTGTTGTAAATCTTGATGGGGCGGATCGCGGTTTGCGAAGGAGATCTCGTGTCGTCAATCCGATCTGGACTGCACTCGCGTTATTACCCGAGCCACAGCGGTTGGTCGAACACCTCGTTAATTCGCATCTGTATTGGGCGAATCAGACTCGTCATCGATCGCGACGTCGTCGTCGAATTCTTCGGAATCTTCTGCGTCGGGCTCATCGCGTTCACGGCGAATCTTGTTCAGCAATTCGCCGACGACCATGGCATTTTCCATCCCACGGTTCAGTTCAAATTGCAATTTGGGCGTGAATCGAGTGTCGATCCGATTTGCAACTTTAGATTGCAAAAAGCCGGCAGAGTGCTGCAGACCTGTCAGCGAGCGTTGTTTCTGGGCTTCATCACCCATAACGCTGACAGAAACCTTGGCTTCACGCATGTCAGGAGAGACTTCAACACCGATAACGGTGACGTCTTTGACACGTGGGTCACGTAGTTCAGTAAGGATGGCCGAGGCGACGACTTCGCGAATCGCTTCGGCAGCTTTTAGCAGTCGACGACTGGTCACAATCAGCCTAGCAGAAAGATGGAAAGGGGAATGGAGGGACGGGAAAAGGAAGGCAACTCAAGCGAACATCCCGCCGCGACCGTGTGGTCGGCGGCGGGCGATTGTCCGATGGGCTTGCCTGGATGAATCAGTCGAGCGTTCGCGCGACTTCTTCGATTCGGTAGGCTTCCAGGATATCGTCCTGTTTGATGTCGTTGAAACCTTGAAGACGGATACCGCATTCCATTCCACGCGGCACTTCCTTGATGTCTTCTTTGATCCGACGAAGCGAATCCAAACCGTAATCGCCGATCAAACGGCTGTCGCGGTAAACGCGAATCCGGCATCCACGTTGAATCGAACCGGCGGTGACATAGCAACCGGCGACTGTACCGACGCGGCTGATCGAAAAGACTTGCTTGACGAGAGCTTGGCCAAGGTCGACAACCCTTTCTTCGGGCTTCAAGCGACCTTCGATCATCGCTTTGATGTCGTCGGTCAGCTTGTAGATCACGTCATAGCGTCGAATTTCGACTTTGCGTTCGTCAGCCAAGCTGCGGGCTTGGTCGTCAGGGATGACGTTGAAGCCGAGCACAACTGCATCCGAAGCGTCTGCCAACGTGACGTCCGCCAGTGTGATGCCGCCGACGCTGCGCTGAAGAACTTTGATTTCGACTTCGGGATGTTCGAACTTGCTCAGTTCTTTGTCGATCGCTTCGAGTGAACCCTTCACATCGGCGCGGATGATCACGTTCAGCTTGACCTTCTCTTCGGACTGTCCCAAGCGACCTTCTTGAAGCATCGATTGGAAGTTTTCGAAGGAGACCTTGGTTGTCGTACCGGACAGCGACTGACGGCTGCTTGCCGCGGCGCGTTGGCCGGCGATTTCGCGAGCGTCGGCGATGTCATCCAAGACGTGGAAGCGGTCACCCGCACCGGGCGGCGATTCCATCCCCATGACGCTGATCGGCGTACTCGGTCCTGCTTCGGTGAGCGACTCGCCAGTCAACGTGTTGCTCATTGCACGCACGCGACCGTAAGTCGGACCGCAGACGACGATATCGCCGACACGGAGGGTACCGTTTTGCACGACCATTTTCGCGACAACACCGCGATCGCCTTGCTGCTCGGCTTCCAAACAGACACCGAGTGCGTCGCGATCGGGGTTTGCCGAGTATTCATTCATTTCGGCGACCGTCAGCAACACTTCCAGCAATTCATCCATGCCTTCACCGGTGAGGGCACTGGTGCGGACAACTTCGACGTCGCCGCCCCACTCGCTGGGTGTTAACTCGTGTTCGGTCAGTTGCGTTAGGACACGGTTCGGATCGACGCCTTCCAAGTCACACTTGTTGAGCGCGACGACGATTGGGACCCCGGCCGCCTTGGCGTGGCTGATCGCTTCTTCGGTTTGCGGCATGATGCCGTCGTCCGCCGCGACAACCAGCACAGCGATGTCGGTGACGTTCGCACCGCGGGCACGCATTTCGGTAAACGCTTCGTGACCGGGGGTATCGACGAACGTGACGCTGCGGCCGTCTTTGTCGACGGTGTAGGCACGAATGTGTTGGGTGATACCGCCAGCTTCGCCGCTGACGACATTGATCCCGATCAGGTAATCCAGCAAGCTGGTTTTCCCGTGGTCAACGTGACCGAGGAAGGTCACGATTGGCGGTCGCGAAACCAACGAATCCGGATCATCGACCTGGCCTTCGATTTCGGTGATCAGCTCGTCTTCTAGCGTTTCCGATTCTTTCAGCTGCAGCTCGAGATCAAGTTCTGCGGCAATGATTTCAGCCGTCTCGAACTCAAGTTCGGCGTTGATGTTGGCCATGATTCCCATCGTCATCATCGACTTGAGAACCTTGGCGACAGGAACACTGGCGGCTTCGGAGAAGCTTCGAACGGTACATGGCAGTTCGATTTGCACCGGCTCTTTACGAGGCGCGGCGGTGTTGGTGCCACGGTGTTGCAGCGTCCGACGCTGGCCACGTCCGTCTTCACGCGAGTAGCGGGACAATTCCGATCCGCCCCGGCCACGACGGCCTCCGCGATCGGCTCGGGCGCGGGCCATTCCGGCCAGTCCCTTACGGCGTTGACCCTCTTCTTCTTCGGTTCCGCCGCGTCCACGTTTGCCTTTATCGGTAAACCCGGACAGGCCACCGCGTTTCGAAGCGGGAGCGTTTGTTGTTCCACGCTTCGACTCGGCAGATTCTGCGGCGAGTTTGTCCAGTGGGGCTTTGACACCTTGCTTGTGGCCGGCGATCAAATCGGGGCTGAGCTTGATGTCCGGCTTTTGTGCCTTGACCTTGTCATCCGATTTCGGTGTTACCTCTTTGGGGGCATCCGGCAGGGATGCGAGGTTCACGGAGATCCGTGGCTCACGCCGTTTCGGCTTGTCACCACCTTTCTGGTCGTCGCCATTTCCGGTGGCCGGTCGTTGGTCCAAAGAACGGACACGTCCGGTGCCGCCAAGGCGGTTTCCGCGAACTGCGGCGAGCGGCATTTTGGCGCGCTCGGCGGGGCGTGGAGGTTGTTGTGGCTGCTGCGCGGCAGGTTGCTGCGGTTGCCGTGGTGGCTGTGACTGACCTGACCGCGGTTGCTGAGGTTTGGCACTGCGTGGCGCCGCGCTCGGCTGGGAGGTCGGCTTGTTGTGCGAAGGCGATTGTGGTGCCTTTCGCTGCGGCGGTTGCGAGCTTCCGCCCGATTTCGGTGCGGATTTTGGCGGACCGCTTGGGCGACCCGACTCGCTGCCACGTTGTGGCTTGGTCGGTTTAGGGCCGTCGCCGCCGGAGCGTGCAACGCGACCGGAGAGTCCACCGCCGCGGTTACGGCTGCCGGCTGGCAAACGCACATCGGGCGTTTGTGCTGGTGTCGGCTCAGGTGCCTCGGGTGCGTCGTCAACTGGCGGGAGCGGTGCTGGTGCACGGAGTTTTGGCTCAGGTCGCACTTTCGAGTCGTTCCGTACGGGCTTGGCTGGTTCGCTGGGTGCGGGGGCACCGCTACGTGCGCCGGCGTCGATATTCAACGGCCGACGTTCAGTGCGGACCGACTGCCGAACGGCAACGGGAGCTCGTTTCGCTTCGTCAGTTGCAGAAGGAGCGGCCGGCTTCGCTGGCGCCGATGCTCCACTTAGATGTTCGCGCACGCGTTGGACTTCGTCATCGGTAAGGCTAGCCAATGCCGAGCCCTTGCCGGTGATTCCAACTTTTTTAACGAGATCAACCAGATCTTTACTATCGAGATTTAATTCTTTTGCGAGCGCGTAAATGCGTGCTGCCACGGGGTGAAAATCCTGTCAAATTTGAGTGGAACCGACCGCCTTGATTCGCCTAACGGTCTCTCGTTCCTAGTATTCTCTAAGTCACATAAAACTCTCCTCCATCGGCCGGCATTGCGAACATTGTTCACCGATACACGGCGAGCAATTCGCGGCCCAGGTGCTGACCACACGGTCAGTCCCGGATGAGGGCCCGGAAGGTTTGTCGTCTCTTGATTAAGTAGTCGAGCCACGCCGAACATCTTCGCCGTGGCCCGCCAGATTCGCAAAGGATAGCGAAAAACGGCGTTCGGCAAGAGGTCCGACCTGGGGGCAAAGTCGGATTTCAACTGACTTTTTCATTCCCCTAGGCGATCATTGCCATGAATCGCGGTCCAATGGACCAATTCAAGCCTTCCTGAACGTCTCAACAGCCAGCTAGAGGGGATCAATTCCTGTACTCGAGTGACTTTGCCGAACGAACGTTCATGTAGAGGCTAACTCTCCTGCTGCGGCTTAGCTGCCTCCGCCTCGTCCGCATCCGGTTCGGCGACCGGGTCTGCAGCTGAAACGGGTTCTTCGGCAGCGGCTTCGGCCTCCGCATTTACAGGTTCTTGCACTTCGTCGACCTCTTCGACTTCGGTATCGGCGGGGACGTGGTCCGCTGCGACGGCCTCACCGTCTTCTAGTTCGGCTTCTTGCATCGCGGCGTCGACTTGAGCGTCAACCGCTTCGTCTCCCGACTCGGCGACTTCATCACCCGCTTCTGGACCAGTTTCTTCCTCAGCCACGGGTGCGGGCGGTGCGCTGTTTCCGCCGCCACGTTCTTGCTCACGTCGAGCTTGGCGTTCGATCGCGGCCGCTTCTTCGGCTTCTTCTGCCTTTTGCTCGGCCATATCGACGATGTAATCCACCTGTTCGGCGGTCAGTCCGCTCATTTCCATGAACTGGTCCGGCTCGATCACGGACAGATCGTCATAAGACAAATAACCCTGCTCAACGAGAACTTGTGAAATCTCAGGCGTCATCCCTTCGAGTTGGCTGAAGGCCATGACGGCGCGTTCGATTTGTTCTTCCAGCTCGCCGGCGGTCATGATTTCGATGTCCCAGCCGCACAGTTTGCTGGCCAAACGGACATTTTGGCCGCGTCGGCCGATCGCGAGCGAGAGTTGGTCTTCCTGGACCAGCACGATCGCCCGGCCAATCAAATCGCACAGCAGGACCTGTTCAACTTCGGCGGGCTGCAAGGCGTTGGGGATCAGCACCTCGGGGTCATCGCTGTATCGCACGACGTCGATGTGTTCACCCGCAAGTTCCTCGCGAACCGCTTTAATCCGGCTGCCGCGATAACCGACACAAACGGCGATCGGGTCAACTTGGGAATCTTCGCTGCTGACGGCGACCTTGCTCCGGTAACCCGGTTCGCGGCTGATCGAGTTAACCGCGATGACGCCTTCGCTGATTTCAGGAATCTCTTGTTCGAACAGTCGCTGCACCAATTGCGGCCGGGTCCGGCTGAGTACGACACGGACGCGGTTGCCAGCCGATTTGACTTCGAAAACGACCGCCCGAACGCGTTCGCCTGCATGCAGGGTTTCGTGTGGGATCTGTTCGCTGCGTGGCAGAATTGCCTCGACGTTACCCAGGTTGACGGTCGCGACGCCGCCATCGGCGCGGCCGATGATTCCGGCGACCATCTCGCCGATTTGTTCGCGGTACTCGGACATCAACGAGTCACGTTCGGCTTCGCGGACTTTCTGGATGATCACCTGTTTGGCGGTTTGTGCGCCAATTCGGCCGATCTGATCGTCACCCAATGCTTCGCCATCCAACGTCGCGTTGATGCGTCCGTTGTCGCGGTCGAGTCGGACCACGAGATCGGCGTCTTCACCGTACTGTCGCTTCGCAGCGGTTTGCAAAGCCGCTTCGATCGCTGCGAAAACCAGTTCGGTGTCAATATTCTTCTCGCGGTGTAGCGAGTCGACGTAACGCAGGATGTCTTGTGGGTTCATAGTTCTGTTGACGTTCCTGACCAACGAATGACGAGATGAGCGGAATACAAATTCAAATCACGGCAACGACAGTTCGCCAGCCTTCGGCTTGGTCGCCAAATGTTGGGCACTCCGCCAACCAATGAGCTCTCCCATCCGCTGCGCGTCGTGCGCAATCCCAACCCGCGACGTCGAAATCTGAACCTGTGTGACAAAAAAGAAACCCGGACCTTTTGGCAGGACCGGGCATCTGCGTGTACCAGTGCTGTGAGAAGTCAACTTACTGATCTGTCCTAGAAGTGTCAACCAAGAACGGGGCCTGAATGGCCTTCCCAGAAGCGGTCTCGCGGGCCATTTAACCGCCGAATAAGCCCAGGTTTCCCAACCGGAATGATCGACCGTTCGGTCCCAGATCATGTTGCCAGCGAGCATCGAATACCAACCCCTGCCGCACTGATCGCGAACCTCTCCGGCGGTGGCAATGACCGCTCCGATCTCGCTGGTTTGCGATCACTCAACCTGCGATCACTCGTTTGGGGTGCGTGAATTGCTGTGCTGGTGGCATCACACCGAACCACCACGTGAGTTAGTACTCAGCAACTTGACGCTGAACCTCACCGTTTATGCTTGCCGGTCCCTCGGCGGCACGTTGTTCGGAACGGACTCGCAATGCGACGCAAGCCATCAGAATTGCAAACACGATGATCCAGAGGGGGCGTGGCTGGTCGTTCACGAGTGAGTAAGGCTCCATGGCAGTAGTCATTAACGCGGTCACCATCCAACAGTCGCAAATCCAGTTCCGAACGAGCCGCCTGGACGCGATCTTCTCTCTCGCAGGTTAACCACTTCGCCGGTCAGATTGTTGTCAGACCGCAAATTCCCCCGGCCCAAAACGACTTGCTGCTATTCGGAAAAGAAATCGACTGTGTGGCAACGCTGGTCGCCCCGACGGATCTGCGTTGCTTTGAAACGACAGGGGCGTTTCATGGCCGCAACACTTGTCGCCCGATCGCCACCTTAAGCCGGTTAGAACGATTTTCATGAATGCAAACCGTCAACACCCACTGCAGAGTGGGCGAAAAAACTTGATTTCTGCAAAGGACAACTTGCGACAAATTTTTCCGTCCTAGCTTTTGGTGAATCTTGAGACGCCGCCCCAGGCGGCAGATGGCTTGGCCGCGTGTTCAGGGCCATCCCCACAGCAATCAAACATTTAGGGCATTAGGTTGATGAATCGAATTCGACGTCAAGCATTCACACTGATCGAGATGGTGATCGTCATTTTGATCTTGGGAATCATTGCTGCGGTTGCCGCTCCTCGAATGTTTACGACTGCTGAGCAAGCAGAGATCAACACCACCCGGCAGCAACTCGCGGTGTTGCGCAATGCGATCGAAATGTATCGCGCCCAGGCCGGACAGTATCCAGTCAACGGCGAACTGCAAACGGTTTTGTCCGACATGTTGAACGGCCCGTTCCCGTCGCCTTCGATTGGCCCGGTCAGTGGGTTAAGCGGCGTTTACTACGACACGACGACGACATCGGCACCCGTGATTCCCGCGCCTGATGCGACGAACGGTTGGGCGTACAAGCCACACAACGGCAGCTTGAAACTGAACCTCGATCCGACCGGCTCAGACGTTGGCAAGGACTGGTAAGTCGAATTCCTTTGTCGCATCGCCAACGTCATCGCCACCGTAGTTGAGCATCATGAAATCGCTGCCTACCACACCAACCGTCCTGATCATCGAAGACGACCCCGTTTTCCGGCGGGTGCTCAGCTTTACGGTTTCTAAAGCAGGCCTCCGTGTCGAAACGGTTGCCGATGGCGAATCCGGCTTGGCACGTTTGCTTGAGGGGAACATTGATTTTCTCGTTACCGATTACCAAGTCCCTCGCTTGGAAGGCATCGAATTGCTGCGCGCGATCCGATCACTCGCTCCGCCCAATGACGTCCCGGCAGTCTTGTGTACGGCCAAAGGGTTCGAGATTGACAGCGAGCAACTGCGGAAGGAGTTCGATTTGGTCGACGTCCTGCACAAGCCATTTAGTCCGCGTCAATTGCGTGACTTGATCGTTCGAAATCTGCAATCTCGCGGCAAGTCGATCCCCGCCTTTCCTCACCAAGTCTACTCGCCGCCCAGTTTTGCCGCGTCAACGCTAGGCAGCTTCTATGGCTGATGTGATCCACGAAACGGTCGCTCGGGTTAGTCCGGAAAGCGACGCGGCGACCGGAACGTCCGTTGCCGGGATCGCGTCGCTTCGTACGCCACCGCTGATCACGACTCGAATCGGCATTTGGTTCTTCGTTGCCGCATGCTCGGCGCTTATCGGCGGCGTCGCATCGGGAGCGTTTCCAAACGAACGCGCTTTTGCGGCGGTGATGTGGATTGCCACCGTGGCGGTATGTGCGCTGTGCGGTTTGTTTTCGATTCGTTCGGTGCGGACCCTTCGTACGATCGAAACGGAACTTCGCCACTGTGTCGGAAAACCGGAACGCTGGAAAGCGGCTCGTCCGATTATCGGCAACGATCCGATCACCGAATCGTGGAACGAATTGCTGCACGAAGCTGAGTCGGCAAGCGTTCGCAACGAGACGCGCACACTTGCGACGCTCGACCAGGAAGCGATCACGCTGGCCCGCGCGATGCGAGGCTTGCCTTCGGCTTGGGTGATTACCGATTTGGACGGTCGGATGTTGTTCATCAGCCCGCCCGCGTGCGCACTGTTCGGACTGGCCGATCATGCCAACCATGGTGGTCGCGATCTGCTGGACCTGTTGAAACTAAGAACCGGCGACAGCGCGATCCTGACCAAACGCAATCGTCTGATCAGCAATATCCGGATGATCCATGAACGTCACCAAGTGATCCTTGGTGGCGAACGCGTGCATCTTCGGATCGCCCGTAGTCGTCTCGACGGGCGGGTTGGAGATGGCGAAGGGTTTGCTTGGATTTTGACAGACGTCACGCAGCAAGAGTTGGCGATTAAATCACGTGACCAGTTTCTGATGACGGCGACACATGAACTGCGTACCCCGCTGAATAACTTGCAAGCCTATGCGGAAGCACTCGCCGCCGAAGAACAACTCGAAATCGAGCGACAAAAAGAATTCTGCAACATCATTGTTTCGGAATCCCATCGACTAGGAAGACTCGTTGACCAGCTGCTGACCGTCGGGCAATTAGAAGCCGGATCGATGGTCGCAAACCGGCACGAACTGGAAGTCCTGCCGATGGTCGAATACGCAACCGAACAGCTGCGCGCACAAGCAGAACAAAAAGGCCAACGGCTGACGACCGAGTTGCCCCCTAAACTGCCAACCGTCTTTGGTGACCGCGACAAACTGCAAGCGGCTTTGGTGAACCTGATCGGCAATGCGGTCAAATACACTCCCGATGCCGGGGCGATCGTGATCCGCTGCGGTGTTCATGAAGGTAGCGTCCGGATCGTCGTACAAGACGACGGCCCCGGGATTGCCGCCGACGAACAGGAAAAAGTCTTCGAGAAGTTCTACCGCGGTACTAACGCGGCGAACAGCCAAATGCGTGGTAACGGATTAGGGCTCGCGTTCACCCGCGAAGTGGTCCGCATGCATGGCGGCGAGGTCGAATTGCAAAGTGCACTCGATGAGGGCGCGACCTTTACGATGCGGTTGCCGATCGGCGGCCAGTCACGAAGCGGTATTTGATCATGACAAACACGTCGCTTCCAAGAATTGAAAAGCACGGCGCCGTCCATGTGCTTCGCAGCAGCGGTCCTTTGAGATCAGAGACCGCCGTTCCGTTGGACGAGTTGACCTCGCGAACCATGACCGGAAACACACCCGCCGTGATCGTTGATTTGACGGACACTCCGCTGATCGATGGATCCGGATTGGAGTGGCTGAGTGAATTAAGCGAACGGTGTTGTCACCGCGGTGGATGCGTTCGACTGTGCAACGTGAACGAGCTTTGTGCGGACATCCTCCGCATCACAGGTGTTGGGGCACGCATCGAATCCTTTACTGATTTGACGCGAGCACTCGGCAGCTTTGCGTAGCCAACAAACATCACTCTAACTGCCATCGTCGGCCCGATCGAGTTGTCATGAATCCCGTCCAGCCAGCAACCTTTGATGCGTCTCGCCCGATAACGGTGAACGATCAACAATGCGGGATCGTTCATCCTCGCCAGGGTTGGACTTCCGTGCGGGACTTCATGCCGCTTGGGCAACGACTGATCGAAGCGGGGATTCTCCGCGAAGACCAGCTGGAGACGGCGCTTGCGCACCAAGCCAGCGAAGAAGAACGCTTGCAGGCACTTGCCGCACAGGAGGGGCCACATCCGATTGGGCGTCTAAAGCAGAAACGATTCAAACGTCTCGGCGAAGTCGTCGCCGAACTCGGGTTGGCCGACGAAGCCGACTTGTTGCCGATCATGGGCAAGCAATTGAACGTGGAAGGTGTCAAGCTTCGCGAAGGGTTGATCGATCCCGCCGCCGTCCGTCTTGTCCCGCGCGAAGACGCCGAGCGGTTCCGTGTGTTGCCATTGATGCGGGTCCACGACGAATTGACCGTCGCGATGGCCGACCCGCAAGACTTGGCAGCGATCGACGCATTGACCGATATCAGCGGGTGCCGAATTCGCCCCGTGTTGACTTTGGCGACCGGTATCGAGCGTCTGCTGCCAAGATGCTACGAAGATGACTTCGCGGTCGATTCGGTGACCGCGGATTTGGATGCCGAGCAATTGGAGCTTGAATCCGAAGCGATCGACCTGGATTTGCATGACACACGGCAATTGGCCGAAGGCAGTCCGGTCATCAACTTGGTCAACTACGCGATCATTCAGGCGGTTCGACAAGGCGCGAGCGACATTCACGTTGAGGCCGGACAAAAGTCGACGTCGATCCGCTTTCGAATTGACGGTGCACTCCGAGAGGTCATGAAGCCTCGAAAAGAAATGCACGCCGCGATCGTCTCACGGATCAAAGTCATGGCTCGGCTTGACATCGCCGAACACCGTCAGCCGCAAGACGGACGGTTGCATGTGCGAATCAACCGCCGTGACATTGATCTTCGCGTCAGTACACTGCCCACGGTGCTGGGTGAGAAAGTGGTCTTGCGTGTCCTTGATCGCGGTCGCGTAACGTTTGATTTGAACCAGCTAGGCATCCCGCAGAACTCGCTCGTTCGTCTGCGCCGAATGCTGGGCCGACCACACGGGTTGGTGCTGGTCACCGGGCCGACCGGCAGCGGAAAAACGACCACGCTCTATTCGGCGATGGAGCTGATCAAAGGCGTCGAGCGGAACGTCGTTACGGTAGAAGATCCTGTTGAGTACCAGCTAGAACTGATCAATCAAGTGCATGTCGCCAAGGATTCCGGCATGACGTTCGCAAATGCCCTGCGAAGCATCCTGCGACAAGACCCTGATGTGATCATGGTCGGCGAAATCCGTGACCGCGAGACTGCGGAAACCGCGATCCAGGCCGCCCTGACAGGGCACTTGGTCCTTAGCACGTTACACACCAACGATAGCGCCACCGCAATCACGCGGTTGGTCGATATGGGCGTCGAGGAATTCAAAATTGCCGCCAGCCTTGTAGGGGTCGTGGCTCAGCGACTGATGCGAAACCTTTGCACCAATTGTCGTGAAAGTTATTACCCGTCGGCGGCGCTGTTGCAGCAGCTTCACTATCAAGGCGATTCAAGACACGGTTTCGCACGTAGCCGCGGGTGTTCGGAATGTTTCGAATCGGGCTATCGTGGTCGGACCGGCGTGTATGAACTGTTCGAGATCACGCCTGCGATTCGCACGTTGATCAACAACGGAGCGGATGTCGAATCGCTGCGTGCGGTGCGTTCTGGGGCCACGTTGCTAAGCGAAGGCTTGCGTCTTGCCGAACAGCATCTGACAAGCTTGGAGGAAGTCGGCCGCGTCGCGCTGGTGGACTAACAGCATGAAAGTTTTTGCCCAACCTAATGTCGATCCGACAACGCCAAGCGGGCGAATGGTCACGCAGCGAAGCGAGCTCGCGACCGGTGCAAGGAACGTCCGGTCCAGGCAAGTAAATCTCCAACAAACGCGTGGGAACCAAGGGACGCTCTCTGCAAACACTTCGATTCACTTAACACGTGTCGCTCCCTCAGCCGTCTTGATGTCGCTGAACCAGCTGGCGGTAATGACGCAAAACGGGATCGAGATTGCCGAAGCTGTCGAACACGTCGCCGAGACCTGCAAGGATGATCGTTTGGCCGCGTCCTTGATCGCGATTCATGATTCGATTCACAGCGGCAGTACGTTCTCCGCCGCCGTTGCGACACATGGCGTGTACTATCCACGGTCTTTGCCCGCCATGATTGCCGCCGCGGAAACCACCGGCGACGTCCCACGGGCACTCGCTGGCATTTGCGATCGAATGCGAGGCGAACTGGAAATCCGTGCCAGCTTGCTGGGCGCGATTGTGTACCCCGTGATTTTGGTGTTCGCAGCCGTCGTGGTAATGGCGGCACTCGTATTGGGCGTGTTGCCGCAATTTGGCAAAGTGTTCGATTCACTGGGACGACCCGTTCCTCCGTCAACTCAGTTCTTGTTGGACTTGGGACGACTCGGCCGCCAGCACTGGGGGCTTGGCCTGCTCGTTGCCAGTCTCAATGTCGGGGGCCTGACGCTACTTCGAAAACATCTCTTCGTTCGCAGAGCCGTCGGGTACCTGATGCTCTACGCGCCGCTGCTAAGAGACGCCTATCGGCCCCTGATTGCCGGCCGGATTTTTCGCACGATTGCGGCGATGGTTGGTGGCGGTGTGCCTTTGTTGCAATCCGTGCGTTTGACTCGCAACACCGTCTCGGTCCCGGCATGGCGGAACCTCTTGTCGGAAATGGAAGCCAATTTGATCGATGGTTTGAACGCCAGCGACGCACTCGTTCACGCTGACTTTTTACCAGCCGAAGCGGCGCAGATGATGGCAACGGGAGAGCGCACCGGACGCGTCGCAGAGGTGCTCGAAGATATCGGCCAGTTCTATGAAACCGAAGGCGGTCGCAAAACCAAACGCCTTGTCATCGCACTCGAACCCACCATCATCCTTGCGATGGGGATTGTCGTTGCCGGTGTGGTGATGAGCGTGATGCTTCCGCTCTTGGAGATCTCAACGGTCCCAGGTCCCTGAGCGTTTCAAGCGATTTCAATCACCTTTTCAGCGAACTCGAGTACACGTGTTTCGTCGTCCGAATCGTTCCAATCAATCATGATGCTTCCAACCGCTTCTCCACAACTTGCTGACGGTCTGCCACATGCGGCCGTGCCGAGAAAAATAGGTGAAGGGTCGCTGCGTGAACGTCGCCATAAAATCAAGCGAGAGCGTCTTCGATTCGTGGGGATCGATCTCGGCGAGTCCGAAGTCCGTGTTGCCGGGTTGCGTTATCGACGAAGCGGCGAGATCGAATGGCTCCAGGCTGATCGATTCTCGTTGCCACAACCGATCGATGGGGAACCGACGTCCGAGTGGCTGCGCGAGGTGATGCAGCGACTGATCGACAGATTGCCGCGACCCGTTGATGGCGACAATTGTCGTGCGGCGATTGCACTGCCGATGTCTTGGACCCAGTACCAAACGGTTCCGGGACACGAATTGAGTCAGGTTCGAATACGAAGTGCACGACTATTTCAAAACTCGATCTTCCGAAGTGACACACACCTTTGTCATTGGCCGCTTGCCGGAATTCACTGTGGGCACCCCGGCTCGGATGACCAGTATGTCGTCGCCGCGACCGCCCGCCGGGCCGCCTGCCATGTTCTCGAAATCGCGTCATCGATCGGCTACCAAGTCTCCACGATGCTTCCGCATGCGGTTGCGATGGTGCATTCCGCCTACGCATTGACCCAAATCAATGCGCAATGCGTTCTATGGCTCGGCGAACAGGGTTCCTTGATCTCCGTGCGCCACGCGACTGGTGTGGGTCTTGCTCGATCGCTACCCGGATTGCCCGCACATCTAGTGGCCGGACAATCGCTCTGCTTCGGTTCAGCGGCAACGTCGCGGTCGCGTGTCACGCTTGATGCATTTGCACTACGGCCGTATTTGTCCGATATCGCGAGCGAGTTTCGAAATACAAGTCGTTATGCGGCTCGAAACGAAAACGTCCACGCTTCGGATCTACCGTTGTTGATTGCCGGTCCCGTCTCGGAGATACCTGGGGTCGACGAATCACTTGCCACACTCGCCAACACCCCCGTGGCACGTTGGCGTTTCGGCGGGAATCGCCGCCCGACTCCGACCAGTCAGAATTCGCCGGCGAGTGACGCGACATTCTCCGCAGCACTCTCGTTGGCATGCGCCGCCGAAAAGGCTTCGAATCGAGGGTACGGCAAATGAGATCACAGCTTGATACCGTGACACCTTTCTCTCTCGCCGAGCAGCGAGTCGATGTTAACTGCCTTGATTCGCTCGATGGTTGGCAGAACTTTGAAATGATTCCCGAAGACTATCGGCTGATGAGAGACGCGAAGCGTTTTTATGTCAAATGGCTGATCGGGTTGGTCCTGGCGACACTGTTGACGGTCGGATCGCTCTTGTCGATCTGGGTGGGGCGAAAGCGGTTGGAACTTCAGAACCGCCAGATTCTGGATGCCAGCCAGCCCGTCGAAGCCTTGCGCGGCCTGACCTCCAATCAGGTCGCACGACTTGCGGAAAAACAGCAATGGTTGCATCTGGTTCAGTCCGCGAAGCCAGATGACAGCTTGTCCCAAGTCATCGCGACATTGGCGATCGCGACTCATCAAAGCTTGGCAGAAAGCCCCTATGCAATCGAAACACGATCACTGTCCGTTCGGTTGCCGCTGGAGAACGATCCGGACGATCCGAAACGCACGGCAACGAGCAATGGGAAAGCGGAATTCTCCGTTGTCGCTACGGTCGACAATCGGGCCGTGATTTCAGCCTGGAAGGCAAACCTGAAACAAACGGATCGCTTACACGACATCCAGTTTTCGACACCCCAAATTGGATTGTCCGAAACGCTCGTCCAGATAAACGCCACACCGCTTTCGGCAAAGCTCATCCCATGAACTCTCCATTCGGATACAGCCAGTTCGACAGCGAGCCTTCGACGCGATTGCCTTGGCTGCGGACGCCGTTGCGTTGCCATCTCGTTGGCACGACCGTCTTGTGCACACTGCTCACGATCAGTTTGCTGTGTTGGTTCTCGCCCCAGTCAATCCTTGGGCCTCCGATGGACTCGACGTCCGATATCGTCGCCGCCGTTCGCCTGATCGGTAGCCGCGGGGAGGTGCAACGCGATTTCGAAGCTGCCAAAGCTGACGCGGCTGAATTGCAACGACAAATCGTTGAACTTCAATCATGGTTACCACGAAGAATCAATTGGCAAGAGCGTGAAGTCGCAATCGAAACACTGGCACAAGGCTGTGAGGTGCAAGTTTCCTCGATTCAACGCGGCGTCCTCGAACGTGGAAGTCGTGTCGGTGTTTGGAACGCCAAAGTCGAACTCGCTGGCACGTTTCCCGCTATCAGTCGTTTCATCCAGCGGTCCGCCGAATTGCCTCTGCCCTTTTGGACACACGACGTTAGCTTTCGGCGTGACACGAGTCGTTCTGATTCGACCTGTCTCGCAACCGTTTCCATTCGAATTCCGATCGCCGCGACCGGTACACTCGCAGACAAACTTTATCCCAAGGAAACTGTTGATGTCCACTAATGCGAATTCCGTGAGCGGGAAGCAAATCGCCTTGCTCGTGGTGCTCAGTGTCTTACTCGTTGGGGCGTTGGTGAATGCGCAGATGACAACATCGCAGCATTCACCGGAACCCCCATCATCGGGGACAACGTCGGTCGCACTGGTTTCACGCGTACAGCCCGAAGTAAAGCCGCGAACGAGCCAGCCAATGTCCGAGCTGTTACGCTCTGCCCCCAAAGAACTGACTCGGGTGAATCTGGACGAAGTCGCCGACATTGACTTGTTTCGGCAAGCCCCGCCGAAGGAAATACCGGTCGAGTCGAACGTGGTCGTTGCCACTGAAAATGCATCCGAATCACGCCCGCCAGTCAAGGTAAATGCGGTGTACGGTACTTTTGACAGTGCCTCTGAGGAAGCCTTTGACGGAAACAAACGCCGAGTGCTCGTGAATGGAACGATCTTGACCGGCGGCGATGAATTATCGCCCGGTCTACGCGTGGGGGCGATCACCGTAGATCACATCCAGCTGACGCCAGCTTCGTCGCCTTAGTCGGGGCGAAAACGGCACAAGCCGAAGACGCTTGTTTAGCGAACGGTCAATTCTTGAGCCGCATGCATCGGCAACGCTTCGTTCAGATCCAAGCATTCTCGCTGGCGTACTGGCCGAGGTCCGTCAAGAATATGAGTGACCAACGCGACAACCAATTCGTTGCGACGTGACTGTGCCGAATGGCGATTGAACAATCGGTTGACGACTGGGATGCGTCCGAGTCCCGGTACTTTCGCGTCGCTCTGTTCATTCACTTCACGGATCAATCCGCCGATTACCAGGCCGCTACCATCGGGCATCAACACGGTGGTCGAAACCTGGGTCGTGTCCTCTTCTGGAAAACCCGATTCGGTAATTCGGCCGCCGGAAATCTTGGGCAACACCGTCATTAGGATATAGCGATCATCGGTGATCACCGGCGTGACTTCCAGCACGATGCCGACATCCAAGAATTGGACGTTTTGAATGGTTGCCGTTTGGGTGGTCGTCGCGACGGCGTATGGCAAACGCTGGCCGATTTGAACCTTAGCCATCTGACGATTCACAACGCTGACCTTGGGCGATGCGAGAGTACGCGAGGACGTGTTGGCATGGATCGCTTCGATCAATCCGTCGACGTCATTGCCGTCGATTTGGAACGCCAGTGATGGTCCCTCTGGTTCGCGGTTTGCAAAACCGTCGCCCTGCAACGTCAATCGGGCACCTGCGATTCGCGCTAGCCCGGTGAGATCAACGCCCCGCCGTTGCTCGTCGTCCAAGTCAATTTGCAACACGTGAGCTTCGACCAATACCTGCGCCGGAGCGACATCGACTTGTGCTAGGTACTGCGAAATCCTCGAGTGTCCGGTCTCGTTGTCTTCGACGATCAACAGTTCTTGGGTTTGCAGTTTTTCGGTATCACTCGACTGGGTGACGAATGACTTTCCGATCGGGCTCAATAGTCCCGTGACCACCGCTTCGACATCGTCTGCGGCAACATAGTTCAATGGGTAAACCTGTAAGCGACGCCCTTGCACTTTGGGATCCAACGCTGCCGCATCGGAGCCGGTCACGTACAACAAATTGTCATGCTGATGCCAATGGAAACCAGCGACTCCTAAAATCGCGTCAAGCACTTCGTCCAGCCTCGCGCCTCGCAAGCTAACGGTAACCGGACCATCGACCGTCGGGCCGACCACCAAGTTCAGTTGGTGGTGTTCAGCGATCATTCGTAGCACCGAACGCAGGTCCGCATCGGTCGCAACCAAGGTGACCAAGTCATCGTGCTTTTGGAATGTGGTGCCTTCCGCTTGCGTTGGCTCTGACACCGGAATCATCAACGGACGCAAGTCGCCGCTTGAATCGGCGGGACCCAATATCAGATCTTCGCCGCCAGCGGTTGCTACGACGGGTAGCCGTTCTTTACCCCGCGTTGTCGCTTCCGCAGCAAACACCACAGTCGGCAGTTCATCGACTTTTAGGTCCGTCACCTGGGCGACGGTTTGTGCCACGGCGGATTCAGTCGCTGCGCCGTTCCGCTGGCGACGCGGTTCGTCGAAGCCGACTTGTTGGATCCCCATTCCGAACTCGCTGACAGACGCCACTTCAGTCATTTGAGCGGGGCGTTGTGCCGGATCGGCAAGAACCGGTTGAACCGGGACCTGATGTACCGGGCAACCAGGTTTTATGAGCTGGATCGCCGATGTCGCCGTTGAGAGCGTTGCAGTTTCCTGAAACGCGATTGATTGTTCCGCGTCCGGGACGGCAAGCCGGGTCGCTGGCATCATCGCCAGCAAGGAGCTTGCAGTTGTGATCAGCCAAAACGTTCGCATTCGCCCGAGTCAAGGTCCGCGGAAGGGACAACGTACCGATGGCATCGGCCGCGATGAACAGGAACAACCGTCACAATCGCTAAAGCTTGACGCCACAGCAGATATCGGCGGCGGTTTACCCTCATCGACGGCGAAAACGATGAACTTTGCGCACTTTTAGGTCGAAACGCGAACGTTTTAGCCCGCTGGCGGGAGGAATTGAAAGCGAATCAGCAAGGCGAGCAACGTTCTGAACGGTTGAAGAAGTTGGTTGAATGCCGGCTGTATTAGCCGGAACGCGCTAGCGTCGGTTCCCCATCGGTCACCTTGCTCGGAACGACGGCGACGATAGATAACGACGTTTGCACCCGGGAAAACACGCAACCGCTCGCTATCGCGGATACGGCTGATTTGACGCCTACTTAGTCCTCGCCCCAATTCTCAATTTGCAATGTTCATTTTGCAATTCATGCCGGCACCTCCTTCAAGCAGCAGTCCCTCGGAAACACGCAACCGCTCGCTATCGCGAATGCGGCTAATAATCGCCAATCACCGCGTCCCACCATCCAAAACTCGGTCGTCCGCGAATACTAAATCCGCGAAACATACTGACCGCTCAGACGCCGGATCAACTTTCGCATCTCCAACACGCTTAACGTTGCCATCACTTGATGGGCGGGCAAACCGCTGACTGCGATCACTTGGTCGATTGACGTATTACTCGGCTCAACAGACTCCAAAACCTTGCGTTCCAGATCGTTCAGCTTCAACTCCGCCGGGTTCCGTACCACTCGGTCCTGACTGACCGTCACCGCTTGCCCCATCGGGCCGATCGCTTCCAACACGTCGTCGACCGTTTGGACCAACGTCGCGCCTTCGCGGATCAACTGATTCGTTCCCCGCGACGCGCGGCTGGTCACAGGCCCTGGCAGCGCCAACACCTCGCGGCCCATCTCGCCCGCCATCCTCGCCGTGATCAATGCTCCGCTGCGGTCGGGCGCCTCGATCACCAACGTGGCCAACGACATTCCGGCGATCAAACGGTTGCGTTGTGGGAACATACCGCTACGAGGCTTCGCGTCGGGCCGGTACTCACTCAACACCGCACCGTCCGCCGCGATCGCTTTCGCCAACCCTTCATGCTCGGCCGGATAGAGCTGCCCTAATCCGCCGCCCAGGATCGCGATCGTTCGACCGCCTGCGGCAATCGCCCCTTCATGAGCAGCCGCGTCGATCCCGCGTGCCAGGCCGCTGACCACCGTCACGCCAGCCTTCGCTAACCCATAGGCCAGCCGGTCTGCTTGCCGCGTCCCATAACTTGTTGCGTGACGCGTGCCGACGATCGCGACCGCCAATCGGTCAGCCCCAGTGGGCAATCCCAGCGAGAACAAAATCGGTGGCGCATCCGGCTGCTCCAGCAATCCTTGCGGATAGGCAGCACTGTTTTGCTGAAGCACCTCGACATTGTGTTCGTCGCACCAAGCCAAGACATGGTCTGGATCGACAAAGTGATCGGCCGTTCGGATTGTGTGAATCAGCTTTGGGCCGACACCGCTGACGACAGCAAGTTGCTCGCTGGAAGCAGCCAGTACCTCGTTCGCAGTCCCGAAGTGTTCCAGAAGAAGACACAGCGTTCGTGGCCCGATTCCTGGCAGCATCGATAGACACAGCAGCGAGCGAAGGTCGGCTGATTGCTGTGCTGGAGTGTTGCCAAGGTGTAGGCTGTTTGGTGCCAGCTTTTGTGAGCCGTCCATCGTGGCGGTCTCCAGGGAAAGACACGCCGACCATCCAACGGGCCGATCGTTACCCAGCAGCGTAACGCCTTGAGGGCCGGGTGTCTATCAACCGGCCAATAAGTGCTGTTCTTCAGTATTCACCCAATTTTGTTTCAGCTTGTTTGGTCGTTCGTCGGCGTGCCAGGAGATCAGCAGGACTTTTGACATCTACGCCAAGTCGAGGGCTTGTGTGTACATACTTCATCGTTGTTTCGACATCTTTGTGTCCCATTAACTTCTGGACCGTTTGGATATCGGTCCCAACCTCAACGAGATGCGTGGCGAAGCTATGTCGAAGCGAATGCGGTACACCCTGTTTATCAATTTTTGCGAGACGCTGTGCGTCTTTTAATGCGTCGCAGAACTGTCGTTCGGAAATATGATATCTCCAGACAATGCCTGAGCGTTTATCGCGGCATCGCTGGCGAGATGGGAAGATCCAACGCCATCCAATCTCTTTGCACGCGTTAGGGTACTTTTTGGCGAGCGCATACGGCATGTAAATCTGCTCGTAACCGGCTTCCAAATCAATGCGATGCAAGCGAGTTGCGATCTCAATCTGACGTTTCAGTTCGGGGATTGCCTCCTCTGGCAAAAGGGTAATTCGATCTTTATCACCCTTGCCGTTTCGAACCACGATAAGCCGCTGATCAAAACAAACATCTTTGATTCTCAGCCTGCGGCACTCCTTATGACGCAGTCCGGCGCCATACATTAATAGGAACATGAGTCGGTGAGGGCCAACCATATGCTCGAGCAGACGCTCAATCTCGTTTGGACTGAACCACACCGAAATTGTCTCCGGTCGCTTCACACGGACCGCATCGATGAAGCCGAGGCGCCTTCCAAGGACGCATTGGTAAAGAAACAGAAGCGCCGAGAGCGCTTGGTTTTGTGTGCTCGCGGAAACCTTCGCTTCGACCGCCAGTGAAGTCAAGAATGTACCGATGTCTTGCTCGTTGAACTGATTCAGTTCCGTCGAGCCGACATGTTTGCTAAACCGCACGACCCAGCGAACATAGGCAGATTCGGTTGCCATCGAATAATGGAGAACGCGGAGTTGCTCTCGCATCAACTGAATCGCTCGCATTTCATTACGGCTGATATTGCCACGTAACCGCGCCAATTCCTCCTCGGTCGGGGCGTCCTCAAGCGGAAGGTTACGTTCGCGTTTTCCGAAGCGTGCCAAGATCATCACAATGTCGGTCAAATCTGGCTCGGACTTCCCCAGGACCAGGTTGCGATAGCATTCGATAGCACGCACCGCCTGCCAACGCTGCCAGGCAGGCGCTTTATTCGACTGGAGAGACCGTGAGAAGCGGATTACGGCGTGCCGATTGACCGGCAAATCCTGTGACATTCCTTTACGGAAATTCAGCGAGTATCGCCGAATCCACCGAGGGAACCAGATCTTCTCTACATTGCTTGCAACGTCGCAGGAAAGAATCAATCGGTCAAACTTTTCCACACTCATTTTGCTATCACCCAGAAAACGCAGGAGCCTGACAAGAACGGCCCATGTAGGGTATTGGCAAACCGCTCGAAAATCAAGGTTTCGCGATATCCGGGAAAAAGGCGCACTGAGTGAGGGCGTAATACCCAAATTCCGGTATTATGCGTCACTGAGTTACCGTTAACTAATATCGTTCGTCGAATCGCAAAGCATCTATCTGAGGTCGAATCACCAATGACCACTGGCGTGAATCCATATCGCGTGTCTCCCAAATCCAACGCCGGAAAAAGCAAGCAACATAATCGACGCAGATGGGGCATCGTGTGTTTTGTTTTCTTCGCCTCATTGGGATACGTAGTATCGCAATCTCTAAGGTTTGGGATCGATCAGCTGCTCGTGCACGTTCAGGTCGGCCCAACAGTTTTCGCAATGTTAGTCACAGGCTTGATCGCCTCAGGTGTGTCATTGATTGCCCCAATGCTGAGCAAGGAGCGTCTGCTCTCAAAAGAGCTTCTCTTTACACGTTCGATGGCTGGCATGTTGTTTGGCGTCACACCGAACCTACTTATGCATATCACGGTAATATTGGCTTTCCGACTTCAACAGGTGTCATACCTCTCCCACTGGAGGATTTGGTTCTTGGTGTGTGGAGTTTGGGCAGTGTCGATCGCAGTATCAGTTGTGACTGAAGTGCTATGCGCAAATCGCATAGTAAAGGCTGCTGAAAATCGACGAACCATGTGGTGCACCGAAGTTGGCGAGTCGACGTCTTTTGGGGCTTAGTTTCACCTCTATCGCGCCAACTCGGTGACCACTACCGTTCGCGCTGGCAGTTGTGACCGAAATGACCAACGCCTCGTGGTCATGTCCATTTCTTCTTCGTGTGCTTCGCGAACTTCGTGGTTTAAATGTTTCGTCGACGGCTTGAATGGTGCGCGCGAATGTTGCCCATCGGATTTCACGGAACCTCTGTTTCCTGGTGATCGCTCTTGATGTCACGGTTTGATTGGTGCGCGGTCGACTCGGCCGATGAAGCCAATCCGACGCCTGGCAACCGATTGCGATTACGAGCACCGCGTTGCTGAGCACGAGCACGACTCAAGACAATCCGACGCCTGACGTTCCGGCTGCTAATTCGCTACTCGTTACCCTTCGCGATGCCGATCGAGTAAACTTGTCGTCAGCGGCGAACTGCCAACTGTCGTCGTGGGTAAACCGCGAACCAATCGATGCACGTGAGCCGCCGAGTTGTGTTAAATGAAGTGGTCAGTCGTTCGCGGCGGCCACGTGATCGAAATCGTTCGCGCTGGCAGTTGTGACCGAAATGACCAACGCCTCGTGGTCATGTCCATTTCTTCTTCGTGTGCTTCGCGAACTTCGTGGTTTAAATGTTTCGTCGACGGCTTGAATGGTGCGCTCGAATGCCGCCCATCGGATTTCACGGAACCTC
>PPHI01000098.1 GCA_002901265.1 Rhodopirellula baltica | reverse complement strand
GGGCGATGCCCCAGCCTATGGTGCGAATGGCCTTCGGCCAAATTCGATCGCTCCCGCTTGAGACCAATGGGGACGGTAATGTTCGCTGATCGCCAATGTCGCCTTTCGCTCCGCGAAAGTAGCGTTCTTCGCCTGAATCGAATGTCGAAATGCTTGCCTGGACGCCGTGTGCGCGTTGCTGATTTGCATTTTAGCGGCTTCGACGATCGGGTGAACGTTGGCTTGCATTGGTCGATGTCGGCAACGGATTTCGTAGTGACTTTAGCTGCGTGTGTTGCGGCATGTCCGCGATAGGAAACGCTACTTTCGCGGAGCGAAAGGCGACTTTGGGCACGGTCGTTTGCGATCGTTGCTTGCCTCGTTTTATGGGGCGTGCAAGCCGATCATTGATGATTGTCATGCTGCCGGTACAGAAAATCGCCGGACCGGAGGTTTGCCTTGGTTCCGTTGTCACGGATGTAATTGCATAGGTATTGATACTGCTCGGGACTTCTGACTAGGTGATCGAAGGGTTCTTGTTGCCAGAACTTCCCCTTGTTGCCAAGCTGTTGATTGATTTTCCATGCGGTGTAATGCAACCAAGAATCGCATTGTCCAATCATCGTTTCTTCCGAAGGGAAGCTGGCAAGCAGATGAACATGATTTGGCATCACAATGAAGTCGCCCAGACGATAGCGTTTACCATCGAAATGAGACAGCGAATCGGCAACGATTGATGCGAAATCTGGCTGGCGAAGGACACATTTACCATTGCACGTATCGAGGAAGTCTTCTCGCAATCGATTGAAGGTCTTTTTGAATTGATGGCGCAGTCTTGGATCAAGTTCAGGCAGCACCTTCCGCCAATCAGCGTTTCTACCCGTATTGCGAGCGATCCATTCATTCTTCTCGCGTTCCCAACGCTGCAAAACTTCATACGGGATCGAGTCCGCTGTACGAAAGGTAATGAACACGATCGCTCCCGCTTGAGACCAATGCGGGCGGTAGTGTTCGCTGATCGCAAGTGGGGCTTGAGGATCAAACAATTCACCGATCATCATTGTCCTCGCCAATGTCGCCTTTCGCTCCGCGAAAGTAGCGTCCTTCGCCTGAGTCGAATGTAGAAAATGCTTGCCAGGAAGCCGTGTGCGCGTTGCTGATTTGCATTTTAGCGGCTTCGACGATTAGTTGAACGTTGGCTTGCATTGGTCGATGTCGGCAACGGATTTCGTAGTGACTTTAGCTGCGTGTGTTGCGGCATGTCCGCGATAGGAAACGCTACTTTCGCTGAGCGAAAGGCGACTTTGGGTACGGTTGATGGTGGTTTGGCAACTGATCCGATGCGTTTGAGGATTCTTGGCTTGTGATTGACGCTGACGGATCGGGTATACTCAGGGGCCTACCCACCAACATTCCCACCTCAAAATCCGATCATGCGACGTCTCCACCTCGCTATCGCTCTCGGCGTTTCGCTGGTTTGGTTCTGCCAACCATCATCCGCGGCGACTCCGACGGACCAAATCAATTCGCAGATCGCTGCCAAATGGAAAGCCGACTCGGTCACTCCGGCGGGTCGATGCAGCGATGAAACCTTCGTCCGAAGAATCTACTTAGACTTGGCCGGGCGCGTGCCTTCGAACGACGAGCGAAACACGTTTCTTGCCAACCCAAGCGAGCAGCGACGCGAAGAACTGGTCGACGCCTTGTTGCACAGCGAAAACTACGCACAACATTTTGCCGATCTCTTTGACGCGATCTTAATGGGGCGGGCACAAGAACGCGTTTATGAACAGCGTGCACGTCACGGTTGGCGTGGATACCTGGAAAGCGCCTTTCGCGATAATCGGCCTTGGGCGGATGTCGCTCGTGAGGTTTTGTTGGCTCGCCCCGACGATCCGGATTCCGACGGTGCGGTCTGGTTCTTGTATGAACGCAAAGAAAACTACCAAGCGATTGCCGAAGCCGTCGCCCCGGCGTTTTTTGGCATTCGGATCGAGTGCGCACAATGCCATGACCACATGATGGCTGACGAAATCGAGCAGGCGCATTACTGGGGCTTGGTCGCGTTCTTTAACCGCAGCAAAAACCAAAAGACAGACAACGGCTTGCGAATGTCCGAGTCCGCGGTGGGTGGCTTTTCCGAATTCGCCAACCTGGAAGGCTCCAGCACACCGAACTACCTCACGTTCTTCGACTCTCGAACTGTTCACGAAAAACGGCCCAAAGCGGGTGAGTCGCAAGAGGACTCCGAATCTCTGTATTCGCCCGCTGACGTGAGTGGCGATCCGCGTGAGCCACTGTTTTCACGACGGACCAAGTTTGTCACTCAAATCTTAGAAGGCCACCCGCTGGTCCCACGGGCGATGGTCAACCGCGTGTGGGCGATTTTAATGGGACGCGGCATTGTCCATCCTCATGACGAAATCGATAGCATGCACGACCCGAGTCATCCCAAGTTGCTGGACTGGCTGGCCGATGACTTCGCGACACACCAATTCGATGTCCGACGATTGGTCCGCAGCATCGTCTTGTCCGATGCCTACCAATTGGATTCTCGCCGCCCAAGTGAAGCGATTTCGCCAGATACCTTCACGTGGTACATCGAACGGCCATTGACAGCAGAACAGCTTGCTCGTTCGATCCAGCAAACACTCCGCGGCTCGTTCGACAACAACGCCGACGTCGTCAAAGGATTGCGGCAGCAAATTGTCGACGTCTTGCCCGATGGTGTGGAAGTTCCCGTCGCGGACGCGTTGTACTTCAGCAACAACGCCGGATTGGATCAATTCATTCGCGATAGCTTTCGAGACGGATCGCCGATCTCGCAAATCGCCGCCGAATCAGAACCGCAGCAGCAAGCGTCTCGTTTGATCGAAACTTTGCTTGGCCGACAACCAACATCGGAAGAGCTTGACGCCATCGTCGGCTATCTGGACCAACGTCGCGAACGTGCTGAAGAAGCGATCGCCCAAGTCGCGTGGTCGTTGATCACGAGCGCCGAATTCCGTTTCAACCACTGATTGCCATGATCCGAACATCCAAACAAAGGATGACTTGCGGGAGTGACGAACACACCGTCCATCGACGGTTGTTCCTGCAAGGCTCCTTAGCCGCCAGCGCCGCATCCGTGGCCAGTTTCAACGGGCTGTTTTCCATCCCTGCATTGGCCGAGGAAACCAAACGTCAAGGCAAACGCTGCATCTTGCTTTGGCTTTGCGGGGCACCAAGCCAATTCGAAATGTGGGACCCAAAACCGGGAACGGCCACCGGCGGACCATTTGGTGCGATCCAGACGAACCTTCCCGGTGTGCAAATCAGTTCGCTGATGCCCAAGTGCGCGACCATGATGGACAAGCTGGCCGTCATTCGCAGCATGAGCACCAAACCGAGCGAGCACTTCCAGGGCATCGACGCGCTGACGCGAGGCGACGGACCGCGCCCTCCGTTCACACGCCCAATCCTCGGTTCAGTGATCGCAAAGCAACTCGGGCAACTGGACAGCCCGGTGCCGCAATTTGTGCTGCTGGATCCCTGTCCCGAAGGCAACGAATTCAAAGCGTTCAAGGCGGGTAACTGGGCCGGTTGGCTGGGTGCCGAGTACGGGCCGGTGCGGGCGGGCGGTGACTACGGCATTCCCAACATCGAAAAATTGGATTCGATCACCGATGCCGACCATGCGGACCGCGAAGCATTGCGCCGGTTCTTCAGCAAGAAATACGAACTGGACCAAAAGAGCAACGCGGCCGCATCACACAACGCCGCTTTCGAACGTGTGCAGGGCCTGATGAGCTGCGCGCCGCTGTTCGACATGGATTCACTACCCGAAGACGATCGTCAGCGTTACGGCGGCGGAGCATTCGCACAGCACGCGTTGCAAGCGAGGCACCTGATCGAAAACGGGTCGACGTTCGTGATGGTCGCCAACGGGATGCCTTGGGACAACCACGTCTATCAACACGAGATGCACCAGATGTTGGTGCCAGAACTGGACAACGTGCTTTACCAATTGGTCAACGACTTGGAAGAGCGCGGGATGCTGGACGACACCCTGGTCATTGCGATGGGCGAATTCGGTCGAACCCCGTGGATGAACGAAGCTCGTGGACGCGACCACTATCCAAACGCTTGGAGCTTAGCGATGGCTGGTGGTGGTATTCGCGGCGGCGTCGTCCACGGGGCAACCGACCCGCTCGGATTCGAAGTCGTCGAAGGCAAAGTCGATAACCGGAACCTGTTCGCGACGATTTTCACCGCGCTCGGTGTGGACCCACACGACGAATACGACCTGCCCGGATTGCCGACGTTTCATCGCGTCGAAGAAGACGCCGCACCGATTCTGGAGGTACTGGCCTAATGGACGTCAAACTCGAAAAACGATCGGGCCAGCGACTGCCGATGGCAATCCTTGGTGGAGCAGTCTCGACCGACGGTGCAACGCTGATCGGCGCCTGCATGGACGGTGTCTACAAGCTTGACTTGGCAAACGGCGAACGGCAGCAACTGTATTCGCACGACAGCTATGCGAGTTCGGTCCATTGGCTAGCTGACGATATCATCTTGTCCGGAGGCTATGACGGAACGCTACGCTGGTTCGACCTTAAGACATCGGAACTGAAACGCGAGTTGCCGCTCCACGAATTCTGGTCCTGGCAAACCGCCGTCTCACCTGACCAATCGTTGTTCGCATCGGTGACGGGACAGTATCTCGCCGGTGGATACAAATACGAACCCGCTGCCGAACGCGAACCCTCGCTGGTCATCGGCGAGACCGCGACCGGCGAGATCCTTCACCGTTTGCCGCACGTCCCGTCTGTGCAGTCGGTTGCATTCAGTCACGATGGCAAACGCGTCGCCGCAGGAAACTTGATGGGCGAAGTCCGCATTTTTTCCTGCGAGACAGGAGACCTGCAAACGACCATCCAAACCCCTGACTTTACGAGTTGGGGAATCATCAAAAGTCACTGCTACTTGGGCGGAATCTTTGCCTTGCGGTTCGCACCCGACGACCAATCGATTTTGCTGGCGGGGATGGGGCCGATGCGTGACCCGATGGCTGGCAACGGGAAGCAGCTTTGGCAGCGTTGGGAAACGTTTGGCGACACGCCCAAGATGCTGGACCAAACCCACGAAGGAGAAAACGGCGAAGGCTTGATGGAGTCGCTTGCGTTGCATCCCAACGGTAAATGCTTCGCGATGGGCGGCCGCCTTCGCGGTGGCGATTGGAACGTGGCACTGTTTTCGCTCGAAGATGGCAAGCGTTTGACCAGATTAAAAACCGGTTACCGTGTCACCACGATGCACTTTGCCGCCGATGGCAAATCGCTAGTCGTGATCGGAACCCAAGGCCAGCCAGGCAGCCTAAAAGACGGAAAGTTCCCCGACTTTGGCCGCGTCGAAATCTATGATGTGGCGATCGAGCAAGGTTAATCGCGTCGATTAAGCAACGATGTCATGGACGACGTTGCCGTGGATATCGGTCAGCCGGAAATCACGCCCGGCATAGCGGTACGTCAATCGTTCGTGATCAAAACCCAGCAGATGCAACACCGTCGCTTGCAAGTCGTGCACATGCACTCGATTTTCGACGGCCTGGAAACCGAATTCGTCAGTCGCACCATGCACGTGGCCGCCTTTGACACCTCCGCCGGCAAGCCACATCGTGAAGCCGTAGTGATTGTGGTCGCGTCCGCTGTTTGTCCCCGCGTTCGCGCCAGGCTTTGGCAATTCGACCGTTGGCGTGCGTCCAAATTCACCGCCCCAGATCACCAGGGTTTCATCCAGTAGCGACCGTTGCTTGAGGTCTTTCAGCAACGCGCCGATCGCTTGTGAGCATTCGCCGGCCAGACGTTTGTGATTCTGTTCGATTTGGTCGTGGCTGTCCCAAGGTTGGCCGGCACCGTGCCACAGTTGGATGTAGCGTACACCGCGTTCGACTAAGCGTCGGGCGATCAAGATTTGCCTTGCCTGGACCGAATCGCCATACATCTTGCGGATGTATTCAGGTTCGTCGCTGATATCGAACGCGTCGGTGGCTTCCATCTGCATTCGGTACGCGAGTTCAAAACTTTGCACTCGTGATTCAAGTTCGGCGTCTTGTTGACGCTGTTCCTGATAGCGGTTGTTGATCTGTTGCAGCAGGTCCAACTGTCGACGTTGTTGGCTGCGTTCCAAGCCAGACGCGTTGCGAATGTTGGAAATCAGCCGTTCGATGTCCTTGTGTCGGCTATCGATATAGGTGCCTTGGTACGCACCGGGAAGGAATCCTGCTTGCCAGTTTTCGGCCCCTTTGATCGGATAACCATTGGGGCACATCGCGATAAATCCCGGCAGGTTTTGGTTTTCGCTACCCAGCCCATACGTCACCCAGGAACCGACCGAAGGCCGAACGAACTGCGCATGACCGCAGTTCATCAGCATCAATGATGGTTCATGATTCGGCACGTCGGCATGCATCGAGCGGATTACACAAACGTCATCGATACTTTCGCCAACATGCGAAAACAGTTCGCTGACTTCGATTCCGCTTTCGCCGTACCTCTTGAATTTAAACGGTGATCGGTACGCCGCGCCGGTTTCGCGTTCCGTCCGCAGATCGAGCGGGATCGATTGGCCATGAAATTTATCGAGCGCTGGCTTGGGGTCGAACGTATCGACTTGTGACGGCCCGCCATTGAGAAACAGATGAATGACCGCTTTCGCTTTGCCAGGAAACTGGGGCCGTTTAGGCGCCATCGGGTTCAAGCTGTCACCCGCGAATGCTCGTGACGTGTCGTCGGACATCACGCCGGCGAGGCCGAGTGATCCTAGGCCGATACCACTGCGACGCAAAAACTCGCGTCGTGTGGACGGACCAGAACCGTTGAACCCGGGATCATTGAATGCGTGTGAATCAGACATGTTCAAATACCGAAAGGATGGAGCAGTGCTGAAAGAAAAGGAGCAATCAGAACTGCCGGAAAGGCGGGGTGTTTTGTTTAGTCGACAAACGCGAATTCGTTGCAGAGCAGCAGGACCTGGGACAATTGTTCCCAGCGATCGAGTGCCTGTTCGGATTGCGTTTGTTGGTTGTCCGTTTGTGGCTGAACGAACTCGAAGGCGGCTTGCAATTCCCAGTCTTTCGGGTTGCGATTCAATGCGAAGTGATACATCTGCCGAATTCGATCACGAAGGACTTCCGCATCAGATTGATCGCGTTGTTCGTCCGCGATGACACGGTCGGCCAGGGCCTTTGCTTGCTCTATCACGAAACCGGAATTCATCAGGTACAACGCTTGTTGCGGGACGGTGGTTTTCGTTCGCTGTGCACGACTGGCGTCGGGACTCGGGACGTCGAAGCTGGCCAGCAACCCTGGCAGGTCTTCGCGGTCAATGTAGGCGTACAGACCGCGCCGCGTCGCATCCTGGTGAATCATCACGGAACGGCCACCGATACGATCGTCCAATCGTCCGGCCGCGACCAACAAGCGATCGCGGAGTGGTTCAAATTCCAAACGTTTGCGTGGCATGTGCCACAGCAACCGGTTCTCTGGATCTTGCGTCATCGCTTTGTCACGCAAGGTGCTGGTCTGTTGCCAAGTCTTGGTCAACATGATGCGGCGTTGCAGTCGCTTGATCGACCATCCGTCCGCCATGAACTCCGCGGCCAAGTAATCGAGCAACTGTGGATGCGTTGGTGCTTCTCCGCGAGTGCCAAAGTCGCTTGACGTACGGACCAATCCTTCGCCGAAATGGTGCTGCCAAATTCGGTTGACGATAACTCGAGCGGTCAGGGGATTGTCAGGATTCGCGATTGCCTTGGCGAGCTCCAAACGACCGCTGCCGTCGATGAAGGGCTTGCCACCATCAACTTGTTCCAGGACTTGCAGAAAACGCCTTGGGACACGATCGCCACGATTCCCCGGAACGCCGCGACGGAAAATCACAGGCTCGGTCGGTTTATCTTTATCGACCAAGACCATACCGCGTGACGGGGCCCCGCTGTGCGTGACCTCGACTCCGTTGACGCCGTTCATCTTTTGGTTGTACTGATTACGTTCCGTTTGATCCAAGTGCTGGATCATCTGATCGCGGTCCAACGATGTCGGTGTTTCGGATTGCCAAATCACCAAACGCAACGCTTCGTCCTTTTCATCGGTCAAAGTGTCTGGATGCGTGTCGGCTGGTTGTGACTCTTTGGGATGGGCTTCCTTCCATTTCGCGTGCACGCCTTCGAATTGATCACCGATCGCTTGAGCGGCATCCGCGATCGTCGCCGGTTTTGCTTCGCGTAGGGCTTCGATCAATTTGGCGACGCCTGGCGCCGATTCGGCGACGGAATTCGCCGTCGCGAATTCATCCAACTTGTTCGATAATTGGTTGGCAAAGTCGTCTTCGGGAAGCTTGGTCAGTTCGCGAAACAAAGTCCACACCGGCGCCGATGACTCGTTCGCTTGATCGAGGAAACGCTGCCAGCGGAAAACGGCGGCGCGGCGGAGCGGTCCACGTTTGCCTTGAAATGAGCCGCCACGTTTGCGTTCTTTGCCGATCTGTTCGGCGTAAAAGACAAGGTAGTCCGCGATGCGGCTGCGTAGCTCGTCTTCGGTCGCCACTCGACGTTCTTCCAACCAGTCGTCGACTTCCTTTTGTTTGGCGGCTTTCGCTTTCAGGAATTCGTCGTATTCCGGCGAAGGTTGCGGTTCGCCAAGCAGCGGCAGTTCGCCCGGCTCTTCGCAGCTATCGAAGACACCATACAGCGAGTAGTAATCGGCGGTCGGAATCGGGTCGTACTTGTGATCATGACAGCGTGCGCAGGAGACACTAAGTCCGAGGAAGCCGCGAGTGACAACATCGATTTGGTCATCGATCACATCAGGCCGCCGGTTCATGAATTTGCGACCGACTGTCAGGTATCCCATCGCGGCAAGTGCCTTGCGATCGTCACCTTGCAGGTCTAACCGGTCTGCGGCGATCTGCTCAATAATGAACTCGGTGAACGGCTTGTCGTTGTTAAACGCATCGATCACATAGTCGCGGTACGTGAACGCGAACGGATAACGCGTTTCTTGGCTGCCCGCCAAGTATCCTTTCGTGTCGCCGTAGCGTGCGATGTCCAGCCAGTGCCTCGCCCAACGTTCGCCGTAGTGCGGATTGTCGAGCGAGCGGTCCACCAACTTTTCGAAAGCAAGTGGATCAGCGTCGTTAACAAATGCTTGAACCTCTTCAAATGTCGGCGGCAGGCCCAGTAAGTTGAAATAGGCACGGCGGATCAACGTTTCGCGATCAGCCGTCGGGTTCGCTTCCAGCCCCGCTTCGTCTAATCTCGCAAACACAAATTGATCGATGGGAGATAGCGATTCGCCAGAGGCCGGATCGGTGATCGTTGGCGGTTCGACCGACACGATTGGCTGGAACGACCAATGGGTATCGCGTTGCATGACGATTTGATCGGCGAACGACATCTCTTCAACGTCGTCATCTTCGCTTGCCGTTTCTTCGGGCCAGTAGGCTCCGTCGTCGACCCACTTCCGGATCGTGGCGATCGCATCGTCAGATAGCTTGTTGTCTGGCGGCATTTGCAAACCGTTGTCTTGGTAGCCGATGGCCCGGACAAGTAAGCTTGCGTCGACGTTGCCTGGCACCACGAGACGTCCCGAATCCCCGCCGCGAGCGAAGTGCGTTTTGCGGTCCAGACGCAGTTGTCCCTGCTGGTCATCCGGTCCGTGACAATCCACACAGTGCTGGACCAGCAGCGGGCGGACCTTGTTTTCGAAGAATGCTTCCTGTTCCGCAGACTTTTCGCTTGCCGGTGCTGTCTGTTCAGCCGCGACAGCGGTGTTGCCAGCGACAAGCAAGACGCTTACCGAGAGTAACAAGGTATGGCCAAAAACAGTGGCTGAATTGGATCGCAACCAGCTTCTGGCCGATTGGGCGCATGCGACTTTGGAACGATCGGTGGACATAGGTTGTTCTAGAGAGTGCGATCGGGTCAACACTTGAAACGTGCGGTCTCGATCGGACGGTGGTGGCGGGAAAGTCGTCATCGGGGCGTTGAACCCGAAGTCCGACTTTTGTTTGGTGGGGGAGGTAGGTCTGCGAGACGCCGCGCATGGTTGGACAATGCCACACTTTCATGGAGGGCCCCATTGTCATGGTGGCCACTCAGTCATGGGATCTCGCAACTCTATTCTAGACAAATCACCGCTACGAAGAAAGCAAAGTTCGATTCATCCCCACTGCTGACTGTCGCGGCGGAGAGAATCGGTGTCCGATTCAACGACATTTCGTGGAATTTTGCTCGTTCCACGGAGCCAAACTGATTGACATCTCGCGATATCCCGATATATTGACACGTAAGCAATATTTCGCGTTCCATGACACCGCACACGTGCCATGGACAAAACAAACGCCTCGTCGCCTTGCGACACTACGAAGACACAATCACGGTTCAAAGAGGGAGTTTCGCCATGTCCAGCACCATTGATGTCCGATCGCTTGCCGGAAAACAGCAGCAAGGTGAAATCAACCTGATCGATGTGCGTACCCCTGCGGAGTATTCGGGGCTACACGCTGAAGGAGCTCGAAACGTCCCGCTGGATTCGATTTCTGCGGATGCCGTGGGCAGCACATCGCCCGATCGCCCCGTTTACGTGATCTGCCAAGCGGGCAACCGCTCCAAGAAGGCTGTCGACAAGTTGGTGGCTTTTGGCGTCCCGCACGTTGTTGATGTGCAAGGCGGAACCTCGGCATGGGAATCGGCCGGATTGCCAGTCGTGCGTGGAAAGAAAACCGTCTCTTTGCCACGGCAGGTTCAGATGGTAGCCGGATCGATGGTGCTGATCGGTGCGATCCTAGGTTACTTCGTCCACCCCGGATTCATTGGCCTGTCAGGTTTCGTCGGCGCGGGGCTGTTGTTTGCTGGCCTGACGGATACCTGTGCGATGGCGACCATCCTGGGCAAAATGCCTTGGAATCAACGCAGTGGCGGCGGAAGCTGCAGCGTTTAAGTCAACGTGTTGGCAAGACCACCGCGAGCCGCTTGCAGCGGTCCTACAATCCATTCTATTTCATGACACGCGACTCATCGCGTACACGACACGACCATCAAGGAGAATCAAATGGCATCCGCACGATCACTCGAAAACCTTCAAAAGGGTTTGTCGATGGAGCTGACCGCATCGCACCAGTACCAATTACACGCCAGCGTCTTGGACGACTGGGGACTGGACTTGCTGGCCAAGCAGATGAGAGAAGAAATGACGGAAGAGCTGGGACACTCCGATCGTTTCCTAGAACGAATCATGTTCCTCAAAGGCGAGCCGGAGATGTCGTTTGACAAACCGCCACGCCGTGCGAAGTCACTCAAGGAACTGTTCGAATCCGATCTCGCAGACGAGCAAGAGGCGGTCAAGTTCTATACCAAGTCCGCTCACCAAGCCTCCGAAGACTCTGACATCGGTACGAAGCGATTGTTCGAAGACATCGCGATCGAAGAAGAAGAGCACATCGGTTGGCTGGAGTTGCAGCTGGATTTGCTGCAACGGATTGGCGAGCCGGCCTATGTGGCCAAGCACATGTCATCGCCGCATGAAGGCGCCGACGCTTAATTACAGCGTGTGCATTTCCATGTCGAAGGCTTCTGCGACGCCGCTGTTGCAGACCTTGCCGTCGTGAATATTGATCGCGTCGTACAACGGTCCCTTCGAATCGATCGCTTCTTGGACGCCCGACTGTGCCAAGCGAATCACCCAAGGTAACGTCGCATTACAAAGTGCATAGGTGCTGGTGCGACCGACGGCGCCCGGCATGTTGGCGACACAGTAATGAACCACATCGTCGATCACATAGGTCGGATCGCGGTGTGTGGTGGGGCGAGTCGTTTCGATGCATCCGCCTTGGTCAACGGCGACGTCGATGATGACGCTGCCGGGTTTCATTCGTTTGAGATCTTCGTGGCGGACGAGCTGTGGTGCTTTGGCTCCTGGAATCAACACCGACCCAACGACCAAGTCGGCGCGTTCGAGTTGTTCGAGGATGTTGTGACGGTCGCTGTAAAGCGTGTTGACGTTCGCCGGCATGATGTCGTCGAGGTATCGCAAACGATCAAGGTCGACGTCCAAAATCACGACGTCGGCTTGAAAGCCCGCAGCGATCTTTGCCGCGTTGCTGCCGACAACACCGCCGCCGAGAATCGTGATGTGTGCTGGCGGGACGCCGGGAACACCACCCAGCAGAATTCCGCGTCCCATCTGTGGGCGTTCAAGGAACTTGGCGCCTTGTTGGATGCTCATCCGCCCCGCCACTTCGCTCATCGGGGTCAACAAAGGCAGTCGGCCTCGCTGGTCACGCAGCGTTTCATAGGCGATGCAGGTCGCGCCGCTATTTAACATCGCGTTGGTCAGCGGTTCGCTGGCGGCGAAGTGAAAGTAGGTAAACACGGCTTGCCCGGGCCGGATCATGGGGTATTCATCCGCCTGCGGCTCCTTGACTTTGACGATCATGTCCGCTTTGGCAAAAACCTCCGCAGCGGTATCGACCATTGTCGCGCCGACATCGCTGTAATCTTGGTCCAGCAACCCTGAACCGACACCAGCGTTCTTTTCGACGATCACCTGATGACCGCGATTGACCAATTCTTCCACGCCGACGGGCAGCATCGAAACGCGGTACTCGTCCGATTTCGTTTCCTTGGGAACACCGATGATCATGAGTTGTCCTACTGAAAGGATGAAAAGAAATTGCGACTGCCAGCGTGATCGGAGTCAAGTGAAGCGTTACCAATGGCGATCAATTCGATTTCGGTCAACTCCTGCGACGGGGGGACCTACCTCAGGCTATCTGTCGGTTGGATTGGCTAAGGTCGGCGTTTCCGGCCTGCCGCCAAAGGCAGGGAACGCTTGCTCGCCTTGCTCACAACCGAGCATGCTAAAAATAAATTAGCAGAATTCGATTCTCTTCAATCATTCGGCCACTTATCTCAACACGTTTACGCTCGACACTCTGCCAACATCGCGTTTGACCTCACCGGACTTGCAATGAAACCCAAAATGCAAATTGATCCTTCGGAAAGCGAAGATAGCCTTTGCAAACAGATCGAATCGGCTTGTGAATTGATGGAGGAAATCTACGCGCAAGGCCACTATGTTCGCGTGACGGTGATCCGGCATTGGTCGAAACACAATCCCGAGATTTCCGGCAAGATTGCTCGCCCCAAAGCGTTTCGCTGGTACCTGCGTCGTGAGCTCCTGAAACTCGCTCGCAGAGGTGCCGTGATAACCATTGAACCGTCACGCCCACGTGTCGACTTGAATGCAGCAACATTGCTGAAAACGATCGACGAGTCTGACTTTGATTTGACACGCAAGAAAGTGTTCATGTTCGGTCCAGAGCGTTGCGAGCTGTCGATCAAACGCTTGGAACATTACACAGGCACGATGGCGGAAGATTTCCAGCGTTATGTGTTGCTGACGAACTACCACATGCACATGGAGGCGTTTGCGGAGACCTTCCCGGGCTGCAGTGGGTCAACGGCAACCAATGTCCAAATGCCGACGCTGCACCATGTCGCCGCTGACAATCGCGGGATCAGCATAGTCAACATTGGGGTCGGCCCCAGCAACGCAAAGAACCTGACGGACCATTTGGCGGTGCTGCGGCCGGACGCGATGATGATGGTGGGCCACTGTGCCGGCGTCCGAAATCACCAAGACGTCGGCGACTTTGTGTTGGCCAGCGGATACATGCGTGCGGACCGGATATTGGACGAGGCCTTACCGCCGTCAGTCCCGATTACCCCAAGCTTTCTATTAAACCGAGCACTTGCAACAACGCTGGATGAACTGGAGCTTCCCTATCGTATTGGGGCGGTCTACACGACGCTGGATAGAAACTGGGAACTGACGGTCAGTCGGACCCAACAGCACCTCCGCGCGAGTCGCTCGATCGCGGTGGACATGGAATCGGCGACCGTCGCGGCGAACGGATTTCGCTACCGCATTCCCAGCGCGACGCTGCTCTGTGTTTCCGATAAACCGCTGCACGGCCAACCGAAACTTCCCAATGAAGCGAAGCAGTTTTACGGCGACACAAAGAAGCAACACCTCAAGGTCGCGACGCAGGCGTTAGAGTCAATCAAGACACAATATCCCAATGGGTTGCCTAATAGTGACATTCGGGCACCCGAAGAGGCGTTGTTGGAAGGTCCCGATGGTCTCGGCTGTTCATTCTGAAACGATCCTCAACAATTGGCCCCTTGCCGCAGTCACCGTCGCGCGTCGGGTTGCCGAATCGGTTAGGATTCGGAAGTCGTCGATGGTCCGAGATGCCAACCGAGCAAAAATGATGGCCGAAACATTACCGCCCCAACGAACTTTCGAACGCCTACACGAAAGATCTTGCCATCGATTATGGGGCTACGCTTTTCTACTATGGTTGATGATGTCCACCGCCAGCTATTCACAACCGACCAGCGATTCGCAATCGACTTGGGTGATCGCGTTACATGGTGGAGCCGGCGCGCTGCCCCGAAGCTTGCCCCCAGAGGTAGTCGCACGATACCGCAACAGCCTTGACCGAGCGCTGCAGTGTGGAATCGATGTCCTTAGCAAGGGCGGAAAGTCTCTTGATGCGGTGACGGCGACCGTCGTTGCCTTGGAAAACGACCCGATGTTTAACGCCGGGCGTGGTGCGGTGTTCAATGCACGTGGCTTTCACGAACTCGATGCCTCGATCATGGACGGCCAAACCCTTGAAGGAGGCGGCGTCGCGGGTCTGCAACGCATTCGCAATCCAATCTTGGCCGCCCGACTTGTAATGGACGACAGCCACCACGTATTGATCTCCGGCGAAGAGGCTGATGCGTTTGCCGAAAACGGCGGCTGCGCTACGGTCGAACAGTCGTATTACTACACCGAAAAACGCTGGCAGCAGCTGCAACGGGCGCTGCCACTGATGAAGCTCGATCCGCTTTCGTCGCCAGCGTATCCGATCCCGACCGATTTGGGCCCGGACAACAATCCCGAAGGCGACACCGGCGAAACGGTTGGCTGTGTTGCTTTGGACGTCCACGGCAACCTCGCTGCCGCCACCAGCACCGGTGGTCGCACAGCGAAACGATTCGGACGAATCGGCGATTCGCCAATCCTTGGTGCAGGGACATACGCGGACAACAACACTGCCGCGATCAGCGGAACCGGGATTGGCGAAGAATACATCCGCCATTCGATCGCCGCCCGCGTCAGCCTGCGGATGGAATTGGCCAACAATACGCTTGAGGAAGCGTGCAAAAACTGCTTGGAACAAGTCCTCCGGCCGAACGACGGTGGCTTGATCGCCGTCGATTATGAAGGCAACCTGTTCTTGGGCACCAACACCCCCACGATGTCGCGGGCCTGGGCCCACAGCGACGGACGCCGCGAATGTGCGATCTGGGACGAACCGCTGCTGCCCAAATCGAATTGATCGCTGTGACGGCCCACAGTAGCACGGGTGACGGAACTTGCCGACTCGCGTAAACTAGCGGTTTGGCGACTTTGCCCGCCATTGAGCCCCGGGGCTTTGGCCCCATTCGCGTCCGTCCGAGACGCAAGACCGATCGAATTGAAGAGATGAATCGCTGATATGACGCCACGCTACCTGGTCTCGTTTGACACAAGGCATGCTACTCATCGCTTCACAGATATCCTGATCATCGGTGGCGGTCTGGCCGGTTTGCGGGCTGCCAATGCCGTTCAGCCTCACCAGCGTGTTCTGGTGGTTACCAAAGACGTCCTGCGCGAATCGAACAGCACTTATGCTCAGGGCGGTATCGCCAGCGTTCTGGACCCGGCGGACCGCTTCGAAAACCATGTTCGTGACACCTTGATCGCAGGCGCGAATCTGTGTGACACCGACGTGGTCAACATGGTTGTCCGCGACGGTCCCCGCCGAATCGAAGAACTGGTTCAGTGGGGCACGCAATTTGACGTCGAACATGGTGAACTGGAATTGGGTCGCGAAGGCGGTCACTCGCACGAACGGATCGTCCACGCACAAGGCGACGCGACGGGCGCCGAAATCATGCGTGCGGTTATCCAGCGAACGCGATCACTCGACCGCGTTCGTATCTTAGAAAACGCATTCACGTTAGACCTTCTGACCCACGACGGTCGTTGTCGTGGCGCGGTGATCAGCCAGAACGGTGGCGAGCCGATGATGGTCTGGGCCAAGGAAACGATCCTTTGCACTGGCGGTGCCGGACAAGTCTTTCGCGAGTCGACCAATCCGGCGGTAGCGACCGGCGATGGCCAAGCGATGGCATACCGCGCCGGTGCTCAAATGGCCGATTTGGAATTCATGCAGTTCCACCCCACCGTGCTTTACATCGCCGGTTCGTCCCGTTCGTTAATCAGCGAAGCCGTTCGTGGCGAAGGCGCACACCTGGTGGACGCCAAGGGGCACCGGTTCATGCCAGAGTACGACGAACGTGCAGAGCTCGCGCCGCGTGATGTCGTCAGCCAATCGATCGTCGCACAGATGCAAAAGACCGAGCATCCTTGCGTGTATCTGGATCTTTCGCATCTCGACCGAGAACACGTGCTGTCACGATTCCCAGGAATCGCGCGAGCGTGCAGCAAATTCGGACTCGATATCGCCAGCGATCGAATTCCGGTTCGCCCCGGTGCCCACTACATGCTTGGTGGTGTCACGGTCGATCGACAAGGTCGCACAAGCTTGCCGGGCCTTTGGGCGGCGGGTGAGGCAACGAGTAGTGGTTTGCATGGCGCGAATCGCTTGGCCAGCAACAGCTTGCTCGAAGGCCTCGTCTATGGCGCTGCTGCGGGTGAAGCCGCGTCTCGTGCGGCAAGCGAGGGTGGTCATGAAATGCGTGCGCTTCCCATCCGACAATCCGAATCGTCCTCTGCCGAAGCGTTCGACATCGATGACATCCGTGTGTCCCTGAAAAGCTTGATGGGGCGTTTGGTCGGCGTGCAGCGTGACGGCGAAGGACTGCAAAAAGCTGCGGATACGATTCGATCGTACAATGCGTATGTGATGAATCATCAGTTCGACCGTATCGCCGGTTGGGAGCTGCAAAACATGCTGACCTGCGCTGGAATGATGGTCAACGCCGCACTGGTGCGGACCGAATCGCGGGGCGTGCATTTCCGCAGCGATTATCCCGAACGTGATGACCAGCATTGGCGCCGTCGATTGACCACACAAATCAACGTCGACGGTGGCTATCCGCAAAAGGCAGAGATGCTTCCGGCAGAACCTGCACCGATTCGCTAGAGCTGTCTCGATGTTAACGGTCGAAAACAAACGTCGACCGCTCACAATCGATAGCAAAACCGGCTAGGATTTGACCCAATGTGTCACGCGGCCCCTCGAAAACGGAAGGGTGATGCGAGACGCGCAGCGGACGCGAACTCTAGACGCACGTTTATTAGCACGAGGGAGAAGGTCGGTGACAATGGAACTGTTCCGGGACCTTATTTTTCATCAACACTTTTTGGGCTGGGATCGCCCCTTGCCGATCACCGCGACGGAGTGGCTGGTCGAACGCAATCGAAATGGTCAAACACTTGACCTCAGCGATCGCTTGTGTGTCCTGCCAACATCGCAAACCGCCGTTCGATTGGGCGAGTTGTTGGCCCGGCGTTCGGACGAGCTTTCACTCGAATATCGCAAGCCGTCGATCATCACCGCGGGCGAGTTGCCCGAGCGTTTGTATTCGATCGACAAACCACTGGCGATCGAATTCGAACAAACCCTCGCTTGGGCACGTGTCCTTCAAAAGCAATCGGATGAACAACTTCGTCCACTGATGCCGACCATGCCCGAAAGCGACTCGTTGGCACCTTGGTTGGAAGTCGCTGGCACTCTGCGTCGACTGTCGACCGATTTGGCATCGCACAACGTCAGCTTTGAAAACGTCCTCGACATCGTGCAAACAGCCGACGATCGGCAGCGCTGGGAATTGCTCAAGCGACTCTACAACGAATACATTTCAGAGCTCTCGCGAGCCGGTTTGGTCGATCCATACGAACAGCGGCGTCTTGCGGTAAAGAATCAGCGTGTAGGTTTTCGCCAACCGATTTATCTGATCGGCACCAGCGACTTGAACGAGTCCATTGCCGCGATGGTCAAAGAGGTCGACGGCGAAGTCACCGCCTTGATCGCCGCACCAAAGGAACGGCAAAACAGCTTCGACCATCTCGGTCGCCTGAAGACCGAAGCGTTTCTCAAAGACGAATTGCCGCTTCGTGATGAACAGCTGATTTCTAGCGGCGATATCTCGGACCAAGCAATCGCTGTTGGCCAGTGGGTTTGTCGTCTGGGGGAAACGTATTCACCATCGCAGATCACGATCGGGCTGACCGATCCATCGCAAATCGCCCCGGTCGAAGCCGAACTCGAAGACTGCGATCGTCCTGCCTATCGACATGCCGGATGGACCATCAGCCAAACGGCCCCTGGCCGATTGATTCAGCGACTGACGCGTTTGATTTCACGTCCCACGTGGGAGTCTCTTGCCTCGTTCGCACGGCACACTGATTCACACGCTTGGCTAACAAGTCAGCTTGAAAGCTCCGGCGACCCTTCGCAGGACAAAGATATCCTTTGCGACCTCGACAAATTGCTCGCCGAGCACTTCCCGCTCGAACTGTCCGACACCTTGCCAATCGCGGCACTCAAGAACCAGCCCGTTGCTGTTGGGATTCGGCGTCATGTTTGCGACTGGTTAGCCCCATTTTTGCCCAGCGACTACCTGCCCGATCACCGCAAGGAAAGCTCGTCAAAACAGGCTTCAAAGAAACGAGCCACCACGACCGACCAACGTCCAATCTCGGAATGGAGTTTGGTGCTGCGGGATTGGTTGGCAACGGTCTACGACGAAGGCCCATCAACATCGTTATCGGGCAATCGCGACTTGACGATTCAAGCGATCGACAAAATCAACGAGTTGCTCGAACGCTTCTCTGAACTGAACGGCCGATTGGACGTCAAAGTGAGTGCGGCGATGGCGTTAGAAACCATCAACTCTCGCTTGAGCGAATTGCGTGTCGGTACCGAAATGCAATCCGACAGCGACGTCGAATCAAGTCACCTTCACGGCTGGTTGGACCTAGCGCTCGATGATAGCCCCGCGATGGTCGTCGTCGGATTCAATCACCCGTTCGTCCCAGGGGCGGTTACCAGTGACCCGTTTCTTCCGGGCGCGTTGCGTAGTGAACTACGTATGGCGGACAACGATCGCCGCTATGCACGTGATGTTTATGCGATGCAGTTGATGCTGCGAACACGTAAAGAGATCTACTTTATCGTCGGATCGAATGCGGCCGACGGTTCCCCGACCCCGCCCAGTCGTTTGCTCTCTGCCGCACCTCAAGAAGCGATCGCAAGACGCGTCCGCAACCTATTGCATCACAAAGCGCCGGCATCATCGATCGTGATTGGAAAGTCCGCGCCGCTGGAAGCAACGCGATTGCCAATCCCAGTGATTGAGGATACCGAATGCCCCATCGATTCGATGAGTGTGACGGCGTTTAAGTCGTACCTGGAATGCCCATTTCGGTTTTACCTGCGACACGTGTTGGGACTAAAGCCAGTTGATGACGCGGCCGGCGAATTGGCCGCCAACCAATTCGGTGACCTCGTCCACGGTGCACTCGAGAACTTCGGGTTGTCCGAGGATCGGAACGAAACATCGTCGAAGCGAATCTATGACGCATTCACTCATCACCTAAATGCCTACGCAAATCAACGCTATGGCCAAAAGGTGCGAAGTTCCGTTCAAATGCAAATTCGCCAAGCCCAGCGTCGACTAAAGTTTGTCGCCGATCAACAAGCAGAACGTATCGATCAAGGCTGGCAAATCCACGCGACGGAAGCTTCGGTAAGTCCCAAAATGGGAGCGGCGATCGAAGTCGACGGAAAAAAGATGGGGCTCAAAGGTCGCTTTGACCGGATCGATTATCACCCCGAAGACAACCGCTGGGCGATTCTGGATTACAAAACACACGGCAGCCCGCCCGAGAAAAAACACCTGCGTCGAAGTAAAGACGAAGGCAAAGACAATTGGATCGATTTGCAGTTACCTCTTTATCGCGAGATGATTCCCTACCTTGGAATCGAAGTCCCCAGGGATGAAGTCCAGCTTGGATATTTCAATGTCAGCGACAAGGAAGAAGAAACCAAGATCAACCTTGCCAACTTCTCTCCCGCACAACTGGATTCGGCAACGGAGCTGATTCGCGACTGCATCCGCAATATCTTCGCTTGCCGTTTCGAACCGAGCGAGGAAATGGTGATGTACGACGATTACGAAACGATCATGCAAACCGGCGTCCCAACGCGGATGTTGTCCAGCATTGGAAGCGGTGACGAGGAGGTAGGCGAATGAGTCACGATCCATTTCACGACGGGCACTTGCCGCCAATGCTGGTTCGTGCCTCGGCCGGTACCGGCAAAACTTACCGTCTGACCGCGCGTATGCTGCAGATCTTTTTTCAAGGTGCTGCACCACAGACCGTTTTGGCGACAACGTTCACGCGCAAGGCAGCAGGCGAAATCCTGGATCGGATTTTGCTAACGCTTGCTGACGCGGCCGACGAAGGCCAACCCGATGCGCTAAACAACCTCCGCCAACAGGTTGGTCTGCCAACGTTGCAGCGAAGTGCGTGTTTGCAACTGCTGAAGAAACTTGTTGCGAACGTCCACCGCTTGCGAATCTGTACGCTCGATAGCCTGTTCACACAGCTCGCCAAGTCGTTCCCGTTCGAATTGAATTTGCCGCCCGCTTGGCGATTGACCGATGAAATCGAGGAAGTTTGGCTTCGAGAACGCGCGATCGACTTGGTCATCGCGTCGCTGAATCCCAACGAATTGGCGACCCTGTTGTCGATGCTCAGCAAAGGCGAAACGAAACGTTCGATCGTCCGTGAATTAGATTCGGTTGTTACAGGTGCTTATCAGTTATCGCGGCGTAGTCGCGGCGACGCGTGGGATCAACTTGACGTGCCTACCGGGCCAGACGACGAGATTCTCAAGCAGTCAGTCGCGACATTGCGGTTCGCCGACGCGCCACAAAAATCGATTCGCAAGAAACTCGAAGACATCGCTGACCTGATGGAACAGCGTGACTTCGACGTCATCGGTTCCGATCGCTTGGTGCTCAACTATGCCAAAGCAAAGGCTTGTGGCGAACCGGTCAAGTTCGGCCGATCAACACTGCCAGACGGTTTGGACAATGCTCTCGGTGCGATGTATGCGGCCGCACGCAGTCGCACCCTTGCACTGCTGCAAGCACAAAATCAAGCCACGGGCGAAATCCTGACAGTGTACGACCACAACATTGGCCAACTGAAACAGTCCGCTCGGACGCTTGGATTCGACGACATCGCGATCCGTCTGGCCAACTTTTTCAGCTCGGTCGACTATCAATCCCTCAGCCGGCGGATGGATGGTGCGATCGATCACCTGCTACTTGACGAGTTCCAGGATACCTCGCCGTCGCAGTGGCAAGTGCTGCGTCCACTGGCGATCCGTTCGGCCGACCAATCCGTCGATCGTGACGCGTCACCTGAATCTGCCGTCTCGCGGTCGTTCTTCTGTGTTGGTGATACGAAGCAAGCGATCTATGGATGGCGTGGCGGAGTTGCCGAGATCTTTGAAGCCGTCGATGACGAGATCCCTGGTGTCAAAGCGATTGAGCAAAACACGAGCTATCGCAGCAGCCAAGTGATCATGGATGTTGTCAACCGGGTTTTCCAAAACCTGCATCGACACCCGATGGCAGACCCCGATGACGATCCACTGGAAATGGACAAGGCGACGTATGAAGCCGACGCGGTTAGAAGTTTTGCCAAACTGTTTCCGACGCACCTCGCGTTTAAAAAGTCACTGCCTGGTTACGTCCGTTTCGAAACTTGCGAAAAAATCGCTGGCCCAAAGTCCGCCCCCAAAACGGCTGCCTGCTTCGAACTCGTTGCGGATCAAATTCAGAAGCTTAATCAGGCCGCTCCCGACGTCAGTATCGGTGTGTTGACGCGAACGAACCGAGCAGTCGCGAACTTGATCTTTGTGCTGCAAGCGAAAGGCGTCGATGTCAGCCAAGAAGGCGGTAACCCGCTGGTCGATTCAGCGGCGGTCGAATTGGTGTTGTCGGCACTGATGATGAGCGAGCACCCTGGCGACGGACGCTGGCAATATCACCTGCAAAGCTGCCCTGTCGCTGAACTGCAGTCGTTAACGCCAGCAGGTGTTCGCGAGTTAGTGACCGAACTCGGTTTGGCTCGGACCGTGCGGCGTCTGGCTTCTTGGATCGCACCGCACTGTGATGCACGCGACCAACAACGCTTAAAGCAGCTAACGCAACTGACGATCAACTACGAACAAAATGCGCCGCCTCGTGTCCGAGACTACGTCCGCATGGTTCGCGAAAAACGCGTCGAGCGACCACAAGCGGCGCCGGTTCGTGTGATGACGGTGCACCAATCCAAAGGTTTGGAATTCGACGCGGTGTTTTTGCCAGAGCTCGAAGGCAGCGTATCCGGTCAGCCACCGCTGTACCTGGCCGACGCGCCCACGGTCAGTGAACCGCCACGTGCGATGTCGCGTTTTTTGAGCAAGGACTCCTGGCATTTCTTAGATCCGACTTGGCGTCAAGCTTTTGGCAAGCACTCCGAAGCCAAAGTGACCGAAACGCTGTGCTTGATGTACGTCGCGATGACACGTGCACGACAGGCGTTGTACATGGTCACTCATCCGGCTAAACCGGAAACCAAGACGATGGCGTCTCTGATTCACGCCGGCCTTCATACCGACACCAGCTTGCTGGATGGCGAAACGCTGCTTTACGAAGACGGTACCGAGGATTGGTATCTTCCCGCACAATACAACTGATCTCGCATTGCTTTTCTGTCCCACGGCAACGAATTGAAAACTCGAAAGATCCTTCATGCGGCAGACATCCATTTGGACAGTCCGCTGCAAAAACTTGATCGCTACGAAAACGCGCCCGTCGAACAGATTCGTGGTGCCAGTCGTCGCGCGCTTGCCAACATGACGACGCTCGCGATCGATCAAGAAGTCGACTTGGTCGTCATCGCTGGCGATTTGTACGACGGTGATTGGACCGACCAAAATACCGGGCTGGCCTTCGTCGCGCAAGCCGCGCGTTTATCCGACGCAGGCATCCCGTTGCTAGTCATTCGTGGAAATCACGACGCGGCAAACCTAATGACCTCGTCGCTGCCGCTGCCGTCACAGCCTGAAATTGGGCCGATGTTTTTGTCGGAAAAGAAGGCCGAAACGCGGATCCTCGAGGACCTCGGCATCGCGGTGCACGGCCAATCGTTCGCACGTCGATCGGAAAGCGGCAACATGGCTGCGTCTTATCCGGATCCGATCAATGGCATGTTCAATTTGGGCATGTTGCACACCGGATTAGAAGGCAACTCAATGCACGCCAACTACGCACCGTGCACCCCACGTGAATTGACCGATAAAGGCTATCACTATTGGGCACTGGGGCACATTCATCTGCGTGCCAATCACGGTCTGGATGGCGGTCCGCCAATTGTTTTTCAGGCAACCTGCAAGGGCGGCATATCAACGAAACGGGCGAGAAAGGTTGCTTGATTCTTAATGTCGACGACCGCGACAACTGCGAATTCAGTTTTCATGCGTGTGACGTTTTGCGATGGCACGAATGCGTGATCGATGTGTCCAAGATCAAACATCAAGAAGAGGTTCTGGACCTGTTCGATGTGAGCATTCGGAAAACCTTGGAGTCGGCGGAAGACCGATTGCTGGTCACGCGAGTACGGCTGGTTGGCCAAACGCCATTGGCAACCGAATTGCTACGAAACGAAGTAAAGCTGCGCAGTGATTTGCAAGCCGTCGCGGTCATGGTGGCACGGGAACAGTTGTGGCTGGAAGACTTGCGGGTTCGCGTCCAATTACCAAAGGCAAACACCAATCAAGATCTGGACGGGCCGCTGCAAAGTGTGACCGAAGTGCTCGGAGAGTTGCGGCAGTCGTCCGATGCCGAGAAAACGATCGGCAACGAACTGGATGACTTAATCAAGAAACTGCCCACCGAATTGCGAAACGACGCGATGTTTTCGGCGCTGCCTGTTAATGACCCCGAATGGCTGGCCAACCTTGTCGATTCGGCCGCCGCCGAAGTCCACGCCCGTATTCAAAGTGACCAGTAAGCACAGCCAACCTTCACCCATGATTTTAGAACAACTTGATCTGTTGGCGTTTGGCGGTTTCACAAACCACACGCTGGACCTCTCCGCCGGGCCACGCCGATTCCATGTCGTTTATGGCCCAAATGAATCGGGCAAATCGACGTGTCTGCGCGCGATCACTGCGCTGCTGTATGGTGTTCCGAACCAAACGACCGACAATTACTTGCACGCCAACGCAAAAATGCGAATCGGCGGGACACTTCGTACTGGCGACGAACAGCATTTGGAATTCATCCGTCGCAAAGGCCGCCAAAACACGGTCCTGAAGCCAGATGGAAAAACCGCTCTGGATGACCAAGTGCTATTGCGCGTGTTAGGTGGCGTCGACCAAGCGGCGTTTCATCAACGGTTTGCGCTTTCGCACGAACAACTGATCGAAGGCGGCAAAGCGATCTTGGAATCGCAGGGCGAGCTCGGGGAAATCTTGTTCGCCGCAGGGGCCGGCGTTGGCAAATTACGCGCCATCCTGGCGCAACTTGAATCTGACGAGCGCGAGCTATTCGCAGCGCGTGCGCGGCGAACGATCATCAACGGTGCCCTGTCCGAACTGGACGAAAAACGGACCGAGATGAAAGGTTTGCAAACGTTGCCGGCAAGTTACAACGGGCTTTGTGAATCAATCGAACAGGCCGAACAGCAGGCGTCGCAGATTGGCAGTCAAATCGCGGAAACGCGACAGGAATTATTGTGCAATCAAGCTTACGAAGAAGCTCGCAAGATTGTGCCGCTGTGGCGTCATGCACTTGAGAGACTCGGCGAACTTGCCGCGACCCCAATGCTTGACGATGAATTCACCGCTCGACGCCGCGAAGCGAGTGCCAATCACGACGCGCTCCAGAAAAGTGCAAATGAATTGCAATCGGAGTTGTCCGGCTCAATTGAACGCCAAAAATCGCTGGTCTTGGACCAATCGATTTTGGAACATGCGGACCAAGTCGTCACGCTGTTTCAATCGGCCGCTTCCCGGCAATCAGCGAGTGTCGAACGGAGCGGACTGGTCGGTGTGGTTCAGGATCAACAGCGTCAGCTTCGGCAAACCCTTGCGGAACTGGACGTTGTGGTTGCAGAGGCTGATTTGTTCGATAGCACCTCCGATTCTGCGGTCGACGAAGCAATCGCGGGACTACAGTTCTCCGATTCGGCGCATGCTCGCATCACCGAATTGGCGTCGGAGTCCGAAGTGCTTCGACAACAAGAGCAAGTCGCCAGCGAACAGGTCCAAACGCTTAAACGTGAATTGGACGACGTCACTGAAGAACTTGAACAACTCACGTTGCCCGCCGATCCGCAGTTGTTGGAACAAGTGCTCGGCGAAATCGGGCCGCCGCGTGAATTCTTAAGCAACCGCGATCAGGCAAGAGAGTCTCACGAAAGCCTCCGTCGTGATTGTGAGCAGTTGCTGCAGCAATTGGGGATCGCTCAGAAAACGTTAGAAAGCGTCGCGAGTCTTAACGTCCCGTCGACGAATCAGATCGAGCAGTTCGAACAGTCATTCGGAACGCTTGATCGTACCCTTGACCAGATCAAGACCGAGCAATCGAAGCAAACCAAGCGGCGACAAAAACTCGAATCCGATCTGGCAACGTTACAAACCGAGCATGACTTGCCATCAGAACAGTCGCTTGTGGATGCACGCGAACATCGCGATCAAATGCTCGATCAGTGGATCGCCGCAAGCACTGACGAACAACGCTTGCAAGCTGCCCAGAACACCCGCAAAGGAATTCGTGCGTCAGACCAAATCGTTGATGCACTTCGTTTGCATCAACAAAAAGTCATCAAAGCGGATGCGATCCGCAGTGAACTCGTGCAGCTTCAGGATTCGATGAAGCAATTGGATGTCGAATTAACATCAACACTGGCCGAGCATGCCGAGACGACGAAGGGCTGGGAGTCACTCTGGCAAGACGAAGGGATCGCGCCAGGGACGACCAATGAAATGCGTCAATGGATTGCACGATACCAAAGCTTGGTCGAACGGATCGGATCGCTCGCGCAATCGCAATCACAGCTGGATCGATTCGATGAAAAGCAGTCGCGAATGACTGAACGATTGGGAAATGCGGTCAAGCTGGCTTGGTCGCAACGTAACGTCTCAAGCGGATCAGAGGATGCGAGTCGCCCCGATCTGGGTGACCTTCCGCTCGAATCACTGCATGACCTTGCAACCGGGCTGCGCAGCGAGCTGAATCGGGCACTACTTCGCCATAATCAGTTGCTCGAAAAAAAGAACGAACTGACTTCGACGCTTCCGGCGGCTCAAACGAAACACGAGTTCTGTCGCAATCGACGTCAGGAATGGGACGAAGCATGGAAATTAGCGACGTCGAAGATCATCCGCGAAGAAAACGCGACGCCAGCTGTTATCAACGCAAGAATCAAGCGGATCAACGATCTGTTGCAACTCAAACGCGATCGTGACAGCACGTTGCAGCGCATCCGCACTCTCGATCGAGACCAGCAGACGTATGAACAACAAGTGAATTCGATGTTGGAATTGACGGAGCATCCCCGTCAAGACCGCGACCAAGCAGCCGAGTTGGCCCGTTCGCTTTACGAGCGTTTGCAACAAGCCCAAGCGTCACAGCAGGAGCACAAACGTGTCGCTGAAAGCGTTCATTCGCTGCAAAACAAACTGACGAAGCTCAACGAAAACCTACAGTCCGCGTCAAGCGTGCTCGATCAATTACGCCGCGAAGCTGGTGTCGATACTGTCGACGAGCTGCCGATGGTCGAGAGATCGGCGGCTGAGAAACGTCGCGTGCAACAAGAGTTTGAAAACGCCAAACGCCAGTTGGTCATGTTGGCTGGCAAAACGGATCCCGAGGCATTTGCGACGCACGTCGAATCGCTTGACCAAGGCGAACTAAGTGAAAAACTCGAGTCATTGCAGACTGAACTGAAGCGTCTTTCCACGCAGCGTACCGAAATCGAACAGCAGATCGGCGGGTTGAAGCAAGATCGGCGACGAATCGACGGCAGCGACCGTGCGGCGTCGCTAAACCAAGACGTCCAGATGATTTTGGGACGAATCAGCCACCATGCCGAACGCTGGGCCAAACTGCGGATCGCATCGATGGTAATGCGTCAAGCGATCGACCACTACCGACGCGCCAACGAAAGTCCTGTATTGAAAATCGCCTGCGATGCATTTTCGAAACTGACACTTGGACGATACAGCGGTTTGCGCCCCGAGTATGACGACAAAGACCGTTGGGCGCTCGTCGGAGTGCGGACCGGATCCGATGGCAGCGAGCAAACCGTCCCGGTGGAATTGATGAGTGACGGGACTCGCGATTCCGTGTTTTTGGCGATGCGTTTAGCTTCGATCGAGCACCAGTTGTCGTCGGGGCGAACGTTCCCTGTGATCGTGGACGACTGCTTGATTCAGCTCGATGACGCCCGAGCCGCGGCCGGCCTGAAGCTTTTCTCCGAACTGTCGACCAAGACTCAGGTGTTGATGTTCACACACCACGAGCACGTTCTGGAATTGGCAAACGACGTACTCGATCAAGACGCCTATCATCCACATCGATTGCCAACTTAACCGCGTGTTTCTATCCACGTTTCGGTCTTGGGATTTTGCTTCGCCCCTTCGATTGACCGCGGGGGCTTTTGCGACGTTGATTACGGCCGCTGCCGGAAGAAGGCTTTGAATCGAATTCGACTTCAGAAAGCGGCTTGCCGATATTCTCTTTCAATTGCAAGACGCGGTCACGCAACTGTGCCGCACGCTCAAATTCCAGATCCTCTGCCGCAGCCAACATCTCTTGTTCGAGTGCTTCCACAAACTCGATCGTGATGTACGTCGCGTCCGACTCTTCTCTTGCCGCAGCGGTTGTCTTGCGGCGTTTTGCGGCATCAGATTCAATCCCCGACTTGATTCGCTTGTGAACCGTTTCTGGGGTGATCCCGTGTTCTTCGTTGTACGCTATTTGCAATGCACGTCGACGTTCGGTCTCGTCCATGGCCAATCGCATCGACTCGGTCACCGAATCGGCATACAAGATCACTTTGCTATTTGCGTTCCTTGCGGCGCGTCCGATCGTCTGGATCAAACTGGTTTCGCTACGCAGGAACCCTTCCTTATCGGCGTCAAGGATCGCGACCAGAGAAACTTCGGGAAGGTCCAATCCTTCACGTAGCAAGTTCACCCCGACCAAACAGTCGAAATGTCCTGAACGCAGTTCTTGCAACAAGTCGACTCGTTCGAACGCGTTCAGCTCGCTGTGTAACCAGCGACAGCGAATGTTCTGTTCTTGCAGGTACGTCGACAAGTCTTCAGCCAATCGTTTCGTCAGCGCCGTGACCAAGACACGTTCGTCTCGTTCGGCGCGGATTCGAATTTGACCGACCAGATGGTTCACTTGCCCGCGTGCGGAGACGACTTCGATTTCCGGATCCAGCAACCCAGTCGGGCGGATGATCTGTTCAACCACCTCGCCTCCGGTTCGCTGCAATTCGTAATCGCTGGGCGTTGCACTGACAAAACAGATTTGGCCTGTCCGCGCTTCCCACTCTTCAAATTTCAACGGGCGGTTGTCCAGCGCACTGGGTAAACGAAAACCGTGGTCCACCAAGGTCGTTTTTCGACTTCGGTCGCCAGCGTACATCGCGCGAACCTGCGGTACCGTGACGTGAGACTCGTCGACGAAGGTGACGAAGTCTTCGGGGAAAAAACTATACAGCGTGTCTGGAGTCGCCCCTGGCGGTTTCCCGGACAACGGCCGCGAGTAGTTCTCCACGCCTGGACAGTGCCCCACTTCGGCTAGCATCTCCAAGTCGAATCGAGTTCGCGCCGAAAGCCGCTGGGCCTCGAGCAGCTTGCCTTGCTGTTCGAATTTTTCGAGTTGCATCTTTAGCTCTTCGCGGATGACCGCGAGCGCCCGCTGGATACGATCTTCTGGCATGACGAAGTGCTTTGCCGGATAGACAAACACCTGCGACACCGTTTTGATCGTTTCGCCGGAGACCGGTTTGATAAGCGAGATCTTTTCGATCTGGTCGCCCCACATCTCGATTCGGTAGGCGAATTCCTCGTAGCTGGGCCAAAGTTCAACACTGTCGCCACGGACGCGGAACTTGCCACGCTCGAAAGCCATGTCGTTACGTTCGTAAAGCACATCGACGAGCTTTAGCAGCAAGTGGTCGCGTCGGATCGTTTCACCCACGGTCAACGAAACGACCAATTGCTTGTAGTCGTCCGGTGAACCCAAACCGTAGATGCTGCTGACCGAAGCAACGATCACGACATCGCGGCGACTGACAAGCGAACTGGTCGTGGCCAGCCGCAGACGGTCGATTTCTTCGTTGATCGATGCGTCCTTCTCGATATAGACGTCGCGCTGGGGGATGTACGCTTCTGGCTGATAGTAGTCGTAGTAGCTGACGAAGTAGTGGACTGCGTTTTCAGGAAAGAACTCTTTGAACTCGCTATACAGCTGCGCTGCGAGCGTCTTGTTGTGGCTGAGGACCAGGGCGGGTCGTCCAAGGTTGGCGATCACATTGGCCATCGAGAACGTTTTTCCCGTTCCGGTTGCCCCAAGCAGCACTTGGGCAGATTTTCCCGATTGGAATCCGCGAGTCAGCTTTTCGATCGCTGCCGGCTGATCCCCGGCCGGTTCGAATTGGCTGCTGAGGTGAAATTCGGCCTTGGGATAGGTTTTCTGTTTCTCGCCAGCCGCTGCCATGTTGATTCCTGTGCCACGTTCTCGAATTCGGTCGCTGGATTATCGCGGAAAGCACACCCCAAGGGGAGTGGTCCGATACGGTCACGATTTTTCGGTACAAACGATTTGGTCGCTACAGGCCTTGCGGGCCCGAGAATCGTTAATGTCGCGCCAGATCGAATCCGATACCTAAACCAACGGACTTCAGTGCGCCATCACTGAGGGCTACCGGTGTGCCAAGGGGGGCACATCCGGGCCGAATGACAAACGCTTGTCATTTGACCTTAATCACCGGACCAGGAATGCGGCATGCGTGCAACGAGCACCCAAATCACGACGAAACCAGTACTCATTTCGAACAAGTTCGCGAAACGCGCGTTACTGATGTCGTTCGTCTTGGCCTCGTCTAGCTTCTCAGTGACACCCCAGTTGGCTAGCGCACAGCAGCCCACCCGCGGAACCGCTTCGGTCGCCGGGCAAGGACGCATTGGCGGATTGCAACACCGCTCGACTTTTGTGCAGCCACAGGGATCACGTGTCGTTTCGACGCAACGCCAAGAGGGCCAAGCAACCGACGGGCAAATCCGCTCGAACCCGTTCTTCGCACCCGTTGCGAGACGGAATCCAAATGCACATGTTCAATTGGCCAGCGGCGATGAACCCAACGTGCGTTTGAAACAGGCCGAGACGTCCATCGGATTCCAGTCGATCGACCAAGCACCTGCCAGTCAGCAGGGCAAAGGCAATCCACGCATCAATCCGTTGGTCCAGAATCCCAATCGCGACTGGGACGAAAAGGCATCGACCGCCAACGCTTTCGAAAAGCAAGCTGCTTTGGAATCAACTTCTGCACCGCAACTGCAGCAGGTGCAAACGCCCGTCTACTATCCGCAAAACGAGGCGGCGAAGGGCACCGTCGGGCCAATCATCCCGGTTACCGAAACCCGCGAAAACCAAGCGGTCGTCGAAGAAACGCAGCCGATCTTCTTTACCTTGTCCGACGACAGCGTTGCCAAGGAAGACTTGCCGGAAGCGACTCAAGTTGTCGAAGAAGCCATTCCGCCGAACGAAGAGTCGCTTGCCCCGGAAGAGTCGCTAGACATTGGCGCCCAAGAACTGCCCATCGAATTCGTCATCGAAGAAGCTCCGATGATCGACTTCAGCAAGCTTGAACTGGCGGCAGAATCGAATCCGCCAACGGAAACCGAGTTGGCGGAAGCCCTTTCGGCCGACCTCTCCGAAGTTGACTCGCCGGTCACGCTGGCACCAGTGGTTAGCCTGGCCGCGAAAGTCCCCACCCCTTTGCAGGTGGAGAACAGCCCCAAGAACATCCAGGTCAACCCCAACGTTCCGGCTTCAGAAGTTGCGAAGAACGAAAACGGAACCAGCCCGATTCAGGTCAACACCGCACAGAATGCGACGCCATTGGTTGTCGAAGACTCTGGCCAAACGCCTGTCGTCGTGGCGATGCCACCAAGCGTTATTGAACAATCCTTGTCGGATGACGATTCGGCGGGTGCAGCGGTGTTTGCACTGACCGATGATCCAACGTTCGAGAGCCAGCAGCGTCACGAAAGTGCTTCCCAACAGCACGCCGAACTGCAAGATTCCCAGTTCGAAGCAACGGCGGACGCGTTGGCCGACCTGCCGCCGCTCCCAGAAGTCGAACCGGCTGAGCCCGTCTCGATTCCATCGCCCACAAAGTCCGCGATCGCCAGTGGTACGCCGGCACTTGAAACCGAACACAGTGTTCCGAAGCCTGTATTCGCCGTTCGACCTCCTTCGATCAATACGGTTGCTGAAAACGGAAAGTCTCCGCTGATCGGTTCGCCGGTCGAAGTTGACCCGATGCGATCCATCACACGACCAAACGCCAAGCTGGCTTCGGTGAAACGTCGCAACGACGACCTTGCCGGTGGCTTCGCGATGGCGCAAGCAGGGCCCGTACTGGCACCAGCACCGAATGCCTCGCTATCTGAAGACAACTTGGTATCTGAGGCACAACAACCAACGTCTACGGGACCCGCCATTGCGGTGGCGAAGTCTTCCGACGTGGTACTAAACCTAAAACGTGCACAGGTTCGTGCGATGACGATCGGCGGAACACTGCGAGGTGTCACGATCGCCGACAAAGATGTCTGCCAAGCATTCGCCGCTGGGCCCAACCAATTCAAATTGATCGGCACCGGGCTCGGGTCGACAACGCTGACCGTTTGGGCAGACGTCGCAGCGGGTGAGCCCACTCGGAAACAGACGTTCCGAATCGACGTGATCGACTCGGTGGATGCGAAAGGCGACAAAGTTGCCGAGCACACCAGCCTACTCAACGATTCGATCTGCAAAGCCTTTCCGGCCGCAGAAGTGTTTGTTTCAAAACGCAACGGCAAACTTTATGTCGAAGGTCGATGCTCGTCGGAATCCGACGCGACAAAGATCGTTCGCATGGTTCGCAAAAGCTGTTTGATCCCGGTTGAAGACAATTTGATCGTGCGATAACGACAGACTTTCGAGGCTGTCTTATCAGTGACCGACTAAAAACCCACCCATTGATTTCCAGCGGAAACGTTCCGCCCCGATTTTGTCAACGAGGTTCGACATGAACATCCGTCTGATCCACTCCGTCATGCGGCGCTCTCGCGTTCGAGTGATGACGATCGCTGCCGCAGCCGCCGTGGTTGCTTTCGGCGGCGGAGATGCCTCAGCACAAGGTTCGCCATCCGGAATGCTGACCAGCGCTCAATGGGGACCAGAAACTCAGGTCGTCCAAGCGTCGGCCGTCCAAACCGCCGCCGACCTTGGCTCGCCGCGAATGGCTCCCGGTTCGATTTCACACGCGGTCCAATCGATCGTCGGTGACGCGGCCGATGCGAACTACGGCCAAATCCAGCAAGTCGGATTCGGCTGTCGCTCGTGCAACCAGCCAAGCTGCTATGGCGGGTGCAATTCCTGCGGCAACTTCCCGCTGGCGAACCCTTGCGGCACGCCTTGTGATCCATACTGGTATGTGAACGCCGAAGCCGTCTACGTTCAACGTACCGGGAACGACGGATACAGCTTGATTCGCAACCAAGAACTCGACGACTTTGAACTTCAACTCGCGCCACGCATCACCATCGGCAGCCTGCCGAACTGCGTCAACGGTTATGAGTTCACGTTTACCGGACCGATCGAATCAGATCGCTATCTGGTCGCCGCGGATGCCGCAAACAATCTGAACACGGTCCTTTACGGATCCGATACCGATGCGACGGACGCGATCGATCCGTTTACCGACGCGAGCCTGCAAACACTGTCTTACAACAGTGACTACTGGAGTGCAGAACTGAACCGCACGATGGTTGGCTGGGACGTTGCCAAGGTTCTCTTCGGCGGCAAGTTCATTCGCATCGAAGAAGACTTGATCTACACCAGTGAAAAACAAACGGCGGGATCCTACGCCGACTTGACCAGTCGCCCAGAAAACTCCATTGCCGCCTTGCAAGCGGGACTGGACTTAATGTATCCCGTTCGACCACACCTCTACACAGACTTCCGTGGTCGTGTCGGTGCCTACATCAACTTTGCCGAATCGAACGTACGTTTGAGCAACACCGGAAACAGTTTGATTCACAACGTTCGTGATGACGAAGAGTTCGGCGGGTTCTTTGAACTCGGATTGGGGATGCGTTACCAACTCGGCGAGATCCTGACCATTCGTGCGATGGGCGAGATGTGGTACCTTTCCGACGTCGCGACCGCTACCGGACAAGTCGATTACAGTGTCTCAAGATACTTGGGCACGAAGGTCGAATTTGATGATATCTTCTACCTTGGTGTTTCGGTCGGAGCAGAGCTGAAGTTCTAACCGACTTCGCGGGCTGAGCCGCCCGCGTTTAACGTCACCCAGTAGCCGCTGGCTTCGGACCTGAATTGGAAAGAAGCCCGCGGCTATTTTTGTTTACGCGCGACCTTGTTTCGCAACCAGCTCTGCACACTCCGCTGGCCATCATCAGCACTCGATTGCTTGGCAACCTTTGGGTCACTGGGAATCGCTTTGATCGCTTGCTTGACCTCGCGTGCTTCCTTTGCACCGACGTCATGTAAACAATTCGCACAGGTCACCGGCGGCTGCGAAATCTGCTTTCCGCAAGAAGGACAGTAGTAATTGATTTCCGGACGATAGGCCGCTTCGAACAGTCCGCCGACTTCGCTTGCAGGGAACCAAGCAGAATCGTCTTTGCGCAACATCGTCTCTGGCTTGATCTCGCCTCGTCGGACCAACGCGAGTAATTCGCGCGGTTGCATCGGCCCGACTTCGGATTTGACATTGCCTTCCAATCGTTGCAGAAACCAAAGTGCCACGTGTGTCGCTCGCTCCATTGAATTGGTCAAACAGATGAGATCAGTCGGTGCTGTCGCACACCGCGTGAACAACGATTGCGTGCATTCCGCCTACGGAACGCCTCCACATCGCCTCTCACCGTCCTGGTGGGTGGTCCAGTCTATCACATAAACGATCGAATGGCCCAAATGGGCTCAGCCGAGTTTGACCAATCACGTCCCCGACGAAAAACCCCCTCGCGGTGGCAGCATCACGACGATTCGGATCACCAAAACAGCACCAATCGTTCTGCTGGCCCGTTCACTTGGGCGACAGCGCGGAACATTGGCGGACTTGTATTTTCTTTGTTTTTTTGGACATTGTTAACACAGTTCTCTGCCTCCGGACAAAAGAGTTTCCATGCGCTGCCCATATTGCCACTGCGACGACGATCGCGTCATTGATACCCGGGCCGCCGAAGGGGGCTACATGATCCGACGAAAACGGACCTGCAGTAACTGCGGTCGCCGTTTTGGAACGGTCGAGAAGATCGAACAGCAAACGCTTCGGGTCGTCAAACGTGATAACACCCGTGAACCGCTCGACCGTGAAAAAATTCGTCGTGGGATCGAACGCGCTTGCTCAAAACGGCCTGTCTCCAGCGAACGCATCGAGCAACTCGTGCAGTCGATCGAGTCACATATCTACAACGACTACGAAACAGAGATCCCGGCCAAAGAAGTCGGCGAGATCGTGATGGGGCACTTATCGAAACTCGACGAAGTCGCCTACATCCGTTTTGCTAGCGTCTACCAAGAGTTTCATACCGCAAAAGACTTCATCACCGAAGTCGCACGCTTGACCCAAGGTCCAGTGCCGTCGCGTTAAACGAGCGCCTTGACGTTTAAAACTCTTCGCCGCTGACCTCCCCAAAGCCGGTTCGGCGCACTCCAGGCACCAAACAAAAATGCCCACGTTTCAACAACAGTGGGCATCTCGATCTTTCTCTCTAAATCGCAGTCGCACTATTTCTGTGCGATCTTCGTTTCCGTGACAAAGGGATTGTTCTTAATCGCACCCAACGTCGCTTGGGGAACCGGTTTCGCGTGGCTGATGCAGGGATTGCAGCTGGTGTCGACAGGCTTTTCATAGTCGCTGTAAACAAATTCGCTGCGAAGACGACCGCGGTAGTCATTTCCGGCGGTGACCATCGGTGGTGACGCGAAAGGACTCATGCCGTATGGACGTGCATGGCGTGCACCGTAGTAAACCGGCGGATTGAGTGCGAAGTACGGGGGCGTCGGCATGCTGGAACCGTACTGGGCCCCATAGGGCTGGTAAAATCCAAACGGAACGAAGGGATAGCCGAATGGCGACGCTGCGGACGCCGATTCGACACTGCTGAAAGCGATTGCCAATGCGGCAAACGCAAGCGCGATGCGTTTCATGATGTTCTGGCCTGTTGCAATTGATGTTTGTTTGAGAGTTCCCCCCAACCAACACCTCACGCTAGTTAGCCGTGAAAGCCTTGCAACCGTTACCAGCGTCGAATTTTACGAAAGCCGCAAAAGGTGTGCGGGTTGTGCAGCCTGAACAGCGTCCAAGAGAAAACGCTTTCATTGAAGGAAAACCTTCCGCACGCCACAAGAACACGTGCTATCAACGTCCAGGTCGTAAAATGGGCTCAAATTGAGCACACTCAGATGTAAAACATCGTGCCGTCGTCTGCCGATGCACGCTCGACGATCTCGGCAAGTGTGATGCCGCCCAAGACTCGCCGCCAGGCATCGCTAGCGCGATCCCAAGTGCCCTGCAATTCGCGCTCGAGCAACGTTTTTTGGTCGGGACCGTTCTCTTTGCCACAGCTTGTTTCGGCACAGCCAATTGCGTCTGCGATTTCCAGCAACGTCAATTCAGCCGGGTCCGCAATCAAGCGGTATCCACCCTGGCTGCCACGGATGCTTTGCACCCAACCGGCGCTACGGAGTGCTTGCAGAATCTGCACCAAAAAGGGCCCGGGAATGTCATGCTTTGCCGTGATTTCACGGACAGCAACGGGCGCGACGTTCGATTGACAGCGGGCCAGTTCGGCGAGCGCGATCGAAGCGTAGTGCACACGGGCGGACACGAGCATCGCTGATCTCCGGTGCTAATTGTGTAGACCGCACTCGGTCTTCTGAAATCCGCTCCATCGGCCCGCACGTTCGTCTTCGCCAAGCTGTGTCGCTCGGGTACATGGCCAGCACCCCACACTAGGATATCCCTGGTCGTGCAAGGCGTTGTACGGGATGTCGTTGTCCATGATCAACTTCCACACATCGCTTTTTGACCAATTGGCGAGCGGGCTGACTTTGACCAACTGGAATTTCTTGTCCCAACCAACGATCGGGGCCTTTGCGCGGTCCGGGCTCTGATCGCGTCGAATCGCGCTCGCCCAGGCATGCAGACCTTTCGCTGATTCTCGAAGCACCGTCAATTTGCGATCGTTGCAGCAGCGATTAGGTTCCGTCTTATAGACCGGACCGCCGTTGGCCGCCTCGTACTCGGCGACGGTCGTGCTGGGATACTTGAACTCGACCTCAATTCCATAGCGTTCTTTGACACGCTCTCGCAGTTCCAGGGTTTCCTTGAACTGATAGCCGGTCTCCAAATTGAAAATCGGAGTCTCCGGCGCGATCTCACTCAACATGTGAATGATCGTCATGCCCTCGGGACCAAACGCCGTCGCCATCGAAAAACGCGGTGCGAAACGCTCGACCGCAAAACGCAGAATCTCCTGTGGAGTCGCGGTTTCAAGCCGAGCACTATGCTCCGCCAATTCTGCCAACAGCTCATCGGTAGGGTGCAGCGGTGGATCCGCTGCCAACGCCCCCTGGGGCCCGTCGTCTTGCGGTTCGCCAGGTTCAAGCACCGGCAACATCGTAATTCGTCCTGATTAAATCGTGGTCTGGCTAGGTCAACGGCCGGAAAAAGACTGCTTCTCCGACCGCCGCGCGAGGAATAATACAAACCTGATCGAGTTAGTCAAGTTTGATATCGACTGGGATTCTGGATGACGTGAGCCGATTCTTCGTTTCAGGCTACAATTGAGTGACCGGGCGCGGCGTGAAATCGAGCGTTCGCTGACACCAGGCCTACTTTTGTCACAGCCTGCTGACGTCATGTTCGGCACGACTCCGGGACCACTCCTTTTCTTCGCATTGGATTTCTGATGGCTTATTCCTTCGATCGCCGCCAAAAGACAGCCAGCAGAAAAATCACCGGGCGGCTGGTCGCATCTTTGCTGGGGCTGACTTCTATGGTTGCCGGGCCGAGTATTGCCTCGGTTCACGCGGACACCGTCGAGCTATTAGGCGGAGCGACGATCGACGGCAAAATCTTACGTGAAGGCGAAGATGGTCGACGACCGGTTATCGTCGAGATCGATCCGGACCTCAAAGTCGCCGTGCCGCGGGTGCGTGTTCGCAAGACGATCCAAGAAGACGACGAAGAATTGCAGTGGTACCGCGCCGAGCTGGCCAAGCTTCCAAACGACGCGGAAGCACATTACGAGTTCGCGCGTCAGTGCAAAGCGCATCATTTGAGCGCTCAATGCGATTATCACTTTCGCCGCGCCGTCGAGTTGGACCCGAATCACAGCAAGGCGCGAGCGGCTTTGCAGTATGTCAAAGACGGAAACGAATGGGTTCGCTTCGAAGACCTCCAGCGTCAACGCGGTCTGATCGAAACCTCCAAGGGCTGGCAAGTCCCAGAAGTTTATCTACGTCTGGAAGCACAAGACGAGGCCCGCAGCGAAACAAACCGCTGGAAAACGGAACTGACAAAACTACGGACCGCGATCCTTCGCAACAACAAACGTTCGCCTGAAGCTCTGGAAACACTCAAAGCAATCGACGACCCGCTAGCCACGACTGCTTTCGCCGAAGCCTTGAAAGACTCGCGTGGTTCCTCCGCCGATTCTCCGGCCTTGCGTAGGATTTACTTGGACAAACTCGCAGCGTTCAAGAACATGGGCGCCGTTGCGGCATTGGTTGAATGCGGCATGTTCGAACCCGACAGTGTCCTTCGCGGCGAAGCGTTGCATCACTTACAAAGCTACGGCGCGTCGTCTGCGGTCGCGACATACTTACAAGTCCTCCGCAATCCGAAAACAAAACCCGCCGACATCACCGCCGCGCTGCGAGCGCTGATGTATTTTCCCGACCCTGAGCTATGGGAAGACTATGTCAACGCATTGACGACGGAATATCGAACCATCGCGCCGCCAGGACCATCGATGCAAGTCGGACGCAGCAGCACCGGTGGGATGGGAATGAATATGGGTGGCAAGCCGCAAGAAAAAATCGAGTACCAGCAAAATGCCGATGCGCTCGCACTGTTAAAAGAAATCGCGCCGGAAGCGGATTACCGTTACGACGAAGCCATGTGGCGAACGTTCTTCGCTAACAAGTTGATGGGCGACGTCAGTGACCTGCGGCGAGATCCTTAGCGGACTTGCAGTGGGATTCGGCCTGCACGCCTTCGCATCCAATTAGCCGAACGCAAAATCGCTGGCCGTCGGACCAACCATCGTTCGAATCGCCGTTTTCCTGGAAAATCCATCAACAGGATGCCAGCCGCCATGGTCAATAACCCCTGACCGGGCAAAACCAGCATTGCGATTCCCAAGATCAGCAAGATCACGCCGAAAATATTTTTGGCGACCTTCACGATCCACCGAAAGATCGGATACCGCCACTGGGTATAGCTTGCGGAAGCCCGTGGCCGAATGAAGTAATCCGGCGGCATTCGGATGACGAGCCACGGCACAATCAACATGCCACCTAGAAAGACGACGAACGAGCCAAACACGACCCACCCCGCAAAGTCGGCGTGATCGCTTAAGGTCTGTGTGAGTTCCGTCGGCAATATTGAATTCAAGGTTGGTCAACCATGTTGGATGATTCGGATCCGGCGTTAAAACGAGGGAACGCGACGATGACGACTCCAGTATTCAGCGCTGGCGACTTTAAGCAAATCAAAGAACACCGACTGGTACTTGCCGCAGCGGGCATCCCGACGCAAACGATTCAGAAGAACGGCGGATGGCAATTGCTCGTTCGCCCCGACGACAGCGAACACGCGATCGAGGAACTTCAAGATTACCGCTCCGAGAACCAATCTCGCACTGTCGAAACACCTCATCTAGGGATCGTTCCGGGTGCGGCTTGGGGCTCGCTTGTGTACTGTTTTGTGATCGGATCGATCAGCACTCTGGCCGCTTCGTGGGGATACGGCGTCAACCTTAGCGAGATCGGTACATCCGTTGCCGCAAACGTTACTTCCGGCGAATGGTATCGATGTGTGACCGCACTCACGTTGCACCTCGACATCGGACACCTCGCGTCAAACTTGCTCTTTGGAAGCTTCTTCGGTTTTCTACTTGGCCAGTCCTTCGGTGGCGGACTTGCATGGATTCTGATCGTGATCGCGGGGTTCCTCGGTAATCTGATGAACGCCTACTTCCAAGGCGCCGGCCACCAATCCATCGGCGCGTCGACCGCGGTTTTCGGTGCGTTGGGCATCATGGTTGCCGAAGCCTTTCAAACCTTCAGTCGCCAAAATCGTTACCGCAAATGGACACCAATTTTGGGTGGAATCATGCTGCTGTCATTCCTGGGCGTCGGTGGCGAGCGCACCGACGTGATGGCACATGTGTTTGGATTTGTTGCTGGGATAGCGATCGGTTTTATCGCAACCAAGATTTCGCATCAACGAAGAATGAATTTGGCGTTTCAATGGGCCGGTGGAGTCGCCGCTCTATTGGTTGTCTGTCTCGCATGGACACTGGCACTCCGCTCGCTATGAACTTCGTTTGTCACGCTCGCCCGATCGCTTCGACGGACCGATGCGACGACCTTCGCCAGATAAAACCGTCCAGGACATAGTGAGTGATCTGGGGAACTGCCAACAGCGGAACGATCAACATGTCCAATGATTCCGCTGACCAGGATCCCCCAAACAGCCAATCTCGCTCGTGCCAGACTCCACGGTCCCAAAGCAACTCTTCGGCATAGGCCAGCACCCACAACAAGCCAAGAAAACGCGACAGACGAAAGATGGCTCGGCTTGAATTGCCAGACTTCGAATTCGATTCTTGATTAGTTTGCTGATACCAATAAACCAGCACCAGGTAGGGGATTCCGTGGATGATCACGTTGGTCACCGTAAAGGCATAGTCGGAATTGAACCAGACAATTCCGACGTACCAGCACAGCGCTGTTGTCGCTACGACCAGATCCTTACCAGGATTCCAACGCCCCGACAGGATTCCTCGGTAGATCGAGCGTGCCGAATAGGCCAACAAGCTGGACCAATACACCGGCGCCAACCACGCCGACCAATCCCTATTCAAACTGGCAAAGTCATCTTCTTGGAACCACCAAAATCCGCGAGGAAGGTGACAGTGCCAGTACACCAACGGATAGATCGTCGCTAGGTAGATCGCCATGCTGTCGATCCACTTACCAGCCCGTGATCGCTCATTCGCTTTGCGACGATAGAGAGCGACCCAGCCGTATTGTTGACGGATAAAGTGAAAGACGGCGAGGTAGGCAAGGCATCGCCAAAACAACGTGGCACTTTCGCTATAGACTGCCCAACTAACCGCAAAAGCCAGGATCGGAGTGAGCCCGTATAACCAGGGCCGCCGTCGCAGTTCTGTCTGATCAAAGTAGACTCGGAATCCGGTCGCATAAACGTGTGCGACGTCGATCAACAAGATTGCGATGACCCAAGTCCATTCGGGCGTGTCACTGTGCAACACCCCCAGCATGCCACCGATCGCTAGGAACACGATCGCCAACAGACAGCTTCCGCCAAAGGTTGCCAAGTCAGCCCATGGGCCAAACAGCCAAGGTAGCTTGCTCGGTCGATCGTCAGCGATCGCACTCGTCATTTCAATTTCTGCGTAAGGCGTCTGCTTTGCTATTCTCTGGCGGCTTCTTCCGCAACATCCGTATCGATAGGCTCGGTCGTGTTGCTCACCCCGTTCAATGGTTCTTCCGTTTTCGAATCGGCGTTCTCGTTTAGAAATTCGAAAGACTGATCAAGGACTTCCTGAGGGATCATGTTGATCGCTGGCATCTCGAAGCAAATCGCTTGTCGATCGTTCCGCACCAAGACAAATCGGCCGGCGACTGTCGGAATGTTCCATGTCTTTGAATCCAACGCATCCAAACGCAGTAATTCCATGTATTGGTCTTTGTTCGCACTGACAAAGACCACATCGCCCTGTTCGTCTTGGACAACCAATACGTCCCCGACCAAAACACATTGGCCTTCACCACAACGGCTTCCACGGGGCTGTGTCCAATCGGCCTTGGGCTTTTCCAAATCCACCGCTTGCAAAGAACCGTTGTTGATTCCGAAGCCGGTTTGATCTTGAACGCAGGTGTGATTGAATTTCGTTTTCAAGACGCGATTCGATCGCCAAACATCCTCCGTCGACCAGCCTCCGTCGTCGTGTTTGATTTGCACCAGGGCGCTGCCTCCGCCGTACCCTTTGCCAACCAAGACGCGATCTCGTTCGACATACACCGCCGCCGCGCAAGTTGCACCCGTATTTGTCGATCCTGGCCAGTCAAATTCCCATAACACTTCTCCGCCAGCAAGCGAGTGACCGGTCACCGTTTTTTCGTTAACTGAAACGATTTGCTGGACACCGTCGAACGTCATCAACATCGGTGACGCATAGCTCAACTGGTCTTCACCGGCCTTCCAGACAACCTCGCCCGTCGCTACATCGAGCGCGATCAGCGACGCGGACTTTTCACCATCGATCGGACCGCCTAACGGTACCACGCACTGATCATTGACAATCAACGGCGACGGTGCGTAACCCCATGGCGCGGCTATTTCGAACGCCACTTGATCCCAACCCGCCATCGCAAACAGGTCTTGTTTCCAAATCACATCACCATTGCCGAAGTCGACACACAAGAGTTTTCCCGTCGGCGTGGAGGCATAAACACGACCATCGACGATTGTCGGAGTGGAGCGTGGCCCCGTCCCGCCCAACGCGTTGTAATGAGACCCATCGTTTTGCACCATCCAGACCAAGTCGCCATCGGCCAATCGATAACATGTCAAGCATTCTTTTTCGTCACGCTGTTCAAGTGTGACCGCGTATTCCCCGGAGACCGCGAAAGACGACCAGCCTTGGCCGATGCCATGTGACCAAACTGTTTTTACTTCTTGGGGGTCAGACGGGATGTCGAAAACACGTTCCCCATAGACGCCGTTACGATTCGGCCCCAGGAACTGTGGAGATTCGAACGCGAGGTGCAAGTCGTCGGTCGGCATACCTTCTGGATCCGCTTGCTCGGTGGTTTCTAGGGTTTCTAATTCGAAATCGCTGGAATTACCAAACCGATAACTGAACTGTGGAACCATCGTTCCGCTGAAACCTTCGAAGCGATAGCAGATTCCCAAGCCGACCAGCACGACAAGGATCAATGCCGGCAGTCGCAGTCGATGGCCTCCGCCCCATTCCGCTCGGTAGATCGTGATCAGCAGGAACAGCGTGGGCAACGCGATTGCGGCCAAACTGATCAGGTTGGCGTTCTGGTGGTCAAAGTCCGGCGCAAAGTACTGTGCCGTGACCGCAATCAAAAATCCGGCCGCCACCAGTCCGCCGGATATCCGCAGGCCTTTCATGGATTGTCGTGATTCGTTCTCCGCTTTCTTCTGAGAACGACGTTTATTGTTTGGCATCGATGGAAACCGGTGTTTCGTACAAAAAGTGCAGTTCCGCGGAGGGGTAACAGCTCGTCGAGAATGCTGTCAGACGTTGGGTTCCGCCCTCACGGGACCGTAGGCTAACATGTCAGACTGTTCATTCGTCCTTTCATTCCCAATCTTGTTTTACAAACGATGGAGCAAGCTTACGAGACCGCACGCCGCCTCCGTGAAAACATGGAATCGGTGATGCTGGGGAAAAGTGAAGCGATTCGCTCGATCGTCTTAACTCTGCTGGCCGGAGAGCACCTCTTACTTGAGGATGTCCCTGGTGTAGGGAAAACGCTCGCCGCAAAAGCGTTGGCTGGCAGCATTGATACCGATTTTAACCGGATCCAATTCACACCCGATTTGTTGCCAAGCGACATCACGGGAAGTTCGATTTACCGCAGCGACGAAAAAAAGTTCCAATTCACCCCGGGACCAATTTTTGCCAATGTGGTGCTGGCCGACGAAATCAACCGCGCCCCGCCACGGACGCAATCAGCGTTGCTAGAAGCGATGAGTGATGGCCAGGTCAGCGTGGACGGCAAAACCTACGAGTTGCCAAAACCGTTCATCGTTGTTGCCACACAAAACCCCTACGAATTCGAAGGGACCTACGTGCTGCCGGAAAGCCAGATGGACCGATTCTTGATGCGGACCAGCATTGGTTATCCGGAACCAGAAAGCGAACGTAAAGTGTTGCAATCACACCGCGATGGCGAACCGGTCGACTCGATCAAGAACGTGGTCGGTACCGACGATATCTTGCAAGCTCAAGCTGCCGTTCGACGTGTCCGCTTCGATGAATCGCTCGAGGACTATCTACTGCAAATCGTTCATGCGACACGCACCAGTGGCGACTTTCGATTGGGCGTCAGCACGCGAGCGGCACTCAGTTTTTATAGAGGCTGCCAAGCCCGGGCGATCACCGAAAACCGTGACTATGTCATCCCCGACGATATCAAATCGCTTGCCACCAGCGTCTTGTCCCACCGCGTCTTGGTCGACGACTTCGCCAGCCAATCGTCTCGCCAAGTCGTCGAAGACCTGATCACGCGATTGTTGCAGTCGATCCCGGTCCCGGTCTGATTGACGTCTCTCGTCGAAGTCATCATTCCACTCCCAAGCACTCACATTCCCGCTCCTCGGACGCTCGTCAACTCGCATGACTCGATTCGGAATCATCGGTACCGGCCGTATCACACGTCGACTGGTCGCCGATTTACAATCCACCGATACCGTAACCGTCACCGCGATTGCCAGTCGCCAAAAAGAGCGTGCTGATTGGTTTGCTTCGCAATATGGAATCGCTGCCGCCGTCGAAGGCTACGAGCAACTCTTGCAACGCGACGATGTGGATGCGGTTTATGTGTCGCTGCCGCCGTCACTTCACGCACAGTGGTGCATTGCGGCCGCCCGCGCCAAGAAAACAATTCTTTGCGAAAAGCCCTTGGCCATAAGCGGCGACGAAGCCGAGCAGATCGCTCGTGTTTGCGCCGAAGAAGGCGTCCGTTGGTTGGACGCCACCGCGTACTTTCATCATCGCCGGACGGTCGAGATGCGAGACATTGTGCGCCGTGGTGAACTCGGCCAACTCGGGCACATCTCCGCGGCCGTTTCATTCTACCGACCGTTCCAAGCGGGTGAGCACCGGCTGGACAAGTCACTCGGCGGAGGGTGCCTGCTGGATCTCGGTTGGTATGCCGTCAGCCTCGCCTGCATCATGGCCCAGTCCGCGCCGACACGCGTTTTCGCCGATCATACCGTCACCGAAAACGACGTGCCAATTCGTACCGTCGGAACGCTATGGTTCGCTGATAACATCACCGCCAGCCTTTCGGTTGGCTACGACACAGCCACACGAAAATGGTTCGAAGTCGCCGGCTCGGAAGCCTCATTGATCTGCGACGACTTCACACGCCCCTGGTTGGAGCGACCGACGCGGTTCTGGATCCACGACGCCAAAGGAAGCGTGACCGCGAACGAAATTGCGGATCGACAAGAACCACGAATGATCGAAACACTCATCGGTGACCAACCGCTGGACGAATACAACCAGCTTTCCGTGACAACCCAACGAGTTCTAGAACAACTCGATCGCTCGGCAAACAGCGGACAACCGGTTATGATGAGCGAAACGGATACGACCTTTTCCCCTTAACGCTTTCGATCAAACATGCGTGTCGTCGTCGCCATCATTCAACCGACTAAGTTGTCCAGCGTTCGTGACGCACTTCGCGAGCTGAACGTCGAAGACTTGACGATTTGTGACGCGATGGGATACGGTCGCCAACGCGGTCAAACGGCTCTCTTTCGCGGAAACGAATACAAAGTCGACTTGTTGCGAAAAGTCGTGATCGAAATCATGGTCAGCGAAGATCAACTCGAAGAAGTCATCGATGCCATTTCACGCAAGGCGTTGACCGGTTCGGCTGGCCAAATTGGCGACGGCAAAATCTTCGTCCTACCAGTCGCCCACGTCATCGATATGTCATCTGATGACCCGATTCTCGATCTGGTTTAACAACCTGCATCTCACCCATTGTCGCCTTTCGCTCCGCCGAAAGTAGCGCACTCGTAACAAGGCTCCCGCCTTGTCATGCGCTGCACCACAGGCTCCCGCCTGCCCAGCCACAACCAAACCATTGTCGCCTTTCGCTCCGCCGAAAGCAGCGCACTCGTGCCAAGGCTCCCGCCTTGCCACGCACTGCACTCAGGCT
>PPHI01000095.1 GCA_002901265.1 Rhodopirellula baltica | reverse complement strand
CGGTCGGTTAGCCGGCCCACAATTCGCCATTGTTTTGATTGACCAGAGACAAGCTCTGATCGCTCAAAAGCGATCTCAATATCTGAACTCAACAGAAGTTTCACCACCAAATTGTCAATGATCGGTTTCGCTCATCAAGTCGTCGTGACTGGTTGTCGGCGACGTCTCTCGAACGATGAGCGGGATTGTTGCTGAGGATCGGCCGGTGGTCAACGGCTGATGAAGGAAATGTGTGAATTAATTGTTCGCGAGACGTGAATGCGAGGCCCTGTTTTGCGTTTTCTCTCGCGATTTACGGGGTTAGATCGCGGCTGATTTAATTTGCAAATGTTCAGCTGATGGACCATCCGAGCCCTGTTTTCCCACGCAAAACCCGTGAAACACCAAGTTTCACCAAACCGCAGCCCATTGCGGGCTTCTCCCAAGAGCGGCCGCCGGCGATCTGCGGCTGGAACGGACCCGCGAAGACACTTTTTTTCACTTTGGCGCAGCCTGATGATGAAGAAACTAAGTGTCCATGTCGAACTGGCCGTTTTTGTGGCTGTTTTGGGCGGTTTAATTGACGCTAGGCCCCGCCAATGCGCTGTCGGATCGGCTGTCTGATCGGACGTTTCGCACGTACGGCAGGCCCACGCAGGTGATCGTGTATTCGATCTCAAGGGAACAGAGGTCGATCGCTTGCGCGAGATCACTGATTGTCTCGCGAATAACCAACCCGCGAGCAGACGACGAACGGTCCCTGCTCGCGCCGGGATTCTCGTACCGCGATGCTCGCGGGCTAAACCGATCGAAGAGTCAGGATCGAAAGCTCCGGACGGCAATTGATCCTGACGAGGTGAACGCCGCCGAGACCGCGCGAGACCTGAAGCGTGGTTGGGCGTTTGTAAAAACTACCCGAGGCGAATCGGCTGCCGTGCAGACTGGGGCTCAGAATCGGTCCCACGATCGGCAATCGCCCCTGTCCGCCATGGGTGTGTCCGGCAAGCATCAGATGAACTCCGTTGCGTCTGGCCCATGAGATTTGGTCGGGACTGTGGCTGAGGAGCAGTTTGAATTCCACGTCACAGTCGGGCACGACCGGACGCTCGAACCAGGGATACTCGTTGCCGATCACCAATGAAGGGACACCCCGAAGTTTTCGCTGTGTCGTTTGTGATCCCAGATCGATCCATCCCGCCCGGTCCATCGCTTGGCGAGTCTCCCACGAATCGACAACGCGAGTGTCATGGTTGCCTAGGATGAAGAAGCAACCGTCGGGAGCTTGTGCGGGTGAAAAAATATCGAAGAGCCAATCAATGCAGGGTTGGGAATCGATGATGTCGCCGGTGATCGCAAACAGATCGGGACGCTCGCGAGTCGCCGCCTGGACCACATACCGGGCATAGTCGGCATGGATTTCGCCGGTCAAGTGGATGTCACTGAGATGTGCGATCCGGTATCCGTCGAGTTTCTTGGGAAGTCCCGGCACCGGAAGCTCGATCTGTTCGATTGATAGTTCCAGCAATTGATTGAGTGGCAGTTTGGCTTCGAACTGCGCCTTGGAGGTTAGCAGCAGAGGCGTTTTGACGGCACTCGCAACGTTGATGACTTTTCGCCGCCGCGTCGCCTTGGCCCATTCGATTCCAAAAATCGGTCGCCAAATTAACCAGGGGACGCCAAACAGAAACCACGTTGCCAAGCACATCCCGAAGTACGCCAATGTCCAAGACGACAGGTCAGACCAGCGGTCTTCGCCGCGAATGATCGCGTTGAGTGCTTGGTGTTGCGTCAGCAGAATCAGGGTGGGCAGCAGAAACGTATTGATGAAAAAGACTTTGACCCAGGTTTTGATCGTCTTTCGCTGCCAGCCGAGTGAGTTGACGCGATTGTAAATCGCGATATGCAGACCGCCATGCCCGACAAGGATCAGCAACAGCAGTACGTCATTCCACAGTCCACTCATTGGTGGCTATCCAACCCTTTGGGAGTCACAAACGTTGTCAGTCGGCAAGGTGTATGGGGGTCGAGTTCTTCTAACCAATGCGCTCGCGAATCACTTTCGAGGGCATCGGTTTCCGCCGCGATGACCGCGATCGCGGCGGTCGGCATCTGAATCACTTGCCCCGACAAAACCGACGCCACGATGCTGATTCCCGGATTGTGCCCAAGCACCATGACTTGCTTGTATGAACGATGCTCGCTGCTGATGGTCCACAGAATCGACTCGACATTGCTAAGGTACAAGCTGTCGAGAAAGTGAATTTCGGGTGCCTCTCCAAGCTCCGGCAACATCAAGTCGAGCGTTTCGCGGGTGCGTTGGCTCGTCGAACTGAGTACGATTTCGGGTTGCAAATCATTTTCAACCAGCCACCTGGCCATGCGTGGCGAATCACGTTGTCCGCGTGGGTTCAATGGCCGCTGGTGATCCGACAAAGACGGATCACCGTGCGAGCTCTTAGCATGTCGCATCAGAATCAAGCGGCTATCCATCGGTCGACCATCCAGCAGGTGTAGGGAGTGGAGCGTTGTTTCGTCAAAACGTCCGGATCCGTCGGTCTGACGATGCACTCACCTTATCTGCGTTTGTGCAGAATTGGCTTTAGCAAAAACGTTGATCGCGCGTTCTGGGACGATTGTGCGTGTCATTAGACCTTTGGCGAACGGTCGCGTCGAATGACTTGATCGGCGGCACGTGTCCCACGATCAAAGGCTTCTTCCATCAAGGCCACGCCACTCAAGTCACTGGCGGCGAAATGGATTCTGCCTAGCGACTGCGCAGCCTGTTGACGAGCACCTCCCCAGATAAACCCCGTGCGAGGCTGGATCATCGCATGCCCCCAACGCATCACGTCAATCCGCTCGATCAGTGCCGCAATGTCCGGATGGGCTCGCAATAAGTCGGATGTAACGACCTGCGCCCAATCGTCCCAAGTGAGTCGCATGAGTTCTTGGCGGGAGACCCGCGGGTCGTCATCGGTCAGCGGACGATACCAAGTGATCACCGTTGGGCCGTGGTCGATTCCACTTTGATGTGTCGACGTGACATACCCGAGCGATGCCCCGCCGGAAATCACATTGTCCCAGCACATCGCGACATTCGATTCTCGAGGGCGATCGCTTAGCAAGACATTCGCGACGACCCAGCCACCGTAGCGAAATGACGAGACATCCCGTTGGCTCTGTTCGAATGGTGCGATCAAACGTCGGGCCAGAAACTGAGGTGCGGCAAAGATAACGTCGTCAGCAAGAAACTGTTGCGTTTGCTCGGTCGACGCACCGAAGGCTGTTGTTAACAGCTCTTGCCGGGACGTGAGTTCAATCTTGGTGACCACTTGCTCGCATTTGATTTGTGCTTGCAGTGATTTGGCGAGATGATCGACGATGTGGCCATTTCCTTCAGGCCATGTGATCACGGCTTGAGTCTCTGTTTCGCCCTGTCGCCATCGCGAGGCAAAATAAAACACGCCTGCCCAAGCGCTCGTTTGCTCGGCGGTTAGTCCATAGTCGTCGCGGCAACCGTAATCGACCAGCCAACGCAACGCGGGGGCGTTGTAGCCTTGGGAGTTCATCCACTCGGCCATTGAGATGCGATCGAGTGCGCGAACTTGTTCGTCATCCGAGCCTTGTGACATCGGAATCGCAAACAGGCGACGGCCCTGTCGATCTTTCCCAAAAGCGAAGTCACGCATCTGGGTTTGGAATCGTGCCAGTTGCTGACGGGTTTCGGCTGACGGGATAGGGTCAGGGAGCAAGCCATAGATCCAGCGACCGTTTCCGTCAGCTGGATTGTCAACGAAAACGCGTTCATGTGGGTCACGACAGAGTGCCGTCTCGGACACAATCGGCTCGCCTTCTTCGGCGCTTCCGACGACGACGCCCATTTCGCGGAACAGATCGATCAGTCGATCATTTTCCGGCATCGGGACTGGCACATAGTGGGCAGCCCAGGGAAAACGAAAGTCACCGAACCTGCCCGATCGTGCCGTGCCGCCGATTGTCTTGTCGAGTTCTAGAATGACGAAGTCATCGATGCCATGGCGTTTCAGTTGCCATGCGGCCGAAAGTCCGGCGATGCCACCGCCGACGATCACGACGCGGTGCCGTGACGGATTGCGTGTCGGTTCGGGCGGACGCCAGCCGTCGCGGAGCCGGTGAATCACCGAAAAATCAGGATTCAGCAACCGCCCATCGATTTGCCGGGGCGACCAACCACAGCCGACCAAACCTGCAATCGGAACGCCGGCCAGCCAAGCGAGCAGTTCACGTCGGCTGTAAAAATGGCGTTCGGATTCAGGCATTGTCTCGGTCAGGGTGATTGCGGGATGAACTGTATCGCGTCGGCGACAACATAGCCATCCGCGTTGGCGTTGCTGATCTGGACGACCGCCGATTGCTCAAAAGCATAGACGCCCAGCGATTGCACGCCCTTTGATTTAGAGGCACGCTGATTGACCAATTGTTGTTGGACGATACCGTCTCGGTCGGTGATGGTGACTGGGGTTCGCGTCGAGCGATTGGGGAACGGCGGCCAACGCAAGAACACTTCATATTCTCCAGGCTTCGGTAACTCGACCGTGTAGGTCGCAACGCAATCGCCTTGTTGTTCGTTGTTGTCATGCAAGTAGTCATACCCAACACGCGGTGACGATGAATTGCTGCTGACCCAAGTACCGGTCGTTTCGCAATCGGAGTTGTCGACGACGATCCCTTGCAGGTCTTTGGCATCGATGCCGAGTGACTTCGGCGGCCCGGTGTAGTGGAGGACCTGTTTGTCCGCTGCCAGCTGTTGTGCAAGGGCTTGATAGTCGATTACTTGGACGGCAACGCCTTTTTCGATGGCTTGTGCCGCTGCCGTCGCGGCAGATTGGCCGAGCACCATAAAAACCGGTTCCATTCGGATTGAACCGAACGCGATGTGCGATGCGGAAAGGCAGACGGGGACGAGCAAGTTACTCACTTGGTCACGCCGGGGGACGATCGAGCGATAGCTGATTCCGTACGGTGGAAAGCCGCCGACCTGCACGTCACCTTCGTTGCGAACGTGACCTTCGTCGTCAACGTACCGTTGTTGATTGTGTGAATCCATGGTGTAGGCAGCCAAGCCGACCGGGTCGTCGACCGCTTCACCTTGACAGTTCTTTTGCGTCATCACGTAGTCGCTGACCATCCGCCTGGCTTCACGGATATAGAGTTGGTCCTGCCAGCCTTCGCCGTCGGTGAACTCGTCTTTGCAGGTTCCCCAACGCGAGACTTCGCGGCGAATGTTTGCAGGGACGCGTGGATGGTTAGCCAGCGTCCACATCAACCCTTGTTGGTATCGGCGATGTTCGTCAATGATTTCCTGGCGACGTTGATAGCTGGCTTCGGGGTAATCATAGTTTTGGCCAATAAAGTCTGTCGAAAAACCAGTGCGATTGTTGGTGTCCGTTTTGCGATTCGGCATCGCGGAGTTGATCCAGGGAACACTTTTTTCACCCGCTTCAAAGTTGCGGAGCAGTAATTCGTACCACTTCTCGTTGTAGCTGTCAGGCTTTTGGAACGGGATGCGGTTCTCCGGGTGATCGGTCAGGCACATGCGAAAACAGTAAGCCTGTATGCGTTCGTCCGCCTCGCCATCTGCACCGGGGCCGGTGGGATCGATGTGGGGAAGCAAACCGCTGGACGGATCTCCCGGCGAGACGTAGGGATCGATTCCGGGATAGAGCTGATGAGATCGGGCGTGTCGTGTTTGCACGCCGTTGAGTGTTTCGCCATACGTGGTATTCGCCTCGCGTCCGATTGTGAAGCTGACCCCAGCGGTGGCCATCAAGTCACCTTCGTATGTCGCATCGAGAAACATTTTGCCGCGATAGATTTCCCCGGTTTCCATCCGGATCGCCAAAATCTTGGCGGGCTTACTGCGAGTCATCGTCACGGCAGAGCGGTCGAGGCGTTTGCCATAGACCACTGGTATCTGATCGCGTTCGATCCACTGTTGGTAGACCGTCGACGCGGCACTTGGCTCGAAAGTCCACATCGCCGATTCGCCGCTGGCAGTCGTGGATTGGCCACCGCTGCGGTACTGGTCAGGGCGCTGCCAGTCCCATGTGTTGGGGGATTGGTAATAAGTGGCGATGTCCTCATAGAACTCGCGGGCGATCCCACCGATGGCTGATTTATTCCCGATATCGGTTTGACCAAGCCCTCCGGTGGTCAGTCCGCCGACACGATCGCTCGGTTCGATCACGATTACCGACAGCCCCAGACGTTTGGCGGCGACGGCAGCCGCAATTCCCGAGGACGTCCCGCCGTAGATCACCAAGTCAACGGACCGCGGAGGTTGCTGGGGGGCGTCTTGTGCTTCGACGCTAGCCGGTCTGCCGACTGTCAACGCAACTGCTGTCGTGACAACAAAGATCCGTTTGATCGTGCGAGAGAGAAGGGGCGTCTGGGAGGAGTTCATCGCAATCCGGTGGGAATCGAAGGGGCGGGGTGGGAGGCACCCATCTAATCGATTCCGCTTCCCGATCAGCTATCGATTTCGAAGCGGATGCCGCCGACCATCGCAGCGCAAACGTTGTAGATCAGTCCCAGGACGATCCCACCGATCAAGCCCCCGACACCATAAGCGATTGGCATGATGATCGCAGCGAATGCGCCACCGACAAATCCCATCGCGGTGTCACCGCTGCTGACCGCACCAGCGATTGCGAAGAGTGCCATGACCATACCAGCGAGCAATCCGATGATTGCATACATGACGCCGAAAATCATTCCGACTGACATGATGTCGACCTTTCGCAGGACAATCGAACTGCTGCTGGTAGCAGAGGTGGTTTGATAGGACGAAGTGGGGGCGTCAAAAGGGTTGGAGGATGACATGCGATTTGGTGTGTGAGTGGTAAAAGACGGGCGGCCAAGTCCTGCCAGGATACGACAAGGCCGACGATGCGGACATTTTTGTCATTCGTTTTCGGAAGAACGCGAAGATTGCACCAAATTCGCCCGGCCGACCAAGAGTGGATCGACCATTCCAATCCTGGCCATGTCACGATTTTTGTATGGAATCGACCCAAGCACAAATCGCATCGCGTTCAAACGTGCACGTTTCTTGCAATCGGACTTGACCACTGTCCAGGGTGCATCGTACGTGTCGGAGTAAAAGAACATCGCTTCCTTGGCACGCGTGTACTCGTCCCATTTATCCAGCGAAGCCATGTCGACGGGCGAGAGTTTCCATTGTTTGAGCGGGTGGACCTCGCGTTCTTTGAAACGACGCCGTTGCTCTTTCTGGCTAACAGAGAACCAGAACTTGATGAGTCGAATTCCGCTGCGGACGAGGTTGCGTTCAAAGTCGGGCACCTGCCGCATGAACTCTTCATATTCTTCGTCGCTGCAGAAGCCCATGACACGTTCGACGCCGGCACGGTTGTACCAACTGCGGTCGAACATCACGATTTCGCCCGCGGTCGGAAGGTGTTCGACGTAACGTTGGAAATACCACTGTCCACGTTCGGTTTCGCTGGGTTTTTCCAGAGCGACGACCCGAGCACCACGGGGGTTGAGATGTTCCATGAACCGCTTGATGGTACCACCTTTCCCGGCCGCATCTCGGCCTTCGAAAAGCAGAATGACTTTCTCGCCATTCTCTTTGACCCAGGCCTGGAGCTTCAGCAGTTCGACTTGAAGCAGGTACTTTTGCTTTTCATAGTTCTTGCGCGACATCAAGTTGCGGTACGGATAAGCTCCGTCACGCCAACCTTCGGAGAGCTGATCATCGGCACTGATTTTGCCGCGGGCCCGTTTGCCGGTGGAATGTTTCAGCAAGGCGCCACGCAGCACCGCGGCGTCTTCTGGCGAAGCACCATCGATGATCGTCTCCAGGGTCCTTGCCAAAGTATGGACATCATGCGGCGGCGTTTTATCGATGATGTCACGGACCGCAGAAATCTTGCTTTCTTGGGCCGCCTTGGTCGCTTCATTGACGACGTGTGACTGTACGCCATCAGCGGTAAGCGTCGGGGCAACGTCGCCATCGTTTGCGAGGCGGCGAGAACGCGAAGGCGTGGCTTTCTTCGAGGGGGCTTTCTTCTTTTTCGTTCCCTTGGCGACTCTGCCAGAGGACGAAGTCTTGCGAGAGGGTTGCGAAGGCATGGCGTTTTGACGTGCTGACTAGATAAAAAACGGCGGCGAAACCGCCGTTCAATTCTAGCCGTTCAGTAGCACGAGGATTGAAACGCCAATGCTGTGGTTCACTTTGCGCCCGTAGTCTACGAGTACTGCAACGGTCGTAGTGGCTGTGTCGCTGGTGCGGAGTTTGGATCAGCGAGGGTGTACGAGTCCAGGGTGTCACGAGGCGTGACACCCTGGCACGTGCGAACAGCACAAAGCGCGAAGACGCCGTGGTTACTTGGCGTCGGCAGTGACGCCTTTCCAGTCGTCGGTACGGAACGGAGTCATTGGCAAGCCTTCTTGACTTTGTACGTTGCAGATCGGGTTGTCGGCCCAAGCATAGCGGACCGCAGCAGGTGCCGAGACTTTGTCGCTGGAGACCACCACGGTGTCTTTTCCGGTGATCTTGGCTTCGGCTTGCACGAAGGACTTGTCTTCGCCTGCGATCGTGAAACCGATGACATCGCGCACATCGAAGGTATCGAGTCCACCGCCGACATGGTCAAACTTTAAAGTCACTTGATCACCGTCGACGGACATCGATTCGTACGTCGGACTGCGGTAGGGAATGTCGTACCCGTAGTTTTTCGCGAGCGCCCATCGTGCCAGTCGTTTGCCGACGTCTTGTTTGTTTTTGGGGTGAATGTCAGACGCTTCGCCAAGCTCGATGATGACCGCTTCACCAGTGTTTTCCAGTTTGTCCATCGTCATCGTTTGTGCTTCACGAAGTTCCGCCCAAGCACTGTTGGTGGGCTCATCCCGTTCGGCCATAAAATCGGCGAGTTGGACCCAATAGAACGAGAAATCGTCCTGTTTCCATTCGTCACGCCAGTGCTGGATCATCAAAGGGAAGAGCTCACGGTATTGATAGGCGCGGCCCGCGTTGGATTCACCTTGGTACCAAACGACGCCTTCGATCGTGTAGCCGATGATCGGATACAGCACGCCGTTGTACAGGTTGGCCGGACGATGTTGACCGGTCAGCGGGTTACGTGGATTGTTGGGGCGAGGGCCGTTTTTTTGATCACGCCACTTGGCCAAATTCTCTTGGAACTTTTTGACCTCGGCGTCATGGTCGTAAGTCGCTTCGGTGTGTTCCCATCGTGCCATCAATTCGTCGAAGTTGTCGTTGGCTTCCAACAGGTCACGTTTGACCCACGCCTCGGCTGATGACCCGCCCCAGGCGTTGTCGATCAGGCCTACGGGGACATCAAGTGTTTGGTGTAGTTGGCGACCAAAGAAGTATCCGACGCCGGAAAACTGCTTGACTGTCTCTGGTGTGCAGGCTTGCCATCGGCCATCGAAGCTTTGTTGAGGTTCTTGGACGCCGACTTGAGGGACGGAGATTAAACGGATGTTCGGATAGTTTGCGGAAAGCGATTCGAGGTCAGCATCGTTTGATTGCTGAACCGACCAGCCCATATTGGACTGACCGCTACAGACCCAAACTTCCCCGATCAAAACATCGCTGTACGTGACACTGTCGTCGCCGGCGTTGATGGTCAATTCGAATGGACCGCCAGCGGGCAGCTTGGGAAGTTCGACGTCAAAGCGGCCGCTCTCGTCAGTTTTCGTGTTGGCTGTCGCATCGGCTAGTTTGACTTCGACCGAAGAACCTGCATCGGCCCAGCCCCAGACGTGGATGGGTTTGTTTCGTTGCAGCACCATGGAATCGCCAAACACGGCGCTGGTGCGTATTTCCGCGGAACATTGCGAAGCGAACGCGGCGAGAAGTAAGAAGGCAAGACCGGTGAGTCTCATCTCGGTGGCTCCTTGGTGGGAATAAGTAGGAATAAGGAAGGAGCTTCTTATGATAGCCATCTCGATCCGCGAATGTTGTTGCCGACCGGGTTCGTTGCCTAAGCGATACGTTTGTGGATAAGTTACCTGCAAACCGCTGATGCCAACGACTCGTCCGAAGTCCACGATTCAGTGGCCATTGCAAGCGGCAAATTACAACCGATTCCGATCGACAGTACAAATGAGTAAAGAACCTGAATTGCCTCCACCGCTGGATGTGGTTGCCGTGGGGGCGCACCCGGATGATGTTGAGGTCGCGTGTGGAGGGACGCTGGCAAAGTTGGCTGGCCAAGGTTATCGGGTTGGAATTATCGACCTGACGGATGGGGAACCGACGCCGTTTTCGAAAGGCCCCGAGTCGCGGTTTCTGGAAGCGACGCAGGCGGCGAAAGCATTGGGCGTCTGCTACCGAATCCAAATGGATTTGCCCAACCGACAGTTGTTTGATTGTTTTGAAGCACGCGTCGAACTGGCAAAAATCTTTCGCATGACCCGTCCACGAGTCGTGATCGGTTTCGGCGACAAGTCACCGATGGCTTCGCCCGACCATCATCAAGCGATGTTGTTGACCGATGCGGCGGTGTTCTACAGTCGCTTGTCCAAATGGGACGAGCAATTCGATCATTATCCGCCACACGTTATCAGTCGGCAGCTGTATTTTCGGCTTGCGCTCGAGCCGATGAATATCGCCGGCAACCCGTACCATACTTTGATCGACATCAGCGATACGTTGGAACGAAAGCTTGCGTCAATCCGTTGCTACGGAAGCCAGTTCGATCACAAGCGACAGATCGAAGACCGGGTTCGTGCGGCAGCGGTCATGGCGGGTTCGATCGCCGGCGTCGCCGCGGCAGAACCGTTTGCCGCCGCGCGTCCGTTCGCAACCGACGACTTTTTCGGGGCAGTCGGATTGGATGTGGATCCGACGATGGGAACCGATCCGTCGGACGTCCGTGAATTGACGCTGCGGCACTGGTCGACCGGATTGGGAAAGGCAACCAAGCAGCATACGCCAACGACTGAACGTTAGCCGTTTAGTCACGATAAGGCCGACTGAGAAATTTCGAATCGGCATCGATGAAACGAAGCTTTCGATGTTGGGCTTTGCTGATGCCAATTCGCGGCGTTGCGACAATACGCCTTTTTTGCGGTGGCCCCAAATCGAAGAATCCCAAGTCCGGGTCGGTGACGAAGCAGCGTCCGTCATCGCGTCGATCGATCCCCAGAGCTTGGCACAGCATCGCAGGGCCGGTGGTTAACCGGCGTCGTTCGGTGTGCCCACGCAGTTCTCCCATCAGCCCACGTCGTTCGCACATCATTTCGAGCCCCCACAGCGGTTCGATGGCACGGATCAGCACGGCCGCACCGATGCCAGTGTCTTCGGTGACTGCGTTCAAACAATGCTTCGCATGGATGGGGTAGACATACATCACGCCGGGACGATCAAACATCGACGCGTTGCTGGCGGTCTTGCCACGGGCGGAGTGACTGGCCGGATCACCCGAATGAAGATAGGCTTCCGTTTCGACGATGACCCCGCCGACCCACGTTTGCCGCACGCGGTGCGCAATCGCTTTGCCGATTAAGTCTTGCGCAACGTTGGCGGTGTGATTTTGATAAAACGCCGGAGGCAGGCGTTTGGCTTGATCGATCGGAAACGTCATCGATGCAATCACGCTGGCAGACAACAGGTTGATGAATTTCAAAACACAAGGTTCTAAACCACAAACGTATCGGGCACGTTGGTTGTTTCCAATGGTCAGCCCGCCGATTGAAAACGCGTTGATCACGTTTGTCGAGGGAACGATAGTCGAAATTAAACCGGCTGGTACCGATCCGGTGCAGGCGATCGACTTGGGGGATGTCGCGGTATTGCCAAAGCTGGTTAACGCGCACACGCACCTGGAGTTTTCCGATTGCGAGTCCCCCATTGGCACGCCGGGGATCGCGCTGGCGGATTGGATCGGCGAAGTCATGCGTGCTCGTGGGCAGACGGACTTGGCCGCGCGACAAGCAAACATTGCCAAAGGTCTGGCCGAATCGGTCGCGGGCGGAGTCGGGTTGATTGCCGATATCGCGACCACGCCGTCAACTTACCCGCCGCTTGAGGATTTCGCGGTGCAGGGAAATCCGGTTCGCATCGTCTCGTTTGCCGAAATACTGGGGCTTTCGTCCGAGCGGGGTGACGAACGATTTCAATCGGCGGTCCGGCATTGTGATTCGCTCGATCGTCAGGGCGATCGGTGCCAACCGGCGATCAGTCCCCATGCGCCCTATTCGACACCGATCGACTTGGTGCGGCGCGGCGTCGAGTTGGCCTCGCATTCCGCCGACGGAATGCTGGTGGCGATGCATCTTGCCGAGTCGCCGGAGGAGCGAGAGCTATTGGCAAACGGCACCGGACGATTTGCCGAGGTGTTGAAGAACGCTGGGCTTTGGCGTGACGGCTTGTTTCCAGTATCAGCGACGGAACCGATACTGGAATATCTGCGAATCTTGGCATCCGCGCCGCGATCACTTGCGGTCCATGGAAATGATTTCAGAGCCGACGAGATCGATTTTTTGGCACAAAATCCGTCGATCAGTGTGGTGTATTGTCCACGAACACATGCGTTTTTCGGCTACGACGTACACCCGGTTGATCGGTTGTTACGATCTGGGGTTCGCGTCGCGTTGGGGACCGATTCAAGAGCCAGCAACCCTGACCTGAGTCTTTGGGAGGAGTTGCGATTTTTGCTAAATCGGCGGCAAGACTTGGATCCAATCCGGGTATTAGAGATGGCCACCATCATGGGGGCGGAAGCGATCGGCATGGATCAGAGTTCAGGCGTGAATCAAACGTTTGGGCGGATCGAAGCTGGGAATTCCGGAGTCGGGTCTCTGTTTTTGGTCCCCACCCGGGCAGCGACACTCAACGGGGTCTACGCAGATTTCGCACGGACGGAGACTTCGCAATTGCGTTTTTGCACTGCAACAGATCCGATTGCCGGCCATAATGGGGCAGGGTGATCGAAAGCCCAAACGCTGTTTCAAATTCGAACATTCAACCATCAGCTCGCAAATGTACCTTCGCCTTGCGTCACGATTTCTTTTCGAGACCGACAAACGATTGCTTGCCAAGGCAGTCTGGACGCTCGGGGTGAAGGGGTTGTTGAGCGTCCACAAGCACAAACGGCGATTGAAACGCGGGGAATTCTTCCCGCCGTTTCTGTACATGTCGGTGATCAACAGTTGCAACTTGCGTTGTCAGGGTTGCTGGGTCGATGTGTCGGCAAAGCAGCACAAGATCGAATTGGACGCCGCCAACGAAACGATTCGTCAAGCCAAGGCGATGGGCAATAGCTTCTTTGGCATCTTGGGCGGCGAGACTTAGATGCAATCGGTCGATTCCGTGGTCTTCGGCACACTGCAAGGCATTACCGGTCAACAAGACTTCATGCCCGGCACCGGGACGAACGATAACCTCGATCTCGTTCCAGCGAACGCCACGGCGGCGACATCGCAACGCTTTCATGACCGCTTCTTTCGCTGCCCAGCGGGTCGCGAAATGGCCTGGCGCGTCGACCGTTTGCACACAGTACTCGATCTCGTCCGCCGTGTAGACTCGTTCGAGAAACTGTTCGCCGTGCGTTTCGATCATCTTGGCGATGCGAACCGTTTCGACAATCTCGGAACCCGTAGCAATGATCGGCATAAATCAATGAAGGCCGGCGGGGACCGGCCACGGAAAGCGGCAGAGATGTTCGCGTGGGACCGCTTCGTCGCGTAAGGCGAGAAGACGGGCGCGATGGGGAGCCGCTATTTTAACCCAGCCGCCTTCTGCGTGCGCAGCAACACCTCGGCGGCAACTGACCGTGCCCGCTCGGCACCTTTGACCAATACTTCCCGGACATAGTCAAGGTTTTGCTCCAAATCCGCTCGGCGTTGACGGGCTTCGTCAAAGTACGCTTCGCTGGCTTCGGCGATCGCCTTTTTGACTTCGCCATAACCGAACCCGCCACGTCGATACATCGCGGCCATTTCGTCGCGCTGAGTCTGATCGGCGAACAGCGAAAAGAGCTGGTAAAGGTGATCGCCCTCGGGCTCTTTGGGATCTTCCATCGCTCGGCTGTCGGTGGTGATCCGCATGATCTGCTTACGAATCTTTTTGACTTCGCCAAACAACGGCAAAGTGTTGTCGTAGCTCTTGCTCATCTTTTCGCCATCGGTGCCGGGCACCTTCGCGCTATCGTCCAGCACGTTGGCGTTGGGCATAACGAACGTCTCGCCGAACTGGTGATTGAATCGACCGGCGATGTCGCGGCAAACTTCGATGTGCTGCACTTGGTCGGCACCGACAGGGACGAGTTCGCTGTCGTAAGCCAAGATGTCGGCGGCTTGCAGGACCGGGTAGGTGAACAGGCCCGCATCCGCCGCGATCCCCTTTTCGACCTTTTCCTTGTACGCAACGCAGCGCTGCAGCAACCCCATCGGCGTCCCGCTGAGCAGGATCCAGCACAGCTCGCTGACTTCGGGAACATCAGACTGAACAAACAAGGTCGCTTGATCGGGATCCAACCCCAGTGCCAACAGGTCCAACGCGACGTTGATCACATTGTCACGCAGTTGGTCCGCGTCGCGGACGGTGGTCAATGCGTGCAAGTCGGCGATGAAGTAAAAGCCGTCGTTCTCTTCCTGCAAATCGATGTATTGCCGAATCGCGCCAAAGTAGTTTCCCCAGTGAGGCCGCCCGGTTGGTTGGATGCCGGAGAGAACACGTTTCGATTTGGACTCGCCCATGAGATGAACTTTGGTACGTAACAATTGAAAGGGGAACGATGCGGATGGCGTTTTGACATCAGCCAGCATGGTCTTCGTCTTTTATTGACGACAAACAACAACGCTTTCCGAGGCTTGGCGCGAAGGCGTGATTGTGGGGAATAACGCGTCGCATTTAAAGAAGGGGTGAACGCAAACGTACAGCAGCGACCTTCAGCGCGAAATCAATTGTGGTCGCGAGATCCGATCCGACCGGAGCAATCAATCTGAGTGCGCGTGTCAAATGTGGCGTCGTTTTTTCCCGTTTTTGCCACAGTTTTTTGTTCGATAACGACAGCCTTTTCGCAGTTCTGCAAGTCCTCGCAGATTGCGAGGCTTCCCATGCCCCCTAAAGTCTACGCAAACTCTAAATTTTGCCCGTTCTGCTTGATCGGCTTGGTGGGACCGCTATCTTACTGATGCATCGGAGCCGAATTGTGCGGCATCACCAACCAGTAGGATCGGAGGGAATATACAACAATGACGCGTTTTCGTTTTTCGGTCTGTTTCGCGATGTTGGTCGCCGCGACAGGCTTCACTGAATTGGCGAATGCCCAAGGCTCGTCAGGCGGTTCCTCCGGCGGCTACGCTAGCTCTGGCGGCAGCAGTGGTGGTTGGGTGAGCTTCGGTTCCTCGGGTGGCTATGGATCTTCCGGCGGATATGGTTCGTCCGGCGGCTACGGCTCTTCTGGCGGTTACACCGCTGGATACGCTAGCAGTGGCGGCGTTTCGGTCGGTCGTGTCGGTCCCCTTCGTCGCTTGGCAGCACGTATCCACGAACGTCACGCGGCACGCCACGCGTACTACGGAGCATCCTCCGGTGGCAGCAGCGGCGGTTCGTCGGGCGGCAGCAGCGGTGGTGTTGCGATTCAATACATCCCGCAAGCGAGCAGCGGCGGAAGCTCCGGTGGCAGCAGCGGTGGCGTCCATCAGGTTTCGGCCGGTTCGCACAGCGTCCCGATGAGCTACTACGGTTCGACCGACGGATACGAATCCTCGTCGATCGAAACCTCTTACCGCAAATACGCCACTCCGGGCAAAAGTGTTGTGCAATCCGCTTCTGAAGTGGAGAGCCCAGAAGCGTCGAGCGAAGACACCTACACGGCGGAAAAGCCAGCCTTGGACGATGACGCCGCTTTGTTGGTCGTCGCCGTTCCCTCGGATTCGGCTACCGTCCTGGTCAACGGACATGAAACCACCAGCGAAGGTTCCGTCCGCAAATTCATGTCTCGCGGTCTGAAAGAAGGTTACCTTTACACCTACGTGGTCAAGGTCACTTACGACCATGAAGGCGAATCCAAGACCGAAACCCGTGAGGTCAAACTGCGTCCTGGTGACAACGAGCAAATGGTTTTCGAAGCTCCCGCGGCAACTCAGACCGTGGATGCCCAACCGGCTGAAGAAATGAGTGCTTCGACCGCCCCTGCGAGCGAGCCACTGGTCACGGTTGTGAAGTTGCACGTTCCCGCTGACGCGGTTGTCAACTTGGCCGGAAACGACACCAACGGCAAGGGCAGCGTTCGCACGTTCCGCACCACACAGCTGGAAGCAGGACAGCGTTGGACAGGCTACACCGTTCGAGTGACGATGAACGTTGCTGGGCAAGAAATCAGCCGCTCGAAAACGATCGATGTCGAAGCCGGCACGACCAACGAGCTGAACTTCGAGTTTGACGAGAACAACGTCGCACAGCGTTAATCGCGTCCAGCGACAGAGTTAATTGCGTCCAGCGATTGGCAACCAATAACGAACGCCCGGCTGATTCACTCGGCCGGGCGTTTTTTGTTTGTCTGTATCAAACGGAACGGCTTCTGATCAGATTCCCATTTGGGACAAGATGTCTGCGATCCGACCGACAGTCATCGTCAGTTGCGGGTGCGACTCCTGAAACGAAGCCGTTTGCTCCTGCATCGAACGGGCGAGCGATCCAGAATCGACATCATTTTCATCCAACGTCGACGCGATCTCATCGACCGCCTGACGCAATCGTGCGGCCTCGTCCGGTTCGAGGTCCTGAATCGATTCCAAAGTCGAATGAAGCTGCCTTAACGCTTCGTCCAAATCTTTTCGCATTGCCTTACGCTCGTAGAGAAGATGGCACCGAGTCCGAAAACGAAACGGCGGTGCATCGAGTACAAATGGCGGGTCATCCCACTTCCACAAGTATACACGTCCACTGGATTTCGACAGTCCCGCCCGTACCGAAAGACTTCAGCGGCACGAGCTCGGACGAAATGAATCAACGAACGGGGATCGCGATCCGGTTAGCGACCGAGCGAATGTCTGCGATGATCGCCTGACAAGCGACACGGTCCTGTGCGGCTGCTTTCAGTTCTAGGGCATGGGTCGGCTGGACGAACTCCTTGAACCCGGTATTTCCACCGGTCCCGCGCAGCCAGTGTGCTAATCGGCCCAGTTGTGTCCAATCACCGACGATCAGAGCTGCTTCCATCTCGTCCAGCTTCGCTTCGAGGTGATCGACGAATTCGATCACAATGTCACGAAAGTCTTCGTCAATCGCGAGCAAAGTCGATAAGACAGGTTCCTGATCCGGAAGATGCATTTGCCCATCACTTGATTCCTGCAGCGGTTCATTCGAGACATCCAGTGGTGGAACCAGGACGATGGAACCGACCAAATCGATCCTTGAAGCCAAATGATACAACTGGCGGATCAATCCGTCACATTCGCTCTCACGAGCCGCCTCGGCAGCGTGTTGCAGGTCACACGACGGCTGTGTGAACTGATCAAATCCGGCGCTACCGCCGACGCCTTTCAACCAGTGTGCCTCACGTGCCAAAGTCGGCCAATCTCCGGCGACAAACAGCTCTCGCAATCGCGGTAAGCGTTGCTGGAGGACTCCGATGAAGTCTTGGGCAATTTCCAAGAACTCTGGATCGTCGAGCGGATAGCCGCAAACGATCGGGCTTTGATCGGTAAAGTCATAGCCGCCGTTTTCGGCACCACCGTCTGCGGAGACGGTATCGTTCATTCCATAATGAATGGTCTCGCCGGCTGGCGGCGATGTCGACCGTTCCTGAATCGGCTCGGAAGCATGCTCCGACACGTCGGTCGTCGGCTGACCGATTGGTTCGAAGGCGGCTGCGATCATCGCGGGATCGCGTTTGGAGAGTTCCTCCGCGATGGTTGCCAAAAGCAAATCAATCTTGATTGGTTTGGAAAGAAAGCCGCTGCAACCGGCAGCGAAACACTTTTCTTGGTCACCTTGCATCGCGTTGGCAGTCAAGGCGTAGATCGGCGCGGTGTAACCCGAATCGCGTAGGGTGCGTGTCGCAGTGTATCCGTCCATCACAGGCATTTGCATGTCCATCAAGATCACATCGAAAATGCGATCGGTGGCCTCGTCGACGGCGAGCTGTCCGTTCTCCACGGCGATGACATTTGCACCGGCCTTTCCCAAGACCAACTGCAACAGTTTGCGGTTGGGCGAACCATCGTCGGCGACCAGAATGTTGCAGGGTGGCAATTGCTGGACGTCTTGCTGAACGGCCGCGCCGGAGGTGAGTTTTCCGATTTCCACGGCCGGGTCGATCCATTGGAAATCGTCTTCCTTGCCGATCGGAAACTCGATCGTAAACGTCGTCCCTTTGCCGAGTTCGCTGGTCAGGGTGATGTGTCCGCCCATCGCTTCGGCAAGTTGCTTGCTGATCGCCAATCCCAAACCGGTACCGCCGAACCGACGTGTGATCGAGGTGTCCGCTTGCTGGAACGGCTCAAAGACTTTCGCCTGAGCTTCTTCGGAAATTCCGATACCGGTATCTGTCACATCGATGGCAAGTGACCAGCGTCCTCCGGGAACTTCCGAAGGAACGGCACGCGCGACAACACTGACGCTTCCTTCGTCGGTGAACTTGATCGCATTGCCGGCAAGGTTCATGATCGCTTGACGCAGACGGACGCTGTCGCCTTGGATCTCTTTGGGAAGTTTTCCTTCGCCACTAAACCTCAGTTCGATGTTCTTTTCGTCTGCTTTGCTTTTCAACAAGTTGACGACGTCCTTGATAATTTTCAGTGGCGAGCAGGGCCCAGATTCGAGTTCCATCTGCCCGGACTCGACCTTCGACAAATCGAGAATGTCGTTGATCAATGCCAACAGGTGCTCGCCGCTGCCGTGGATCGTATCGAGGTACTCTTGGCGGTCGCCTTTGGAGGTATCAAAACCACGTCGCAAGACGTCGGTGTAACCCAAGATCGCGTTCATTGGGGTACGAATTTCGTGGCTCATGCGTGCCAAAAATTCGCTCTTGGCTTGGTTGGCGTCGTCCGCTTCTCGTTTCGCGATCGAAAGGTCTCGTTTTGTTTCTTCGAGTTGCGTGACATCGTCGAAACTGACCAGGACGCCGCGACACTTGCCTTCTTGACCAAGGACCGGCGACGCGTTGGCGATCAACACGCGGGCCGGCCGATCGGGAAGGTTCAATTCGATCATCGAACCGGCGACCAAAGCCTCTTCGTTGACAGCCTTCATCCAGGGCGTTGTTTCAACCTTCGAAAGGTTCCAACCCAATTCGTCCGCGTTCTGTCCCAGCAGTTGTTCGCTGGGCCGTTCCAGCCAATCGGAGAACGACTGATTGGCGAGCACGACGCGTCCTTGACGATCCAAAACCAACAACCCTTCGGCAAGTGAGTCGAGAGCGTTGCGAACGCGTCGAGGAACCGTTTTCGATGGATCCAAATGCGACAGCATCTTTTTCAGATACAACTGGAACATCACAAAGCAAGCAACCGAAACGAACGCGGTCAGCTGCATCCAAGGGTCCATGATGGTGCCCAGCCAGCTGTTGTCGACAATCGGTTCGAAGCACAGTTCGACGGTCCCCCACTTTTCTTTGCCACGACGTATCGGGACTTGGATGTGTGTGTCGGTCGAGCGTGATGATTCGGCGACGGGCCAGTTTTCAGTGTGTTTGCCGAACTCCGACATCAGCGTTCCGGACGAACGGCGGACTCCGGCAGACAGAAGCTGGTCGTTTCGATTGACGACGGATTCGAGCATCGCGTCCAGACGACGAATCTCGTTGCGCGACATGTATTCGGAACTGACCCAAGCGAGGTTTTCGCAAAGCTTGGCGCGACCTTCGCGGACCGCGGACAGTCGTTCCGGAACAATCCCGAGCAACATCGCTGTCGAAATCGCAGACATCAACAAACAGATCAGTCCAAGCGTGATCCGTGTTCTGGCATGTAGCCGTAGAAACTTCATTCGTGTACTCCCCCCGCCTCTGCCGATTCATCGCTGCCTTGTTCGGCATCGCGTTCGGCCTGTTTTTTATCGATGATATTTTCGAGCGAATCGTCGTCGGACTCGTCCTCTTGCCCTTCCAAGTCGCTGAGCACCAACAGCGGGTCGACGAAGCTCCATGCCGGCAGATGGGCCAGCAAGCTTGTCGCCAACAATCCGCCGCGAACGGTCCAGACGACATAACCGACCGACAGGGCGCTACTGAATCCGGCAAAGGAACCGGCCATCACGAAGGTGGCATCGGTTGGCTGATTGATTTGTTGTTGCACCTTATCCAAGTCGTCCCAAACGATCTTGCTATCGAATTCGCCCCAGGCCGATGCGGCCATCGAAATCGAACTGTTGCGGATCGCCAGACGTCGACGCGCGACATAGTCGCCGCCATGATCGGCGCCGGAATACTCGTCGACTTCGCCGGCATCATCGCTCGACACTAAAACCGTTTCGCTCGACAAGTCGTTCGATGATCCGTCATCCTTGGATTCGACAATCTGTGGTGTGCTATTCGTCGTCGGTGTGCCAGTCGTCACCGCGGGTGTGGTGACGAGCGTGATCGGTGCGGGTTGGTCCGCGCTGGAATCCTGTGGAGGTTCTAGAGCGGTATCGCTTGACGGCGGCTCAGCTCCCACGACGGCTGCGTCAGCGGACGGAAGCGTCGGTGGCAAGATCGGCAGCGAGACAAAGATTTGCACGGTCGCTGGAGAACTTTGGCTCGTCCCATCGAACGCGGCATAAGTGAACGTGATCAAGCCGCTGGTGGTGTTCGATGGCTGATAGGTAAAACTGCCGTTGGAGTTGAATTGCAGTGACCCTGACGCGGGGCCGTCGATTAGGACAACCGATAGCGAATTGCCTTCCAGATCGAAGTCGTTTTGCAGCACCCCATTTCCATTGACAGTCAATACAGAGTTCTGCGTCGTTTGGAAACGATCATTGACGGCGACCGGCGGATCGTTGACAGGCTGAACGTTGATGGCAACGTTTTCGGTCGTCGTCGAAACGGAATCATCCGCTGTGATTTGCAGCAAATCACTGCCGTTGTAGTTTGAGGCACCGACATAGTTGATTCCGGTCGAAGACAGCGTCGTGTTCAACTGGCTGAGCGTCGACCGGACGACGACCGTCGACGAATTGTTTCCTGACACTTCGGTCGCGGTCACGCCGGATGCCACCAAGGGATTGATCCGGAGTTTTCCGTTGGACACCGAAAACGTGACTTCGATAATTCCAGAGCCGAGGTCTGCATCGGAAACCGAAATTCCAGTGATGTTTAGCACCGTGTCTTCGTTCGCCGTTTGTGCACCGGGAACGGTAATCGCGGGCGCATCATTCACGGCGCCGATCTGGATGGTCGAGGTAACAGCGCCGGAGTCAGCTGTCCCATCATTGGCAACAAAGGTTACCAAGCGATTGGTGGTGGTCGGTGTACTGGAAGTGTTGTTGTAGCGAACCGTTCGTAAGACCTGTTGGTAGTTCGCCACCGAATCGGTCCCCGAGAGTGTCAGCACTCCGGCCGCATAATTCGCAGAAATCGACGTACCAGTCGTGTCGGCTGCGAGTGTTTCCAGAGCACCGTCGCTCGGGTTGGTGATCGTGACCGTGATCGAAGACAAAGTCGAATTGTCAACATCACTGACCAACGCATCACTTGCATCAGTAATTAAAACCGATCCGCCAGCTTCTAGAAAACTTGTCAGGTAATCGCCGCCGGTTGCGGTGCTGGAATCATCGGCATCAAGATCTAATTCTGGTGCGTCGTTGATCGCGGTGACGTTCAATTGGATCAATCCGTCTGCCGGTCCGTCAGCCGTACTGTCCTCGATATGAACGGTGATCTGTGAGTCTTGATCGTTGTCGGCGGTCGGTGAAAACGAAACATCAGCCAATGCCGCATTGACTTCGGCAACCGACCCGGTGATTTGCCAAACACCTGTCGAAGAATCGTAGGTGCTCGACGTAGATCCGTAAGTGCCCGTCGTGAGTGAACCGGTCGCCGGCAAGTTAATGGTTAGCTTCGCGGTGATTTGGTCCCCGGCATCGGCATCTGAAACAACAATATCTCCGATCGCGACGGTTGAGTCGTCTTCGTTGTAGTTGATCGTCTGGGTGGTGTTGGTTGCTGTCGGAGCGGTATTCGACGAAATCACCGTGACCTGTGCGACAGGGCTAAAAACGATCGACCGTGGATTGTTCATTCCGCTGGAAAAGGAATCGAGAAAACTCCCTGTGGCGTCATAGCGGAGCACCGAATCGGAATCTTGGCTGGTAACGTAAAGGTTTCCGTCAGGTCCGAACGTCAACATCCACGGCTTATTCAGACCTCCACTGCCCGAAGTGACGAAGGTATCGACAAACGCACCCGTTGTCGCATCAAACCGCAGCACTTCGTCATTGTTGTTGGAACTGACATACAACCGACCATCGCCGCCGATCGTGGCAGAGATAGGTTTATCGAGGCCCCCGGAACCGGCACTGACGAATTCATCGATGTAGGCGCCGGTCAATCCGTCAAATCGCAAGATGTTGTCAGACTTGTTGCCGACGACATAAAGGTTCCCATCGCTACCGAACCAAATGTCAGTGGCACCATCGAGACCACCTGCGCCGGAGGCGACAAACACATCGATGAAGTTGCCGGTGCTGGCGTCGAATCGCAGCACGCTGTCGTTATCATAGTCGGCGACATAAAGATTACCGTCACGCCCAAACGCCAAGCCCGCCGAGTTATTCAGTCCGCCGCTTCCGGAGGCGACGAATTCGTCGACCCAGCCGCCGGTGTTTGGATTAAAACGCTGAACGTTATCCGAGCCCCAGCCACTGACATACAGCAATCCATCTTTGCCGATCACCATATCGGTCGCGCGATCAAGCGAGACCATTCCGCCGAACGATGTTTCGAATGTCCCCGTCAAGGCGTCGTACCGCGTGATCGGATTGGATGCTTCGCCACCGACAAACACGTCGCCTTGGTACCACAACCCGTCTTCGTCTGTTGCGCTGACCAAAATGTTGTGCGTCAGTCCTTCGACCGCATAGGTGTGCGTCACTGTCGTTGACGCTCCCGAGTAAACCGTAATTGTTCCGTCGCCCCAATCGACACGCCAACTGCTGACGGTATCGTCACCGGGATCGACGGCAGAAAGATTGAGTGTGTAGGCATTGCCTTGCAACACACTCGACGCTCCAGTGGCGGTCACGACCGGAGCGGTATTATTAACCGTTACGGTTGCCGTTTGCGTCGCGACGCCGCCCTTTCCGTCATCAACTTGAAGACCAATGGTGTAGGTTCCGTCGTCATCGATTCCAAAGCTTTGCAGGGTCGCCCAAGAAATCGTCGCGATCGCTGTGGTTGGCTCACCCGTTTCGCCAAAGACTCCGTCGTTGTCCAAGTCCCACGCATAGGTCAGCGTGTCCCCATCGGAATCTGTCGAGTTCGACCCGTTGACGGTCAAACTGTCGCCTTCGGCAATCGTATAGGGTGCACCGGCACTCAAATCAGCGGTCGGATCATGATTGAGGTTCCCGAATTGGCGGAGGAAGACGCCTTGAGAATCACTATTCGATGTTTGATCACCTTCGCCGCTCCATACGACCACGACATTGTTGACATCATGGATTGCTACCGAAGCATTTTCTTGATCACCGGTTGTCGAAATGCTGACAGATTGCTCGGTACCGATCTTTGATCCCGATGAACTAAATGCTTGGAAGTAGATACCGGTTCCGTCTCCATCGGGCCTTTGATACGCCACGACAATGCGGTTGCTCGCATCGGAACTGATCGACGGCAATTCCGCATTGCTATTGGATGTCACTTGAACGGGCGTCGGCAGTGCTCCCGAATCGGGGATGACCCGAAGCCAAACGCCTTGCGAAAGCAGGGCTTCTGACCGATAAGCAATCACATAGTCGTTGTTCGACAACATGCTAACGACTGCTTGGTGACGTACCCCTAAACCAGCATCAAGATTTCGCTTCGCTTCAACGGCCGACATCGAACCGAAGTCATAGCGAGTTCCCCACATGTCACTTGAATCATTCCACACGACGGCATAGCGTCCGGCCTGATTGATATCGACAGCCACATTGGTCGCATCTGCATCGCTGTCGATTGTGACCAAGGAAGTTGCGATCTGATCAAGAGTTGGTGTGGACGTAAAGTCGAACGTCCGTGCATAGATCCCTTCACTCGGCCCATCGCTTTCCCAGGCGATTACGATCTGGTTGTTGTCATTGCTCGCGATGCTTACGCCATGTTGATTCCCAGATTCCTGAAAGGTATTGACCTTGATATCGTTGATGTCGGTTGCATTGCCAGATGCATCGAACCGACGCACAAAGATACCTGTGCCATCGCTATCCGCTGAAACCCATGCGATCGCGAATCGGCCCGATGTATCCATCGTTACCACGGGATCACTTTGGTCCCCGACATCGTTCGCACTGATGCGAGTGCGAGCGCCGAGAAAATTCCCGTCGGCATCAAAGCGTTGAAAGAAAATGTCCGATCCGTTATTCGACGGGTTCTTGTCGACCCATACGACAACGGAATTTCCATAGCCATCGACGGCGACCGATTGATGGGGCGTTTGTAGCTCTTGGTCTTGTCCTGAGCTGCTATAGACACGAAGTTCGCCGGTGGAATCGATCTCCGGTGTCGCCAACAACCCCGCCCACGATGCGTTCGCGAAGCGAGTTGAAAGTCCGTGTGTTTCCGTTTGCCCGATGACGTATTCCAGGTCCCAGTCGCCACCAAGTGATGCCGCGCCGGTATCGTCAGTGGATGCCGCCAAGTCCGCGCCGGTCAATTCCGCGATCGCTTCGAGCATCGTTCTGCCCGATTCCGTTTCAGCTAGTTCACAGCCATAGATCAATAGGTCAGCTTGTTCTGAAAGTGCCGAACGCCAACTGGCCAGTTGTCCCGCATAGCCATCGAGACTGTATTGGTCGAGGACACTGTCGCCTAGGATCAACTTGCCATCGTTGCCGTGCGAGAGCAGGTGAACCGCATCGACGTCTTGATAGCCTTCCAAAATCTCGCTGATCTGTTCGACACCATCTCGTGACGGATCGAGCAAATAGATTTGCAATTCGGTCGTGGCGTCTGACGTTCCGATGTCGGCAAGTAACGTTTGATAGTCGTCGACAGATGCGTCGACAAAGACCAATTCCAGACGCTGTTTCTCGGCGGCCGCATCCGATTGTGTTTGAGAGTCCGCCGACGAGGTATCCGGGGCGGCACTGGTTCCGTTTGAATCGGATGTATCGATCGTTGTCGGTTCGGTCACGACGACTTCGATCCCCGCCGTTGGATCGTCCACCACCGCCGGGGCGACCGGGGTCGCACTGAACAACAGCCGAGGGCTGAGTTCGGCAACATCGAGCGTTGTCGCGCGGTGCAATATTGGGGACTGTTTTCTGGACCAGAACATTTCGAACGATTCGATTAGGAAAGAAAATTCGCAATCGCTGAAACTTAGGTCAGTTTCAATCGAATTCGGCCTTTGACGCCGTTCACAAGGTAGGGAGCAAAGCGATCGGTCCGGTTGAGCAGGTTGGTACGACTGGTCAATGCATACGAACTCAAACGACATTGCATCGCCGATTATGAATCCCCACAGGAGACGGGAGAGTTTTCCGCCTGCGAAGCATGGAGGTGTACCGATGATTCCAGGGCGTTGGCGACGGCCACCGCTCAACAAGAGGCGTCTTTCCAGGGAAGGATTCGCGACGTGTTTGCCCGGTCTACTATCACGATTTTGACGCTTGTGGCCTTCGTGTCACCTGTATCGATCGGGCATGCGCAAACACACTCCCGGCCGCCCTCTTGGGTCTTCGAGGCGGAACTTGTCTCTGATGGCCCCGCTTCACCAGACACGACTAGGAAGAGTGAATTTTCGACGCTCGTTCAGCAGGACGATACCTTAGCGTTGCCGCCAGAACCGAACGGGGCTTCGCCGCCAAAACGCTTGCCCAGCACTCGTACACAGCCCAGCACTCAGACACAACCGCCAACAACCAATCCCGCGGCTGTCAATTCGCTGGCCCCCACGTCTTCGCTGAACGTCGACACGGACGCCGTCAGAAGCTATTTCCAGCACCCCCAGCAAACTCTGGGACTGCCAGCAGATTACCAGCCTTGGTGGCAAGGGATCGCGACGATTCCGTTGCATTTGTCAGAGAACACGGTCCAGGTCGATGGCGACACGTTGATTTTAGAAGCGCTCCGGCACAGCTTCCGCATCGCGGCACTGCGTGAAGACGTGACGATTGCGAATACGGGGATCACGCGTGCTGCTGCCGAATTCGATCCCACTTCGTTTGTCGAAAGCAAGTTTGTCCGCACCAGCGTTCCCACCGGCAGCACGCTCGACGCGGGATCGGGCGTGCCACGACTCCGTGAAGAAGACTTCCGAGTCAATGGCGGTTTGCGTCGAAAAACACAAGCTGGCGGTCAGTTCGAAGTCGGCCAGCGGTTCGGACTGTTGGACAGCAATTCGCAATTCTTTACCCCTCAACAGCAAGGCAATTCGCGTCTAACGCTGAGTTTCAATCAACCCCTGATGAAGGGATCGGGGACCGCAATCAATCGCAGCTTGATTGTGCTGGCCAACCTCGACACCAACATCAGCCAACAACAAACCACCGTCGGAATACAGAATCATCTGCTCGCGATCCAGGAAGCGATGTGGAATCTGTATTACCAACGAGTGTCGATGTTGCTGCGAATCCGTCACTTGCAACAAGCCAGTTCAATTCACAAGTGGCTGGTTGAACGGCGTGGATTGGATTCGATGCTCAGTCAAATCAAACGTGCGGAATCGGCGATCGCGTCGCGCAGTGCTGAACTATCGCGTGCCGCGACGTCGATTCGAAACGCGGAAGATCAATTGCGAATGCTGGTCAATTCGCCGTTGCTAACTTCCGACCGAACCATCGAAATCATCCCGATTGTGCCTCCTTCACATGACCTGTTGCCTGTTCGAATGGAAGACGCAATCGTGACCGCGCTGCAAAGCCGCAACGAAATTGTCGAACTCGGTTACGAACTGGACAGCGCCCGTGTGCGACTGAATATCGCTCGCAACGAATTGCTACCGGCCTTGGATTTGGTTCTGGAAACGTACATGAGCGGTTTGCGCGGTCGCTATGACGTGAGTGGTTCATGGTTGGATCAGTTCAGTCGTGGTGAACCCAGCTACGCCGCAGGTCTGAATTTTGAAGTCCCGGTCGGCCGCCGTGCCGCCTGCGCTGATGTTCGCCGCCGACAAGCACAGATTCGACAGCTGAGCAGTCGCCTGAATGAAACAATCGCCAAACTGGAAACAGAGGTCGCCAGTGCGGTTCGTGAAGTCGATACGAGTTATCGCGAGTTGACTGCCCGGTATATGGCGATGCAATCGTCCGCACAGTACGTCGATCTGGTCTCGAATCGGTGGCGTGAGCTCCCCGGTGAAGGCTACTCGGCCAACGCCATGCTGGATGATTTGCTTGACGCTCAGGACCGATTGCTGAACGAGGAGGTCGCGTTGGCCAATGCACAAGTCGACTACGTCCTCAGCACAATCCGCATGAAACGTGCAACCGGAACTCTTCTGGAAATTCAGACGTCAACTGATCGACAACCTGACGCACCCGAGCCGTTTTAAGGACTGGGGAAGACATCTGTGACCTAGGGTTTGGCTGATTTTGCTCCACCGAAGCCAGCGACGATTAGGTCAACCGAGATCCGGGCCCCAGCATGTACGACTTGCGACGTAGCCAACCCCACTTTTCTTGCTCGCGTTCGGCGTGGAGTTGGCATCACGTATTGTTGGTGCTGGTCTTTGCCGCGACCACCACAAAGAGCGACGCCAGCGAGGTCGAAGGCTATTCCGAGCCGTTTCGGATTGTCGAGGTCGCTTCCGACGAAACGGGAGTGGTCGAATCGCTGATGTTGCGGCAAGGTGATTCGGTTCGCGAAGGCGACCCGATCATGCGATTGAAGAGCGACATGCATGAAGCCCAATTGGCGATCGCGAAACAGCAAATGACAGTCAACGGACGTCAACAAGCTGCCGAAGCGGAACTCGAGCTGACACAGCTTCGTCTGCAAAAGATTCGTGAGCTGAACGAATCAGGCCATGCGCGTGTCGCCGAAGTCGTCCGCACCGAAAACGAATACAAAGTCGCGATCGCCAATTTGACCGCGGTCGAAGAAGAACTCGAAACCCGGCGACTGGAATACGAACGATTGGCGACGCAGCTTGCCCGTCGAACGTTGCGTGCCCCCTGCGATGGCGTGGTGACGGAACTGCTCCGAGAACAGGGCGAGTTCGTCGCTCCCAACCAACCTCAAGTTCTGACCCTGGTCCAGCTTGACCGCTTGCTTGCCAACTTTGCGTTGATGCCTTCGCAGGTATCGACGTTGAAAATCGATCAAGCCATCGACGTTCGCTTCACCGATTCGAATCGAAAAGTAAAAGGAGCGGTGTACTTCATCTCCCCCATCACGAATGCAGAAAGCGGGACCGTTTTGGTGCAAGTGGTCGTCGACAACTCCGATGGCCAACTTCGCAGCGGGGAACGCTGTTCGATTTCGTTGGGAGACTGATTTCTGTTGGGCACTCGCACAGATTTTGTGGGCGCAGGGGTTGTGAACGGCCTGGGAAACGCCACCCCGACGAACGAATCGATCCCATGGGTCAATTCTCCACGGGACGTTCCGAGTACACAAAGCGTTTCGAATCCCGAGGCCTCGCTCCCGCATTGTGCTGCTCCAGTTTGGGCCGAAGGCGTGCTCGGATTGCTCGAACGACACACGATCGATTGTGCCGTGGTGGTGCTTTACCACGCCGATTCGAAAGACGCCGAACCTGCGATCACGGTCCTGCGAGAATCTTCGTCGTTCGAAACGACCGGCCGCCATTTCCGGCAGCTTTGTACGACTTGCAAACAGGTCGCCGAAGACCAGCAACCGAGACATCGCAAAGAACTTTCACGCGACTGCGACTTCTATGCGATCCCCGTTCAGCCCGATTCTGCGGACTGCCCCGTGCTGGGATTCCTCTGCGTCGGAGACCGCGATGCGGAGAACACGCTGTTGAAAGGTATGGCGATCGCAAGCCAGTTCGGTCAACGACGTCTTCAACAAACGCTCTTACACACTCAGCAAGTCGCAGAAGCTGCGGCGGCAATCAATGAAATCGCCGTCAGCGCACTCAAGGCATCCAGTATCGAGGACGCCGCACAAGTGATCGCCAGTGATTTGGAACGCCACTGCGATTTCAAACGTGTGATCATTGGACGCAAACGAAAGCCAACAGCGCAGTGTGAAATTCTGGCGGCGAGTGATGTCGCTAACATTGAAATTGGAGGCGCACAATACACCGCAATCCAAAAAGCCTTTGACGAGGCATTGCTGCTGAACCGGCCGCTGGTCATCAGCCCCGATCACAACGGGAATCAGGAGACACAGCAACGAGTCTCGCAATTACTGGGCGACACGTGCGTCATCACTCCTTTCGCGGATGAATCAGGCTCTGCTGTAGACGCCGGCGCCTCCGCCGTCATTCTCGGCACTGTCAAACCGAATGCCGATTGCAAATCACCGCAGCACTTTCTGTCTGCATCCGCGCCAGCGTTCTCCGCTGTCTTCCGAGCGATTGAACAGCGTCCGCGTCGCACGATCTTGCGACGGACCATCCGCTCGCTAACGACACGACGTGGCCTCTGCACCGCGATTGCGGTATTGACCCTTGCCGCGTCAATGTTTCTTCCATACACACATCGCGAGACCTGTCCGGCCGTCGTCGAACCGGTGGTCAGACGTTTTGTGGCAACACCATTTGACGCAACGTTGCTTCGCTGTGAAGTTCAACCTGGCGATCATGTGCGGCAGGGCCAAGTGTTGGCGGTACTCGAGGATCGGCAGCTGCACTGGCAACTCGAGTCACTGCGTGCGGAATACCAAAAGGCTCAAAAGACCAAGGACGCAGCGCAAGCGGTCCGCGACTTTGCGAAGCAACGCATCGCGGAACTTGACATGCAAAAAGCGATGGTCGAAATCCGGCTGCTGGAAGATCGACTCGACGAACTTCAGGTTTGCAGCCCGATTGATGGGATCGTTGTCGCCGGCGACCATCAACGCAGTCAAGGTGTCCCCTTGCAAACGGGCGACACCCTGTTCGAAATCGCACCGTTGGAAAACATGATGTTGGAGTTTTCGATCGCCGAACATCAAGTCATGCATGTCGATCTCGGTGCAGTCACGCAGATTCGTCTGGATGCGATCAGCGAAGAAGGCTGGGAAAGTCAGGTCCAAACGATTAGCCCACAAAGTGAGATTCGCAACTCAGAAAACGTCTTCATCGGGGAGTGCCCGATTCCGCAATCGCATGTCGAATTACGGCCCGGCATGACCGGCACGGTCTCGGTCGATTGCGGGCGCCGCGCAATGGGTTGGATTCTCTTTCACCGACCCTACGAAGTGTTGACACGTTGGGTGTGGTAACCAAATGAGTCGACTGAACCAACCTTCGCCGGAAGACACCGACCTCGTCCATTTTGCGAGCGATGAAAGTACGGTTGTGGTGACGATTCGCCATGACCTGATCACCTCGGTGGAACAAAGTGCGACCGGCACGTGTGTCATCATGGAGGATCCGGTCTCGGCGAAACACTTTCGTCTGGGGCGAAACGAGTATGCATTCGTCAGACTTTTGGACGGGCGAAAGACATTGGCGGAAGCCTTTTCGGAGTTTTCACTGCTGGAACCCGGCCAGCCACTGAAGCTGAACGATGCAAGTGAGCTTTGCCGCTGGATGGTCACCAACGAACTGGCGCACACAGTCAATTCGAAGCACGCATCGCGACTCTTGAAATCGAAGTCCGATCGAAAGGTTCGCCGAGCGAAAGAACGTTCCAACCCACTGTCGATGAAGCGATCGCTTTTTCAGCTGGACGCGGTCGCTACCATCGCCAACCGCTGGTGCGGCTTTTTGTTCTCAGTGAAAGGGACGCTGATCGGTTTGCTGTTGATGCTGCTGGCACTGCTGATCGCCGGCTGCAACTGGCCGGCATTGCTGCGTTCGAATGAGCTCGTACTTTCGCAATCAGGTGCGGCGATTTTATTTGCGGTCACAATCGCCCTGAAGATTCTGCACGAGTTCGGACACGCGATCGTTTGCAAGCGATATGGCGGGCGTGTCGGTCAGCTCGGTGTTTTGTTCATCTTGTTCGCCCCCTTGCCCTACGTGGATGTTTCGGCGGTCTGGGGATTTCGCTCGCGCTGGCAGCGCGTCCATGTTGCCTTGGCAGGGATGTACGTCGAATTGGTCACCGCCGCGATCGCCATCATCGCTTGGTCGATGACCAATGATCCGATGATACGTTACTGGTGCTATTCAGTTGCCTTGTCCGCAAGTGTGATGACCTTGCTGTTTAATGCGAATCCGTTGATGCGATTTGACGGGTACTATGCATTGGCAGACGCAATGGGTTGGACAGACTTGTATGGTGACTCACAAAAACAGCTTTCTCGGATCGCGCGTCGTGTTTTCTATGGCGACTCAGTTTCGCAAATCGAAATGTCGTTTGCGATGCGGTGTCTCATCACAATCTATGGGATCGCTTCGGCAATCTGGAAACAATTGATCTGCGTGCTGCTTCTGATCGCTGCCGCAAAACTGTTTCATGGTGCAGGTATCGTCATCGCGGCGGCTGGGATGTTCGCCTGGATTGCAGTTCCGATGGCACATCGCTTCCGTCAATTCTTCGACCGTTCCCGATCGCAGCGACGACGCTGTGCGACGATCATGTTGTGCGGTATCACGTGCCTCGCAATCGTCCTGTGTGTGGGGCACTCACCGCTGCCTCTGACGGCACCGGCGATCGTTCAGTATGTCGCCAACGATGTCCTTCGCAGCGACGCGAATGGATTCGTCAATAGCATTCACGTCACTTCGGGGACCAAGGTCAAACGTGGCGACTTGTTGATCTCGCTTCGCAACCCAACCCTGGTCTCCGAAGCGGAAAAATTGGCGATCGAAATCGAGAAAGCCGAACTGGAGGTTCGTCGTCTGATGTTGCAAAACGAGCATGCGGCATCACAAGCCGAATCGGCGAGATGCGACGCGTTGGTCGAACAGGAACAGAGCGTACGCGAACAAATCGAAGCCTTGCAAATCCATGCCCCACACGACGGCACGATCGTGGCGCGACAGATTGAACGCAAGCTCGGCACGTATGTCCGGGAAGGCGACGAACTGTTGGTTGTCAGCCGCGACGGCAACAAAGAACTTCGCGCGATGGTGCCGCATACCGTGTTGAAACCTCTGCTGGAACGAATGCAACAAGCAGTGCGATTTCGAATCGAGGGTCAATCGACATCACAAGGTATCCTGGCACGGATCCAACCCCGAGCTTCGGAAACCTGTCCGTACGACGCGTTGCTGTCGACCAACGATGGTCCGCTTTCGGTCCGCCTGAATGACGCCGACACGGACGAGGGTGTTTCCAGCCGTTTGGTCGAGCCGCATTTCGAAGCGGTCATACGTTTGTCAGCCGAAGACGCCAAAAAGCTTCTCGCAGGACACCGGGGCTTGCTTTCGGTCGGTGACAATTCGGAGTCCTTCGCCGATCTGATCTGGCGGCACGCGGAATCCGCCTGGAGAACCTCTACGGACTAAAGACAACATCATCCTCCGAGGGGAGGGTGGTGCAAAACCGCACATCGACTTAGGTCAAATTTGACGATTGTGCGTCAATTCGAAGTGAACTGCGTCACATAAAACGACGACAAACCTCCAAATTTCTGCGATGGCATAGCCGTGACATAGATTTCTTTGATCTCCGATTTTTCGGTGACCGAAGCAAAGTTTTCAGATTTCCGGATGAACATTTCCAGCCCTCCTTCGCCAAATCATACTTCGTCAACCGTCGTGGTCGGTCAGGCTACCGGTGCGGGCGGATTGAGAGGTCCAAGGGCAGAAGTGAAGACAGGCCCGGAAGTGAAAACCGGGCGGGTGATGATTGTTGATGACGAGCCGATCAACATCAAACTGATCCAAAAGTTTCTCAAGAGTTCCGGCTACAGCGAATTCATCACCAGCACGGATTCCCGCGAGGCGCTTGACCTCGTTCATCGGCAATGCCCCGACATTATCATTCTCGACGTGATGATGCCGCACGTTTCCGGATTGGAGATTCTGGAACAGGTTCGATCGGATTCAAGCATCTCGCATCTGCCGGTCCTGATCGTGACCGCATCGACGGAAGAACAGACGAAGATCGAAGCGCTTGAACTTGGTGCGACAGACTTTTTGCACAAGCCCGTCAAACCGACCGAGTTGCTTCCTCGTGTTCGCAATGCGCTCGTGGTCAAAGAACACCACGACCAAATGGTGGCTTACTCCAAGCGTTTGGAAGCTGAAGTTGCGCAGCGGACAATGGACCTTGTTCAGTCCCGTGAAGAAGTCATCCATGTGCTCGCCTGTGCGGCCGAATACCGTGACCGCGAAACGGGGAACCACGTGATCCGCGTCGGTCGTTTTGCCGGATTGATCGCACGACAACTCGGCTGCGCCGAATCAGACGCCAAGTTGATCGAGTTAGCCGCGATCTTGCATGACGCAGGCAAAATCGGAATCGCCGATTCGATTTTGCTGAAGCCGGGCAAGCTATCCGAAGAAGAATTCCAGATGATGAAACGTCACTGTGAATACGGCGAACGAATCCTAAAGGCACAACCAGCCGAACGCGGGCGCAATCTGCTACGGCAACATGGCATTACCACTCGATCACCGGTGCTTCGCATTGCCGCCGTGATCGCGAGAACACACCACGAGCGTTGGGACGGGTCGGGCTATCCGGACGGCCTTGCCGGTGACGAGATTCCTTTGGTCGGACGGATCACAGCAGTCGCCGACGTATTCGACGCACTAAGCAGCAAACGTTGCTACAAGGACGCGATGCCGTTTGAAAAGTGCATCGAGATCATGCGTGCCGAACGTGGCAAACACTTCGATCCCAAAGTCCTCGATGCATTCTTGGCCGCCATCGACGAAATCACAGACATCGTCGTCAGCTTGGCCGACAAATAATCAATAGCCCATCGCGGTTAGCGTTTGGTAGGCGATCAGCGAACCGCCATAAGCTAACAACGTCATAAACCCGAACTGGAAACCGGCCCACTTCCAACTGCCTGTCTCGCGTTTGGTGACGACTTGTGTTGGCAAACACTGCATCGCGAGCACGAAGAACACCAACAAACTGATACTGGTTGCGGTCGTAAAGACCGGAGTACCGTCAGGCTTCGTTTGACGCCGCAATGTTTCGATCAGGCCGCCATCTTCGGCACCTTCTTCGCCCAGTCCGTACACGATCGAAAGTGTCGAAACGACGACTTCTCGTGCGGCAAACGAGGTAACGATCCCCACATCGATTTTCCAATCGAAACCGAGTGGGGCGAAGACCGGCTCGATCACTTTTCCAACACGACCGGCAATCGAATATTCAAGCTGTGCGGCGGCTTGCTGCATCTCGTCCGCCGGCATTTCGCTTTCAGGCATCTTGGGATAGGTCGCCAACCCCCACAGCACGACGGAGATCAAGAGGATGATCGTTCCGGCTTGCCGCAAGAACACGATGGCTCGGTCCAGCGTCGTCAACAATGCGTTGCGTAAACTTGGCAAGCGATAGTTCGGCAGTTCCAACACCAACGGTGCCGCTTCACCGGGAACGATCGTTTTCTTCAGCAAAAACGCCGACGACAAGGCCGCCGTGATTCCCAGCAGATATGCAGCCGCAAACAAAACCGATGCCCTCATTGGGTCATCGCCAAATAAGAGCGCCGTGACCATCACATAGACCGGCAAACGTGCCGAACAGGTCAATAGCGGCAGTACCAAAATCGTCACCAAGCGGTCACGCCAATTTTCAATCGTGCGAGCAGCCATGATGCCTGGGATCGCGCAAGCATGCGCCGACAGCATCGGTACGAACGCTTTGCCAGGCAATCCGACACGTCGCATGACGCGTTCCATCACAAAGGCACCGCGAGCCATGTAGCCGGAATCTTCCAGCAGTGTGATCACGAAGAACAAGATACAGATTTGCGGCAAGAACACGACGACTCCCGCCGTACCGCCGATCACACCATCAATGACCAAACTGCGAAAGTCATCAACCGGCAACACCGCGACAAGCAACGCTACGGCAACCGCAATCGATGCCGACCACTTGTTCCACTTGGTCTCGTTCAGCCAATAGGCGAGCGCAAAGAGTGCGAGTGTTCCGCCAATCGCTAGCGGGTAATACAACACGGCGTTGGAGTTGTCGGTCGGCAAGGCTTGGTCAGCCCATTCGCCAACCATACCGAACACCGACTCGATCACGTCCATCGGCAACCCGGCCAATGAAAAGATCAAGAAGAACACGCCCAACATCACCGCCAACAGGGCGAATAAGCCGAGCGCCGGCGAAGTCAGCCAACGATCCAGCCAAGCGAGTTGAACCTGCCCACGAGTGCCTTGGCGAACGGACTGATTGGTAACGTCATCGGCCCACTGGAAACGCGCCGAGAACGGACAGCCTTGGCATCCCGCAACGCATGAACCACGCGAGATGGGCAACGGTTTCTGCTCAGGCTGTGTCAGCTCGTAAATCGCTTCGCGAAGTTCCGCCAGTCCGCGTCCCTTGCGAGCGCTGACCGGGATCACGGGGCAATCGAGCTTCTGACGCAAAGCATCGAAGTCGATCTGCGTTCCATTCGCTTCGGCCGAATCGATCAAATTGACCGCGACGATCGTCGGCAGATTGAGTTCCAAGATTTCACTGGCGAGGACGAGCGTTCGCGACAGGTTCGTCGCGTCGACCACCACCACCACGGCGTTCGGCGGTTCATGCAACCGCCCGGTCAGTTCGCCTCGGATACTGCGTGCGGCGACGTCTTCTTCAGGGCTGGCGGTCTGCATGCTGTACAGACCTGGCAAGTCGACCAGTTCGACCGTTTGTGTCGCTTGGCAACGCGAATCCGCATCGACAGCCGAGACGTGCAGTGACGCCTTGCGCAAATCGACCGTGATCCCCGGGTAATTGGCAACCTTCGCCCGCATTCCCGCTAACGCGTTAAATAACGACGTCTTGCCGACGTTGGGATTGCCGACCAACAGGACGACAGGGAAGGCATCGGTACGAGAAACGACCGGGAGGGCCGAATCGCTAGACGATCCGACCGATATCTGGGGAGGGCTACTCAATGCACCTGCTCTTGAGGCGGTGGCGGATCACGAACAGAGCGCGTCTTGGGCAACCGGACCTGGCAGCAATGCCTCGGCGGGCGCAATCGAAACGAAGTTCGCAAGTTGTCGTGACAGGCCGATTCGTGAGTTGCCGAGTTGCAGCACCATCGGGTCACCTTGCCCGACGAGCTCCAAAACGCGGCCCGCACAAATCCCCAGACGCTTGAGCCGAATCGCGTTTTGACCAGACGCATCGACATCGACGCATTGGTAAAACCCTTTTCTCGCACCAGCCAAAACGGAGATCGAAGTTTGAACGGACGCCATTGCAGTGGGATCCCACAAATCACGGACGTAGAAATTGAGAATCAGTCTCAATAGCTTCGCCGCTGCGAATGACCATGTCAAGAGTGTCGAGCGGAAACCGACGCTCCAGACGCCCAAATCACGCTCCACAACCAGCGGCAAATCGCCTCAGTCCATCCCACCAATCAACACCGTCTGCGTTTCCCCTCGCCCCTTGGCTTGTCTAAACCGTTTATCTTGTGAGGGACCCCGCCCCTCCCACTCCCCGCTTGGTGTCTATTGATGACCAATCTTTCCCGCCGCTCATTCGGAATTCTCGCCGGAACAACAGCCGCCGGACTTTGCACACGTTCCGCCTTTGCCGAAAGCCGTACCGGACCGCTGGAAACGCTTGTCCCTTGTCGTGCGATCACACGTGGCCCGAAACAGCATTGGTTCGGCTATTACGACAAACGAGAATTCGATCCCACCAATCGGTTCGTCCTGGCCAACGAAGTCGACTTCGAGGGACGTTCGCCCACGGGCCAAGATCGCATTGGTGTCGGGTATGTCGATACATCTGACGATGACAGGTGGGTTCCGATCGGAACCAGTAATGCATGGGGTTGGCAGCAGGGATGCATGCTGCAGTGGATCGGGACAGATGGAAAACGTGTCCTTTGGAATGATCGCCAAGATGACTCGTTTGTCTGTCGCATTTATTCGCTGGACACCAAGCAGATTCGCACCATCGACAAGCCGATCTACACCATCGCGCCGAATGGCAAGTTCGGCTTGTCCGCTGACTTTCGCCGCATCGACAATCTTCGCCCCGGCTATGGTTATGACGGCTTGGCTGACCCGAATGTCGACAAGCGAGCTCCCGACGACAGCGGCATTTGGCGTGTCGATTTAGAAACCGGTGAATCGACGCTGATCCTGTCACTTGCCGACGTCGCGTCGATCGCTTGGCCCGATGGCGACAAGCATGCCGAAGCGTGGCACTACTTCAATCACCTCTTGGTCAGTCCCGACAGTGAGCGGTTCATCGTTTTACACCGCTATCGTCCCGAGTTTGATCCGGCAACGCTGCAATTCAAAGGCGGCTTTGTCACTCGTATGTTGACGGCCAACATCGATGGCAGCGATCGCTATGTCATTGATCCTTCGGGATACACATCACACTTTATTTGGAACGGCAACGATGCGGTCACCATGTGGACCAAGCCTGCGGGCCGCAAGGCTGGCTTCTATGACTTCGTCGACAAAACCGACAAGGTGACTCCGATTGGCCAAGACAAGATGCCCTCCAATGGGCACAACACTTATCTGCCCGCGCCGTATCAAGACTGGATCCTGAACGACACCTACCCGGACCGTGAGACCAGCCGACAAACCGTGTACCTGTATCATGTCCCCAGCGGCCAGCGATTTGACCTCGGTCACTTTCCGTCGCCATCACCGTATCGCGGTGAATGGCGGTGTGACACGCATCCTCGCAGCAGCAACGACGGGACGAAGATCGCGATCGACAGTCCTCACGACGGCGGTCGGCAAGTTTACTTGTTGGACGTTGCCGACATTTTGAAGTCCGTTTGAACGTCATTCGCTCAAACGTTTCACGGGCGATTAAGCGGCGCGTGCAAGCGTTCGTTCTGGCCCAAGCAAACACGTCATCGTTCGCTCGGTCGCGCCACAATGCTGCGCGATGACTTTCCTTGCCAAACGACCGAGTTCGTTGGCCATCGGCTCATTCGCTGCGCAGATCTCCACGAACTTTTCGAGTGCGGGTTCGTCAGCGACTCGCATCGCGCCGCCGGCATTGATCAGACGGTTGGCGATCTCGTCAAAGTTTCGCGTGTCCGGCCCAAAGCAAACTGCGTTGCCATACCCGGCCGGTTCGAGCATGTTTTGCCCGCCACGATTGCCGAAGCTGCCGCCTACCGTCGCGATCTGGCCGACGCCCCACCAGTGCCTTAACTCGCCGATGGAGTCAACGAGCAGCACCGTGTCGGCATCCCACTGATCGCCGCGACGATCATCTTTGATCGAACGCCGTCGAACTTTAAATCCGTGTTCCTGTACCAATTGGGCAACCGAATCAAATCGCTCGCGATGCCGCGGCACCAAGATCAAACGCAGGTTTCGATTTTTCTTTGCCAAGCGGTCGTAGATGCGAAGTGCCATCGCTTCTTCGCCTTCTTGGGTACTGCCAACGATCCAGACCCGATGCCAGGGGTCAATGTTGGCCCAGTTCACACGCGATTGGACTTCGGCGTTGTCTCGTGAATCGGGTGCGTTGTCGAACTTCAACGAACCGGTGACTTCGACGCACTGCGGATCAGCGCCACACGCGACAAACCGTTCTGCGGTCAGTTCATCTTGGCAAGCAACGTGGCTGAGCCTTGAAAAGATTGGTCGTGTCAAAGGCCTGACACGCTGATAGCCGTTAGAACTTTTCTCGCTCAAGCGGGCGTTGATCACCATCACTTCCACGCCAGCTTGCCGAGACATGCTGACCAGATTTGGCCAAAGCTCGAGTTCGACCAAGACCAGCATCTTCGGCTTCAACCGCCGTAGCGTGCGCCCGACAGCCCAAGTGAAATCGAGCGGACAAAAGAAAACGTGATCTTCGCCGAACTTCTGTACCGCGAGGTCATATCCGGTGTCCGTGCTGGTGCTGACGACAACCGGTGTTCCTGGGTCCCGTTCGCGGAGTTGCCGCACGACGCTGCCGATCAAATTGATTTCGCCAACGCTGACTGCATGGATCCAAACCGGCGAACGGTTCGGGCCGCCGCAGATTCGCTTCGCTTTCGACTTGGAAATTCCGAACAGTTTCTCGTGTCCGCCGCGGCGATAGCGCCCGTGGCGGACCATCCGATAAACGATCCACGGCGAGGCGATCGTCATCGCCATCAAGTAGATGAAGTTCGCGAACATGTTGGAATCCTTTCCAATTCCGATTTTAAAGCGTGCTTACTTTCTCATGCAGCAGGATTTGTACTTCTTGCCACTGCCACAGGGACAGGGATCGTTGCGACCGACTTTGACACCGACGTTGCGGATCGGCTCAGGCTTTTCCTCGGTCGACTGGTTGCTCGCTTCGGCGGCTTCCTGAGCAGCGGTGCGTGACGAAGCTTGCGCGGCAGCCTTGGTTGCGGTCGCGGCGGCCGCATCGCTGGTAATCGAACGGGCTTCGTCATGACGAGCCTTTGCATCGACCCAGGTGCTGCGGATGAAGTCTTGATTGAATGATTCCATGCGGAACACCAACCCGGTGACTTGCTCGCCAACGGAGTCCCACATTTGATCGAACAGACGCATCCCTTCGCGTTTGTATTCGACCTTTGGATCCAATTGGGCGTAGCCTTTCAGCCCGACGCTGCTGCGCAGGTGATCCATCGTCAGCAAGTGGTTTTTCCACGCGTCGTCGACGATGTTCAACAGGATCTGGCGTTCCATGCGCCGCATTTCGGGGTGGAACCGATCATCAACGGCACCACTGACGGCCAACTGCAACTCGTCGCGGTTCATCCGTGAGAGTCTTCGACATCGACGGACGCACCAAGCTCGGTCTTCATCCAATGGACCAAGTCGTCGAGTTTGGTGGTGCCACTGGCGGCAACCGAAGCTGTTTTTTCATCAGCGACGTTGGCAAACAGATCAGCGACACGTTGGTTGGCTTCGTTCAACAACGGCTCGGCAGCCGTCGCCATTTCTCGGCTGTATGCGGTCAGTTGGGTTTTCAAGTCGTCGCGGTTCAACGGAACGTCATCGACTTCCATCGACTTTTCGAAGCGACGCAAAATCCAGTCGACGAGTCCCTCGCGGTTCAGCACCACCTGAGCGCCTTGTGGGACCGTGAATTGCGAAATACCAGCCAGGGCAGGGTACTCGGTTTCTTTCTCGGCGTAGGCTTCTTCGGCACGCGAAACGAGTTCTTCGGTCACGCTGCGGCGATCTTCGATGTCGCGGAATTCTTCCGGAGTGGTTTCGATCCCGAAGCGGTAACGCATCCAACCACACAGCATTCGCAGTCCGTAGTCGGCGCCCAAGAGCGGTTCGCCTTCAGACAGATCGACGGCTTCGATTCGCGCGTGGGCTTTTTCGATCAGTTCACGGATCAAGTCATCTCGATCCATGTTCTTTAGCTGGTGATCCTGATAGTTCGTTTCCAGCGTGGTGTTGGCCCATTTGGCCATCGCTTTGAGATTCCATTCGTCTTCCATACCCTGCGGCAGGTTTTCTTCGACGACCTCTTCAACGATGACTTCGGAGGCGCGTTCGGCTTGTTCGCAGGCGTAGGCGCTGGCCATCGAAAGTTCCATGTTCTGGAAATCTTTCGGTTCGAGCGTACAACCGAGTTTGCTGCCGGCAAAGGAAGCGAACATTTCGACGCCGTAATCGGGATCCAAGAACGTGTCGACTTGCTTTTCGATCTGCGAACGGATCAGTTCCAAGATCATGTCACGGGAGCTGTGTCCGTCCAGCAAGTTCTGGCGATAGCGATAGACGCGTTTCCGTTGCTCGTCCATGACCTCGTCATAGTCCAGCAGACTTTTACGCATTTCGAAGTTACGTTCTTCGACCTTCTTTTGAGCGGCCGCGATCCGGCGGGTCACCAGCTTGGATTCGAGCGGCTCGTCTTCACGCATGCCGATGCGTTCCATCATGTTCTTGACCCATTCGCCGGCGAAGATCCGCATCAGATCGTCTTCGAGCGAGAGGAAGAATCGGCTGGAACCGGGGTCACCTTGACGACCGCAACGTCCGCGAAGCTGGAGATCGATTCGGCGTGATTCGTGGCGTTCGGTGCCGAGCACGCACAAGCCACCGAGTTCACGGATGTGCTTGCCTTGCTCGCTCATCCCCTCGGCTTGATCGATCGACTCGACCAGTCCGTTCCACTCGTCGTCGGGAACATCCAGTCGCGTGCTGTATTTGTGCTGGAGCTGCGCCCAAGCTTTGTTTTCGGGGTTCCCGCCCAGGATGATGTCGGTACCACGGCCGGCCATGTTGGTCGCGATAGTGACGGCAAACTTGCGTCCCGCTTGGGCGACAATGTCAGCTTCGCGTTGGTGCTGCTTCGCGTTTAGGACCTCGTGTTCAATCCCACGGCGTTCCAGCAGACGGCCCAGCTTTTCACTTTTTTCGATACTGACGGTACCGACCAAAACAGGCCGACCTTTGTACTCGATGCTAACGACTTTCGAGCGTGGAACGGACTGCGGTTCCTTTTCGCCTTTCAAGACGATTTTGATTTGCTCGTCGTTTTCTTCTTTGATGTCACCCCAATATTCGGTGCCGTCTTTGGTAACGATGACATCCCACTTGACCGTCCGCTCGATCTCTTCGGCCAAGGCTTTGAATTTGTACTCTTCGGTCAGGTAGATCATGTCTGGATATTCGAGCCGCTGCAAACCGCGGTTCGTTGGGATTGCAACAACATCCAGCTTGTAGATCTTCCAAAACTCATTCGCTTCGGTCATCGCGGTACCGGTCATCCCGGACAGCTTCTTGTACATCTTGAAGATGTTCTGCAGCGACGCGGTGGCGAAGGTTTGCGTTTCCGGCTTGATCGGAACGTTCTCTTTTGCTTCGACCGCTTGGTGCAGTCCGTCGCTCCATTGGCGTCCGTCCATCAAACGGCCGGTGAATTCGTCAACGATCACGATTTGACGATCTTTGACGACGTAATTGACGTCCAGCTTGTAAAGGAAGTGCGCCTTCAAAGCGTTATCGATCAAGTGTGGCCATTCCATGTTGCCGGCGGTGTAGAAGCTTTCCACACCGGCCAATTTTTCGGCTTCACGGACACCTTCGTCAGTCAACGTGACGTTGCGTTGTTTTTCGTCGACGGTGAAGTGAACGTCTTGTTGCAGTTCGCGGGCGACGCGATCGGCGTCGGCATAGCGACCGAGGTCCATCTCGCTGGGTCCGCTGATGATCAACGGCGTACGCGCTTCGTCGATCAAAATGTTGTCGACTTCGTCGATGATCGCGTAGTTCAGCGGGCCTTGGCACTGCTGGGCTTCGGCGGGGAAGCGGTCGTCGCCTTGTGCGGCGGGACGCATGTTGTCGCGCAGGTAATCGAAACCGAATTCGTTATTGGTTCCGTAGGTGATGTCGCAGCGATAAGCGGCTTGTTTTTCGTGGGTCGACATGCCCGATTGGATCGCGTTCACGGTCAATCCAAGATTCATGTACAACGGCGCCATCCACTCCATGTCACGACGGGCCAAGTAATCGTTGACCGTAATGACGTGGACGCCTTTACCTTCGAGCGCGTTCAAGTACGCGGGCAAGGTCGCGACTAGCGTTTTACCTTCACCGGTGACCATTTCGGCAATTTTGCCTTCATGCAGCACCATCCCGCCGATCAGCTGGACGTCGTAGTGACGCATTCCCAAGAATCGCTTGCCGCCTTCACGGCAAACGGCGAACGCTTCGACCAGGATGTCGTCCAGAGTTTCGCCATCGCGGATTCGTTTCCGGAAAACCTTTGTCTGACCACGGAGTTCATCATCGGACATCGCCGCATATTTCGGCTCGAGTTCCGTGATTTCGTCCGCCTTCGCACGCAATGCCGCGACTTGCCGCGCATTTGCCGAACCGAAGACCGACGTCACGCCTCGTTCAAACGAGCCCAGCAGTCCGCCAAAGACTGCTCCGGTAATATCCACAAGAGTTTCAAAAAACGACATCGTTGAATCGTTGGTTGGTTTCGATCGATCGCTGGCACGGCGAACTTTGCAGCATCCAAGCTGTCCCATTCGCCGTAACTGCGGACAGATTGGCAGCGCAGCCCGTCCACGTCCAGATCAGCCAATTTCGGGCCAAAAACATGCCTTCAGAACATTCTCGGTGGGCCGAGGGGTAGGCCACACACGCGGCATGTCAAGCTAAACGCTTTGCGTGACTTAGGTTAGGGTGTTTCGTCGGAGGGGTCAACGCCGATCAAAAGTTGGCAAAATTCATTGTTCACAGCGTGAATACCCCACATCGACCGGCTAACGAATTTTGGACATCTGAGCTAAACTGCCGCCGCTGACCGAGATTGCTGTCGGCTGAACTCCCGTTGGCAGCTATCAATTCGCTTCCACCGATCACCCAGCGCTCCACACGATTCGTCGCATTCGCTCATAACCACCCGTCCATGAACTCACCTTCGAAACCTGAAAAACCGCTTCGTGTCGCTATCGGAGGGGACCACGCCGGTTTTCCGCTCAAGCAAGTCCTCGCGGAAAGCTTGGCGACCGAATCGCTCGCAGAACTCGTCGGTGACGTGATCGACTGTGGAACGGACGGACCGGCTCGCTGCGATTACCCCGATTTTGCGATCGCCGTCTCGCGAGAAATCCTCAGTGGCAACGCCGACCGCGGCATTGTCGTTTGCGGCAGTGGTGTCGGCGTCAGCGTCGCGGCCAACAAGATTCCCGGCATTCGCGCCGCGATCTGCCACGATACGTACTCGGCCCACCAGGGCGTCGAGCATGACGACATGAACGTTCTTTGTATCGGCGGTCGGATCATCGGCAGCGAACTGGCCATGGAAATCGTCCGCGCGTTCCTGGGTGCAAAGTACACCCCCTCGGAGCGGCACCAACGACGACTGGACAAGGTCCTGGAAATCGAGGCCAAAGGTCGCGACGCACTCGACCTGAAGTCCTGATCGGGAGCCGAAGACAATGCTGGAAATCTTAGGCGGACCCTTCTTTTCGGTGGCCGGTGCAGGCGAATCGCACGGCCCAGGCGTCACCACGATTGTGTTCGGATGCCCTCCCGGGCTGAAAATCGATCGTCAAACGGTGCAGCAGTATCTTGACCGCCGCCGGCCGGGCGGGAACAAGCACGGCACGCCACGAAACGAAAAAGACAAAGTCGTTTTCCTGAGCGGTCTGTACCAACCCGACCACAATGCACTGCTGGGCCCCAGCAAGATTTCGGTCACGGTCGAAGATAGCGTGTTCGAAACCGAAGCGTACGAATGCGGTTACTCGACGGGCGAACCGATCGCCGCCCTGGTGCTTTCGACTAGCAAGAAATCCGGCGACTACACCCAGTTCATCGGCCCCGGCGGCCAAGTCCGCCCCGGCCACACCGACTTGGTGAAATACCACAAATCACAAGGCTTCGTCGACATTCGTGGCGGCGGACGCAGCAGTTACCGGGCGACGATCACGGACGTAGTCGGCGGCAGTATCGCGCGAATTTTCCTGCAACAGCATTTCCAAACCGTACTGGTTTCGTCGATCAACCAAGTCGGCGACCTCCGGGCAAAAGTCTCGCTAGCTGAAAAATGTCAGGCCCTATACGACCAGTTTCGTGACGAAAAAGGCCCGACGGTGATCCCTGCCGGTGCGATTGCTGAATTGCAGCAACTGATCGATCAATCAGAGATCCCTTCGGTCGATGCCGACTTTGCCACACAGGCCGGCGAACTGATCAAGGAAACTCGCAAAGACGGCGATTCACTGGGCGCGAGCGTAGAAGTCATTGCCTTGAATGTTCCGTCGCTGCTCGGCGATCCGCTGTACAACTCGCTGAAAGCTCGGATCATGGGCACCCTGGGTGGACTCAACGCCGTCCAGTCCTGCGAAGTCGGCTCCGGCAAATCCGTCGTCGCTCGACGTGGCAGTGAAAACAACGACCCGATCCGTCGAACGGGATACACCTCGAACACCCACGGCGGGTTGCTCGGCGGAATGACCACCGGGATGCCACTGGTGTTTGAAGTCGGATTCAAACCAACCTCAACAATCAACAAGCCCCAGCAATCGGTGTCGAAAGATCTCACCGAGATCGACTTCGAACTCGAGAAGGGACGCCACGACCCGTGCGTGGGTGTCCGGGCAGGAGTGACGCTCGAATCTCGCATGGCGGTCGAGCTGATGAACGCCGCACTGAGCCAACGGTCCCAGTCGCTCGCCGAAGGCCTGCCTAGTATTTTTGGGTAGCCCAATTCCATCTGCCCCGCGTGATCAACGCGATCACAAAGTAATGGGAGCAATCTGGGAGGCTCGTGCTAAACTATGCCCGCAACCGCCGCTTCGACTGCCCCCTCCAGCTCCTTTTCAACTTCGCCTGACTCATGAAGATTAAATGCCCGGGATGCGCCACCGTTCTTCAGGTTCCCGAGTCGGCAGCCGGAAAAGTGGTCAAATGCAAGTGCGGTAAACAATTTCGTGTCCCCGGAGGCTCGCCGGCCGCCGCACAGGCAACAGGCCAACCAGCAGCCAAAGCCGCTCCGGCATCACCAGCCCGGCCACAAGCCTCATCAGCCCAGGCCGCACGAACTCAGCCAGCACCGACACAAGCCGCACCCGCGAATCCCTACAGTCATCTGCCTGGGATGCAGGCACCGCCACCGCCTTCGTTCTTGGACGAATTGACGGAATCTGATTTCAGCGGCGTAAAAAGCGTTCAAGTCCCTGGGCGCGGAGTCGCGGCGGCTGCCCCGGGAGCAAGTGCGGCAAAACTACTCGACGAAGCGATGTCGGGCGGTGCCATCAAACGTCAAGGCAGCTCGTCGGACGGCCCACGTGGCCCGCGGCCTGGATTCCTAACGTTCCTGGGAGTGATCAACGGAATTGCCGCATTTGGCTTTGTTGTACTCTGCCTGCTCTTCGCGGGCTTGATCGGCGCATCGGCTCAAGGGCAAGGTCAGGATGTAGAAATTGACGGTGTGTTATTTGCCATCACAATGGTCATCTTCGGCGCCCTTGCTGTTCTTTCTTTGGCGACCACGGTGGCATGCTTTGTCCCGGTCAAGGCATCTTGGTATGTGATGCTGATCAGCTATGGATGGGCGGTTTCCAGCTATCTCTTTGAAGCAATTCAAACATTCAGCCAAGAAGACGCCGACACAGCTCAGGCTGCCGGCAAACTGGTCGGACGGATGGTTTTCTCGATCGGAATCTGGGCCTGGCTGCACAAACTTCCGGTACGCAGTTATTACGGCACGACAGAGTCGCCCACTTGGGTCGTGATTGGTTGTGACGTGTTCGGTTTCTTGCTGGGCACCGGACTCGGCGTCGCCGCATTGGCGCTCGCTTAGAACTAAAACTCGCTTACGCGTGAGTTACCACTTCGCGTATCCGCGACCAATCGCGCGGATGCCCAATCGGTAGCGATCTTGCAAACACCACTGGATGTAGGTGTTGCTATTGGGACCCGGGACATAGTGATAGCGATCACACCACGGATACGTCGTCGGTGTTGACCGGATTCGCTCGGCGAGACCGATCGCTTCTTCACCAATGAACTGGTGCAAGAAGTATTTTGGCCGATCGCGGATCCAGCCAAAGGGTGACATCATGTTGCGATGAACGTGGCCCCAGTACACGGGTCCACAAGCCGGGTACTGCCAAACTTCCCAGCGTTCGGTTCGATCGCCGTCACAGATCACCAACCAACAGTGCTCGGCGAACCAAGCGATCCGTGGCAGGCGTCCCGCCCAAAGCTGGACGGATAACTCTGCCGCTGGTAACTCTGCCGCTGGCGAATCAGGAACCGATGTCACCACGGTCTCCCGTCGAACCGGACGACAGATCCGCGGCAAAGCAGTCAACCAGCGTCGACAAGTTTGCCATCCGGTCGAGCTCTCGCAGTGCACGAACGCTGCGATCCAGCCTTGCCAGGGTGATGGCCCGGCTTTCCGATCGGCTCGCTTGTTCTCGCATCACCGATCGATAATGGCCGATGCACATCGCAAACACATCACGCAGCGCCGCACGCCGCTTGGGAGAATCCTTGCCGGCTTCTTCCATCCGGTCTGTCACGATCCGTCGAATGGTTCCAGGATCGGGGACGCGTTGCCGTAGCGCCTCCGTCAAGGCAGACCGAAAACGCAACGTCGACTCGTCCAGCAATCGCAGCGCGCCGGCAATGTCTCCGGCGGCCAAATCGACCGCTTCAATAATCGCTTCGTCCGTCGCTTCGCACTGGTGAACGTCACGAATCAAACGGATCGCGTCCTCGTTCGATAGCGGCCGAAAGCGGATGATCTGGCAACGCGACCGAATCGTGGGCAATTGTTTTTGTTCGCTGGTACCGATCAGGATGATCACCGCATCGGCAGGCGGTTCTTCCAAAGTCTTGAGCAAGCAATTGGCGCCTTCTTCATTCAAGAAGTCAGCGTCTTCCAAAATCGCGACCTTGCGTTTGCCGCAATAGGGACTCAGCCGCACGTCGCGACAAAAGCCTTCTTGCATGCGAACTTCGGGAGCCCCGATCAAAAGATCAACCGGTATGGTGGTCTTGTCTTTCGGCTTGCGTACCCGGATCACGTCAGGATGTGTTTCGGCGCGAACTTGGACACAGGCCTCGCAGCGGCCGCACGGTTCCATCGCCGAAGCTGGCTGCCGATCGCAAAGCAGTGTTTGTGCGAGCAGCGTTGCGACACTGCGTTTGCCGACACCGGCAGGTCCGACAAACAGCAAACTGCCGCCGAAACGGCCTTGAGAAATCGCGCTGGCAAACCACTGCTTCAGGTGTGGGTTGCCGATCAAGCTAGACCAATCCGAGATCATGACGAGGTCCGCTGTGCGGCTTCGTTCTCAGGTGATTTACCGTTGGTGTGGTCGATCAGATGGTCGCCATTTTTGGTTTCGATCTTGCAGATTTTGTCGAGACGTTTGGAGTGACGTCCGCCATCAAAATCGGTTTGCAACCAGCGGAGGACCAAATCGTCGACGGACCGTTCGCCGATCAAGTCGCCGGGCAAGCACAAAACATTGACGTCGTTGTGGCGACGACTCATTTCGACCATGACTTCGTCGTAGCACGGCGCGGCGCGGACGCCCAAGAATTTATTAGCGGTGATTGCCATGCCGATGCCGGTCCCACAGATCAGGATTCCGCGCTCGGCCTCGCCACAACTCACACGGCGGGCAACGCATTCGGCATAGTCGGGGTAGTCCACCGCGACTTCATCGAAGGTCCCCTCGTCGATAACTTCGAACGAGTTTGCTTGGAGGGATTGAATCAAGCGTGCCTTGATGTGCACCCCACGGTGATCACTGCCTAACGAAATTCGCATCAAGCTGACTCCTGATCCTCATCGGAGGACTCCGTTGAACCATTGGCGTCGGCGGGGGTTGGGAAAAAGTCGTCTCCCAGTTTCTCTAGCCATGCCGACAACTCGTTTTCCATCTGATCGGCACACTGTCGATAGGTCTCAACAGGCATCCCAATCGGATCCGTAATATCGCCCCCGTCATGTCGCAACGTGAAGACGCGATCGTACATTTCCGGCCACGCCGCCAAGATCGCCGCACGGTGAGCTCGCGTCATCGTGAGCACCAAATCGGCGACGTTCATGATCTCATCACCCAGCGGCTGGCTGGCGTGCCCGGTCAAATCCAAACTTCGTTCCCCCATGACCTCAATCGACTGGGGGCTGGCGCAGGACCCGTTGGAAGCGGCGACACCGGCCGACAAAACCCGAACCGCGTCCTCACGCCCTAGTTTCTTTCGCAATTGCTCTCGCATCAAGGTTTCCGCCATCGGACTGCGGCAGGTATTTCCCGTGCAGACCAATACGATAACCGGTTTGACAAATTGATTCATAGCCGCTCGTTCAATGACGCCTTCTCGCAACAACTCCCAACGGCTCCCTATCACACGGGCGACCGTCGATACACCACCATAACGAGTCTGACCGTCATCGAGCAGCAGTGGCACCTCACCACCGAACTGATCGAGCACCCCCTGCGCGTCAAAGTTGGATTTTCCCGATCGACCGTTCTCACCGACACGATGCGCCCCTGCCAAAACCAGCGGCGCGGCCATGAACCGATGAATCGCCTCCAAAATGCGGTGGTCGACCACCCGAAAACCGACCCCGTGGTGCTCGCCCAAAATCAAATCCTGGACCCCCGGAGGCAATTGTTTGATCGCCGAATGGGGGTGATCGCAAGGTGTGACGATGGTTAGCGGGCCGGGCCAGCAACGATGTGTAAGTCGTCGAGCCACCGGCGAAGGTTCACAGTAAAAATCTTCTGCGGCCTGTCGACTGCGAACCGAAATCGCCAACGGGGCTGTCGAAGGCCCACGCATCTCGAAAAGCTTTTCCACCGCCGCCTGAGTGAGTGCATGTGCCGCGAATCCATACGACGTGTCCGTCGGCAACGCCACCACTTGGCCTTCGGTCAGTGCCTGGACAGTGCGGTGGATGAAGTCACGCGGATCGTCGGTTCGGCGGAGATCGAAAACTTTGGTCATAGAAACCGACGATTGAAACAAAGCTGACCGAACGGGTAGACATTCTTCCCAACAGCACGACCGCGTCGGGGAATACAGCATTGTAAAGTCTGCAATTTTGAATCGACAAGGACGCTTCTGGTGACACCAGTTGTCGCTTCCTCGCCGAATCGGCACTCCACCCCCGCCAGATCCGCTGATGCCATTACAATACCGCTATGGACAATGATGCCACGCAAATCCCCCACATGACACATCGGCACAGACTTTCACGCCGCAATGCGCTCTCGACTTTGCTGGGCGCCGGCATCAGCACACTCGGCGCGAGTGCATTCAGCGGATGCATCGCACGCAGCCACGACGACGAACCCGAACTCGTTTGGGGACGACGTGGCCAGAGCAACGGCCGTTTCCTTACGCCTCGGGCGATCTGCATCGATCGCAACGACAATCTGTACATCGTCGATAAAACAGGGCGAATCCAAGTCTTCGACCGCGACGGGACATGGCTCCGTGACTGGCGTACCCCCGCGATCGAGAATGGCAAACCCACCGGCATGACCATCCAAGTCGGCACCAATGCCGAAGACGATCGGCTGCTCGTCGCCGACACGCATTACTACCGCATGCTTGCATACACTCTAGATGGTCAACGTTGCCCCGAACTGGAAATCGGCGGCACGAGCGGCTTTGGGCCCGGCGAGTTCGCCTTTTTGACCGACGTCGCGGTCGACCAACAGGGCTGCATCTACATCGGCGAGTACGGCGACGCTGACCGTATCCAAAAATTCGCCCCGGACGGAACTTTTTTACTCGCATGGGGCTCGACGGGACGCGAACCGGAACAGTTCCTGCGTCCACAGGGGCTACACGTTGATGGCGACACACTGTGGATCGCCGACTCGGGAAACCACCGAATCCAACGCTTTGATCTCTCCGGCGACCAACCAGAACTGATCGACATCTGGGGCAGTTCCGGGAAAGGGCCCGGCGAACTGTTTTATCCCTACGGCGTGTTCGTCCTTGAAAACGGCGACGCAGTGGTTTGCGAATACGGCAACGCGCGCGTTCAGCACTTTGACGCGCAAGGCAATTCGCTCGCGACTTGGGGCTCCCCGGGACTCGGACCTGGTCAACTGTACGATCCGTGGAGCCTTGCCGTTGATTCAAAACGTCGAATGCATATTCTCGACAGTCAAAACCATCGGGTGCAGCGGGCGGCGATCCCCGGCTAGCTAGAGCACCCAGTGCAACTCTTCGTCGTCCGGTGCTTCATCGGCATCCAAAAATGCCAGGTGTTCGTTGTCGAAACAACGCGACAGGATCGCACGCACCGGCACCAGTAGTGCGATAAACACCGGGAACAAAATCCGAACCGGCTGGCTCGGAAAAACGTTGACAACGCATAAGAGCGCCAAACAAATGAATTGGATCAGCGTGAACCAATGGATGGTGCGTGTCGGGACGCGGCGAGTGTAGTGGTTTGTCGGATACAGCGACGAGTCCATCAACAACAATCCGAGGCGTTCGACAAATTGAATGCCGCGCAGCGAGACAAAGCCCATGTACAAGAAAATACCGTACAGGGCTGCCATCGGGACGTACTCCAACAGCGGAAGCGCCAACAGCGATCCGCCGATCAACAGATGGATGAATAGTCCAGTGACACGGTTTTCGTGGACGTGGATGATTTTTTCCTGAGTCTCGCCTCTCGTCCCAACGACTTCTTCGGTATCCGAGAGCGCTCGCACGTGTGCGAGTGATCGAACGGTTGCCGCGACCATCCAGGGCCAACCGAACAAGGAACACATTCCGATCAAAGCGCCCACGACCATCAGATCCCAGTGATAGGACTCGCCCTTCACGAGTTTGTTCTCCGAACTGTTGACCAGCCGCGCGGTGATATTCTGCGAAAGATAGACCAGCACCGCCGCCAACATTGCCGGCCCAATCGCCGCGAACTTCACCCAATTGGGCACGCCCCACAAATCAACGACCCAGCCGGCACGTTCACTCGCAGCCGCCGAGACCTCCAGGGTGTCGAGCGTCGCGGCACTGCCCAGCCACCACGCGACACCAACCATCGTGCCCAGTGCAATCGAGGGCCCAAAGTCGGCAAGGAACTCACGCATCCAACCGAACAGGTACTTGCTCCGCCGCAATCCGGCGAGCGTCATCGCGATATAAAACGTTCCGACTGCTAACACGATTGCCAACAACGGCTTTTCGTTGGAAAGTCCAGCCGCACTGGCCGAACGGAATCCCGCGACCAAGGCTTCGATTGCCTTGTAGATGAAAATCATCGACATCAACGCGGAAAAGATCTCGTCGGTGAACCGCGTGAAATACCGCATCAGATTACTGCTGTTGGAAATCGCCAACAGCATCGTCAGCAAACTGGTCCACAAACCGACCCAGCCATACACTCCCAAGAAATGCTCGGACAACTCAAAGTCCTGGCACAATTGGTACAAGATGATCGTAAAGATCAACAGCGGACCGATCCCGCCCAAGATGATCAACGGGCCGCCGGCGAACAACGCGTACAGAATTCCGCAAACCGCGGTCGACAACAACATCGGCCCGGCACCCAACACACCATCGGTCTCGCTGCCCATCAAACCGCCAAATGTCACCGCTGGCGCGACGCAGGCAAAGTACATGAACACGATCGACGCGATACTCTTGGCACGCATCCCGTCAACAAAGTCAGACTTGTAGTGACGCAGCCGCCGCAGCACGTCCGCCTTGACGCCGGCCAAGGGCTTAGGGGATGAACGCAGACCTTCGGAAACTTCACGCGGCTTCGCCGGCTTGGCCAGTACCGTACGGGTGAGGTGGCGGTTGATCGCATCGAGCACATCTTGCGCGTTCTTTGAATAGGTCAATTCAAAGTGGCAGACGTTATCGCTCATCATCCGTGCGACTGACGACAAGGTGTCGAGATGTTCGGTCGCGTGCGTTGTCGGACCAACCATAAAGAACACGTACCGGGTGGCAATTCCGTCAGGTGCCCCCAAGTTGACCGCGTGTTTGAGGCGGAGGAACACCAACGCTTGCTCGCTAATCCGGTCATCATAAAAGTGCGGGATTGCACAAGCATGACCGATCGCGGTTGGAAACTGACGTTCGCGTTGCAAAATGCCGTCGACAACGACTTGGCGTTGGCTCTCTGATAGCCGACCGCTCTGAACCAGATAATCCACCCCGGCCGAAACGATTTCGTCCATCGTTGTGGCGTTCACATTCAGCAAACAGCTGCCTTGTGAAATCGCGTCAATCAATCGTTTCATCGTTGGCGCTCCGTGGCGGATCGAGACTTGTTTCCGTCGATCGGTTTGCTGGCCGCACCTTACCGATCGCTCGGTGGTGGGTCCGCCGGTACGAATCGAACAGCGTCGACGATCACATATCCATCGGTCCCCTGGTTGCTAATCGTCAACTTTGCGGGCTGTCGTTGATCAAATTGATACACACCCAGCGATGTAAACGCTTTTTCTGTGGTGGGTTTCGAACGTTGATTCACTTTCACTGACGTCGTGCCGCCCGCCGACGAAATCTTTACGGGGACGTTGGTCGCCCGATTCGTGTTCGGTGGATAGGCAAGTTGGATCTCGTAGAAACCGGTCGGCAGCTTGGTTTCGAAGATCGCCGAACACTTTCCATTGGCCGCGTTGTCTTCGTGCCGGTAGCCGGACAAAAAATGCGGACGGTTCGCCGCACTCTGTCGCCACGTACCGACGAACGATGCTTGGCTATCATCCAGAACCACACCGGAGAAATCTTTGGGGAACAACACGCTGCTGCTCTGGCCGGCGACCGCTGACACATTCTTTGCCGAATGCAACACTTGTCCGTCGGCGAGCAATCGCTGCTGCAGCAAGTCGTACGGCACTTCCTGAACCGACAAGTCACTCTCGATCGCCAGCACAGCCGCCGTCGCCGCGCTTTGCCCCAAAATCATGAAGACAGGTTCCATCCGGATGGAACCAAACGCGATGTGTGAACTGGAAACGCAAACCGGCACAATCAGGTTCTCACAATCATCCGCTTTGGGAACCAAACTGCCGTAGGCAATTTCATAGGGCCCGTAGGTCGAAACGCCGATGTCGCCTTCATTTTGCACGCGACCTTCGGGGGTGATGTAGCGCTGCGTGTTGTGCGAGTCGATCGAATAAGACCCCATGCCGACGGATTGCGGGGTGGGGCGGCGTTTTTGCAATTCGTTCTCGGTCATCACAAATTGACCGATCATTCGGCGAGCTTCACGCACATAGATTTGATGAGGCCAATGACCGTTATCGTCGAACTCGTCAGCCGCCAGCCCCCAACGCTTCATCTCTTCACGGATTTCCTCGGGTACGCGCGGGTCACTGACGTGAAAGTACAACCAACCCTTCTGATAGTTCTCGTGTTCGCGAATGATCTCGGCACGGCGTTCATAACTCGCTTCGGGATAGTCGTAGTTGAACCCGATGTTGTCGGTGCTCATCGGACCGTGGTTGTTGGTGTCCGTTTTTCGATTGGGGATGGGGTCGAACTTGTTAAACGTTTCTCGCCAACCGGCTTCATAGATCCGAGCCAGCAATTCGTACTCGGCTGGGTCATAGCCTTTGGGAGCTTCAAATGGCACCAGGTTTCCCGGATGATCGGTCAGACACATTCGGAAACAGTACGCTTGGACGCGGTCGTCTGCATCGCCTTTTTTTCCCGGCGGGTCCGCACTGACGCGTGGCAATACGCCACTGGCTGGATCCCCTGGTACGACGTACGGACTGATCGCGGGCAGGTTGGCGAAGTGGTGACCGTGATGATTGACACCGGTTTGAATCCCGGCCCAGTTTTCAGCGTAGGTTTCGCTTGACTCGCGACCGACGTGGTATGACACGCCCGCCGCGGCCATCAAGTCACCTTCATAGGTCACATCCAAAAACACCTTGCCTGTAAACACGTCGCCGCCAAGCATTCGGATGGACTTGATTCGGCCGCCTACCACTTCGACGCCCGACTTGCGATCCAACCATTGATCGCGATAGACGGGGATCTCACATTCGCTCACCCATTCGTCAAAGACCTGTTCGGCGATATGCGGTTCGAAGATCCACTGGGTCCGATTTTTGCCGTCGATCGCTACGTTTCCTTGGCCACGATTGCCATAGCTTTCACGTGATTGCCAATTCCAATTTTCCGCCTGTTGGTATTTCAGGTACACACGGTGATAGAACTCGCGGGAGAGCCCGCCGATCACTTCTTTCTTGCCGGTGTCGGTCCATCCGAGACCACCACTCGTCAGCCCTCCCAGATGCTGGTCAGGACAAACGATCAAAACACTGCGTCCCATCTGCTTCACTTGCACCGCCGCAGTAATAGCCGCCGAAGTGCCCCCGTAAACAACAACGTCCGCCGTGTAGGACTCGGCAAACGCTTTCGGCGTGGACACACCATAAACGCCCGCCAGAATCAAACCGATCATGAATCGCAGGCAATCAAAGGACGCTCGCGACGGAGTCGACAGACGGTCGTTTGGGCCAACTCCGGTGCTCAGTTTGGCAACCTGGCTCGGTCGGTATTGCGTCCGATTCATACGTCTGGTTCCTCGCGATAGTCGCGGTAAAGGGGAGGGCGATGTGTTGGTAGGAACGGAACAGTTTAACCGCTCACCGCCCACACCTTGCCGCCCAGTCTTCCTCACGTCTCGGAAATCCGACGAAACAAGATCTGTGAAGCGTCCCTGGTTGCTTCGATGCCGCCGGGTAGATGAACGCGATCGTCGCCTCGACCGTGCCAGAGTTCAAAACACTGGCGCCAATGTGATTGGCCAATTTTCCCCAGCGGAAATCCACAGCGCTGCCAACAGTGTCGCAGTGCTTCGACACACACCGACGAATCGGCCAAAATACTGGGGACCGATTCAGGATGATCGACAGAATCCAATCGCCGGATTTGCAGCGGTTCCTCCGCGATGACAAAGACATCAACCCATTGACGTGACAATCGCTTGATCGATTCACTCCATTGACGTTGGCCATCGATCGCACGCGCAATTGACTCGATCGCCCCGGGGAATTGCCCGCCAATTTGTGGCAACAATTCGTTGCGAATCCAGTTGCGTCGGTACGCCAAGTCTCGATTCGAACCGTCTTCCCGCCACGAGTGATTTTCAGACACCAGTGCCTCACGAATCAGCTCTCGTCGCGATTGCAACATCGGCCGGGCGACGACAAAGTCACGCCCTCGTTCATCGGCTGACAATTCGCGAAACGGCGCGATCCCAGCCAAGCCGATCGGTCCTGTCCCGCGAAGCAGACGAAACAACACCGTTTCGACGTTGTCATCCAAGCTGTGCCCCAGCATCAGGTATCGGGCGCCATACTGACGCATCACGTCTCCGAAAAAACGATAGCGTTCATCACGGGTGTGTTTCTCGTCGGCCAACGTCCCATCACCGCGTGCCGTAACGGCCTTGATTCCTAGTTCCTCTGCCAACGCGATCACCAGCGATTCATCTTGATCGCTCTCGTTCCCACGGAGCGCATGATTGAAATGCGCTGCGATAACGAACCCTGGCATCGGCAATTCGCTTTCCTTCGAAACTGCGAACCGTTTGCGAATCTCGCGGCGTGCCAGATCAACGACCGCGCGAAGCAACGCGACACTGTCTGCACCACCACTGCAACCGACAACGACCCCCACGTTGAAGTACTTCCCCGCGGGGAACAGCCCCTCGATGTCACTTAAAAGGTGCTCCCAAGGGGAGTTTTCGTTTTGGCGATCTGACATGGGACGGTGCCGAAATGCGTTTCAACTGCCTGGAAAGCACATTCGGAGTTCGGGAAAGGGCAGGGCACTGCCCACTGGGGAACAAAATTTGTTACGATCTTCATCGTGAACGCGACAAGGACATGTCGCGTCAGCGGCCAGTCTACCGCCCTTTTCCACCCGCCGAACACGCCCCGTCGCCTTGACCCCATTGATGGCACTCTTCTTCGCGCTGCCGCTCGCCTCTTCATTGGACGAAAACTTCTTCGTCTACTCCCTCGCCGGCGTGCTTGCAGGGGCCGTTCTGATGATGGGTTATCAGCGCTGGAAGTACACCGTTTACAAAATCAAACTCGCCGCACGGGCGGATGAGATTTTGAACGAGGCCAACCGGCAAGCGGAATCGATGAAATCGCAGATCGTCCTCGAGGCCAAAGAGGATGCCCTGGAAATCAAATCAAAAGGCGAAACCGAGATCGCCGATTCACGGCGGAAACAGCTCGCCCGCGAAGAAAAACTCGATCGCCGAAGCGAACAACTCGACCTTCAAGAAGCCGACTTGCGGAAGCAGCAACGCGGACTCGAAAACGCCCAACAGCGTCTCGACTCGGGTCTCAAGATGCTGACCAACAAACGTGAAGAACTCGGCAAGCTCGAAGACCAACAAAAACGACTGCTCGAAGCGATTTCCGGCATGACCCGGGCCGAAGCCAAAGAGCAACTGCTAGAAGTTCTCAACGAAGAACTCGAACATGAGCGTGGAAAAGTCCTGCTGAAACAGAAAAAGCAGATCACCGAGGCTGCCAAAGAACAGAGCCGCCAGATGCTGCTGACCGCAATGCAGCGATACTCCTCCGCCTTCACCGCCGACTCGACGACCAGCACCGTTGACGTCCCGACCGACGACATGAAGGGTCGCATCATTGGACGCGAAGGCCGCAACATTCGGGCTTTCGAAAAAGCGACCGGAATCGACGTCATTATCGACGACACACCAGGCGTCGTCATTGTCAGTGGCTTTGACCCGGTGCGCCGCGAAATCGCCAGACGGTCGCTGACCAATCTGATCGCCGACGGGCGGATCCACCCTTCGAAAATCGAAGAAGTCGTCGAAGAAACCCAACGCGAGATCAACGAATTGATCATGCAGAAGGGCCGCGAGGCAGCCGACGAAGTCAACATCGCAGGACTGCATGACCGCCTGATCGAATTACTCGGACGCCTGTATTTTCGAACTTCGTACAGCCAAAACGTGCTTCGACATAGCATCGAAGTCGCGTTCCTGTCCGGCATGATCGCCGAAATGCTGGGAATGAATGGCGATGTCGCGCGGCGATGCGGACTGCTGCACGATATCGGGAAAGCCGCCGACCATGAACTCGAAGGCGGGCACCCTAAAATCGGTGCCGACATCCTGCGCCGTCATGGCGAATCACCCGAAGTCGTTCACGCCGCATTTGGGCACCACGACGAAATCGTGATCGAACACCCCTATACGATGGTGGTCGCCACAGCCGATGCCTGCAGCGCATCGCGTCCCGGTGCCCGTCGTGAATCGCTCGAACGCTATATCAAACGAATGGAAGAGCTCGAGGCGATTGCGAAACGCTTCGAGGGAGTACGCGAGGCATACGCCATTAGTGCCGGACGTGAACTGCGTGTCATCGTCGACAGCACGTCGACCAACGACGAACAGTCCGCCGTCATCTGTCACGAAATTGCCCAGGCGTTCGAACGCGAACTGATGTACCCCGGCGAAATCAAAGTCACCGTCTTGCGAGAAAGCTCCTTCACCGAGATCGCTAAATAGCTCGGCGATCGCAAGCTGACGCAGGGCCCCGTTGACGCTCTATCCGCCGTCAATTTTGGCGGATTAAAACAGTGTGTAGATAAAGGGTGCCGCCGGCGAAGTGGTCACAAAGGCCAGCGCGACGAGCAGCAGCAACACGCCAACAATCGGCAGCAACCACCACTTCTTGTTGTAGCGAAGAAACCAAACAAATTCGCGCAACAACCCTGGCTCGGTCGCCCCCGCCTGTCGCTCAAACTCCGATGGGCCGTTGAGGTCCGGGAGACGCCGTTCCGGGCCGCCGCGATCAACGGTGCCGCCTTCAATCGCTTCCTCCCGATGCGAATGCTCGCTGTGCTCGGGTCCTTCGCCGTTGTGGATCATCAAAACATCCGAAAGAAAGAATCGTCCGACTCGTCTGCATGAACTTCCCGCCAAAAGCTGGTCGCTTGCGGATCGGACCGCCGAATCGACTTTCCGGCCCAGCGAAACCAGATCGCGACCGGGGTCACGACGCCGTAAAACAGGACCAGCATTGTTAACAAGGTTGCTGTCCAACGAACCGGAAAGGTCGCTTGCCGAACCAACCACATTAGCCGCCATCGCCAATCTGGGCGCACAAAATACGCCAGCAGAAACCCTAACGACGCCGTCGCAAACCCGCCAAACACAACTGTCCCGGCTGGGTCCCCAACCAGTCGCCAAACCATCACACCGGCAACCACCAAACCGACGGAGACACCCAGACCCTCATAATGAGCGGGCTCGATCCGTTCTGTTTCGGGAGACCGTTTTGCCGGCGTTGCTTCCATGACGCGATCATACCCCGATTCGCAGATGGCTCCCACGGCAGATCAGAACCGCTACGGCGACCTTGACGCCGGGAATCCGCCAATGGCACAAAAACACACCCCCTTCTAGCCATGCGGTAGCCTCCCGCAGGAACCGATTCGAATCACGCTGAAGGATCGGGAAAAAAAGTCATTCTTCGGCCCCCCCGCCTTAACTCGTCATCGCTCAACGAGTTACCGCGCCAGGGCCGAATCGGGCGCTCCAAAATGACAAAATCTGCAGTTGACCGAGTCTGCTAGCCGCGTACCCTAGAGCTACCGATCGAGACCAACCGACGCGGATTTCCGCCTCGGACGGCCGACCTCAGAGCGACGTAAGCCTTTGCTATCTTTAAAGTTGCAACTTACTCAGCCTATTCTGACCCCCGCCTTCAGCGTCGACATCGAGAAAATACCTATCTTCCGCGAGTTCGCCTCGCGTGGGGTTTACGCGGTCAGCTTGCGGCCACGGGCTGACAATCGTTGATGGTTGGAATCCTCCGCTAAAACCGTCTCCGAAGCCTCACGGACCGGGCGCAAGAGGTGCCCGGTCGCGAACGCTCGCGAAGGTAGATCTACACCGATTTACGTCGCAGCCGATTCGATTACTCCGCTACGTCGCTTTGCGATTCTCGGAATGTTCGAACGTTTCTGGATAGTGTCGCCGCAACACGCTCCCATTGCGACTCTCGAAAAGGGCCAACACATCTGGATCCACTTCCTGGCGGAACGAATTGCATGCCCCACGACGAATGAAACACGCTGGCTTGTTAAAGACGGTTAAGTTTTTGGCAACCCAGTCGCTGCGCCGCTCCACCTGCTGCATGTGCTCGAATGAGGTCAGTCTGGCAACTTCCAAGAGTTCCTGTTCGGATCGTTCGATTTCTAAAAAGTTACAGATGCGTTTCAGCTGCGTGATCCGGTCGGACCTCATGTCCTCGTATCGCAACCAAAGAAGATTTGCGTCAAACGGATTCGACTCCCACATCGCCACATGTTGATGCCACTGTCCGCCGAACACCGGGACTTCATTGGAGTAAATCTGCCGGTGCGAAACATCTTGCCCCATGTTTTTCAACATGTGGTAGTACGAAAGCATCGCTTCGCGACCATCGCGAACAATATAAATCACGTTCCGGTGATGCTCTTTTGGATGGTCGTGTGTCTTGAAAAAACAGCGGTCTTTGTGGCGAAAGTAGTGCGTATTGGCATGAACGTCGGGAACCATCAATTGGACCAACGTTCGACCGCCGGATTCATTTAACCCATACACAAGGTGTGCGATGGTGTGCTGAAGTAGCGTGTTGCCTGACTTTGGAAATCCGGCAACGAATACGTCTTCGTCTGAAGTCTCTTCAATTGGATGCACGGATTCAGAAAAGGAAATGTCCTGGGGCGGCGGACGATGTTTCATTTTCAGATTTCTTGATGAGGGAATAGCGAAGGACAATGCGAGGGGGGGGATCCTAGAACAATTCCCCAAACCAGCGAAACCTTAATCCCCTAGGGGCGATCGCATCGGCATCGGTCGCTAATCGCACCTCTCTGCAATCCGCAGCTTCGCGCTTCGCGCACGCGGGTTCGCCGCGACCTCAGCGTCGGTTGGACGAAGCGGTTTCTTCGTCAAGATATTCCAACGATCGTCTTCGCGGAACGCTTGCTTGACGATGCGATCTTCAAGCGAATGAAAGCTGATCACGACCATTCGCCCGCCAACGCTCAACCAATCAGGCGCCGCCTGCAAGGTTCGCGTCAGGATACCCAGCTCGTCATTGACCACGATCCGTAGCGCCTGAAACGTACGTGTCGCCGGATGGATGTCGTGATTCTTTGAACGCGGCACACAGCGGCGACAGATATCACTCATCTGATGCACCGTACGGACCGGCTCGCGTCGTTTGGCAGCCGCAATGACCTCGCGTGCGATACGACGGCTGTAGCGTTCTTCACCGAACTGATAGATCGCATCGGCAATCGCTTTTTCGCTCTGCCTGGCCAACCATTCACTCGCCGGAATTCCATTTTCGGGATCGAAACGGAGGTCCAACGGCCCATCAAATTGAAAGCTGAAGCCGCGTTCACGATCCGCCAACTGATCGCTCGATAGCCCCAGGTCCAGCACCATCGCGTCGGCATGATCGACTTCACAGGCCGCGAGTGCCTTTGCGGCCTGCTCGTAGCTGGCCAGGAACACGCTTAATCGATCGATCGCATCATCGTCATCGCGACGGACCACGGCCGGATCTCGATCTAACCCGATGACCAATTCCAGCGACTCGATTTCGTCAATCATCCGGCGGCTATGACCGCCACCGCCAAAGGTCCCGTCAATCACCACTTTCGGTTTGCATCCCGAAACCCATTCGACGATTTCGTCGGGCATTACCGAGACATGACACGAGTCGTTCGATTGGTCAGCTTCTTCCATTAAACCTTGTTTTGGTTGCAGTGCAGGGCGGCTTCCATGTTGTCGGCGATCTCCTTCAAACGCTCAGGACCGCCCCCGCCAACTTCGGCGGCACACCAGCCACGAAAATTAATCGCGCGCAGCGACGCTTCAATGCCTGGCCAATCGACGTCGCCTTCACCAACCTTGGTGAATTGATTTTTAGCCCGTGAAAAGCCTTTGATATCCAGCTTCATGATCCGCGGACCGAGCTCACGTACCCAGGTCGCGATGTCACCGTATTTCCAGTGATTGCCCAGGTCGAACTGCAAGCCAACGCGTTTCGATTTGAACGAGTCGACATAGTCCGCCAGCGGCTGAACCGACTGATTCGAATCGCCACCATGATCGTACAGAAATTGATTCCAAACGTTCTCGATCAAAAGGTTGATGCTGTACTTTTCGGCGGTTTCGATCGCGGCATGCAGGTTGTCTGACGAACGCTTCCAAACCTCGTCGTGCGTACCGTCTTTGCCGTGACCGACCACGACCAAGCAACTGTCGCCACCAACCGCCGCCGTTTCCTCGATGGACTGCTTGAGTTGTTCGAGAGCCTTCGCACGCACAGCCGCGTCAGGATCGCTGTGACGCACGCTCCAGTGCTGGCTACCGACACTTCCATCGATAATGATGTCAGCCGCTTTAGCAGCCTTGTTGATCGCGTCTACGTCGATCCCAGGCACGTCGACTTCGACGCCATGGAACCCCGCTGCCTTTGCCGCCGCAAAACGCTCCTCGAGCGTTCCCTTCACGCCAATCATGCCAATCTTGAGCGTCTTGCGAATCCATGGTGTGGCATCGTCACTCGCGTCGGCAGCAACCGCCAGTTGACGTTGTCCGATCATCGCGATCGCTCCAACAGTTCCGATCGTTTGCAGGGCTTGGCGTCGTCGCATGGCAGGACCTCAGCGGGGTAGAGCAGGGCAGGGGAGTGCAGGTGAGAGCGTCTATTATGCTTCCTGCACACAACGAGAAGCAAGGCGATGCCATCCACCCCCGCTGCCAGACTAGCGAGACAGCTGTCAGAGCTGTGGAATCACTGACGAGCTGGATTCACTAACGAGCCAAGTGGAAAGCCACTGCGGCGTAAAACGCGATCTCGTTTAGCCGATCGTAAAGCCACCGGTACGTCCGAGCGGCTGCTCCCAGGAGAGGTCACGACGGTCGACCGATCCTGCCGGACGCGAGTCAATTCGCTCCAGCAGCTCATCGACGTGCGCCTTAGGGCCTTCAACATCCATCAGCACCGTGCCATCGATTTCGTTGCGAACAAAGCCGTGCAGTTCCAAGCCATTGCCGTGATACAGCGCCGTCGCGCGAAAGCCGACACCCTGGACACGACCGTGATAGCGCACCACAACGCGGCGGGTCATTTCAGTGCCGACTTTACGTCGTCCTCGCCCACCGTTTCAGAAACCGAAACCGCATCGTCACGCATCGACTGTGGCTTTGCGGTGCGACGAATCGCGACCAAGCACATGTCATCAAACGGGGCCGCGTCACCGATATGCCGCAACACTGATTCGACGATCCGGTCTTTGATTTTGCCCGTTTCCTGAGCTTGCGAACCAGAGTCCTGATCGTATCGATCCCGAACTCCTGATCCTTCGAATCCATCGCCTCGTTGATTCCGTCGGTGTATAGCAACAGAAAATCACCCGGCTCGACTGTCATGCTGACGGATTCGTACTCCATACCGCCCATGATCGCGATCGGCAGCCCCGATTGCTCCTTCCCCGGTTCGACGATTTCACCGCCTGCGTGACGACGCACGATCGGCGGCATATGCCCCGCGTTCACAATCGTGACGGCATCGTTTTGTGGATCGACAACAACCATCAAAAACGTCACAAATCGCTCGACTTCTAACTCGCTCATGCGGTCGTTCAAGCGTTCGATCGCGATCGCGACATCCGACTCACTCGCCAAGCAAAAACGCGTCTCCGCAGACAGCTTGGCCATAAACATCGCGCGCGACACCATGCCCGACGACGTCGGCAACGACGACAGCGACTCGCCCATCGGACAGTTCGATGTAATCGTAGTAGTCTCCGCCGATGTGGTTTGCCGCTCGATAAAAACTGTCGAACTCCCAACCACAAGTTTGCGGTGGCGTTTGCGGCAAGAAGGCTTTTTGCACGTCCGTCGCCAGACGCAGATCCTGTTCGACCTCTTGCTGACGCAACGCCCGCTCGTGCATCTGCGCGTTGGTAATCACTACGCCTGCTTGTGCGGCAACGCCACTTAGCAGATCGATATCCTCTTCGACAAACTGCCCACGGCCTTGAGTCGAATCGATCTGGATCGCACCGAATTTGCGACCGTCGGCATCACCAAGCGGTGCGCAGATCATGCTTTTAATCGAGAAATCGGCGATCGATTCGCTGCTATCGAAACGGCTATCTTCCATCGCGTCAAACGAAAGGATCGATTCGCCTGTTGAAATCACGCGCCGAATGATCGTCCGACTGATGCGTACGGTTTGCGTCTCATCACTCTGTTGACGCGTCTTCACCCAGCGAGTTTGCAACTGGCCGTCATCCGTTTGCATGACGATAAAGCCGCGATCGGCCGAAGGAAAAATCGCGAACAAGCTATCGAGGATCTTTGGCAAAACCTCATCGACTGCGAGCGCATTGCTCAGGTTACGATTGATCTTTAGCAGCGCTTCCAGCTTCGCTTCGGGCGTGGCCCGCATCTTCAGTCCATAGTCGGACTTTTCGTACTGGACACGTGGTGCGATCGCCCGCGAAGACTCAGGCTCTTCGTCGGTCATCACGATACCGAAGTTCGATCCCGAGAACGTCATTTCGGACGACGAACCCGAAGCAAACAGCGGGACGGAGTCGGCGTGGAAGATGAATTCGATATCGCTGATTCGAATTCGATCGCCTTCGCGAAGCACATGAGCAGCCGTCAGACGCTGCCCATTCAGATAGGTCCCATTGCGGCTTCCAAGGTCGTGTACGGTGAAGGTCGTTCCTTCACCGACGACCTTGGCGTGGAACCGGCTAACCGGTCCCGAGTCGACCACGATATGGCAATCAGGATGACGCCCGATCGACGTTTCGCCTTGATCTAACTTGAATCGCTCGGGGCCACCAGCAATTGCTGCGGCAGCAACATCGGCGCCCCCGAGGGCGTTTTTACCTGGGATTGTTGATAAGAACGCCATCGATTCGCTCGGTTCCTTACTCTTTGTCCTTGTCGGAGTTTGCTTCTGGAACCGAGTTGTCTTCGTACTTCGCTTCTGGAATCGCGGCATCATTGCGAGTTCCAAGAATGCTGAATTCGACGGGATAGCTCTGGCCGTTCGAATCGTCCATTTCACCGGACATGTCTTCTTCGGTGACCTTAGCGTTCTCGACGATCATGTCGATGACTTTACGCTCGACAATTTGGTTCCGCAGGGCGTCCATCTGGCCGCTCTTTTCCAGACGGCTGCGAGTCTTACGTGGGTTCACGCCGTTCTGTTGACTAATCAACATGATTTCGGCTTCGAAGTCCTCTGGAGTCGCATCGATTTTTTCTTCTTCTGCGATTTGCTCCAACACGAAGTGCTCACGCAACGCCGACTCGGTCGAAGCACGTGCGTTTTGCTGCAACGCGTTTGCGATGCCGCGAATTTGCGTTTGGTCAAAACCGCTGCGCTGCAATTCCAGAATACGACGTTGAATTTCACGATAGGTTTGGCGACGAACCAAATCTTCGGGAAGCTCAAAGTTGACCGCATCGCTCAGCAAGTTCGACACTTCACGACGAATGTGCTGCTGAATGCGGTATTCCGATTGACGCTCTAGCGATTCCTTGATGAAGCCGCGGAGTTCTTCTTCGGATTCGAAATCGCCGAGTTCGTCAAGCAATTCGCTGGTCAGCTCAACGCTTTCCAACTTCTGGACTTCAACGAGGGTGACTTCGGCGCTCAACTCACGCTTCTCTTCGTCGTCTTCGGTGTTCGACAGTTCGACTTTGGTGGTGACTTTGTCGCCTTCTTTTTTGCCGATGACGTCTTTACCAAACTCGCTGCACAAACCGTCGGTGAACGACAACTTGTCAGCCACAGTGACGAGCTCTTCTTCGAGCTTCGAAACCGTTTTACCGCCTTCGGTGAACACGATGTTGACGACAACACGATCGCCAGCGGCCGCGGGCTCTTCGGTCGCTTCCCAGTTCGCACGATCGCGAAGAACACGATCCAATGCTTCGGTGATTGCTTCTTCGTCGATGTTTTCGGTCGGCTTCTTCAGCTCCAAACCTTTCCACTCGGGAGTGTCAAAGTCGGGGCGAACTTCAATCGTGAACTGGTAGGTGAAATCACCATCGCCTGGTTCAGGGATCGAGTTGTAATCGAAGTCAGGCTCGCTGATCGCAGAGAACGATTCGCTGTCGGTCACTTGGGTCAAGCTGTCCATCAACAGCTTGCCTTTGACCTGCTCGACAACGCGGTCTTTGAACTGCTTTTCGACCAAGCGGCGCGGTGCACGACCACTTCGGAAACCGGGCACCTGTGCCTCGGGAACCAATTCGTCGTACGCTTCTTTGAGGTAACGCTGAACTTCGGCCGAAGGAATCGTCACGACGACTTCGCGTACGCAAGCCTGAGTCGTATTGACCTGGACATCCAGTTGCAACTGTGGGCTTTCGGCCGTTTCGGGTGTATCAATGGACGTGGACATCCTGTGGCAAACCTTCGCGGAAAAATGGGGAAGTGAATTGAGACTTATCAAGTCGCTTGAACAGACACTCGCCGCTTCTCTGCACGGCGCGGACCGCTTCTGCGATTTTGTGTTTTTGTTGAAGAAGCCCGTAATCTATCGCGGATGAGCAAAAATCGGCAAGCCAATGTCTTGAATGTCGACATATTTTGCGTCAGATGAGCAATCTGGACGATCGGCCAACTACCGGCACACCCGCCACACGGAGCACCTTTTATCGGCAATCGACGTCAATCGCGATACGTTTAGCAACCCATCTCCCCTCCAAATTCGGCGACGCACCACCAAGCGGAGAGGACACCAAGAACTCGCCTAAAAGAATTTCCGATCAAGTTCACAGAAGGGCTTGCCGATCGTTTCAGTGTTGCTAATCTCTTGCTCCTCAAGCAAACGCAAGCGGCTGTAGCTCAGTTGGTAGAGCATCACGTTGCCAACGTGATTGTCGTGGGTTCGAATCCCATCAGCCGCTCTCAAAAGAACAAAAGCCCGCTGGTTCACACCAGCGGGCTTTTTTCGTTTCCACACAGAACCGCCCCGCAAACAAAGCCCACGACACAACAAAGCAGGGCCACCCTAAAGCCAGAGCGCACTGCAGACCACCCAACTACACAACAGAGCCGCACGGCCAAAGCAAACCAAACCCCGCAACCGGAGCCACACTGGCGGCAACACCCACAACAAAGCGTGCGCGAAGAAGCCGCGACAAACCGCGGCCAAAACCAAAACCGCCACCGGGACTGCGAAACACACAAGCACGAGCACGAGCACGAGCACGAGCACGAGCACGAGGCAAAAACAACTCAGCCAAGATCCGGCTTCTCGCGACCATCCGCGCCATAGCGATTAAACGCGAAATACAGATACGGCACCGGCAAGCACAGCAGCAGCATGTAGAAAAACCGCCCCACCACAACACCAAGCACGACCGTGATCACAACAAACAAAACCCACACCCACCACGTGTCGCGCCAAAGCCCCAGAACCTGATTCATTTCACCTACTCGCTAATCTCGAGCCAATCGAACACTTCTTCGCCAACCAACAAGTGTCCATCACCAGCAAAACCCCGCCACAAACCGTACCTTTTACGGGGCAAAACGCCCCAGGGACAGCGATATTTCGCGGCATAACCCGCAAGCTCTGCCCGCCATCCCTAAACCGGGCATCCAACAAGAGAAACTTTTTTGAGGTTTTTGCGAAGAGCCGTTGACGCTTGGCACGACCAAATCTACATTCTCGCCTCCCTGCAAGACTGAGGTCAAACAGGGAGTCGAAGCAAAGGCCTTCGCGACTCGCGAAACCCTCGCTTTTGCAAGCAAGATTTTGTTCGTTTCTACCCACTCTTTTTTGGAACTACTAACGTGTCAGCCGGAGCAAACGAGGTCATCCGTATTCGTATGGAAGCATACGACCACTCCGTGTTGGACCAGAGTGCCCAGGAGATTGTGGATACCGTTAAGCGGACTCACAGCGAAGTGCACGGTCCAATTCCGTTGCCAACTCGCATTGAGCGATACACGGTTCTGTCCAGCCCGTTCGTGAACAAGAAATCTCGTCAGCAGTACGAGATCCGAACTCACAAGCGACTGATCGACATCGTCCAAGCAACTGCGAAGACGATCGAGGCTTTGAACAAGCTCAGCCTTCCAGCTGGCGTCGATATCAAAATCAAAGCTTCGGCACGCTAGTTCCTTGCCGGCAAGCTTTACTTGCAGGCAACACTTTGCGAGCCACCGCAACCGTGGCACAAAACCTGGTCGCACTTCGTGCGGCAAGGTGAAACGTCAAAAACAAAAACACACATCCGGTATTCCGTGTATGAACGGATTCCGAGCCCGATAACCCAGGCACCCGCTGCCCGACACAACAGAGGCAGTTGCTCAGCTTGTGGTTCGGGCCGGAAAGTTCGAAACCCCGATACGAGCCAGTGAGTCTCCACGGTAAACCCGTGGTGCGAGAGCTATGTCACCATCACTACTTGGTCGCAAGATTGGCATGACCCAGATTTACCAGGAAGACGGCAGCGTCGTTCCTGTAACCGTGGTTCAAGCCGGTCCCTGCAATGTCCTGCAAGTCCGTTCGCTCGAGCGTGACGGGTACGCCGCAGTTCAATTGGGTTTCGAAGACAAACCGCGCCGCCTGGCTTCGCGTTCAGAGCGAGGCCACGTTGCCAAACTTGACAGCAAGCGAGCTAAAAAGCGTAGCGAAGCTGGTGTTGAGTTGGTCGAAAAGGCTGGCTGCGAGCCACAGCGATTCATTCGCGAGTTCCGTGGCGAATCTGATCTTAACGTTGGCAGCCAAGTCACCGTCGATATCTTCGAAGGCATCAGCCGCGTTGATATTACTGGCACCAGCAAAGGCCGTGGTTACGCCGGTGTAATGAAACGGCACAACTTCAGCGGTCAACGTGCTTCACACGGTGTCAAGAAAGTTCACCGGCACGCTGGTGGTACTGGTTGCAGTGCATCGCCTAGCCGCGTGTTCAAAGGCCGCCGCATGGCCGGTCAGTACGGAAACGTCAAGATTACGACTCGGAATCTGGAACTCGTCCGAATTGTCCCCGAGGACAACTTGCTGCTGATCCGGGGCGCTGTCCCTGGACCCAATGGCGGTTTGGTTTCGATTCGTCAAACGAACAAGGTGAAATAATTCCGATGGCAACGCTACCGATTGTCAACCAGTCCGGCGAAGAGGTCGGAAAGTACGAAATCGACACCGAGCAGATTGCTGATCGCATCAGCAAGCAACTTCTGCACGACGCGGTCGTGATGTACCAAGCTAACCAGCGTCAAGGAACGCACTCTGCGAAAACACGTGGAGAAGTTAGCGGAACAAATAAAAAGATGTACCGCCAAAAAGGTACCGGCCATGCACGTGCCGGCTCCAAGCGAACCAACGTTCGCCGTGGTGGTGGTACGACCAAAACAATTAAAACTCGCGATTACAGCTATCGCCTACCGAAGAAAGCGTTGCAACGCGCCACACGCATGGCGATTCGCAGCAAAATCGACGACGGCGAGTTGGTTGTCATCGACAGCCTGGCGTTCGAGTCGCCCAAGACTGCTTTGATCGCATCGATCCTGAAAGCTGTTGGTCTTGGCGGAACCACCACACTGATCGCGACTGCCGAAATGGACAGCTCGATCTACAAGAGTGGTCGCAACATCCCAGGTGTTGAAGTCCAACCTGTACGACAGCTGAACGCTCTCTCGGTGCTTCGTCCAAACCGCATGCTTGTCACAAAAGATGCATTGGATCGAATCAAAGACGGCACGTTCGCCAACGCCGCAGCCGAGTAACAAGGTAACCATCAGGCAAACTCGCCCGAGTAGCAACCATGGCAAGAATCCAACCACCGGCTCCGACCGAAACCAAGATCAAGCTTGAGCCTCACCAGATCCTGCTTCGTCCTTTGGTAACTGAAAAAGGCGTTCACCGCGCGACGCGGCACAACGAATACGCTTTCGAAGTTCATCAAATGGCAACCAAGCCAGAGATCAAAGCGGCTATCGAAAAGTTGTTCGAGGTTCGAGTCGAGAAGGTCTGCACCCAAAACCGCAAGGGTAAGACGAAACGTACCCGCAGTGGTTTCGGCCGCACCTCCGACTGGCGTCGGGCAATCGTGCACCTGCACGAAGACGACAAAATCGATTTCTTCTAGGCCGATCTAGACGAAACCGAATCACAACAACACATCAATTTCACTAGAACCCCAAGACATTCGCGATGGGAATTCGCATCTACAAGCCGACCAGCGCCGGACGACGCAACGCGTCTGTCAGCGACTTTGCAGAGCTGACGCCGGGCTACGAGGTCGAAAAGTCCCTGCTGAAGCCGAAGCGAAAGACCGGCGGCCGAAATAACCAAGGCAAGATCACGGCACGTCACCGTGGCGGCGGTCACAAGCAGAAGTATCGCATCATTGATTTCCGTCGCGTGAAGGATGGTGTCGTCGCAATCGTCGATTCGATCCAATACGACCCGAACCGCTCGGCGCGTATCGCGTTGCTGAAGTACCCCGACGGGGAAAAGAGCTATGTGGTTGCCCCGAACGGGCTGAAAGCGGGTGACAAAATCCAAAACGGTGCCGAAGCGCCTCCAACGTTGGGCAATTGCTTGCCGTTGAAGAACATTCCTCTCGGAACGACGATTTGCTGCATCGAGATGCGAATCGGTGGTGGTGCGGTTCTCTGCCGATCGGCAGGAACTGGTGCGACCCTGATGGCTCGTGAAGCGGATTGGGCACAGATCCAACTTCCTAGCGGTGAAGTCCGCCGGATTCCCAGCCGTTGCCGTGCGACCATCGGTCAAGTTGGCAACAGCGAACACATGAACATTGTCCTCGGTAAAGCTGGCCGTGCACGTTGGTTGGGCCGTCGCCCACACGTTCGCGGTACCGCGATGAACCCGATCGACCACCCGCACGGTGGTGGTGAAGGCCGAACCAAGGGCGGACGTCACCCGGTGAGCCCGCAGGGCAAGAGCGCCAAGGGTGGTGCAACACGACAAAAACGCAAACCCAGTAACAGCTCGATCGTTCGCCGCCGCAAGAGCAAGCGATACGGTCAGTTGAAACTGCGTTAACAAACGCCGATCCATTCCATCCCAGCGCGACACGTAACTGAATCACGATGAGCCGCAGTAGCAAGAAAGGTCCCTTCGTCGACCCGAAGCTGTACTTCAAGGTGCAGAAGCAGGCTGAAGAGGGTAAGAAGACCCCTATCAAAACATGGGCGCGATCATGCACGATCGTCCCCGAGTTCATCAACGTCACCTTCGCTGTTCACGATGGCCGTAAGCACGTTCCCGTGCTGGTCTCCGAGGACATGGTAGGGCACAAGTTGGGTGAGTTCGCGCCGACGCGTACGTTCAAAGGCCACGGCGGCAAGAAAAAGTAAGGTCGATCGATGTCAACATTTAAAGCAAGCCATCGCAATGCCCGCATCAGTCCACGCAAAGTGCGATTGGTTGCGGACCTGGTTCGCGGGCAATACGCCGATGAGGCGTTGGACCTGCTGAAGTTCCAGCCACAACGCGGTGCACGAATGCTGGAAAAGGTCATTCGCAGTGCAGTTGCAAACGCACTCGACCCCGACCAAACCTCCGGCAACCCGCATCGGATTGAAGAGTTGGTACTGACCGACGTACGCGTCGATGGCGGATCAATGTTCCGCCGTATGCGACCGCGTGCTCGTGGTAGTGCCCACATCATCAAGAAACGAAGCAGCCACATCAGCGTTTCGGTCACACCGATCGAAGAAATCGCAGAAGTCTAAGCTCAACCGGTCACGGAACAGAAAAAGAGAACTATACGATGGGACAAAAAGTAAACCCGATCGCTTTTCGAACCGGTGTGACCCGGGGTTGGTCGAGCCGCTGGTATGCGTCCAAGCAAGATTTTGCGGACCTGCTGGTTGAAGATCGCAAGTTGCGTAACTTCATAACCAACCATCCGAAAAAGACACAATACAAGAACGCCGGAATCGACCGTATCGAGATCGAGCGAACTCGTGATGAAGTTCGCGTGATGTTGTACGTCGCACGTCCAGGCTGATCATCGGCAAGAAGGGTCAAGAGATTGAGATCCTGCAGGCCGAGCTGCAAAACCTGATCGGTCGACGAATCAACTTGAAGGTTGAAGAAGTCGGTCGTCCAGAACTGCAAGCACAGTTGGTTGCCGAAGACATCGCGCAACAACTGCAAAAGCGGTCCAGCTTCCGTCGTACGATGAAGCGATCGCTGGAACAAACCATGGATGCCGGAGCCAAAGGGATCAAGATCCAGTTGGCCGGCCGATTGGGCGGAGCCGAAATGGCACGCCGCGAGAAACAAAGCTTGGGCTCGATTCCATTGAGCACCTTGCAAGCGAAAATTGATTACGGGACCGCTGAAGCCATGACGCCACAGGGGCACATTGGTATTCAAGTCTGGATTAACCAAGGAACTTACGGAGACGACAACGATGGCGTTGATGCCCAAACGGGTCAAGCATCGAAAAAGCCAAAGAGGTCGCATAAAAGGTAGTGCGACTCGTGGCAATAGGGTCGTCTTTGGTGACTTCGGGATCCAGTCTCTGGAACCCGGGTGGATCAAGGCGACCACGATCGAGGCGGGCCGTATCGCGGCCCAACAATATGTCCGTGGTGAAGGAAAACTCTACATCCGGATCTTCCCAGACAAGAGTGTGACCAGCACGCCGCTGGAAACTCGGATGGGTAAGGGTAAAGGGGAACCAGATTTCTGGGCCGCGGTAGTTAAGCCGGGCACGATCCTTTACGAACTCGGTGGTGTTACCGAACAGCAGGCCAAGGTCTGTTTCGCCCGTTTGGCGAGCAAACTGCCGGTCAAAGTGCGTTTCGTCGAGCGACGAACGTTTTAAATCCATGTGATGAGTCACGCCAGATGTTGTCTGGCGTGACCATCGAGATCGATTCATTCCAACGTACCACGATTGGGCCTGGTAATGACCAGCAACAGTGAACTGAGAGAAATGAGCGAAGAACAGCTCGAAGCGACCGCAGCAGAAGCGGCTCGAGAGTTGTTTCGTCTGCGTTTCCAGTCTCAGTCGGAGCGTTTGAATACGCCCAGCGATATCCGAAAGAACCGACGTTTGATTGCTCGGATCAAAACGATCCAAACCGAGCGATCCAAAGCAGCGGAAGCAAACTCCACACCAGCCTAAGTTAGCAAAGCAAAATGCCAAAACGCGTAGTTTCGGGCATCGTCACCAGCGACAAGATGGACAAGACGCGCCGCGTCGAGATCAATCGGCGGGTGAAGCACCCCAAGTACAAGAAATACGTCCGTCGCCGTACCGTCTGCCATGTGCATGACGAGAACAACGAGTCGAGCGTCGGCGACCGAGTTGAAATCATCGAAAGCGAGCCATTGAGCAAGCTGAAACGGTGGCGACTGGTTCGCGTGATCGAAAAGAGCACGGAAGTCGACTTGGTTGCCCTGCGTGCGGCACGGAAAGAAGCCGAGCAGGCCGAAGCAGCCGCCGCTGGTAGTGAAAGCGAATAAGCCATTTTTGATTTAGATAAATCACTATGATCCAACAAGAAACTCGCCTCGATGTCGCAGATAACACGGGTGCCCGTCAAGTCATGTGCATCAAAGTGCTCGGCGGTAGCCGTCGTCGCTTTGCCACCGTTGGCGACGTGATCGTCTGCAGCGTCAAGAGCGTCATCCCCGGCAGCGACATCAAGAAAAAGGCGATCGTTCGTGCGGTAATCGTACGGACGAAGACGCCGACTCGTCGGGCAGATGGCAGTTACATCAAATTTGATTCCAACGCCGTCGTGCTGATCGACAAAGACAAGGGCCCACGTGGCACCCGGATCTTTGGTGCGGTCGCCCGCGAACTGCGTGAGCTTAACTTTATGAAGATCGTCTCCCTCGCCAACGAAGTCGTTTGACCCGTTGCCGGCTGAGAAACGCTTCCCAAAGGATACACCCCCATGTTACTCCAAGTTGATGACGAAGTACTGGTGATCTCCGGTGGTGACAAAGGTCACCGCGGTAAGGTCCTGGTCGTCGATCGAAAGAAAAACAAGGTTGTCGTCGAAGGTGCCGGCTTGGTCCGCAAGCACGTCCGTCGCAGCCAAAAGAACCCACAAGGCGGTCGCCTGAGCAAGGAAATGCCCATTCACGCGAGCAACGTGATGGTCATCGACCCAACCGACGGCAAGCCGACCCGCATCGGCGTCCGCTACTTGGATGACGGTTCAAAGGAACGATTTGCCAAAAAGAGCGGCAAAAGCCTCGGCCGGATCGCACCGGCTCGTGAAAGTTACAAAAAGTCTTAGCGTCCAATAGAACTCGAAGATGTCTGACAAACCCCGACTACAAGTGGCCTACGAGGACACGATCCGCGCTAAGCTGGTCGAGCAGTTCGCTACGCCAACGCACACCAAGTCCCTCGACTCGAAAAGATCACGCTCAACATGGGCGTTGGTCAAGCGATCGGCGACAAGAAGATTTTGGACCTGGCTAACGACGCGATGACTCAAATCGCTGGTCAAAAGCCGGTGATCACCGTCGCCCGTAAGTCGATCGCCGGATTCAAACTCCGCGAAGGGATGCCGATCGGTTGCATGGTTACTCTGCGTCGACAACGCATGTACGAGTTCATGGACCGCTTGGTCGCGATCGTTTTGCCGCGTGTCCGTGACTTTCGCGGTATCAACCGCAAAGCCTTCGACGGCAACGGTAACTACACGCTGGGTCTGACCGAGCAATTGGTCTTCCCCGAATTGAATCCCGACAAGTTCACTCGCCCACAGGGGATGAACCTAACGTTCGTCACCTCGGCGAAAACAAATGATGAAGCAAGAACGCTGTTGGAACTGATGGGTATGCCGTTCAAGCATGCCCCCGGAAAGAAGGATGCCGCCGCGTAAAGGCGACTGACAAATTTACTGTTGTAGCCAACCGTTTCACACTGAAACCCTTTCAAACGCTGAAACCCCCAGAAGACGCCCGTGGCAAGTAAATCAAAGATCGCCAAGGCAAACCGGAAGCCGAAGTTCAGTACCCGACGCGAGAACCGTTGCAAGTTCTGCGGTCGACCCCGTGCGGTCTATCGCAAATTTGGGATTTGCCGAATCTGTTTCCGCGAGAATGCGAACTTGGGTTTGATCCCCGGTGTTCGTAAGGCCAGTTGGTAGAGCAACGGAGCGACGAAAAGCCATGATGACTGACCCTATTGCAGACATGTTGACCCGCATCCGCAACGCCGTTCGTGTTGAACGCCCGTATGTGGATATCCCAGCTAGCCGCGTGAAACGAGGCATCGCCGACGTTCTCAAACGCGAAGGCTTTATTTGGGATTGGGAAGAAGTCGAGCACACACCTGTCAACCAGCTGCGTTTGGAGCTGAAGTACGGTAGCAACGGCGAACGCGTGATCCAAACGATCAAGCGGATGAGCAAGCCCGGCCGCCGTTTGTACTGCCACTGCAAGGACCTGAAACCGGTTCTTGGCGGACTTGGCATCACGATCATCAGCACCAGCAAAGGTGTGATCAGTGATCGTGAAGCTCGCCGTGAAAAGGTTGGCGGCGAAATCCTTTGCGAAGTCGCCTAGCACGTATTTATCACGAAGCTCGTCCGTAACGACTGAACCTCGGCGGATGGGCTCGGAAAATTGTCGATCGGCCATGTTGTGTCGGCCGCGTTGACGTCCAGCCCTCCCGCAATTGGGTCGGCTGCGATAAAAAGATCAATTGAATCAATTTGACCAGCCCCGGCTCGCCCGTGGCGTTTTCAGCAAGTGACCTGAAATGAGTCGTATCGGAAAAAAACCAGTTGAAATCCCTAGCGGAGTGACCGTCTCGGTCGCCGATCGGGTCATCAACGTCGAAGGCGCCAAAGGCAAACTGACCTTTATCCACCGTCCCGAAATCAACGTGGCCGTCGAAGACAACACCGTTGTCGTTTCGCGTGACACGGAAGATCGTACCGCACGTGAGTTGCACGGTTTGACGCGAGCGTTGGTCAATAACATGATCGAAGGCGTCGAAAAGGGTTACGAACGAAAGCTCGAAATCGTCGGCGTCGGCTACCTGGCCTCGATTAGCGGTGACACTTTGCAATTGCGTGTTGGTTTCGCCAACGAACTGCATCGCAAGATTCCCGCCGACTTGACGGTGAACTGCCCCGATCAAACGCACATCGTGATCCAAGGCTGTGACAAACAACGTGTCACACAATTTGCCGCCGAGATCCGCTCGCTGCGTAAGCCTGAGCCGTACAAAGGCAAAGGGATCCGCTACCAAGGCGAACACGTCAAGATTAAACCTGGTAAAGCTGCTACCAAGTAATCGCATCGATAGTTCCAGGTCAACAACGAATCATTCAACCAAATCAACCGAAGCGATCACTGCGACGGGACTGTTATGGACAAGAACAAGAAACTTCAAAAACAGCGTAAGCGACGCCGCCATCACGTTCGCAATGTGCTTCGTGGGTCGGCCGATCGTCCGCGTTTGTGCGTGCAACGCTCGCTCAAGCACTTTTCGGTTCAACTGATCGACGATAGCACTGGCAGAACCCTGGCAAGTGCAAGCACCCGCGACAAGGGACTCCGCGAGTCGATTTCGGCTGGCGGAAACTGTGATGCGGCTGCACAGATCGGCAAAGCGATTGCAGAAAAGGCAAGTGCCGCCGGCATCAGCGTTGCGAAATTGGATCGCGGCCACAACAAGTATCATGGACGTGTCAAAGCATTCGCCGATGCCGCTCGCGATGGCGGGTTGGTTCTCTAACAGTCAACAATACAATCGCCGCGCGGGTATCCGAGCGGTCCACTGAGGGTTGGAACCATTAGTAACGCAAGTAACCAAAATCGTCGTCGCGGCAACAAGGCAGCCGAGGAGCCCAAAGAAGACGGGCTACTCGATCGCGTCGTCAAAATTAAACGTTGTGCTGCCGTCGTCAAAGGTGGTCGCCGCTTTAGTTTTGCAGCGATGGTCGTCGTCGGTGACGGCCAAGGTCGCGTCGGATGGGGTTATGGCAAAGCCAACGAAGTCCCGCCAAGCGTCCAAAAGGCAACCAAGCAAGCCACTCGTGACATGATCAGTGTCCCATTGGTCGATGGAAGTATTCCTCACCAGGTGTGGGGCCAGTTCGGTGCCGCGAAAGTCACGCTGATCCCAGCGGGAGCTGGTACCGGTATCATCGCCGGACAAGCCGTTCGTGCGGTCTGCGAAGCGTGCGGCATCCACGACATTCTGACCAAATCGTACGGTACCAATAACCCGGTTACCTTGGTCAAAGCCACGGTCGACGCACTGAGCAAGCTGCGTACCCGTGAAGAAATCGCCGCGTTGCGTGGCATCAGTGTCGAAGAACTGACGGCACACTAAATCTCGTGGTCTTGACGCCGCCAAGCGGTGCACCACGAGTCAATTTCGAAGCAACCAGAACAAACATTTTAGTCACCGGGTTTGGTCATGAACCTAAACGATGTCCATCGCGGCATTCAAAAGAACCGCAAACGTAAACGTATCGGTCGCGGCCCTGGTAGCGGCACCGGCAAAACGTCTGGCCGTGGTCACAAAGGTCACAAGAGCCGCAGCGGTTATAGCCGTAAGCCGAACTTCCAGGGCGGTGCGATGCCAATGTTCCGCCGCGTTCCCAAACGTGGTTTCAACAACCGCTGGGCAACGACGGTGTTCGCCGTTAACGTTGGCACGTTGAATGATCGCTTCGAAGACGGTGAAGAAGTCACGCTCGAAGCAATGGCCGCAAAGGACGTCGCGAAAGGCACGTTCGACGAAGTCAAGATTCTTGGCGACGGCGAACTGACCAAGAAGTTGACCGTCTCGGCTCACCGTTTCAGCAAGTCCGCTGAAGAAAAAATCACAGCTGCCGGCGGTACCGTCAACAAGCTTGTCGCCAAGCGGACCCCTGATGAACGCGTCGCAGCACTAAAGGAAGCTGGAAACTAGTGCGGAGCTAAGGTTCCATCAAGAACCGCTCGCGACAGTCCGACTGACCTCGCCGTCAACGACTGAAACCACTACAGTTCCCGCAGAACATTTTGTCGAACATTGACGGGTCGAGCGAATGCTTGAAAAACTGCGAATCATCTTCACGATTCCCGAACTGCGGAAAAAGATTTTCCTGACGCTTGGGTTGTTGGCGATCTATCGGATCGGTTTCCACATCCCATTGCCAATGGTCTCCAACACACCGACGGATTCCGCCGGTGGCGGGGCGGCCGACTTCTTGCAACGGGTCAGTTTGTTTGCCGCAAGTGACTTGCGCCAGCTGACTATCTTCGGTCTGGGTATCATGCCGTATATTTCGGCATCGATCATCCTGCAGCTGCTCGGGACGACTGTCCCGGCGCTTGCCGAACTCAAGAAAGAAGGCCAAGCCGGTCAAAAGAAGATCAACGAGTACACGCGTTACCTGACGGTCGGGATCTGTCTGGTCCAAAGTTGGATCTACCTTTCGGTAATGTTGACTGCAACCGGCCCCGGCGGCGGCAACATCAACCCGAACTTCCTGAACGCGACCGGTACCGCGCTGTATTTCCCATGGCAGATCACCGCGGTCGCAGTGATGACCTGTGGTAGTATCTTCCTGATGTGGTTGGGCGAGCAAATCGACGAACACGGTATCGGCAACGGTATCAGTTTGCTGATCATGGCAGGTATCTTGGCTCAAATGCCGAAAGCTCTGTACGAGCTCGTCCGCAACATGGAAACACAATTGACCGGCTTGTCACGCGGTCAAGTTGGTATCGAAACATTGATCCTGTTGTTCGTGCTGTTCATCGGGGTCGTCATCGGCGTGGTCTTTATCACGCTCGGACAGCGCAAGATCCCGACTCAGTCGGCCAAGTTCACTCGCGGCCGTAAAGTTTACGGCGGAACTCGCCAGTTCTTGCCGCTGCGAATCAACCAAGCCGGTGTGATGCCGATCATTTTCGCGAGCAGCTTGTTGATGATTCCAGGCGTCGCCCTCGGTGCGGCCGCAGGACTGTTTGAGCCAGGTAGCTTCTTGTTCAACGCGTTGAACCTGATTGGGCTGACCCTCAATGATCCAGCTTCGTTCATCTACAGTCTGATGTATGTCGCTCTGATTTTCTTCTTCTGCTACTTTTGGACTGCGATCACCTTCAACCCGAAAGAGATCTCGGACAACCTGAAGGAAAGCGGAACGTTTATCCCTGGTTATCGACCTGGTAAGCGGACAACCGATTACTTGGAAAAGGTCATGCTGCGAATCACCTACGTTGGTGCAGCATTCCTTTCGATCGTGGCGATCGTTCCCACCGTCGTCTACGGCTCACTTGGCGTTCCTTACTCCATCGCCGGTTTCTACGGCGGTACGGGTCTGCTGATCGCGGTCAGTGTCGCCTTCGACTTGGTGCAGAAGATCGACGCCCACTTGGTGATGCGTAATTACCGCGGCCTTCTCGAAGGTGCCGGCGGCGGCGTCACCCCCGTCGTTTAAAGCAAACGTCGCTGTTACGCGGCGGCATCTACAGCGAGTTTCTTTCTCGCTGTGATCTCCGCCGCTCGTTTGCCAGAACAAGAAAATAGTGATTTTCTGCGGGGAGCTCTTCCCCGCTATTCTTGAATGTTCGGCGTCCTGCCCCGCAACCTGTTTTGTTGGGGAATTCTTAACGCCGGCATTCCGCAACGGTGTCCTTGGAAGTCGGTTTCACCTGTTGTCCCGAACTGTGTGTTCGATCACCATTGTGAAAGTTGCGGCTGAACGCAGTATTCTTTCGTGTGACGCAAAACTGAACCAAGACGGTATTTACGGGTCCAGCAGGTGCGAATTGTATTTATCGGTCCGCCAGGAGCGGGCAAAGGAACCCAGTGCCGACAGTTAAGTTCGCACTATGGCATCCCGCACATTTCCACGGGCGAAATGTTGCGTGCGACGAGCGAGCATTCTCCGATCGGACGGATGATCGCCCAGCTCATCGACGGCGGAAATCTGGCGCCGGACGAACTGGTGATGCAATACGTCGTTGAGCGGCTGCGAAAGCCAGACTGCCAACCGGGCGCGCTCTTTGACGGCTTCCCACGGACCGTCGCCCAAGCAGGGATGTTGGATGAATACCTTGCCAAGAAAGACGCGCCATTGGATATGGTGATTCACTTGGCCGCCGAGTCAGATCCACTGGTCAAACGGTTGCTCGAGCGTGCCCAGAAGGAAAGCAGGGCCGACGACACTTACGAAACGATCCAAGCCCGTTTGGAAATCTACGACCAGCGGACCAAACCCGTCCTCGACTATTATCGCGATGCCGGTTTGGTTTCATCCGTTGATGCCATGCAAACTGCAGAAGGCGTCTTTCAGTCGATCTGTGGTGCGATCGAACAGCGTATCGGCAGCCAACTGCCGACGTCACTCAGCTAAATGATCTCAGCGGTGAAAGTCACCGCTCGATGTGATGGACGCTCGTTGAGTATTTCAGTCAACGATTTTGACCATCTCGTGATTTTGAATGTCCGGTACAATGAAGACCGGATCTTCAATTGAAACATTCGCGAGCTCGTCTGCTAAGCCCGGAACATCGACAGATGCAATACTGCCGCCACTCGTTCGTCCACGCATTCCTTTTCGCAACCGTTGGAGCGTGCTTGCTGACGGCTTGGCACCCCAGCGTTGCCTCGGCCCAGCAGCAGCGATTCGGTTCTTCCATCCAGCGAAACGCTGCAAGGTTCATCGAGCCACCCCGGTCGCTTAGCCAACAGATACGTGAGGCTGAAAACGCGATCGGCGAAGAGCGATATAGCGATGCGATTTTGATTCTCGGTGATTTGCTTGAACGCAATGATGCCGCTGCCGAAGACCCATCGATTGCCGGACAAGACTTTTTTCTGGGGATCGAGGATCGGCAAGGACAACGTCTGGAACTGAGTCTGCTTCACCACTGCCGCAATCTACTTGGGCAACTTCCCGATGCGGCAATGGAGATCTATGAACTGCGCTATGGCGCCCTTGCGAAACAAGGGCTGGAACAAGCGACGGCGACACGAGACTGGAAGAAACTGCGTGACGTTCGTCAAAAATACTTTCACACCGTTGCCGGCTACCAAGCATCGTTTTTATTGGCACAGCGTTCTCTTTATCGCGGCCATCCCTTGGCAGCTTCAATGTTGCTGGACGATGTGGTGATGAGCCGCTATGCGGTCAAGCAGTTGGGACAGCCAGTGATTGCGTTGCACGCGGTCGCTTGCAGGTTAGGCGAACGATCGTTGCCGCGTGAGCTTGCGAATCAAGACGTGACGCTTTCGGTTGGTGGATCTGAATCTGAGAAAGTGCAAGACTGGCGTCAATGGATCGACGAACACTATCAATTCCCAAAGCACGACTCGCTGGCAACTGCGACCGACTACGAACTACTTGGCGGCGGCCTATCCCGAAACGAAAACACTGACGGCCAGATGCCGTTAACCACTCCACGGTGGATGTTAGTGACAACAGCGACTCCTTTGGATGAGGATGCGTTGCGTGAAACCAGCGAAGAGCTCGCGGCGAGCGGACAATTGGTCCCGCCAAGTTGGACTCCATTGTTGGTCGGTGACCAATTACTGATGCGCACCACCGAACGCCTCCGTGGCGTCGATCATCGCACGGGGAAACGAGTTTGGCAGTACCCGTGGTTTGACCCGGAAGAAGCACCTGAAGATCCGATCGGTGCACTGTCAACAGACGTAGGAATGAACGAAGCGGGCGAACGATTGGCCCGAACGGTTTTTCATGACATTCCCTATGGTCAGATCACCAGTGACGGCGAACGCGTGTTCCTTCTGGATGACTTAAGTCCATCGCAACACGTCACCATCAATCCACTGATTGGCGTGCAAGGCACGCAGCCGATCGAAAGCGGACGGAACACTCTTGTTGCATTGGATCTGGCAACCGAAGGCAAGATCCTCTGGCGATTGGGCAAGAACGGTACCGTCGAGAGCGAATTAAACGAAGCGTTCTTTTTGTCGCCACCAATTTCGATCGAGGACGAACTGTATACGCTGGTTGAATTGTCGGGTGATATCCTGCTGACGTGTTTAGATCCTGCCACTGGAAATCTGCTTTGGAAACAGCAGTTGATCGCAGTTGAAGGTGCTGCCATCGGGCTCGATCCGCAACGGCGAATTTCAGGAAGCCTAATCACTTACCACGAAGGCGTTTTGATTTGCCCAACCGGCACTGGCGCGACGGTGGCATTCAACCTCGTCGACCGCACGCTTCGTTGGGCCAATTCGTATGAACGTCGGATCGGAGCACCGGTCATTTTTGGTGCGCGACGAACGTCACCGCAATCGGAATATAGCCAACGATGGCATAGCACGATGGCGATTGCGAAGGGCAACAGTGTCCTGGTCACACCCGCCACAACGGACAATCTATTTGGCTATTCAGTCGTCGATGGCAAGTTGCTGTTCAGTAAAGTTCGACAGGATGCGTTTTTCGTCGCAGGTATCCGTGATGACCAGTTTCTTGTTGTCGGTCCGCGTCAAGTCACCAGCTACAGCCTAGAAACGGGTCGTTTGGTTTGGCAGTCACCGACCAAGATGCTTTCGGCAGGCGATCAAATTGTCGGCCGCGGTGTGTTCGGCGAAGGCTTTTACATTGTCCCAACCAGCAGCAACGAGCTGATCAAGATTTCGATGGCAAATGGCGAGGTCGAACAGCGACTACAAACCACGTATCCGCTTGGCAACCTGGTTGCAATCGACGGCGAAATCATTTCACAAGGCCCGACGATGATCGCGGTCGCGTTCGGACAAAAGACTTTGGGGCCGCGCGTCGAGCGTCTGCTAGAGGAAGACCCAAACAACATTGACGCGTTGGTTCAAAAAGCATTGCTGTTGGCAGAGCAGGGCGATCGCGGCGAGGCACTGGCGATTTTGCAAACGGCACGCCAGATTGATCCGGACAGCGATGATGTCCTGCTTCTTTCGATTGCCTTGATGTTGAAAGAGCTCCGCGAAAACCCCAACCCGCCTGCGGAGTTAGAAGCGGATCTCGAACGAATAGTCGACACCCCGACGCAGCGTTTGGAATTTTTGGCACTTCGACTGGAAGCGTCACTGCGGCACAAGGATGTCACATCGGCGGCAAAGCGTCTGCTGGAACTTTCTGCGACCGCCGTCAAACTCGGACCAGGAAGCGAAAATGATTCTGTCGTGCTGCGTGAACCGACGCGTCATTGCGATCTCGATAGCTGGCTGTCCGCTCGAGCGTATGACTTGATGAAGCTTGCTAGGGAAAGCGAATCCTTACCGGAACTGCAATCGATTGTCGAAGACGATTTAAAGAGGCGATCTTTCGGCTCGGCTCAAGAACTGCTCGCTACGACGCAGCATCTGCGTCCGTTGGGTGAAAAAAGCTTGGTACGCTCGGCGGTGGATCGATTGACGGACGAAGAGAACGACTTTGCCGCCGAACGGTTGCTGCTCGGACCAAACCGAGTGTCTGAAGTCTTCCAATCCCGTCAAGGCGACGATTCCGAAAGCCCCCAGATTGCTAACGAAGACAAACTACGTCTGGCAAAGATCTATGAACGGGCCAAGATGTTCACCGACGCTCTTGGGCTGTTGAATTCGATCAGCAAGTCCGACGCTGGTGCATCGGAGGAAGTCGGCGAGATGATTCGCCGGATTGAACCCGAACGGTCCACGCTGCCAGTGATCGACGTCACACAAGCGGTCACAATGAATTGGCAACAAATCAATTCGAGTGGAATTCCGACAACGGCGCCGACGCAATTCATCGTTCGCCCTTCGATAGAAGGAGGCCAATCGTTCGACGGCTGGAACATTGTCAACTTGCCAAACATTGTCCGTTTGCAAACGCCACTCGGCCAATTGATCCCCATACCAACGGACGAGCCCCGCTCAGTTCGAAATAGCGATCGCACGGCAAGTATCAGCGGCGGACTGATGATCTCCGAGCGTCCGGGCAGGATCTCGGCAATCAACTTGGCCCAGATGAAAGGTGGCCGCCGAAGTGAAGCCCTTGTTTGGACGCGAGACTTTGGATCAACGGCGTCCAACTACAAACGCCAATCACGACCGACGGCTTTTGGTGACACGACGTACTCCTACCCAACAAACTCAGCCGCCGCGAATGTCATTAGTGAACTTCGGATCGGTCCGACGCTGGGTGACAGACTTTTGGTCTTGAATTCAGGTGACTTACAATCGATCGACTTGCGAACAAACGAAATGATGTGGCGCAACTCCGATGCGCCAACGATTGGTCACATGGTCGTTAACGAAGGGACGATAGCGGTCGTTTCACAAATGAAGGGAGTGGTTTCCGAAATCACGACGTTCAACTTGTTTGACGGTCGGAACCTCAGCGAATCGGCGTGGGAACATGGTGAAATCTGGACCACTTCCGGCAACCACGTCCTGGCCTATGAAACCAATGACGAGCAGTCTGCTGCAACGGTTCGTTTGATCAATCCGTTTACAAACGAGATCGTCTTGGAAACGGAAGCAAAAATAAAACAACCTCTCGTTCAGGGCAAAGGCGCGGGTGCCGGACGGATCATCCAAGATCGTTTCATGGTGCTATTCGATAGCACCGGGCGGCTACTGGTCTGGGATTTGACGGCAGGCACTCAGATCTGCGAACACACCACGAAGCCATTCGAGCAACTTCAATCCATGCATGCGATGTGGATGAATGGCCGGCTGATCGTATTCGCGGCAAACATGATCACCCAAGGTCGCGGCGACATGCGAACCCAGCAAGGCGACTTCCATCAACCCGCTCACCGAATCATGTCAATTGACTTGAATTCAGGCGACCTGCAGTGGGAACGAAACTTGGCTGACCCTTGGGGCATCACGATTCACCAACCGTTCAATTCGCCAGTCATTTTCCTCAGTCGTTCCCAAACGGCGTACACGGTCAACCGGTCGGTGCCCAAAATCGACCTCGCAATGATCAGCTTGAACGATGGCAAGACAATTCACGCAGAATTCGAAAAAGAAGTTCAGCCACGCTCCAACGGGCTAACCACGATGGTCACCCTCCAACCGGAGTTCAACATCATTAGGGTTCAAATCGACGGTGAGATCATCACGTATCAGTTCGAAGGCCCGGTGACGAGCACCGAGGCGTCAGACCCATCGGCGGAATCCGCCACAGACGTGATCGGCGAGTAGCCCCATCGATGCCTCCAACTTTGACAACGATCTTGCTGCTAATCTGTAGCAACGTTTTCATGACCTTCGCTTGGTATGGTCACCTCAAAAATCTCTCTACCAAGCCATGGATTGTCGCTGCCCTTGTCAGCTGGGGCATCGCGTTTTTCGAATACATGCTTCAGGTTCCGGCCAACCGACTAGGGTCAACGGTTCTGAAACTTGGGCAGTTAAAGATCATGCAAGAAGTGATCGCGCTCACCGTTTTCATTCCCTTCGCGTTGTTTTACATGAAGGAAAAACTGAGTTGGGATTATCTCTGGGCAACGCTCTGCATCATCGGTGCGGCGTACTTTATTTTCCGCCGTGGTTAAGCGATCGTCACTCGCCGGCCAATTCAAAAAGATCTTGCGATTCGACCAACAGATAGTCATGTCCGGCCGCAACGTTCCCGTAATTTGTGACATTACCTGACGGCCAAGTGACCGAAACGTCAGTGACTTCGGTCGCATTCGAGAGTCCGACATGAATGCACTTTTCGTTGGTGCACATGTATCCGTCACCGGCAAGCAACTGGAAAGTCTTGCTGCGCCCGTTGATGGTCATCGTGACTTTTGCCCCCACCGCATCGCGGACGGATTCGGTTGCCTTCAAGAAGAAACGCAATGAATGCCCCGTCGTATCGGTGTGATTGATCAAGATCGAAGATGGCTCGGCGACATGGGTCACGACCAGATCGTTTCGCCCATCACGATCAACATCTGCGTATGCGACCGCGCGTCCAAGATGCTCTTGTTCGAAGTAGGTCCCAATTGTTGCTGGCTCGTGTTCCTTCCAACGGCCATTCGGTTGGCGTGCAAACAGTTGTGGTCTCATCATGTACCCACCTGAACCGTCTGCCGGTTTGTTCACATGACCGTTGGCAACAAATAGCTCGAGGTTGCCGTGATTGGTCATATCAACCCACTGCGTTCCGAAACCGAGCCAGGTCATCGTCGGTTCCAACATCCCGGTTTGGTATGTCTTGTCGACCCAGCTTCCTGGTGCGACCTGTTCGTAGTACGTGTTGTAATCGGTTGAAAAGTGTGTCACGTAAAAATCGATATCGCCATCGAAGTCGGGATCAGCCGCGGCGATTCCCATTGAGGCTTGCGCGAGCGAGATCCCACTCAGACCAACGCCACGAACCGTTCCGACTTCAGTCCAATTTGCTTCGTCACCATCACCTGACGGAGACCACAGATGGTTCGCCGACATATCGTTCGCAACATAAAAATCCATCCCCGGAATCTCATCGAAATATCCGGCAACGATCCCCAACCCTCGCCCGGCTGCGGCGACTTCGCCCAATGATGTTGAAGCGTTGCGAACCGCCAAGGATTCACCGCCACGCCACAACACGTCGTCTTGTGCCGCGAAGAACAGGGGCGAGCAAGTCGTGACATGGCTGTCGCCACCACAATGCTTTTCATACGGCTCCATCCCGTCACAGTAACAGGCCTCATAAAAATCCAACGCTCCGTCGGAATCGAGGTCGGCGATCACGCCCGATGTCGACCAACGCTTTCCCTTCAACCCAAGCGTCTCAGTCAGATCAGTAAACGTCCCGTCGCCGTTGTTTTGGTAGTACCGATTCTCGCCGATGTTCAAATCGATCATGTCTGGAAATCCGTCGCCATTGACATCACCAATTGCGATCCCTTGTCCGAACCCATGATCAACATAGTTTGCGTGCGCATCGCAACGCATCATCTTGCCTTGAAGATTGCGGTGCAGCTCATTTGGCGATGAATCGACCTCCATCGGTGTTCCGTTCAGCATCGCCGACGCTAAATCAGGCCAACCGTCGAGGTCAAAATCCAACACTGAAACGCCACCACCAACGGTTTGGTAAATCCAATATCCGTTCTTGCCCCCTTTGACGTCTTTCAATGACGAATGTTCGTAGCCACGCAGCACGGCTTCGTTGACGAACCGCGGAATCGGGGCTTTGGTCGCGATGTTTTGATTGGAACCTGATTCGGGGAAATGCCATTGGGGCGGAGGCAGGGTGGCGAGGTCTGCCAACAAGACCGGCAGCGACTTTTTGCGTTGTTGCCACGGAGTATTCTTTGTCAGTTCGCTACGGATCTGTTTGTACGTTGCAGTAATCCCAGCGACCTTTTCGTTGGGAAGTCGCAAGGCATGGCGTGCCCAAGCCTCCGCGATCCAAGGACGACCGAGTTGATAGACCGTCGTCGCGATCAACAGCCCCAGACGCTGTGAGGATTCCTTGGTCTCGAAGAAATCATTGAGAGCGCTTCGCAGTTCAGTTTCTAGCTCGATATAGCGAGCAACCGTTTCGGCGTCGTCAAGCTTCCCAACCTGAAGCAAACTTTGGTGCAAGCCGATCATCGCTTTGAAATTACTTGGGTCACGGTCGAGAGCTTCCCAATAGGCCCGGCAGGCCTCTTCGTGCTCGCCGCGGTTTTGCGCCCAAAGCGCGATCACGTTCCAGTACTCGGGACTGTCGCTCAGATCGACCTTCAGATTGTCGACCCAGTTGCGTAGCCTTTCGACGTCGTTAATTTCGACCAAACACTTGCCATATAGCAACTGTGCTCGCGCCATTTTCGGACGCCGCTCAAGCAGCATCTCAAGTTTCTTAGCGGCATCGTCGTAACGCACGTTTGAGATGTCGATGGCGGCCAAACCGAGTTGCAATTCTTCACGCTCGGGGTGCGTGTGTACCAAACGAAACAAGTACTCCCAGTCCGGTTTGACTCGCCCGGGGTTGGTGGTGATGGTGACCGTTTCCAGATCCGACTGGCCATGCATAATCAACGTTTGCAGCGAAGGCACACCTTCATCGGTGATTCCGACCGCGGCGGCAATCCCAGCGATGTCGTAGTGGAATTGCGTGAAGCGAGGGTAATGCTTGATTGCGGTCTTTAGCGTTTCGACAGCGCTAAAGGGCTGGCCGGTCTGGATGTAGGCATCGATCAACTTGACCAACAATGACCTCGCGGGCGTTTTGTCGGATTGGATCAAGCTTCGATAAACTTCGATTGCCGCATCATGACTGTTATTTTTCCACAGCAAGTCGGCATTCAGTTCAATGGTCGCTTCGTCGCCGGGATCAGCGATCAAACGTTTGTTGATCGCCTTTTGAGCGTTAGCGATGTGCCCTTGCTCAATCTCTTTGGCGATGGCCTCGATTGACAGGTCATCCTCGGGAACGTTCAGCGCCGCTTGCTGAGTGGATTCACTCACCCCTTGTAAGTCGTTCGCGTGATCAACCGACCCCGCCGGCTTGACCTCATTGGCTGATTGCGAGCACCCCACCGACAAGACACAAAGCAGACCTGTGACGCAGACGGTGATCGGACAGCGAAGAGCGAGCTTGACGACCTGTTTCATCGAAGATGCCGGAACAAAAGATTCGGTATGAAAGCCATTTAGACAGTTTAGGTGCGGCTTACACCGATACCAAAAGAAGAAGCACCCTCGCCGTAGAAAACGACGAGAGTGCTGACCAGAAAGAATCGTTGTGTTGCGAGAGAAGTCAACCAACAGAATGCTGATGTCTTGTTTCCCGCATGTCGCCGCCAAGACTAGAATTCTTGATCGATAACTTCGTGACCTGCACGAGTTCCGAGAGCACCCCAGATACCGTAGGGGCTTGGCTTGCCGGCACCCAGGCTAGTGTCTGGAGGGTTCGGTTCGCCGTAAGGAATATGCGTTTGGTCACCGGTGTCGATAGACTCGGTAATAAACTTCACCGCACCGTCAGACATCAAGACGTGCACGCCACCGGGGTGACGACTCGATGCACTCAGCAAGCCGCGGCTTCCGTGTGCTTCGATGACGTTGTAGCTATTTGGCGGGCGAATCGTGACGAAGCCAGACGATTGCGGACGACCATCGCTCCAACGGTGACCACGACCGTGGTTGATGTTGTCGTCAAGCGTTGCGGTTTCAGCCCAGAACCTTGGACGTTCCGGATCGATCGCACCGCTGGTCTCGTAGTAGTTCGGCGTTTGACGCTCGACTTGGTTGTCAAGAAGAGCCACGGTCATGATTTCGCGTGAACCCAGGTCGCAAGCGATTTCGCCGGCAGCGATCGTGTTGCTCAAACCGTCTTGGAAGTCACGGAATCGAGTAAAGTGACGGGCTTGGAATGCTCCACGGCCCCAACGCTTTACGATCGATTCATTCCATCCGCCACCGGTCCAAGGTTGGCCGTCGTGCCAAACACCCGAGTGGTGCTGTTCTTTGATCGCATCACCAGTACACGCGGTGTAGTTGCTGAATGCGACGCGACCTGGTGTGAGGGTCGCAGGGTCACTGGGGCAACGGAACGTTTGCACCTGAGTCAGCCATGGTGCGTAGAACTCTTCCCACGGCGGAGGTCCCATTGGTGGGTACGGTGGGTTGATGGGAGTAACGCGGTCACGTTCAAACCCATAGGGATTGCTGATCTGATCCCACAAGCCTTGCTGCTCCATGAAGGGCAGCGTGCCAACCATCCAACTCAGCCAAAGAGAATTATTATAGCCCGAACCACCCGATTTCGTGCCGCCGGCATTCATCGGGAGACGTTTGTAAGCTGAGTGGTAGTTGTGGAGTGCGAGTCCGATCTGTTTGAAGTTGTTGCTACAACTCATTCGGCGAGCTGCCTCACGAGCTGCCTGGACGGCAGGTAGCAACAGCCCCACGAGAATGCCGATGATGGCAATCACGACCAACAATTCAACCAAGGTAAAACCTTGGCGTCGCGCTGGTTTGCGGAGAGAAGTTTGCTGATGGTTAGTCATTTGGAAAAATAGAAATCAGAAAGGGGTGAAAAAGAGGTTCGTTCGTCGTCTTCAAAGCCGCCTTTTCAACCGAGTGACGCTCGAAACATTACTGAAAAGAAAACAAGAACTAAGTGCCCGGTCGTTTGAGCATTTGTTCTGTGTACGCCTTAGCGGCTTCACGCTCCTCAGGTGTAGGGGGCGCTACTGGCAGATAGGTGGTGTCGTTGTTCGAACCACCACATCCGCTCGATAACATAACGGGGGCAAGCAAAGCCCCCGTCAGCAACCAACGGGATAGTTTCATCAAGATGACCTCTCGATCGTGTGTAGGATCAACAGTGCAATGAACTGCATACATCGCACAGGATATTAACCGAGACTTTTAAAGCGTCACGAATTTTGTTTTCGACCGTCCGCGCAACGTGGAGTGGTCATTCTTTGACAGGTTTTTTGCGGGCGATGAATTGCCCCAAACGCCTGAAAAAAATTTCTCGCGTTCGGGTTGTAAGTAACCCTTTTTGAAGCGTTTTTTGAAGGATCACAAGGTGTTTTCGACGTCCGCTGCATGCGATGTAAGGCGCATCGAGCGATCGCGCAAGTAACACCTATCGTCTATTGATGCGTGCGCCGCGCGACATCAATAATCGTGCGTCCACAAACGATTTCAATCGGATGAAAAAGAACTTCAATCAGCACCAGTGTTGTTGCTTGACGAGATCGTAAAGGACACCGCTATGCTGGGGACTCTCACCGCCAAGTTGAGATCCGATCGTCGCCTTTCAAGCAGCTCACTCGATGGGGAATTCAGCTCCCGTAGTTGCCCGATAGTGCAGGCGTACTTTCGTAGAGAAGCAACAGCATCGCTGTGGTTGCCAATGCGAGCTCAGCAAGAAGACGAGATACCAAGAGGACGAACGACTTGGCAACCGTCGAGCTGTGTTGAAGACCGGACGTTGTCTCACACGCCGTTGGCGGCGATCAGTGACTTCGTTGGATCCACATAGTCTTGATGGTCGGCGATGATTTCCGCGTCACTTTCATCAATTGCTGGAGTCATCGTTCCGAAGTACAGCAAGCATGTCGTCGCGACCCCCATGCTGATCAAGGTCCAGAACGGCTGGTACGACGGCCCCAGTTCGGTTTGCGTGACAAACATCTGAGCCCCTTCCCACCCGCTTGACGCGATACGGTCAAGCGACACCGACAATGAGTTATTCGTCACATGGATAAGCACGCAAGGAAGGATGCTTCCGGTTCGTAGCGTGATCCAGCCCAGCACGATGCCCATTAAAGACGCGGCGATCGATTGCTGCAGAACACCATGCGAAATCCCGAACATTAGCGCGGTGATCGCAACCGCCCGCAGCTTACCCCGCTCACGTACCAGGCCGCCAAAGATAAACCCTCGGAATGCGAGCTCTTCACAGAACGCCGGCAGGACGGCCATCAAAAGCACCACCGATGTCCACGATGCCGAACCGATTTGTTCGGCGAACGGCTTCATCGCCTCGGCAGCTTCGGCGCTGACCGGATACAAGTGATTGATGAACTTGGAAAGCATCACATAGGTCGGGTGCAACGTGACACCAAACAGCACTGCGAGTGGCAGTACCGTCCAGTGGGTCATACGAATCCGCAAGCTTTCGCGAATCGAGGTTGTAAACATCGTCGCCATCAGTAGCGGTGGGAACACGATCAAGACCTGAGGCAACATGATCATCTTGGCGATCCCGGCAAAGTCCGTCGGCGTAATCGCCACGCTCAGACGTGCGAAGAACAATGTCACCAGGATAAACGCGCCACAGGCATAGGCTTGTGCCGGCGTTGCCGCTTGCTGACGGTCTCTCCAAAGGTGGCGGACCCACATCCCAAGTTCCCATTGTTCGCCGCCGCCAAACAACACCGACTCGTTTTCAAATTGGTGCCTCGCCCAGCGCGCGGCAGCCCACAGACAGACTCCCGTGACGGTCGCTACCATCGGCAGATAAAACAGTGCGGTGGTGTATTGGCCTTCGACCAATGCCCGAACCAGCAAGAACATTCCTGTGACAGGAATCAAACTTGTGCCGATGTTCAATGTTGAACCGGGCAGCATTGGCAACATCACCAGTGGTAACGTGACCATCATCAAAGGCATCAGGTAATACTGTCCTTCTTTGCTGCTACGTGCCATCGCGGCAACGGCCAATGCGAGCGCGCTGAACAAACAAGACAACGGAATCAGTGCGACGAAAAGCCAAAGCATCGGAACGAGTGGCGGTGCACCAAAGGCTTGCGACGTTCCGGCGATGTTGATGTGTTTAAAGGCCAATGAACTGGTCATCAGCATACTGCCCGCGTTCAACAACGCTGTCAGCATACTGAAGGTTGCGACCGCACCAAGCTTGCCCCAAACGATCTCGCAACGAAGTGCGGGACTGCAAAGTAGCGTTTCTAATGTCCCGCGTTCTTTCTCACCTGCGACTAAGTCGATCGCCGGATAAAACGCTCCGGTCATCGCCCACACTAGCATGATGAACGGGAGCAGCTTGCTCCAGAATGCAGTCTCGCGTGTCTGCTTGGGCGACATGTCTTGATCAGCCCAATCAAACGGTAGTAAAACCTCCGGATCGATTCCTACTCCTGACAAGCGTTCTTTGATCCACTCACCTCGCCACGCGGTAAGAATGGATGCGACGCGTCCCCGTGCGACGACCGACTGATCGCGACCAGCGTTGAAGTACAGGGCAATTTGCGAATGTGGCGTAGCCGTTTCTTGATTGGCCGAACCGATTAAGTTCTGATCCAATGAGGTTTGTTTGAAATCCGGAGGGAACAGGACCACCAAATCAAACGCGCCTTCGGAAACCCAACGCTTGGCCTTTTCCCTGACCATTTCATCCAAGTCGCTGGCGTTTCGCTGGGAAGCATTCTTTGATCCTGAATTCCCGGTGAGTTCATCCCACCGATACGCCATCATCTCGATCGCATCGGAGTCTTCTGTCAGATCGGTTGCAAAGGACTCACCTTCGAGCAGTGGCGGCCCGTCGACCAAATGCTCGGTCCCAACCAAGCAGACGGCGGTCGGATGTTGCCGCGAAAACTGAGCGATCTGCAACAACAACATTCCGACGAGCGGATACAGCATGATTGGCAGCACTGCGATCGTGAACAGAGTTCGGCGGTCACGCAGTTGGTCACGCATCTCGCGGAGATAGATTAGCCAAATCGCGCTCCACCGAGCCTGGTCGGACGGCGTCGCATTTGTGCGTGATGCGTCGGAATGCCTACTCATGCCAAAACGTCTCCTTCGCAGCGTTCGACAGCCGTGTCACTGACCCGACCATTTTCACGCTCGTGCTGGCTTAGCAAACCGAAGAAGAGTTCTTCGAAGTCGTCTTCTTGGTGCCGTTGCCGTAGTTCATCAAGGGTTCCGGTGTCGAGGATTTTGCCTCGATACATGATCGCGATCTTGTCACAAAGTCGCTCGACTTCGCTCATGATGTGAGTCGAGAAAATCAAGCACTTGCCGGCATCACGCAGCGATCGAATCACCGCCAAAAGGTTGCGTGCCACTAAGACGTCCAAGCCCAATGTGGCTTCGTCAAAGATCAAGACGGGAGGGTCGTGAATCATCGCCCGCGCGATCGATACTTTCTGTTTCATCCCGGTCGACATCTTTCCGCCAGGCACGTCGCGGAAGTCGTCCATTCGCAACTGACTGAACAGTTCCTCCATGCGATCACGCAATTCATCGCGTCGCATCCCATGAAGACGGCCGAAATACTCAACCATCTCCCACGCGGTCATGCGATCGTAGATGGCGGTGTTATTGCTGACGAATCCGATGCTTCGCCGGACCTCGGCAGGATCACGAACCACGTCATACCCTGCGACTGTCACAATCCCTTCGCTTGGCTCAAGCACGGTGCTTAAGATGCGAAGCACCGTCGTTTTCCCTGCACCGTTTGGCCCGAGTAGGCCGAAGATTTCTCCACGCTTCGCGGTAAAGGAGATGCCATCGACTGCGGTAAAACGACCTCGCTGCAGATCCTCGTAACGTTTGGTTAATTGTTGGACGTGGATCATGCGGTGGGGTGAACCCGATTTGACGGTGAATGGGGAACGCGACGCTGTATGAAGCTAGCTCATCACTATCTATCCGTGTCGCATTTCCGCGGGCGCCAATTCGGATCGACCGATCGCAGCCGACACAACCGACAAAAGCGTCAGGCCTTCGTCCACTGAAGGCGAGCGGATCACGGCTTTGCCTGTGGAAACCCCCTCCATCAAGCCGACTCAGGCATCCCCGCCATGACAAAGTGCTGAAAAAACAGCCAGATGCACTGAAATCTTTTTCCAGATTAGATATCGTGGAAGGAGTGTGTCGGACCGTACCAAGCGCTTTCTTTACGTCCCATGTCCCGGTCAAAAATCAAGGCGAACCTTCGTGCAGCTGATCGTCGTCGGCGTCGCCGACACGAAGGCAATGTTCGTCCTACCGACTCAGCCCAAACTGGATCGAGCAGCGATGACTCCAGCAGCAACGATTCGCACCAAGCGGCTCCAACGAGCAGCGTGTCGATCGATGTTGCGGGGTTGATGATCGAAGCGATCCTGTCGAACAGCCACTCCAGAAGCCCACTGCGTGACTCGGTCGTGATCCATACGCTGCGTTCGATCAGCCGAGACGATGAATCGGATGAAGGGCTGTCTCCCGCAGCGCAAGCGTTGCGACAGCAAGTATTGGCATACCTCGCCCCTCACCAAGTCGACCACGCATCGATTATCAAAGCCGCACGAGACATTCTTGGAATCGCGAAGAATCATTTACGCGATGATTCCCCGGACGGCTTCATTCAATACTTGGCTCTGATCGCCAATTGAGGGAACGGCTTCGCTTGATGGCGGAGTAGTTATTGGTGCCGATGTATTTCGCCATCAACGACATACTCGATGTCTTCTGCGATATTGGTCGCGTGGTCGCCGATCCGCTCGACAATCCGCGAGGCGGAAAAGACATGGAGGTAGCCAGACACCCACTCCGGATGGGCCGTCATTTTTTCGGTGAGCTCTAGAATTACTTGGCGATTCATTTCGTCGAGTTTGCAATCATCGCCGCGAACTTTCATCGCCAGGCCTTTATCGACTTTCAAGAATGCCTCGCGTGCATCTCGCAACATGTTGATCGAGAACAGCACCATATCCGTCAGGCGACTGGGAATTTCCAAATGAGGAAACTCAACCAGAGATTCGGTGCGTTCGGCAAGGTTTAAGGCGAGATCAGCAATCCGCTCCAAATCGGCGTTGATTTTTAATGCCGCCGCAGTTCGCCGCAAATCACTTGCGACCGGTTGATGCAACGCCAAGACGGCGAGGCAATGCTCTTCGATTTGAACTTCGTTCTCGTTGATGCGTTCTTCCATCGCCAACACATTGTCGGCGGTTCCCATGCATCGCTCACAAAGCCCACGGTAGGCAGACCGGATCATCGCTTCGATTTGGTCACACTGGCCGGAGATCGAATCTTCGATCATCTCCAAGCTCTGTTCTAGTGATTTCCTGGCGATCATTCGCTTCCCACTCCTTGCTAAATGCCCTCACAGGACACACACAAAAACCCAACCGTTCCTTAACGCATTGTTAATAATACCCGAGGTTCCGTGACCGGACTAGAGAAAACTTAGCGGTCGCGAGGGTTGCGAGACGGACCTCTACCGATGACGCAAACTTTTCAGTCTGTGTGCGTCGCAGGGGTCATCGCGATCGAAAGATGAAGCCGCCCCCAAACCGCTAATTCTTAATCGGATCAATCGATCCGTTTTGACGATTGCAACCGATCGCCTGTTTCTGAGGCAGATAATTTCGCAACATCGAAATTCGCTTCTGTCTCAAAAGACTTTGCGAGGTTGCTATGGTGAGCGCCAAAGGATTGGTGCTCGGCGGCCTGCATCTTGCCTGTCAACTGCATGGATGCAATGAGACGATCACTCAGCACACGTTTTAAACGTTTGTCATTACTTCTGGCTTTGAGCGCCGGAATGACCGCTTCGGCGGCTAACGCCGACGAGCCGTACTTGGATTTTGGTCCCGAAATTCCGGAGCAGCGAATCGCGTTGCTGGAAGACGACGGGCAAGCGATCGCTGACGATACCGAGTACGGCGCGATCGAAGGCGACAGCGTCTCGCGTGCTGATTATGACGCACTCGTTGAACGTTTTGAAAACCTGGAAGGATCTTGGACGAAGTATCAAGACAAGGTCAAAGCCGACGCGGACGCTAAAAAGAAAAAGCCTTCCGGCAAACTGAACGGTCGAGTTCACCTCGACAATTGGAGTTTCATCGACGAGGACGCCGGCACGAACTACCTGGAATCGGGTGACCCGAATCAAGACCCCGAAGACCGTTGGGATTTCCGCCGTGTCCGTTTGACGTGGTCCGGTGATGTACCAGGCGGAATGCTGTACCGCATTTCGATCGACTTCAACAACCCAAGTGCTCCGGAGATGAAGGACGCTTACATGGGGTTCAAAAACCTGCCCCATAACCAGCAGTTCTTGATCGGAAACCAAAAACGCCCCATCGGCTTGGATCACCTCAACAGCAGCCGCCACAACATCTTCATCGAACGGCCGCTCGTCGTCGAATCGTTCAACGAAGACGCGCGTCGATTGGGTGCGTGCATGTACGGCTACAGCGACAGCGAAGTTTACAACTGGCGTTACGGTGCGTTCCTGTTGGAAAACATCTCTGGCGATGGGCGTTATCGTGGCGACTACGACGAAGCCGGCATGTACGGCCGTTTGGCAATGAGCCCTTGGTATGACGAGATCAGCGGCGGCCGCGGCTACTACCACTGCGCGATCGCTGGATCGGTCAATACGACCGATGGCGACGGTACGCTGGACAACGACAGCAATTCGAATGAAGGCCGATTCCGAACTCGACCGCTCGCTCGCAGCAGTTCACGTTGGTGGGATACCGGTCGCTTGCTCGGTGCCGAAACCTATCAGCAATTGGCCTTCGAATCGATGCTCAACATCGGTGCGTTCCAATTGACCGGCGAATACATCAACACCTGGGTGCAGCGTGATCCACTCGGCGGCTTCAACGGAAACGACTTGCACTTCCAAGGTGCGTACCTGTTCGCCAACTACTTCTTGACCGGCGAGTATGTACCGTTGGATCGAACCAGCGGAACGATCGATCGGGTCAAGCCATTTGAAAACTTTTTCTTGGTCGACCGTTGCTGTGGCGGCACGGGAACGGGCTGGGGTGCTCTGTCAGTTGGCGTTCGCGGAGACTACTTGGACTTGTCGGATGCTGACATCCATGGTGGCCAAGGCTACGCGGTAACACTCAGCAGTAACTGGTACTGGACGGCGAACTCCAAGTTGCAAACGAACTTGGTGTTCGGTGAGATCGAAGATGCGGGACAAGGTCGATCGAACGTCCCATTGGCACAAGGTGTTGATGGAGACTTCACGATTCTCGGCTTCCGCTACATGATCGATTTTTAATGCGACGCATTAGACAAACCAATGCATCGCTTCCAATAAATCATACTTATGCTTGAGACATCACTCATGACCAAATTGATCCTCCAACGAGCGAACTGGGCCCTGCTTTTTGCAGTCGCCTTGATGGTCTCGCAATCGCCAACCGCCGAAGCTGGCAAACTGTTCAGCCAGACCGGAGCGAGCTGCCACTGCCCCGTTTGCGACCACTGCTGCGAGTTAAAAGCCGAACAAGTCGACGTCGAGAAGACTTGCTTCAAAGTTGAATCGAAACTGATCTGCATTCCTCGCGTCGTGTTCCCATGGCAAAAATCGAAGCAAGCCGCGTGTGCCGCGTGCGATAGCTGCGACGGACAAGGCTGCACCAACTGTGTTCACAACGGAGCGCGTGTCCGCAAAGTCTGCGTGCTGAAAACAGAGAAGTACACCTGCCCGGCTTGCGAGTACTCGTGGACACCGGTCAAAAAAGATGTTTGTTGTGGCGACGGTTGCGACGGTGGTTGCACTGGGGGACCAGCGGAAACCGGGGCACCTGTGGAAATGATCGAAACCGAACCCGGCCAACCCTCGATCGTCGCACCTCCTGCCGCGGCACACCTGAACCAACCAATCGCCGAACCGATCTCGGCTGCGGATTACTTCCGAATCCCGGCACCGGTCGTCTCACGTCAACCATCGGTCAGTCGACTCCCGATTGCACCGGTACGTTAGTGATTGGCCCACCAATCGCCGTCATCGAATTGAGGAATCACCCTCAAAGCCAAACATGACCGCAGGGCGTGAACACGCCCACAGGTATACTGAAAACGCCACAAAGTGGTGAATATTTGAACCTCGGGGCAGATTTGCTTCGAGGTTTTTTTATTGATTAACTCAAATTCGCAATGTCGACAAATGTTTCCATTGTGCGTGGGTCTTGGCTCAGTTTTAATCTGGTTAATCTTTTCATAATGTCGGTCATGAGCGGTTGAGATGGATCATCAAGAAATCGAGACGCTACTCCGAAATGCTGTCGAGGGTTGCGAAGAGTCAACGACGCAATTTGTGCGTGAGTTCGAGACACAAATTCGGCTGGAAATCCGTACCCGCATCGCCAGTTCCGAAGTACGGCGCATGCTGGATTCGGTTGACATCGCGCAGAGCGTGTTTACCGATTTTCTGATCGCTTCACGCACCGGCTGCACCAGCCAGATGACTCCTAAGGAGGCACTCTCCAAACTGGTCAAAGCGTCGCGGGAGAAGGTGCAGCAAAAGATCCGATTCCACACTGCAAGCAAACGTGACATCCGCCGCAATACGGCGACCATTGATGAACACCGCGATTTGCAAAGCGACGTTCCTGAACCGCTCGACCATGCGACACAAGGCGACCTGAGAGAGTATCTGCAATCGCGATTCGGAACGCTGGACTACCGCTTGGTCGAATTGCGAATGCAAGGCTGCTCGTGGACTGACATTGCCGATGAAATTGGTTTGACGCCAGATGCATGCCGCATGCGCCTGCAACGTCTGAGAGCACATTGGCCGCTTGAATTGAAGGACCTGTTGCCCCAACCTCGTGACTAGAACCGCGACGCCCCGCGATGGTTCAATCCCCCGAACAACCTTACGGTGATCCGCAAGGCACCGACGTACGACTCGACCAAGCCCTGACATTCCAAGTTGACTTGGCGTCTCGTGGTCTGGACTGTTCGCTGGAAAGAGTGCTGGAGCAGTTCCCCGATCTGGACAAAGACGCCGAGTCTGTTCTCGCCATTCTGTACAACAGCTATCGGCTGACTCCCTGCGAACAACGCGCCGAGCGTCAGCGTGAACTCTGTGATCGATTCCCGCAGCACGCCGCCGCACTGGATCGACAAATTCACTTCGGGGAGATCGTTGATTCTTGCTTGGGTGTCGACGAACTAAGTGACTCTTGGTCCGGCGACGATACCGTGGTCGAATTCGATGAGCAAGGTAAAGAAGTTCGCGACCGAACGAACCCGCTCGCTTCGATTTCTTCGATTGGCCGCTTCCAAATCGAACGGCTGATTGGACACGGCGGGATGAGCAGCGTCTATTTGGCCGTGGATACAGTGATCGGTCGTCAAGTCGCAATCAAAGTCCCTCGCATACGCAAGAACTCTGCTGGTGCGTTCGATGAACGATGCTTTGAAGAAGCCCGGATCGCTGCCAAGTGTGACCATCCGGGGCTGATCGACATCCTGGAGGTCGGTCGCTGGCGTGATTGTTTTTATCTGGTCACTCGCTACGCCGACCGTGGAGACTTGGCAACTTGGATGGAAAACAATCCCGGTCCGCAGCCAGTCGATCAAGTCACCGATTTAATCAGAAAGGTGGCCGAAGCTGTCGCCCATTGCCATAGCCAAAAAGTTCTGCATCTGGATCTTAAACCGGCAAACCTACTGTTCACATCGGACCCCGAACGCCCCGATGACGAATCAATCTTCCCCGGGAAAGTGCTCGTTGCTGACTTTGGATTGTCGCGAGCTGTCGAACTCGATGCTTCGGACGCTTCGACGACCAAACAGTTTGGGACGTTGCTCTATATGTCCCCCGAGCAACTCGATGCCGATCCGGATCGCCTGAAGCCGACGATCGATGTGTTCGCACTCGGCGTGGTGCTTTATCAACTTTTGACTGGGCACCATCCGTTCGCTGCCGCAACACCATTCGGATTGATGCAACGCATCTACCAAGGTGACTTCATTGGGTTCAAACACCAAAGCCATGTCCCCGGTGACCTGCAAAAGATCTGTTTGACCTGTTTGGCGACCGAACCAAGCAATCGGTACCAGACGGCCGGCGAATTGGCAGCGGATCTCAATCGGTTTCGAAAAGGCGAAGCCGTCGCGGGCTTACCAGAATCCTCCCTACATCGATTTGTCCGTTGGTGCCGTCAACCCAAGCGGATTGAACAAGCAGCCATCGTCTCTGCGGTCGGACACGGTGCGATCCTGATCGGATTCATCGCGGCATGGACGCTCTTCTGCTTTGTTGACTTTGAGTTCCCAATCTCAACCACGGAAATCTCGATCGACATAGCGAAGCTTTGCGTCTTTCCCCACTTGCCGGCCGTGCTGCTTAGCTTGGCGGTGCTCCGTGGACATCACTCGCTGCAATGGGGAAACGTCATGCTCGGAGCCAGCACGGTGGTCCTTGTCGCCGTGACATTCATCACTGGCGAAAGTCCGATTCGTCGCTACGCCGGAGAACCATTCGCCTTTGTCGTCTCGCACGTCTTGGTATTTGGGATGGCCATTGCGACATTCATCCCACAAGTGTTCTCGATCCCCGCATTAGCGGCGATCAAGTCACGTCGATCCAAACACGCGATCGGCTAGGTTCAGCTGCTTGCCAAGATCAAACGATCGCCAAGATCAAACGAAACCCTGACGTACGGCCCGCACCGCCACATCTGTACGATCGCTCGCGCCTGTCTTTCGCAAGATGTTTTGCACATGCTCTTTGACCGTTTCAACACTGATTGATAGCGACTTGGCGATCTCTCGGTTACTCAAGCCATATGCGACGTGACGCAAAACCTGTGCTTCGCGTCCGGTCAAAGGAAAAGCTTCTGGCAGATCCTTCGACTTGATCGATTCGATCAATTGGTTGCGCAGTTGGTCTAATCGACCGCCAGGACAACTCGTCCGGTGTTCGCTCGCATGCTTGATGACTCGCTCGATCACGTCGGAGCGATCGCTCTTGAGGACATAGTCTTGTGCACCGTTTGCAACCGCTCGCGCCATGTAGACGGGGTAGTCATAAGCGCTAAAAAAGACGACCGGCAACTCCGGGTGCTCACCGCGGATCTCCTCAAGGAGCGCAAGTCCATCCATCTTTTTCATTTGGACGTCGATCAGAATGACGTCAAATTCTTCTTCGTTGATGCAGTGAAGAGCTGACTCACCATCGCAAACGGATTTTGCGATGGAAACCGACGTCCCATCCATCAACTGTGCGATCCCGATGCGTGCCGCCTCGTGATCATCTACGACCAACGTTTTCAAAGACATCTTGTTCTCGATTCACGTTTTCCTAGTTGTCTCACAGCATTCCGAGAGCCAGCGTCTCCCGTCATTCGTGCTTTTCAAAGCGATTCGACCCGTTACATCCGTCATTGGCGTAACATCGCGAGGTAAGAGTATGGCTCGTCAAGTGGGAGCCCCCCAGCCATCCCCCCCGAAAAATGGACAACAAATTGCCAGGAATCCAGCATTTCTTGTTCGCAGGACGGTTCCCTCACAATGAGGGGCCAGCGATTTGTGATTCATCGGGCACTTTTTTGCGTTTTTCCTAATGGTGACCTAGGAATTGGTGCAGAACTCTATCCCGGCATTGCCGGCACCATTTGATTTCGAAGACGACCGAGCAATATGACCCCGACGGCCTCTATCCTGCTTGTTGACGATGACTGGCACTTAGTTCAGTCGATGGCGGATTGGCTGCGCGAGCTCGGTCACAGCGTCGATGTTGCCGACTGCATTGAAGGCGCGAAGGTCTCTTTGGACCAGCGTCCCTACGATTTGCTGATTACCGATTTGCGGCTTCGCGATGAAGACGGTTTCCAGCTGATTGGGTACACCAAAAAGCGGCATCCAAACACTGTTGTGCTGGTGATGACTGGCTACGGTACACCCGACACTGCGATCGAGGCGATCAAGGCAGGTGCGTTTGACCTGCTGACCAAGCCGATGATTGATGACGAGTTGAACCTTGCCATCAGTCGTGCCGTTTCACAGCGTGACATCGAGCGAGAAAACGAAAAACTGCGTGAACGTCTCGACCGCCGCGCAGGTCTCGAGGGCATCATCAGCCACGACTACCGGATGATGAAAATTTTCGACGTGATCGATAGCATCGCCGATGCTCGTGCGTCGATCTTGATCACCGGCGAAAACGGAACCGGTAAGAGTATGATCGCTCGTGCGATCCACGAACGCAGCTCACGCCGCGGCAAACCCTTTGTCGAAGTCGCTTGTGGTGCGTTGCCTGATAACTTGCTGGAAAGCGAATTGTTCGGTCACGTCAAAGGCGCGTTTACGGGCGCAGCTGCTGACAAAGTGGGGAAGTTCCAACTCGCCGACCATGGCACTCTGTTTCTGGACGAGATCGGAACGGCGACGGCAGCGATGCAGGTCAAGTTGCTGCGTGTGTTGCAAGAGTTTCAGTTCGAGCAACTCGGCGGAACGAAAACACATTCGGTCGATACGCGCGTCATTTTGGCGACCAACGAAGACCTGTCCAAGGCCGTCACCGAAGGCAAGTTCCGACAAGATTTGTACTATCGGATCAATGTCGTCAACATCATGTTGCCGTCGCTCCGCGAACGTGTCGGCGATATCCCATTGCTCGTCGATTACTTCCTTCGTGAGGCAGCGGAGACCTGCGGACGGAAGGTCGAGGCATTTGATTCGAAAGCGATGGCACAAATGCAGGCCTATCGCTGGCCGGGTAACGTTCGCCAGTTGCAGAACGTCGTCGAGCGTGCGGTACTTCTTTCACGAGGTGACCATCTGACACTCGAAGATTTGCCGCCAGAGGTCCTTGGTAAGATCGCCGATCCGATGGGCGCGGCACTGCCGGAGCTCGGCATGCAGTCGCCAAACCTTGCCGTTACGCCAGCTGACTTTGAAGACAAAAGCCTTCGCGAAGCGCTTGAAGGCCCCGAGCGCGAGATCATCTTGCATTGCCTGCGTCGCCACAACTGGAACCGTGCCGCGACCGCAGACTCACTCGACATCAATCGTACAACGCTCTATAAGAAAATGAAGCGTCTGGGGTTGGATGACCCGCGGCTTCAATTCGCTCACTGATCAACCTGCCACGATCACTCGCTATCGCGAATCCGATCCGTCAAAGCCTCGCGCAACGGATCATCATCGGGACCACAGAATCCCCAGTGCAGATGTTTTCGCCAGCCTTCGGCGAACTCGAACACTCCGCTCATCCGTCCTGTTTCCGCGTTCACATCACGCAGTGCTTGTAGATAGCTATCCATCCCCTGACTTTGATCGAGCCACTGTTTCTGGCTCGCATGGCACGCCAACAGTTCGACCTTTTGCTCAACGACATCGCTGACATCGACATAGAAATGTGGGGGCACGACCTCGCAAAGCTGGGTCCGATTTCCGACCGGTTGGCAGTGATAGACCGTTACCGGTTCGTAATACGGTTCGACGGGCGGATCACTGATCAGATTCGGCATGCCGTGCGAGAACGCCGCGCTGACAGCCAACCGGCAGCTATTTTGGTGGTCTTCCATATAATCGATCGGTGGCTGTGTGAGCACGATCGACGCTTTTGCCTGGCGGACGAACGCGGTCACCTTTGCGACGTTCTGGATGTTATAGGCCGCCTCCATATCGGGAAAGATTGGCGGATAGAACGTCGCCCCTAGAAGCTCGCACGCGTGCTGAGCTTCCTGCAGTCGAGTCGCGGCGCATTCCTCACGTGATAGCGTCGTGCTGCCGCGTGAACCGTCGCACAAGTTGACATAATGCAGGTCCCAACCGCGTTGCTTGAGAAGCAACATCGTCCCCGCCATCATGTATTCGATATCGTCAGGGTGCGCCGCAATCGCGAGAACGGAAGGCATCAAACAGTCTCCACAAATCCTAAGGGGCACGGACCGTCGCCTACAGCGATCCGGCAAACAAGTTTGGCAACGAGCGATCAAATTGCCCGCGTGTCATGACATGCTGAACACCGATCGCTCGTGCCTGTTCAAGGTGCTGTGTCTGCACGTGTGGCGCATAAGCGATCGTGATTGAATCCGGACAAAGCTTCGCCCGATCTTCCATCAGGGTTTCCAGGATGCCGCTTCGCGTTGCCAAGTCCACGACGAGGTAGCGAACGGAGGCGATCTCAGGCACCCGTCCGGAAAGTTTAAACGCCAAGCCAGCCTTCTGTGCTGCGGCACGAACCCGCGACGCAAAGATCAAGTCGCCGGACAAGAACACCACAGTCGAAGTTTCATCCGACGACGAAGCGTTGTTGTTATCGGGGGTCTCGCTCACTTTCGCTTTGCCACTTCCGCCGTCATGAACTCGAAGCCTTCTTTGGCGAGCTTGATTTCGGTATCAAACATCGTTCGCCAAATCTTGGTCGCGGCGGCGATTTCAGGAAGCGCCAAACCGAACGCTTCGATCACCATCCATCCGTCGTATCCGCTGTTGCAGATCGCGTCAAAGTTTTCCTTCCAGTTGATCCCACCTTTGCCAGGTGTGCTGCGATCGTTTTCACTGATGTGGATGTGGATCAGCTTGTCACCGCCGGCATTGATCGCCTCGGTGATGCTTTTTTCTTCGATGTTGGAATGGAAGGTGTCATACATCATGCCACACGCCGGGTGATCGACTTCGCGGACGAAGCGTGCCGAATCGGCATGAGCGTTGAGCAGGTAACATTCGAAACGGTTGAGTGCTTCGACACCCAAACGGACCCCCACATTGCCAGCATGCTCGGCACACTCACGCATGCTTTCGACGCCCCATTTCCATTCGTCATCGGTTGGGCCTGCGCCACTGAAAAGCCCGATCGCGGAATGGTAAGGTCCGACCAGCGTTTGGATGCCGGCCTCGGCTGCCAGATCAAGAGTTTTCTTGGTCAGTTCGACGCCTTTCTTTCGAACGGCGGGATCAGGCGAAATCGGGTTATCGTCTTCTATGCGGATCGTGACGCCGGTCCGTTGCAGTCCCAAATCGTCGAGGTGTTTTCCGATCGCCCCGTAATCCAAATCCAGATTGAACATCGGCAGCTCGACGCCGTCGAATCCGATTTCTTTGAGCTGCTCACAGACCGGGAACATTGCTTCGGTGACTTCGCCGGTCCAAAGCAACAAGTTCATTCCGTATTTCATCGATCGTCAGGTCCTAGCGGGGGGAGGGAAGGGAAGGGCGTCGAGCCATCGGGACGCGTCAACAAACCCGTGCGACGAGATTCTACCAAGTCACGTGCATCGTGCAGCCATGGGAGGATCGAATGCGGCAATTCGGCCAATCGGACGCGTTTCATCACTTGATTGAGCCGCATCAACAGACGCTCGTCATCGAGGTAGTCGTATAGAAACCTCGCTTGACAGAATCGCTCGATCACCGCGGCCAGACGATCAGTGGGCTTGCCGGTGATTGTGTTGACACAATTTTCGAGTAACGCATGCGAACTCGACTCCACAGCCGCGTAGTATCGCCGCGCGATGTCTTCATCATCCCGAATCCAGAATGCATCGAGAAAAATCTCGATCAAAATATGACCGACAAACATCGGGCGAAATCCGCGATCACCGGGTAGCTGATCTCGCAAGGTCACCGCAAGCTGTAGGTTCAATTCGACAAACGCAGCGGTCTGATGAAACCAGCGGTCGTCTTGGATGTGATGCAAGATTCCTTGCGCAACTTGGACCGTCGCCAGATCATCGGACTGTAATGCCTCGGAAGCGTTCTTTTGTCGCGCACGAATCTTGCGATCGACGACACCCAACCAATCAGGCACCCCCGTCGAAATCGCAGTCAGTGGCTGATGCAAATACGGGATGGCATGGGACAAAAAATTCATCGATCAACAACTTGGTCGGACGGCGGCTTGGCAATAAGAGACGTATCGCAATGTCGACATTGCAACGTGGGCAGGCCAGCCAACCAGCTCGCTCGCTCGCTACAAATATCGCTTGATCGTGGACTTCGGATAGCCGTTATAGAAACGCTTGATCCAGTGTCGGCCGGAGCGGTCTTTTAAGTGTTGCTCCCATCCCAATCGGATCAAGAGCCGATCGGTAATCGCAGACGTCGACACGTGGGCCACGATCGCACAGGCGTTTCGGATCCGAGCGACTTCATCCAACACATGACAGGCCCCGACAAATGTTTTGTAGCCGGCGGTTCGCCCACTATGGATATAGTCGAGCGTCAAGAAGCCAGGCATTCCGAACGGGGTGTGGTAGTCCAACCAACAGAAATCGTCTTCGGGGCGCCCGTACCGACTTTGCCACCAAACCTGTGCCATCGAAACACTGCCGGCCATCAAGCGACGTTCGACGGAAACCAACTTTCCGTTTCGCATCGTAATACGCGCACAGCGCCAGCGGCGAATCAACTCGCAATGTTCCAACGGGTTTTCGACCACTTGTCCAAACACGACAGAAACTCACCTAGCAACCGTTAGAGATCCAGCAGCAAGTTCAACAGCGACACGCCCCCACGCAACAACGGATCTTGTTCTTGGTGGCCAAAATTACTGACTGGTCTTGCAGGTACGATCGGCGACGAACCTCGGGCAGGACGCTTGCCGGGCGCTCGGATGATCGCAGCCAGCTCCCAGTGATCCAGCCACGCAACGCCACAACCATTGCAGCTGTTAATGACAACGGTCCCAGGCCCGTAATACGGATGAGTCTCCATCGCTTCTAGACAAGCGGGGCAATCCAGTTGCCCATCAAGTTCGCGAGGATCCATCGGCGTCGGCGCTGCATCCTCGCCTTGATAAGCCATTCGTTTCTCGTGAATGATCGTCGCCAAGCAACCTTTCTCGATCACATAGCCACGACACCGGGTGCAAAGACAAACCCGCCACTTGCCGTGCAGGTTCGCAAACTCGAGCGGCACATGGCACTTCGGACAAGCAACGCCGGGTGCCTGCCCGAGCCGTTCGAGTGGCTCGGCCGGATCGTCGAGTTCGCTGGCGAAAACGTAGGTGTCACATGACAGACATCGGTGATGATTTCGATTGGAAATCCACCGCATTTCTTCGTGACAGTCCTGGCACTGCATCGTTTTGTGACCTAGTCGAAAGGGCTTCGCTGAAGCACCGGCGACTGGGAAACAACAGAAAACAGGCGACCAACCGCTGGTGTGGTTCAAACCTAGCACGCGTTCGAATGGGAAAGCCGCCTAAAGCGATTTCACGATTCGACTGACCGCTTTGAACTGCTCATGCTCGGCAGTTTCCAACCACTGATAGATCACCGATTCCAGACTAGTGATGGTCGCACCAAGGGAACGTATTTGTTCGATCGCCAAGTCGTGCTCCCAGCCACCGCGAGCGGCAACCGCTTCGGAAAGAACGACCGGGCGGAGGCCTTCTTGGAGTAAATCCATCACCGTCTGCAGGACACAGATGTGCGTTTCGACTCCACAGATCAGGATCTGATCACGACCTTCTGCGATCCAGGGATCGAGTTCTCGTCGGCATACCGCTGACGAGAAAGCGAGCTTTTCCTCGGGATCCGGAAAACGCTTGTCCAACGGTGTGACGAGCTTTCCCAACCCCTTGGGATACTGCACCGTCGCTGCCGCCGGTACGCCCAAACGGTCAGCGACCCTTAACAATGATTCGGTCGAATACAGGACGTTCTCGCCAGACGGGATCGCGGGCATCAACTTGCGCTGCAAGTCGATTACCAAGACCGCTGACGTGTCAACCGACAACCGATTCGACGAACGTTGGTACGGCATCTCAGCTTGCCCCTTGGTGTTGGCAATCCACGATTCAGAACGCAGGCTAGTCCTTGCCCTTGGACTTTTTACTCGCCTTCGCGTCGCCCTTCCCAGAATCCGATTTGCTTTCCGAAGGCTTGTTGTCAGCCTTGGCAGCCTTCTTGTAGCTATCGCTCCGATAATCGGTTTGATAGAAGCCACTTCCTTTGAACACGATCGCGGCGCCACTCCCGAACAAACGGCGAAGCTTCAGCTTGCCGCACTCCGGACACTTTTTCTTGACCGGGTCGTTAATGCCTTGAAACAGTTCCATTTCGTGCCCACAGGCATCGCATTGATAGTCATACGTTGGCATGGACAATCATTCTTGCAGAGGTACTAAAGAAAGTTAAATCGGTAGAGTCGTTGGGGACGTATCGCGAGCAGTCGCCGTTCTATGCCGGGCCAGTGCTAACAACGACTTGGCTGGGGCGGATCACACGGTCGTGCAACCGGAAACCCGATTGTGCGACGTGGGCGATCTTGCCGCTTTCGACATCGTTGCTGGGCATTTGCGAAATCGCTTCATGCAAGTTCGGGTCGAACGTTTCACCTTCGGTTGGGATCGGCGTGACACCATGCTTGCCAAAGACGTCGTCCATCTGCTTGGCAACCATCGCGACGCCTTCTTTCAGACCGTCGGTTTGGCCGCTGTTCACAGCCGCTTCCATCGCGCGATTCAAGTTATCGCGGACTTGCAGCAAATCGACGATCAGGTCTGTCGACGCGAAGCGAATCTGACTTTCGTAGTCACGACGCATGCGTTTGCGAAAGTTCTCGGCTTCTGCCTGAGCCTGCAACACTCGCTTGTCAGCTTCGGCAGCAGTACGGCGCAAGCGTTCCATTTCCTCGTCGCGAGTTTCCGGTTGGTCGAGCGTTTGCTCATCCGAAAACGCCTGATCGACGGCTTGATCTTCGACGCTTTGACCTTCACCTGCATTCGCTTGTGCGGATTCGGTTTCTGCTACTTCAGGATCGATTGGTTCACTCATGGTTCTTTTTGAAGATCACTTAAAACGGTAAGCACTAAAACAGGTCGGCGACCTTTTCAAGAAATGTTTTGCGATGAGGCAACACTGCCTCATGATCCAGATCGGCAAGCTTGCGAAGCAGTTCTTCTTGCTCGACAGACAGTTTCTTGGGGACCTCGATAAACACCTGGACCAGAAGGTCACCAGGCCGACCACCACGCGGGTCGATGACGCCTTTTCCGGACAAGGTAAACACCTCGCCATTTTGGGTCCCCGCCTCGATTCGCAGTGGCTCGGGACCGTCCAACGTCGGCACTTCGATTTCCGCACCGAGCGCCGCTTGTGTGTAACTGATCGGCAACTGCAGAATCAGGTTGCTGCCGTCGCGGCGGAACAGGTCGTGAGGTTTGACACTGATGAAACAGTAGCAATCGCCGGGTGGTCCGCCACTGGAGCTTGCTTCGCCTTCACCCTGAACGCGAACCCGCATGCCATCGTCGACACCCGCAGGGATCTCAACGGTCAATTCGGCCTTTTCGGTTTGCAGTCCAGTTCCACGACAATCGGTACACGGCTGGCTAATTCGCTGGCCAGCGCCACCACAGTGCGGGCACGCAGTTTGAACACGCAAGATCCCGGCCGATTGAACGACCTGTCCGCGTCCGCCACAGGTCGAACACACCTCGGGCTGGCTGCCTGGCGCCGCGCCGCTGCCTTCACAGGTGCCGCAACCGACATGACGCCGGAACGTGATGTCTTTGCTGACGCCTTTGGCAGCTTCTTCGAGCGTGAGCGTGACATCACAGCGAATGTCGGCCCCACGTTTCGCGCGACGTGAACGGCCACTTCGTCCGCCGAACAGATCGCCAAACATGCCGCCGCCACCGAACATCTCGCCAAAGGCTTCGAAGATATCCTCGACGTCGTTGAATTGGCTCGCCCCGCTTCCGCCGACTCCGGCGTGCCCGTAACGATCGTATCGGGCGCGTTTGTCCGCGTCGCTCAATACTTCGTACGCTTCGGACGCTTCCTTGAAACGTTCGACCGCGTCTTCGGCTTTGCTGCTATCGGGATGGTACTTGATCGCCAGCTTTCGATAGGCGCGGTCAATTTGTACCTTCGTCGCCGATCGCTCGACGGTCAGGACTTCGTAGTAGTCTCGCTTATTACTCATCGACACAAACAGTCGTCGTGTATGTGTTTTGATCAATGGGAAAAGGCGCCGTCACGGCGTCGCCTTTTCACCACGTGAAGTGCCGCACACAAAAACGGGCCGCCTACCGGTAAATGGCAGCGGCCCGTCGAAATGGTTGCGACACGGTTATCGCATCATGACTAGGAGACGACGCCTTCGGCACGAACGCGACCTTTGTCTTCCTTCTCAAAGTTCGTGACCATCGCTTCGGTGGTCAACAACAATCCGGCGATACTGCCAGCGTTGGTCAGCGCGGTACGCACAACTTTCACTGGGTCGATCACACCGGCTTTGAACATGTCGGTGTATTCACCGCTGTGGGCGTTGTAACCGATGGTCACGCCTTTTTGACGGACTTCGTCAACGACAACGCTGCCGTCGATTCCGCCGTTGTCAGCGATTTGCTTCATCGGAGCCGCGAGGGCACCCAACACGATATCGACGCCGATCTTTTCGTCACCACGAGCGCTCTTCTTGGCCGCTTCGACGGCTTCGATGCAGCGAACGAGGGCAACACCGCCACCTGGCAGGATTCCTTCTTCAACCGCAGCACGGGTCGCGTGCAAAGCGTCTTCCAAGCGAGCCTTGGTTTGCTTCATCTCGGCTTCGGTTTCTGCACCGACGCTGATGACCGCAACGCCACCGGCGAGTTTCGCCAGACGCTCTTGGTACTTCTCTTTGTCGTAATCGCTATCGGTTTGCTCGATCTGGGCGCGAATTTGGGCGACGCGTTGATCGATGTCTTCGCGTTTGCCGCCACCTTCGACGATCGTGGTGCTGTTCTTGTCAACGGTGACGTTCTTCGCACGTCCCAGTTGATCCAGCGTCACGTTTTCCAGTTGGATGCCCAAGTCTTCGCTGATCAGCGTTCCGCCGGTCAACGTCGCGATGTCACCCAACATTGCTTTGCGGCGATCGCCAAAGCCTGGTGCTTTCACGGCACAGACATTCAACGTTCCACGCAGCTTGTTGACGACCAACAGGGTCAACGCTTCGGCGTCGACGTCCTCGGCGATGATCAACAAAGGCTGGCCGGTTTGAGCCGACTTTTCGAGCAATGGCACGAGATCACGGATGTTGCTGATTTTCTTTTCGTACAGCAGCACCAATGCGTTCTCGAGGTTCGCTTCCATCGTACCCGCATCGGTGATGAAGTACGGTGAAACGAAGCCTTTGTCGAACTGCATCCCGTCGACGTAATCGACGGTGGTTTCGCGAGTCTTGCCTTCTTCGACAGTGATTACACCGTCTTTGCCGACGCGTTCGAGAGCTTCGGCGAGCAACTGACCGATTTTCGGGTCGTTGTTCGCACTGATCGCTCCGACGTGCTCGACTTCTTTCTTGTCTTCAACGGGACGTCCCATTTCCAACAAGTGGTCGCAGGCTGCGTTAACAGCTTTGTCGATTCCGCGGCGAACCGCGGTTGGGTTGCTACCAGCGACGATGTTACGAAGACCTTCTTTGAAGATCGCACGTGCGAGCACGGTCGCGGTCGTCGTGCCGTCACCGGCCAAGTCGCTGGTCTTTTGAGCGACTTCGATGACCAACTTGGCACCCATATTTTCGAATCGGTCTTCCAATTCGACTTCTTTGGCAACGGTCACACCGTCTTTGGTCACAGTCGGACCGCCAAAGGACTTGTCAATGATCACGTTGCGGCCGGTCGGTCCCATCGTCACAGCGACGGCGTTGGCCAACTTGTCGATCCCGGCCAGCATTCGAGCGCGAGCGTGATCGTCAAAAAGGAGTTGTTTTGCCACGAGAGGATTCCTCTATCAGTGAAAACGCGTACGGGAACGACTACAGAACCTTTGCCAAGATGTCGCTTTCGCGAAGGATCTTCATCTCTTGGCCATCGACTTCGATGTCGCTTCCGCCGTACTTGCCATAGATCACGATGTCGCCAACAGCGACGCTCAATTCGCCACGGTTGCCGCTTTCGAGCAGCTTGCCAGGACCAACAGCGACGATGGTTCCGCGTTGTGGCTTTTCTTTGGCCGAATCGGGAAGAACGATGCCACCGGCGGTGGTGGTTTCAGCTTCGACGGGTTGAACAACGACGCGGTCATCCAGTGGACGCAGTTTTACAGTAGCCATGATGCGATGTATTCCGTTTTTTGGTGATTGATATGTTTGGTTCGACAACCGCCCGAACACTGGCGAGCGGTCGATGGTCGCCCCGCTGCGGATCGTTCCGATCGACAACGGGGCAGTGAAGAGCAGGGGAGTGCAGGATGGATCACATCATGCCGGGCATGCCCATGCCGCCCATACCACCCATGCCGCCCATACCTGGCATTCCGCCCATGCCACCCATGCCGTGGTCATGGTGGTGATCGCCACCGGCGTTGTCTTCTTCCACTGGGATTTCGGTGACCAAGGACTCGGTCGTCAGAAGCAAGGTCGCGACGCTAGCTGCGTTGGTCAGCGAGGTTCGAACGACTTTTGCGGGGTCAACGATACCGGCTGCCAACAGGTCGCAGTACTTGTCGGCATTGGCGTCGTAGCCTTCGGTCTTGCCCTTCAGTTGGTTGACACGGTTGACAACAACCGCGCCATCCAAACCGGCGTTTCCAGCGATGGTACGCAGCGGTTGATCCAGAACGTTACGGATGATGTGAGCACCGAGTTGCTCGTCGCCGGTCAATTCCTTGGCCAGTTTTTCGACGGCCGGACGGCAACGCAACAGGGTCGTGCCGCCACCAGGAACGATGCCTTCTTCCAAAGCCGCTTGGGTCGCCGCACGAGCGTCGTCGATCAACGCCTTGCGTTCCTTCATTTCGGTTTCGGTCGCAGCACCGACGTTGATTTGTGCAACACCGCCGGCGAGTTTCGCCAAACGTTCTTGCAGCTTTTCGCGGTCGTAGTCGCTGTCGGTCAACGAGATTTCGCGGCGAATTTGTTCGACGCGACCTTCGATGTCCGCTTTCTTTCCGGCGCCACCGACGATGGTGGTGGAGTCGCTGGTGATGCGGACCTTCTTGGCTTTACCGAGGTCCTTCAGCTTGACGCTTTCCAGGTCGATGCCGAGGTCCTTGAAAATCGCTTGGCCGCCGGTCAGGGCAGCGATGTCACCCAGGATGGCTTTGCGGCGATCGCCGTAGCCAGGTGCTTTGACAGCAGCAGCCGAGATGATGCCACGCATTTTGTTGACAACCAACGTTGCCAATGCTTCACCCTCGACGTCTTCGGCAATGATCAACAAAGGCTTTTTGTCTTTGCTGATTGCTTCCAACAAGGGGATCATTTTCTTGTTGTTGCTGATCTTTTCTTCGAACAGCAGGATGTAGCAATCGTCCAGTTCAACGGTGACGTTGTCTTGGTCGGTGACGAAGTGCGGCGAAAGGAATCCGCGGTCAAACTGCATCCCTTCGACGACGTCGACATAGGTCTCGTTCGAGCGACCTTCTTCGACGGTGATCACGCCATTCTTTCCAACGCGGGTGAACGCGTTTGCCAAAACGTCGCCGATCGACGGGTCGTTGTTGCCAGCGATCGTCGCAACTTGCTTGATCTCAGACTTGCTCTTCTCGCTCACTGGCTTGGCGAGCTTCTGGATCTGATCAGCAACCGCGTCGACCGCTTTGTTCACGCCGCGGGTCAAGCTCATTGGGTCGGCACCGGAGGCGACCATTTTAAGACCTTCGCGGAAAATCGCTTCGGCGAGCAGAGTCGCCGAGGTCGTGCCGTCACCGGCAATTTCATTGGTCTTGCTGGCAGCTTCTTTGACGAGCTGCGCGCCCAGGTTTTCGAACGGGTCGTCCAGTTCGATATCCTCGGCAACCGTCACGCCGTCTTTGGTGACTTTGGGTGAGCCCCAGCCCTTATCCAGCACGGCGTTGCGGCCGCGTGGGCCAAGCGTGCTCTTGACGGCTCGCGCCAATTTGCTGACGCCGGCCAGCAGTGGCGCCCGGGCGTCGTCGTCGAAAACGATTTGCTTTGCCACGACGTTCTCTCTCCTGTGAGGTTTCAATAGGCATCTCCGCTAACCGGTTTTGCCAAGCCAAGATGGCGACGGCAAGGTCTGCGAGGATGCAACTTGTTAAGGGAAGTTCTTAGTTGGGACCCGCCAACGGACCATTCCTGGGGCGATCGTGCGAACACGTCCGCGTGCCAGGCTCGTCCGGTCAACGGCCTACCTTCGGGATCTGGATCGACCTTCTCGGGGTGTCCGGCCAGCCCGCCAGTTCTCGCTCCGAGACGGAGGCTCGGCGAAACGCAGTTGGGGCCAGTTCTGTCGACGTTTTGACAGTCCCGCTGATCGACCCCCGCACTAAGCAACCGCCGTGCCAACAAGGCCGTTCAATGAAATTTTCGTCGTCGGGTCGAGCCCCGCATACCATTTGATCGCCCATTATCGGCCCGGTAAAGCCGACTGCGGAAAAGCACGCGTTTTCGCCGTTTTATCGGCGGACTGGCGAGATGGCAGACGTGTCACGATGGCAGGCCAGCCGCTTCGCACCCCCAACGCGGCACAACTGTCTGCCATCGCGGCGGCAGAGTCAAAAATATCGACACGATCGGAAAACAGGTGCCAAAATCGCTTCCCAACCGCAAACTCTTCCTGGCGAAATCATTGACCAAACCCTATCTGCAGCGTCCACTTCAGCGGGAGAACTGTGGACTTTCCACAACCACAGCCCCCCCCGAAAGGACACCCCACAGACAATCATTGCTGCGACGGAAACGTTCCATGACCATTTGCCGGCTGACAACCAAAATCGCTGCCACCTTCATCGCGGCATCCGCAATCGGATGCTTCGACAATGAAGCGACGGCTGGATGCTTGGACTGGCTCTTCGGCCGCTCACCGGTCTACACCTCCAACTATCCCTACGCGCCCGTCTCGTCACCGATGACGATCGTCCCGGGAAGTACGCCGGTCAACGGAATTCCAATGGCCAACAGCGGTGCGGTCGCGGTTCAGCGTCCCGCATTTGGTGCGACGGCAACTCCCGGATACGGCTGGCCTGGCTACACCCAGGTTCAGTCCTACGACAACCCGTCGGTCTACACCGGTCTGCCGGTCAGCGATCCATCGACGACGACGTACAGGCTGCCGCTGACAACGTCTTCCTCAAGCGTCCCCGTGACCACGTGGTCCGGCAACACACTGCCTGCCAATGTGACGCCTTATCAAGCCTCACGCGTCCCGATCGCACAAACGCTGCGTGGGACAACGAATCCAATCCTTCCCAGCACCACCTACACCTCAAACTACGGAAGCGTCGCGCCGACGAGCTACTCCGCCCCGATCTCCACCGCCGTACCAACGACCGTGCCGCTGTCCTACGAACCTCGTCGCTGGCGCCTCGGATCAGGGCTGGCACGCTTTTTCAATTCGTTGCTAGGACGCAACACCGATTACGTCACGTCGTACTACAACGCCCCAATCACGTATTATCGCCCGGTAACGAGCTTCGACCCGACAACCGGTTCGACCGTCACGGTTCAGCAACCCTGCAGTTCCTACGTTCAGCAACTACAACGCGTCCCGTACAACACGTTGATGCCGACTACGGTCGCCCCCACCCAGACAATTATGCCGATGCAGTCCGGCGATCCGTGTACCATTCCGTACGCATCATCGAACAGCTACGGACCGTCAAGCTTTCCACAGTCGATGACACCCGGAACCTTTTCGACTCCGTCGCCAATCGGCCAAGTCGGTGGCGAATACACCCCAGGTAACTCAGGTGTCACTACGATTCCTTCGGTTATCCCCAACAACAATGGGTACCCCAACGAAACGCCACTCACCGGCGGAGACCCGGCTGACATTCAAGACACCGGGCAACCAGAATTGCAGCAGCAGAACCCCGGTTATCAGTCGAACTTTCCAAACTCACCTAGTGAAGGTTCGAGTCGGAATCTCGATGAACCGAACCTCTACGACGATTACTTTCGGCACGAACAAGAACAGCCAAACGACAGCTCAACACCCGGAAGCAACGCTCCTGTCAATAACAGCCCCGGCAACAGCAGCGAATCGAACATCCAATTGGATCCTCCGGTAACGGGCCGCACACGCGGCACGCGTCCCAACGATCTGTTCCGAAACGACGAGCGTTTGACCACGCGGACGCCACCTTCGCTGAGCAGTCAAACGCCCGCTCCCATCGCGCCGACCTACAGTTCGGTCCGCCCTGTCGGCGTCCCTCCCGGCAGCCAAAACGTCCGGAACAGTGTCCCCAACAGCGTGACCCAACCGCAACCAGTCGATCGCACACCGGCCTTCACCGGCAACCAAGACTCGTTCAATGACAAGACGCTACAACCGCCACCGTTGCCAGCACCTTCGCCGCGAACCGACGAACGCTACCAAACCAACGATTACCGCAATAGCGTCCCCGTTAAAGAAGTAACCCTCCGCGAAAACTCAATCCAACAGGTTTCCGCGTGGGATTCACTTGACCCACTGCCATCATCCAATGTGGTGCGTGCACACGCGGTGGGGTCCGGTAATCTCGCTCCTCAGCCGACCAGCTACCAAGGCAACTCTTCACAAACCATCCGCCAAGCCAAACCTCAAACGGTGACGCAACCCGCTCCTCGCAAACAACGAAGTAGTGCGGGCTGGGTGCCGGTCAATTGACCGGAAAAGGAACGATCAAACGATGGACAACTCTGGAATTGCCGCTGTCTTTGAAGAACTAGCGGAGTTGCTGGAATTCAAAGGCGAGAACCCTTTCCGAATCCGCGCTTACAAGCAAGGCGCACGGGCAATCCGGGACCTTGACGAATCGGTCGCCGACATCGTAGCCGATCCGGATCGCAAGCTCTCTGACCTTCCCGGCATCGGTAAAACGCTTGCCGATAAAACAGAGGTTCTTTTAGAGAGCGGGGAACTGCCACAGCTTGCGAAGCTGCGTGCGGAAGTTCCTGAGGTCATGATTCAGATCTCGCGCATTCCTGGCCTGGGTGCTAAGAAAGCAGCGATGCTCCAGAAAGAGTTAAGCATCGAATCGCTTGACGACCTTCGCAAAGCTTGTGAAGACGGCTCCGTCGCCAAATTGAAAGGGTTCGGCAAAAAGACTTCCGAGTCGATTCTCGAAGGACTCTCGATTGCCGAACAAGCGGCCGAACGGATCTATTGGTCTGCCGGCGACGACTTGGCCAACTCGATCAGCAAGCACATGAAAGGCTGTCGCGGAATCGAGAAATTGGAATGGGCGGGGTCCTATCGCCGCGGACGCGAAACGGTTGGTGATCTTGACCTGCTGGTCGTCGCGAAAGACCGAGACGCCGCAATGGATCACCTGGAAACCTATCCTGAAAAATCACAGACGATCGGTCGTGGTGAGACCAAGATATCGATCCGAGTTGGCAAGGCATTCCAAGTTGACATGCGCTGTGTTGATGCACACCAGTTCGGCGCCGCACTGCAATACTTCACCGGATCACAAGCTCACAACATCCACACGCGACGAATCGCCAAAGAGAAAGGCTTGAAGATCAACGAGTATGGCGTGTTCAAACTCGATGACGATCAGCAAGTCGCTGGTGAAACCGAACAGGATGTCTACGCAGCAATCGGATTGCCTTGGATCCCACCAGAACTTCGCGAAGACCGATTGGAATTCAAAGCCGCTGAAAAAGATTCACTTCCTGAACTGATCGAAACGTCCGACGTTCGTGGTGATTTGCACATGCACACCACAGCGACTGACGGACAAAATACGATTCGAGAAATGGCAGACGCCGCGATTGAACGCGGACTGAAGTACATCGCGATCACCGATCACAGCCAGCGCGTTAGCATGGCAATGGGTTTAACCCCGGATCGACTGCGCGAACAATGGAAAGCAATCGATGAGATCCGCCCCGAATACGAAGGACGGCTCGAAATCCTGAAAGGCATCGAGTGTGACATCCTGGAAGCGGGCGGAATGGACCTGCCCGACGACGTGCTCGCCGAAGCCGATTGGGTTTTGGCGTCCGTCCATTACGGCCAACGCCAATCGCGTGAACAGATTACCGAACGAATCTTGGGTGCGATCGAAAACGAACATGTTGATTGCATCGCGCACCCTACGGGTCGACTGATCAACCGTCGTCCGCCATACGAAGTCGACATGGACGCGGTAATGAAAGCGGTCGCCAAAGCGAAAAAGCTGATGGAACTGAACGCCAATCCAGCCCGCCTGGATCTCAATGAGATTCACCTCGCAGCTGCCAAAAAACTTGGCATTCCGATCGTGATCAGTACTGATGCACACAACATCCATGGATTGGATGTGATGCAATACGGGATTAAGCAAGCGCGACGCGGCGGATTAACCAAAGCCGACGTCGCCAACACAAAGACCTTCAAGCAGTTTCAAAAACTGCTTTAGCTGAAACGTGGTGAACTCAGAATTCCACGCAGATGCACTGTGGCACGAATACGGCATCGCGTGTGAATTGCAATTCACCAGTATTCTGATCGATACTGAAGATCGAAATCGAGTTGGTATTCTTGCCAGCCGCCAGCACCCAACGCCCAGATGCGTCGATGTTAAAGTTCCGTGGCCATGCGCCATGGATTGGTTCGACTTCGACCAAACTCAGACGCCCATTCGATTCATCCACGCTGTAAACAGTGATTGAATCATTGCCGCGGTTTGCGGTGTAAACGAATTTGCCTGACGGATGAACGCGAATCTCCGAGGCGCTATTGAACACCTCTTTCGCTTTGACGCTTTCAGGCAACGTTTCGATGGTTTGAATCGGTGTCATCGCCCCGGCTTTAGCGTCGTAGTCGAATACGGTAACCGATAGAGCTAGCTCATTGAGGACATAAACACGCTGACCGTCCGGGCTAAATTTCATGTGACGTGGGCCGCCACCGGGAGGACATTCGCCGTATCCATGTGGAGTCAGCGTTCCGGCGGAGGAATCAAGTTTGTAAATCACAACCTTGTCCATCCCCAAGTCCGGCACGAATACAAATCGATCGTCTGGCGATGTTCCAGTCCAGTGTGCATGCGAGGTCTCTTGGCGTCCCGCGACAACCCCCGAGCCTGGCGGGTGTTGTTGAAGATCAGAACGCTCGACCAAACCGCCAGATTCATCCAAGCGGAAACAAGCTGTTGATCCGGTGCCATACTGTGCCGTCAAAACCACCTTGCCGTCTCGACTGACCGAGACATGTGCGGCCCCGCCGTCACCCACCGGCAAGACGCTGTTTTCGACGAGCTTTTTTTCACCGACATCGCCACTGATTTCGTAGGCGATCACCGAAGGAGTGCCATCTTTGCTGGCAACGGCATAAAGCATTTTGCCATTGGGGTGTGTCGCCAGAAATCCTGGCCCGCTCGCTTCAGCAGCGAGATCGACTTCACGCAATTTGCCGGTCTCGGTATCGAATGCGCCATGGTAAATCCCTTGGCTCAATCCGCCACGCGGTGTCGACGTCCCGAACCACACATCCACCACTTCGGCGGATGCGTTCTGACATGTGGTGGCCATCAACAACACCCCAACAAGCGAGCAAAACAGAAAACGCATCAAAGGTATCCCCACCTCGGTGACCAGAGTCAAAACGGATATGGAAACTGGGACCATCGCCCGACTTTGTGAAACATTGAATGCGGGAAACATTGCATTGCAACCCGACAATCCGAACAACCGGCAAATTCTACTCAACTGAACCAACACGCGTTCCGATATCGAGAGTGTTAGGCTGTATTTACGCACAATATGAGATGGACGCATGCATCGCGGACGCATCAAAAACATCGCAATCTACTCGCTCATCGGAATCATGACCGGCGGCCCCGCTTGGTCAGCGACTCCGGGCGGTACGTCGCGAGCCAATCACCGTCGAACGTCAGCCCCAACCAATGCGGTTCAAAATGCGTACGGCGTTCGGTCATCCGATCCCTCGGCCAACATCCGACAAGTCGTTGGGAAGCAACCCACCGCACCGGAGAAAGACTCCGGCCGGACGCTGTCGTTTCTTCCAAAGCTACTGGGTGGTTCCCCAAGCGATTCCGGCACGACTGCGACGCGCCAACACAATCACGCGCCCCAACAAGCCGACTCGCCAAAGCCTCGCGGAATCCTGAACGACTTGTTTGGGATCGCCGGGAACGACAATCGGAACAATCACCAAGAGTCGCACGCGGCAACTCCGGTTCGCTCTCAAAACGATCCGGCACCGCCGGTTGACTGGAGCGGAATTCCGTACCACCAGGCGAAGTCGCAATCGCGGTCGAATTCTCCCGCGCCGATCCGGGATCCTCGTGCGGGTGAAGCACGTATGTCTTCGTCCAGCCAAATGGCATCTACGGGGTCTTCGCGGCTTGCACCGCAAGTTGAAACGCCAAGGCTCTCGACTCCTTCATTGCCCAAAGCTCCATCCTTAGAAACGGCGAGTAACAGCACTAGCAGTCGACGTACAGCGACCGTGCCGAGCACCGTCGCATCCGCCAAAGTTGAACGCGAGTCGGCCGCAACACTGTCACCACTATCGAGCAGTCGACGCAGTGGTCGCCGCAGCCTGCCAACTTTGGATGCATCCGAAATCGCAGCCGCCAATGCCGGTGGCATCGAAGAAGATGACTTGATTCCAAAGATCTCTCGCCGACGCATCAAACCAGAACCGCAATCGGCAGAGATGCAGTCACTGAGCGACAAGCCTGCGATTGCGACTAAAACGGCTTCGGCCCCCACAGCGGTGGCGAAACCCGAACCAGTCAATAGCGAACCGCAACCGGCTCCCCAACACACGCCTTCCGCTGACGTCGCTGCGAAAGCTCTCGAGCCAATCCAAAGGAAGGAACTGCCACGAAGCGTCGAACCATCGATCCCCGCAGTAGATTCCACACCCGATCCGATCGCCTCCGATTCGCAAATCGCAAGCAACAGCGATCCCGACTCTGGTGTCGCCGCATCGATGACTGATCGCGATCAACCAAGCGTCGAAGTCCCGACGATTTCCATGCCAACCACCCCATCGTTCGGCCCTCGCGGCAATGTCGCGTCAGCACGAACGAGCGTCCCGACGGCGACGCTGCAGGTGGAAACCAAACAATCGGTCGCTCAATCACTGCCTGAATACGAGCCCACACCAGAATCGAATCACAATCGCCGTGACGCTGCCCTAAAACCAACGAACGCAGCTCTACAGCCAGCGACGACGGCAATCGGTTCAGGATTGGCCAACTCCGCGCCAGTGGCGAACGAACCAAAAGCAAACTCGGCATCGTCGATCGGCATGCCACAGTCGACCCAACCCCAAAGCGATCTGACGTCCAACACCCCTCGTCAAGATTCGCCATACGAGCACACACCCGAACTGCCTGCCGCTAGGGTTGCTGAACACCATGTCGCCTCGAATCCATCTACTGAGATTGAAATCGAAAGTGCGCCGTTCACAGCAAATCCGCAGCGTGCTTCCGAAGTCCCAGCACCACAAGCCAACTCGGTTGCATCGGAACTTCCCGGTCTTCGCGTTGTCACTCAAGGCCCACGCCGCTTGATCATTCGACAGACCGAAGTCTTTGAAATTCATGTCGAAAACCGTGGCTCGATTGACGCTGAAGGCGTCTTGGTTCGAGCATTGGTTCCCGGCTGGGCGGAGTTAAAAGGTCAATCGACGTCACGTGGTCAAGTAAACCCGCCAAGCGAAGCGAATGACGGTCACCTCGTCTGGGCGCTCGACCGCTTGCCTGCCGGTGGAAAGGAAACTCTTTTTGTTCGCTTGCAAGCTCTCGAAAGCGGCGCGCACGAATTGGACGTCGACTGGACGCTGGTCCCACAAAAGAGCATCGCCAAAGTCGAAGTCCGTGAGCCCAAACTTGAATTGGTCATCGAAGGGCCAGACGACGTTGTCTACGGCGAATCGCAGACTTACAAGGTCCGCGTCCTGAACCCAGGCGACGGTATCGCACCGAACGTCGTGTTCACGCTTTCGCCAAACTCGCCTACGCCTCAAACTCAACGAATCGGTAATATCCCAAGTGGGAAAGAAGCCCAATTCGAGGTTGAATTGACCGCGCAAGATCTTGGCGACCTAAAGATCCACGGCTTCGCGGCTGGCGATCTGGAGCTTAAGTCCGAAGCGGAAAAGAAAATCAAAGTACTCGCCGCAGAACTTGAAGCGGTCTTGATCGGCCCCGAACTGAAGTACCAAAACACCGATGCGGTGTACCAGCTTCAACTGACCAACAACGGAACCGCTGATTGCCAAAGTATCCAGGCCAGCCTAGGGCTACCACCGGGAACGGAATACGTCAGCGGACTTGATGACGCCCGCAAACACGGCACCAAGTTGACCTGGCAGATCGAATCGCTTCCTCCAGGAGCGACTCGCGAATACGAGTTCACTTGCAAAATGGTCGCCCCAGGCAACCATCTCTTCGACTTCATGGCCACTGGATCCGCAGCCGGACAAACAGCGGTCGAGCTGGAAACCCAAGTGGAATCGATCGCTGACTTGGTCCTCAGCATCAACGACCCTGCCGCACCGGCTCCCGTCGGTTCTGAAGTGGTCTATGAAATCGTGATCAAGAACCGCGGAAGCCGCCAAGCGACCGATGTCCGAGCTGTCGCACAGTTCAGCAAAGGCATCGAACCACGACGCATCGAAGGCCACTCCGGGCAAGTCCTCACCGGACAAGTCCTGATCGACCCGATCGCAGCAATTCGCCCAGGCGACGAAGTTCGTATCCGAGTGATTGCCGAAGCCGAATCGGACGGACACCATCGCTTCCGAACGGAAATCCGCTCAGGCGAAACCGTCCTCGTTTCCGAAGAAGCGACACACTACATGAGTCGCAAAAGCGAGCGAGTGAGCCGTCGCAGTACAACGACTCGCTAACGCCCAAAAACGAAGTGCGTCATCTGATCAGCCCGGTTCGAAAGAATCGGGCTGATTTCGTTTCGTTACCCAAGAAAGTTGCACGAAGCGCGGACGTACATGCGGGCTCCAATTTGAGAACAGCCTTCAACAGTCAATCACGCGCGTCTTCGCGATACACCACGGAGCCACGGACGATGCAACGTTCTCTACTACTGTGCTTTGCGCTGATCGTTTCTCTACAGTGCCATCGACATCAGGTACACTCCGACGAACACAACCTTTCGGAGCACCAAGAGCATCAATCGATGACGGATCGCACCAATTTCAATTTGCCGATCAAAACCGCTGGCGGAACGCAGCTGTGGACCGATCACCAATGGCGAAATGGCTATCGCATTCAACAAAACGCACTGACTGGTCACTGGCGTTTACTCGATTCACAGAACGTCCGACGTGCATGGGGAAGCCGCATGCAATGCCAAGCGGCGCTCGAAGGCTTGTGCCCCAAAGCTGAAACGTCCGCTAGCACGCACTATGTCATTCTGCTTCACGGTTTGATGCGAACTTCAGGCAGCATGAAATCTCTCGAACCAGTCCTCGCCGAGGCTGGACTTCCTGATTGCATTCGCTTCTCGTACGCGAGCACTAGGTTCTCGATCGGAAAGCACTCCGCCGCACTGCGTGAAGTCCTTGAAGACCTGCCAAACGATGCGACTTTTAGCTTTGTCGGCCACAGCATGGGAAACATCGTCGTCCGCCATCTGATCAGCGACCTACAACTCGAAGGCGATCCACACCACATTCTCGACCGCTGCCAGACCATGGTAATGCTTGGACCGCCAAATCAAGGCGCCGCAATTGCTCGGCGACTGGGCAAATTAAAACTCTTCGAATGGGTGACCGGACAAGGCGGCATCGAACTTGGACCTGAATGGGAAGACCTACAAGCGAAGCTCGCCACACCACCATTTCCTTTTCACATCATCGCAGGTGACATTAACCCACCCATTGCCAACCCGCTTGTCGATGGTGAAAGCGACTACGTCGTGAGCGTTGATGAAGCCAAGCTAGATGGATCCGCAAGCTTCCAAACGGTACCTGTGCTTCATAGCTTTCTGATGAGCACACCGGACGTGATGCACAAAACGGCAGAATTGCTGAAACCGGCCAGCTAAAAAAACGACGCTCGTATCGCTGGCTGTGAAACCACAAGTCAGTCTCAATCGCGGTCGCGCAGTCGCTGCTGCAGTAGAACTTCCACCTCAGCCAACTCCTCGGTAGACAGTGCACGAAGTTGATCAAACGAGTGCTGAACGTCGCCGACAAGAGACTGCAATATCTCGACACGCCCGATTAGCGCACCACGCTCTTCACCGATCGCTTTGCCGCGTGCCTCACCAATCGCCTGACCGCGCGCCTCACCAATTGCTTCAGCAGCGTCCAAACGCGCCTGCTCGTCGCGCTGCATCTTCAATCGAGCGTCGTAAAAGCGTTTTTCGTTGGGGTTCCTGGCGATCATTTCCAATACACCTACCGCTTCGGTGAACACGGGATCCGGTAATTCACTACACAACACTTCGGCTGTCGAACTTGCCGCGTATCGAAAAAAAATGGATCCACTGACTGATCGGATCTTCGGGTATTCGATTATTCGTGGGGCGAACGTACTTCGGCAACTGTAAAAGATGAATTTGCAGACAATCGGTCAGTGGCAAACCATTTGACGTACGGAGCTGAAAATCGAAGTGTAATTGATCCGGCTCAGCATAGAGCACCGCATCAAGAATACAAATTCCAATCACCGAACGGATGTCGCTGTATTGGTCCCCCTCGCCAATCTGATCTGCCAATTGAGTTGCCGCATAATAGGCGAGCCTTTCTGCCAGCCCGGCCTGCAGCGTCGTTTGAATTTCAATGTCGATCAACCGACCGTGGTCATCCGTTGCGAGGATATCCAAAATCGACAATTTGTCCTCCTCATAGCGTCTTTCGACGATCGGATTCCGAAATTGGACTTCTGTGATCCTGGGATTTCCTCCCAGCACCGAATTCAGAAAGTGAATTGTGATTGCTGGATGGCTTGGATTTCCCAAAAGCAACTTACACGCAAAGTCGACACGCGGATCGATTCCTATCACCACTTCGCCACTCCGTTGCAAACCGCTCGATCCGCCTCGGCACCAATCTGCCGAGATCCCGACTTGGCTGAATCGACGCAAACGCTTGGCGTCAGCCGTTCACAACCATTATACCCCATCTGGATAAAACTGATCGCGATACGAAAACAGCCGGTGCGAAGTTTCGCTACCGGCTGTTTTGTTTTATCGAATTAGTCACCAGTTGAAGTCAGACTTCGGCTGGCTAGGCATCAAACTGGATCAGTCGCGACGCGAACGTCCGCCGCCGCCACCGCCATTGCCGCCACGACGGCGACCGCTACCACCACGACGACGAGGACGGTCTCCGTCTTCGCCACCACGGTCACCGCGATCTTCGTCTTCTTCGCCAACCATTGCAGCGATTTCGTCGGGCTCACCCAACTCTTCGAGTGCTTGGCGGCGGCTCAGCTTCACGCGGTCGTGCTCGTCGACATCGATCACCAAAACTTTCATCGCATCGCCAACGCGAACGACTTTGTCGATGCTGCTGATGTATCCGCTGCTCAGTTCGCTAATGTGGCACAGCCCGTCGCGTCCTGGCAGGATCTCGACGAACGCACCGAAGTCTTTGATGCTGCTGACGATCCCGTCATAGATCTTGCCGATCTGAACGGTCGCGGTGCAAGCTTCGACTTGCTTCATCGCTTCGGCTGCGGAATCCTTGTTGTTGCCGGCAACCAAAACGGTTCCATCATCATCAACTTCGATCACACATCCGGTCGACTCTTGGATACCACGGATATTCTTTCCGCCAGGACCGATCAAAGCACCGATCTTGTCAGGCGAAATCCGAGTACGCAGCAAGCGTGGTGCGGTCGGTGCGATTTCACGACGTGGGCGTGGAATCGTGGTCAACATTTTGCGAAGGATTTCGATCCGAGCTTCACGCGATTGCTTCAGCGTTGCACGAATGATTTCGTCGCTAATCCCGGTGACCTTCAGGTCCAACTGGATACCGGTGATACCGTTTTGGGTACCAGCGATTTTGAAGTCCATGTCACCGAAATGATCTTCCGAACCGAGAATATCGGTCAACAGAACGAAGTCATCTTCCGACTTGCGGACCAGACCGACCGAGATACCGGCAACGGGATTGCTGATCGGGACGCCAGACGCCATCAGTGCCAACGTTGCACCACAAACTGACGCCATCGAGCTCGAGCCGTTCGATTCGGTGATATCGCTGATCACGCGAACGGTGTAGGGGAAGTCATCGGCCGTAGGCAGAACGGGCGCGACGCTTCGTTCAGCCAAGCAACCGTGACCGATTTCACGACGTCCTGGGCCACGGATTGGGCGACATTCACCAACCGAGAACGGTGGGAAGTTGTAATCCAGCATGAACTTCTTGCTGAACTCGTCGTGCAAACCGTCGACACGTTGCTCGTCACGAGCGGTGCCCAAGGTGACGGTGATCAACGCTTGGGTTTCGCCACGTTGGAAGATTGCCGAACCGTGAACGCGTGGCAACACGTCGGTTTCGCAGTGGATATGACGCAGGCTAGTCGTGTCACGACCATCGGGACGGGTGCCCGAAACGATCAAGTCACGTGCGACGTTGCCTTCCAAGTCGTGCCAAACGCTCTTGAATCGTTTGACGCAGATCGCGCCTTCTGCATCTGGATCGGGAATCATTTCCGCGATTGCTTTGTCACGCAGTTCTGAGCACGCTGCCGCACGGTCATGCTTTCCGGAGGTTTGCATCGCGGTCTTGAAAGCGTCGTAGTACGCTTCGCTGACCTTACCCAGCAGACCGTCGTCTTCCGGCGCGACGTATTCAACTTTCTCAGGTCCGACCTTGGCGATCAACTCGTCCAACAGGTCAAGGATTTCGCGGATGATGCCATGTGCGAATTGAATCGCTTCGATCATCTGATCTTCTGGCATTTCGTTGGCGAAACCTTCGATCATTGCAACTTGCTCGCGCGAGCCGCTGACGATCATGTCCAGTTCGCTTTCTTCCAATTCGGAATTGGTTGGGAAGGCGACCAATTCGCCGTTGACCTTACCAACTCGGACCGACGCGACTGGGCCGAGGAAGGGCAGGGGGCTGATCGCCAAAGCAGCCGATGCACCGTTCATCGCCAAAACGTCGCCGTCATGCTCTTGGTCGCTGGCAACGACCATTGCTTGGATTTGGACTTCGTCCATGAAGCCTTCTGGCCACAAAGGACGAATGGGGCGGTCGATCAAACGAGAGCTGAGGATCTCTTTGGTTGATGGACGACCTTCGCGTTTCAAGAATCCGCCCGGGAACTTCCCGGCGGCGGCAAATCGCTCGCGGTAATCGCAAGTCAACGGGAAAAAGTCGATACCTGGACGGGGGTTGCTGCTTGCCGCGGCAACCAAAACGACCGTTTCGCCATACTGCACGAGAACGGAACCGGCGGCTTGTTTGGCCAACTGCCCGGTTCCGAACGACAGAACTTGGCTGCCGATCTTCTTCTCTACGCGAATTTTATTGACAGTCACTTTTCTTTCCTTAACTACTACACTCAACAACAAACGACCTTGCTTGGCTGTCCCGGCCCCATTGCCGACCGCCAGTGCAAAATCAGAAATAAACGCCGGATCACGGCACCAACTTCCAGGCTGCGCAAAGAACAGGTCTCGTCCATAAGAAACGCGAGCCTAGCAACCAATCGCAACGCCCTAATGATCCGACGAATCAAGGCGCCACAACCAATCCACTTGGAAAAACTTGGCTGATGTCAACCACGTGGCAGAGAATACCACAGAAAGACCAGGTGGAAGCTGCTCCTACGGGGTCGATGGTTAATCGAAAAATCAGCCAGTATAAAATCTGCCGATACAGCGGCAGGCAACAATGCCTGCACAAACCCCGCCCGGCGATTAATAAACCACCGCCGGCTTCAGCATGAATAGAAAAGATCGGGAGAAGACTCTTCGATTGCCGCCCCCATGGCGACATTTGGCCGAAGCCATGTCATGCCGAGTGGCGGCTGAACCCTGGGCTACTTACGGATGCCCAATTTACCGATGATATCGAGGTACCGCTGTGGGTCCTCACCGCGGACATAGTCCAACAAGCGACGGCGTTTGCTGACCAAACCAAGCAAACCACGGCGTGATGCGTAGTCTTTATGGTGCGTCCGCATGTGCTCAGTTAAGCCATTGATACGCTCGGTCAGAATCGCAATCTGAACCTCTGGCGAACCCGAGTCACCTTCTTGCGAACCGTGCTCCTTGATGACCTCAGCCTTACGTTCTTTCGAAATCGTCATTCGACTCTACTTCTTATTTCCTACGACTAAATTCTCTAACGCGTCTCTCTTTCGATACAGAGGCGGTAGTGTACCGGCATCGGACAATACCGCAACGGCAAATAATCCTAGATCCGTGACCGCTTTTCCAAGTAGTCGCGAACCTCTGCCGCCAATTCTGCAATCGTTCGACCAGCCCCCCCATCAAGCCGGACCTCTGGGGCCTCCGGCGACTCATAGGGGTCGCTAATCCCGGTGAAATTCTTGATCTCACCGGCTCGAGCTTTTTTGTACAGCCCCTTGGGATCGCGAGACTCGCAAATCTCCAACGGAGTGTCGACAAACACCTCGATAAAATCGTCACCGCCTGCCGCATTGACAATCTTTCGCACTCGCTCGCGGTCCTTTCGGTAAGGACTCACAAATGCTGTCAACGTGATCAGCCCGGCGCCCGCCATCAAGGCAGCCACACTGCCAATCCGGCGGATATTCTCTTCGCGATCGACCGCTCCGAACCCCAAGCCGAATCGATCCGAAAAATCCTGCCCATGCTCACCCGCCAAAACGGCGGGCGGAGCACACAAACCATGCCGAACATTGTCACCATCCAACAACGTCGTCGCACGACCTTGCTGGTTCAACATCACATCCAACGCATTGGCCACGGTGCTTTTGCCACATCCGCTCAGCCCGGTAAACCAGACCACACAACCTCGCTGCCCCAAGACCTGCTCACGCATCGAACGGTCGACACTGTGATCGTGCCAAACGATGTCCTGGGAAATGTCAGTCGATTTGTCAGACATGGTGCTGCAACTGGAATGGGAATCGCAAATCAGATGGGATACAGATAAGATGAAACACTGGGGTGTGTCGCGTCAGCCATTCTGCTGGACGCCGCTTCCTATTCCAAGGTGGTTATCGTGCACAACACTGGCAACCAGTTAAACCAACTCGAAATTTCACAGCCAATTCCGCTTGCCACGGCCCCTGTATCGGGCGTCACTTGCCAAACCACTTTGGCGCGAAGCCCACTCAGCTACTGGCGCTGCGGTAACTCAGCAAACTGCGGCGGAACATCCAGCGACTCGCCACCACGCTCAGCACCGTTGCGACGGCTGCCCAAACGACGAACCAATGTCCGCCGTGCTGCTCCGACACCGGTTGCGCAATGATCCGAGCGGGGACGTTGACGACCAACAAAATCGGGATCACGAACGTGAAAAAACCGTAGAGCGGACGCCCCCAGGATCGGTCGTATATCTCCATCGGGTAGCGGCTGAAATTGGTGATGTAAAACCAAAAGTTGTACAGCGATTGGTTTCGCCCCAGCCAAACACTTGTCGCACTCAACGCCACCATCAAGCTGTACATCATCATCACCCCGCAGGCGACAAAGATCACGTACAGGAACACTGACAACACCGACGGAATCATCGGGTCAACCTCCCGTGTCCCCAGGTTCCAAAGCGAAACGACAGCGATCAGCCCACCCGCAAAGAAATTCGACAACTGGCTCCAATCGATCCGCCGAAACGAAATCAAGAACTGCGTGTCGATCGGCTTCAAAAGGGCAAAATCCAACCCGCCCGTGCGGATCATCTCGCTGAACTCCTGCGCGTTCGGCATAAAGAACGTCTGCACCAACGAGTTAATGAACCAAGTTGTCGCGATGAACAAAAAGAATCGGTCGCGATCCCAGCCGGTCCCTTCACCGATCGAACCGGTGTGCTCAAAGATGATTAGATAAAACCCGATGTTCATCGCGGTCCAACCCAAACTGCTGACGCACTGCAGCAAAAAGTTGGTTCGGAACGTCATGTCACGGACCAAACTGTTCCGTGCAAACGTCATGAAGACTCGTGCGTACCTTCCCAGATCTGACATCGCATTAGCCTCCAAATCCGCTGTAACGCCGCACCCCACGTGCATAGGCAACGCGGCACAGAACGATAAAGAATACCAACCAAAGTGCCTCGATCCCGATCTCGATCCAAAGTTGATCCTCGGGAATCTTGCCTAAGAACACTGCCGCCGGGAAATACGCCAAGTACTTGAACGGCAGGAACTGCACGACGGCTTCGATCCCGTCCGGCAGCATCGTCAACGGAAACATGTGACCGGACAAAAAGAAGCTAAACAGCATCACGACAAACAGCAGCGATGTGACTTCGAGAAACCAAAACCCAATCATTCCGATCGCCGCTTCCAGGAAAAACCCGATCAGGAACCCCATGATCAGCGACGCACAAAACGCGACAAAGACTTGCGCACCTGGGAATCCGTCGACGAAGTAATCGCGTGCGAGATAAAACACGAGCGCGAATGGCGCCACAGCGATCGCGTAGTACGCCAACTTGTGAGCCACCCGGGTCAGCAGCAAAAACGCGATGAAATCGATCGGCTGGATCAGGTACCGCTTGATCTCGCCATCGCGTATCTGTTGTGCAATCCCAGACGCCAACCCTGGCATGCTGGAAAATGCCCGTGCGATCATGGTCAGCAAGTAGTACGCAACCATATCGCGGAACCGAAATCCGCCGATGGTCGTCGCGTCATTGCCTTCGGCCGCCCCGATCGAATCGAACACGGCGTACCACAGAAAAATCTGTGTGATGATCGGCAGGAACCGCATTAATGTGCCGAGCGCAAAATCCCCGCGATACACCAAGCGTTCGCCCAGCGAAGTTCGCAGAATCATGCCCCACACAGAAAATCGATGCCCAAACCCAGGCGCCGGTAGCGACGTGGCTTCACCAGGAGTGACGGGTGCGACAGACAAAATAAAACTCGTCAAATCGAAGGAATGGTCGAGATCGCCAGGAGAATATCGCACGGGTTAGCCTGCGACCAGACTCCGCGCCCGGTCGGTTCCGCCTCACAAAGCCGCTTTGGCACTAGCCCTACGCAGCGGCGTCATTTGCCGCGGTTCCAGCGACGGCCAATCACGATCAACGATAAAACAACCGCACCAATGATCAGCGTCGGCCACCAAATCGACACGCGTTCCAGCACCAACAGCGGCAGCGCGATCGTCAGCAACCCACCACCGATAAACGGCGCCGAAATCGGCACCGCCAACGCATAATCGTTGGCCGCCGTCGATTTCAAATCTGGATCGACAACGCGCAACAAAACAAATCCCGTCGCAGTCGTTCCCGTCGACATGCCGTAGTTGATCAGCCCGAGCGGAAACCAATTCTCGCGAGGCAATACCCAGCGGGAGATCAGCATCAAACAGACAGCCGTCCAAATCGCACCAAAAAGGAACAAAATCGCAAAGGGCAGGGCATAGGTCACCACCGTTTCGATCTTCAATGACGTGATCGCGGCAACAACCAGCACCTCCATCGCCGACGCAGACAGACGCTGCAGCGTGCTGTTGTCCAGCCATCCTCCCACGCCGAAGCGAGCCATCAAGTGCCGCAGTCCCCACCCCGCCAACATCGTGTAGATGAATAGCGGAAACCCTAACAGCGTCGAGGCACTCATTCGCCGGGTCAGCTGAGACTCCGCCTCCTGCAGCGAATCCGCCGCACTCGAAACCGCGTACTCGCCCCATCCCCAACTCGCGTCAATCCAATCGGCCGCTCCCTGAACCATCGCCTGCGACAACATTCCGATCCCAATCGCAATTCCGATCCAAACCGCCTGCAACAACAGCGGATCGATGGTCTCGGAACCTGTCACCTGGAAACCGATCGGCTTACGAGCGACGTCACCCTCTGGTCCATCGTCGTCCGACTTGTCCGCCAGATGCGAGTTAAACCAGCCCAGTCGTGAGCCAAAATTGATCCACACGATCCCGCTGACCACGCCGTAGACCAGCCCGCAAGTCGCCATCAGCATCCCCAAATCCAACCCGGCATCGAGACCAATCGTGGGGCTGCCCAAGACGACGCCCATCGCGCCTGCTGTCCCGTGGCCCCCGGCAAATCCGGTCTCGATCAACATTCCAAACGAATTCGGAATCGCCATCGAAGGGTCGAGCGACCCCATCAGCGGCTGAATTACGGTTGCGGTTGCCAGCAAACCGACGAAGGTTTCACCGAAGACGATGATCCAAACCATTAGTCCCTGGCGAGCCACTCGTGACGATGTCGAACGATCGATCGGCCCGCCACTCGAATCCGCCGACTGCAACATCATCGCGGCAAACACCACGGAGATCAGGGGTCCTGGCCAACCGCTCAGCGAGGACGAGGTTCCTTCGGCCCAGCCGACCAACGACTCGTCGCCTGACCGCAAACAGATCTGAACCAGCAGCAGCCCGACAAAACCGGCGACTACCGACGCGGGAATAAACAGCCAACGCAGTGGGGCAATCGCTTGGCGCAGCAGCACGCCGACTAACAACAGCGCTGCGACGACTGCGATCGCAACATTCATCGAGTCGCCATTCCGGAACGCCGGATGGGTGTGATCGTCCCGGTTCCACTGGGCGAACTCGACGTAGTGCGTCGCCCGACGATCTCGGGCCGACCTTGGCAGCGTGCCGTAATTCGCTCGACTTCATCCGGATCGACGATTTCTGCCAGCGTCACCGGATCGCCATTTTGAGTCTGTCCGATCAACAACAGCCTTTCGCCGACACGGACATAACTCACTCGCGTCCTCGCATCGATCGATGAAGTCCCCAGTACGCAAAAGACGTCGTCCGGCAATGAACCGGCTGCTTTCCGTGTCCCGCCATAAGACCTGGAAACCCAGACCAATCCTCCGAAAACGGCTAGCACGACTGCCAACGCACTGACCGTGGTCAACACCATCGGGGGCAGAAGGCCTTCGGATTCAGCATTCTGCACTTCGCCGGCTTCGTCTGGATAAACCAGTTCCGGAAACTCGGCCATCGCAGGCGAGCCACTTGTGATGCAGAGCAACAACAGACCGCAAATCGACAGGGCAAGGCGTTTTGACATGAATCCTATGTCGCCGAAAGACGCGACAAAATCAAGGTCAGTGCTCGCAGATCAGCCGCGCGCCGGACGATACAAATCCAGATCCGCCCGGCCGCCCAGCGAAGCGTAGACGGCGACAATTTCCTTCAAACCGGTCCAGAAATCACGTTCTACATCCCGCCCCGTTGTCTCAACATCCGGGACTAAGCCGCCGATGCGAAAATAATAGTCCGTCGGCAATTCGAACGAACAGTCGATCTCTGCGCCCGCATGTCCGGTCGCGACGATGATCGCTTCAAAATCGCCGCCTTCATGGCCGGAAACGTGAACGCGAAAGTCCGGCGGCAATGCTTCGCCTGTCTCGTCGTCCGTCAATTCGACCTGCTCGATCCGTTCGACTTTGGCACCTTCATGCACTCGACCACGGAGCAAGTCGGTTGCTGCCAATGGACGCCAAACTTGGTCCAGCCATTCGCCCACGGTGGTCGGACTGGTCGCCGGTCCGATCGCACCTGACTGTGCCGTCAGAGCCGATCGCGAAACCGGAGACACACAACGATCGGGGCTGATCGGAATCGGTTCGCCTTCACGTCCGATCAAGACACTGGCGACGCATTCGGCTTCGAATAAGGTGACTTGATATCCGAGGTATCGACCGTAGATTGCCGCCTCCAACCCCAATGGACCTCCGCCGATGACCGCGATGGATCCTGGCGGGTCAAGCGTGGGCTGGTCGTCAAATTCCGTGTCGATGTTTTCTTGATTGTTTTCCATCCGGTGGATTGTAGGCATCCCTTCCGAACGCGAAAGCCCGACGGACTAAGTTCCGCTTCCCAATGATTGCTGCTGCGTCGGGTGCGATTGCTGTTTGCCGACCGAGAACGGTTCCAACGACAGCGGCGGTGCTTTGCCTGCAATCAAGTCTGCCATGCAAACCGCTGTCGCAGGAGCCAGATGGATGCCGCTGCGGTAGTGCCCCGAAGCGACGTAAATCGCAGAATGATCCGGCAACTTTCCAAACATTGGGAATCCGTCGAACGTCATCGGACGCAGTCCCGACCAAGCGGTCACTTGCGTCGCTCGCGATAACTCGGGGCAAACCGTTGCGACAAAGTCTCGCAAGTCCTTCATTACCCTGGGAGTCGTCCCGTGCTGCAAACCGACTTCCTCTTCACACGAACCGACCAGCACCAACCCGTCTTGCCGCGGAACGATGTAACGGTTCCCAAAGTTCAGCACACTGGTCAGTTTTCGCTCTCCCATGTCCAACAACAAGATCTGCCCACGCATCGGGATCACACTACGAGACAGTTTCAACCGTGGCGAAACCAACCCCGTCCACGATCCTCCACAAACCACCACAAGGTCGGCTTCAAAGGTCACACGTTCGGTGTTTAACGAGTCACTACCTAAACCGCCGCTATGTCGTTCGACAAACACCTTGGCAGTCTGCCCACCATCATCGAAGTCCAACACACGTACACGATCGACCAAGGCGACGCCTTTCGCGCGGCATGCTGCTGTCAATCCATCGAGGAACAACGGCGTCCGAATTTGATATTCGTCGGGAACCCACCATGCTTGTGCACGGTCGACATTTGACGCCCAAGACTGCATCAGTGGCTGATGCTTGGCGAGGTCCTCCAAAGACCGATGTTCGCACTCGATCGACAACTCTTGCCAATAATGAACCATCCCCATCATCGATGCGGTTTCGCCAGGCGTGTCGGCAAGGTACCAACCGCCGCAACGTTCCAGCTCGCAATCGATGCCGGTCTCATCAATGAAACGCTGCGCCCATTCGGGAAATAGCTGGTGACTTAGTCCTCGCAAACGGTCGATCGGATCCGTTGCCGTTTCGAAATTCGCCGGCGGCAGAATTCCAGATGCCGCCCACGAAGAGGCCGACCGCCGGATCGATGACTCAGCCGCATGATCAAATACGGCATCGCGTTCGAGAACCGTGACGGTAATTCCACGATTGGCAAGCTCGTAGGCAATCGACATTCCGATCGCCCCCGCACCGACAACGATTGCTGTTTCTCCCACTCAGTTATTCTCCACCTGCGAGAATCCGTTCAATTTGTTCCGCTAAATCTTGCAACATGCGATCAGTCGAATGGTCGAGCGTCTGCCTCAGTCGCAACAAGTCGTCTTCTGTATCGACATCGCTCTGTATTGGCAACGTTGCCACGCGAAGGCCAGCCTTTTCGGCGTGTTGAATTGTTTGCTCAAACACCGACTCGCTACTCCAATGGATGCCCTGAAACAAACCTTCATATCGTGTCGACCAACCGCGTAGCCCGATTAGATAGTAACCGCCATCTTCGGCGGGGCCGAGTACCACATCATGTTGCTGCAACTGCTGCCAAGCGTCGTTAATGATTGCTGGTGAAACCAGCGGGCAATCGGCACCAATCAAGACACGTGCTGGACAACGACTCGCGCCCAACGGTTCACCATCCAAACAGCGTTCGAACCAGTGCCGCATCCGCACACCGAGATCTCCATCGACTTGCTGCTCAAGTTCCCATTGCGAATCCAATCCGATCGCGGCGAGCCATCCAACGAAATCGGAATGTCGTTCTGCCGGAGCGATCACGAGCTGTTGCCGTTCGGCAGCCCCCGCCAAGCTTCGGACGAGGTGTGCGCAGAACAACTGGTGCAGCCGAGCCGCGTTTGCCATCCCGATCGAGACACCCAAGCGAGTTTTCACCGCAGTGGGCTGCCAGTACTTGGCCATGATGCCAAGTGTCACGTGGCCGAGTTTCATCTCCGCTCCGAGTTTCGAAACGTTACCTGCTTCGCCGCCGTGACAGATCGATTGGCCAGAATGATGGTCCACGTTGCACTTGACGGTATTGGGAACTGAAAACGTGTGAAAAACTAAAACGGGGGGCACGAACCCTGCTACCAACGCCTCGCGCGCTGTCAGCTAGTCAGCGGAACATAGCCAGGGAAGACAAACAACCCTTGTCGACTAAAACACGATCCGAGTAGGGGAGACTGACCTACGCCCGATCTGTAAACGACCAACCAACAATCGCTGCAATCACACCAAGCGGACCTTGTCCGTCCAGAATATCCAGAAGTTCATTATGCTGAGTTAGCGGCGGGGAGTTACGATAGGGTCTGTCTTGCGTGCGAACTAGAAAGCCCGACTTTTCTGAAAAAAATCGTCAGCTCGACGACACCTGACTCTCCTCGGCATAGTGTTGTCGCTTAGACTTCGACTCGCAAACTTTTCGACCCTGGAAACAAACCTTCGCGGCGGCGTTAAACGAACCGATCAATGTTCGTTGAAAACACAATTGGCCTGTCGCACGGAGGGTTTGGTACCCTGACCGCCTATGTCCACCCTATCTCCTGAAAAGTTCCTGGAACTGATCGAGAAAAGTCGCTTGGTCGACCCGACCAAACAAGCGCGGCTGGTGGAAAAAATTCGCGAACAGCTTGGCGGAAAGCTGCCTTCCGATGCAAAAACGCTGGCCCGCGTGTTTCAAAAGAAAGGCCTGCTGACCGAATGGCATCTCGAGAAGCTTCTTGCCGGAAAATACAAAGGCTTCTTCCTCGGCAAGTACAAGTTGCTCGGGCATATCGGCACCGGCGGAATGAGCAGCGTTTATTTGGCCGAACACACGGGGCTGCATGACCGACGTGCGATCAAGGTTTTGCCAAAGAAACGCGTTGGTGATTCGTCTTACTTGGCACGGTTCCAGCTCGAAGCAAAAGCGATCGCTTCGCTAAACCACCCCAACATCGTGTTAGCGCACGACATCGACAACGAAGGCGATGTGCACTACATCGTGATGGAATATGTCGACGGGCTGGACCTTCAAGCACTTGTTAAACGTGACGGGCCACTCGATCCTTCGACCGCGGCGGACGTGATTGCACAAGCCGCACGCGGTCTGTCGCATGCACACAGCAAAGGGATCATCCACCGCGACGTCAAACCAGCCAACTTGCTGCTCGACTCTAAACACGTCGTCCGCTTGCTGGACATGGGCCTGGCCTTGATGGGTGCCGAAGACGACGAGTCGCTGACCGTTGCCAACAACGAGAACGTGCTCGGTACCGCCGACTACCTTGCTCCCGAACAAGCACTCAACAGTCACTCGGTCGACCACCGTGCCGACATCTATGGCCTGGGCTGCACTATGTATTACGTGTTGACCGGCCAGCCGCCGTTCAACCAAGGCACCTTGGCTCAGCGGATCGCGATGCATCAAAAAGAGATGCCGAAGCCGATACGCCAAATCCGCCCCGATGTCCCGGGTGAACTGGAAGGCATCTGCGTCAAGATGATCCAAAAGGATCCTAAGTTTCGTTACCAGACCGCCGACGACGTTGCCGAAGTCCTCGAGCGTTACGTGGCAAAAGTCCCACGCGGCCAAAAGGTCACCATCGGCTTGGGTGAAAACAGCCAATACATCGACGACGGATCGTCATCGATCTCACTCGATGATGCCGATCTCCGTCCGCCCAATACCGGCGGCGATACCGTCTCGAACAAGAACAACGACACATTGGCTAGCAGCCGCAGTCGCTTGATCCAGAACGAAGGACTGAGCAGCAGCGATAGCGGGAAAATGGTCAACGTCGCCCGTCGGGACTTCGATTTTGGCGAAGGCAGTTTCCTGGACCTACAGGTGGAATCCGGTTACGCGGGCGGACGATCGGGAAAATCGAATCGTTCGGCAGCGAGCCGATCGGGTACCGGCCGCTCGGGTGTTCGATCCGGCAACGCCCCCGCCACTCGCGGACAGGGCGGCCGAAATTCGCAACGACAACCGGGCACCGACAAATGGCTGATCGGGTCGTTGCTGCTCGCGTTCTTTGTTGTCGCGGTCGGATTGGGATTCATTTTGGCGAAAGCCACCTCACAACAACCGCCGACGCAAACCGAAGTCGCGCAATAGGCAGCTTGCCCAAGGCTCTCTAAACTCTTGGCGTGGTGCCGGCACACCACCTCATAAACGGCGTCGTAGTGTTACGTCGAACTCCACTCCGTTTTTCGCCAAGATTTCTGAAGCATGACTGTCGTCTTCGATCGGCCCTACGAATTTATCCCTCCGATCCGCTCGACAGTGTGGCCTTGGGTCATCCAACGTCTGCGGTTATACGATTATTACTTGCGACGCAAGGAAGGCGTGGTCGGCTACGAACTACGCGGCATCGAACACTGCAAGAAAGCAATCGATGACGGACATTCGATCCTGCTAGCTCCCAATCACTGTCGCTACGCGGACCCACTGGTCTTGGGCTGGCCCGGCCGCCAACTCGGATTTCACGTCCACGCGATGGCATCTTGGCACCTGTTCAACGAAGGTGCACTCGACTCGTTCGCGATTCGACGAATGGGTGGTTTTTCAGTCTTTCGTGAAGGCAACGATCGCAAAGCACTCGAAGCCGCGATCGAGATTTTGACTGAAGGACGCCGCCCACTGATCGTGTTCCCCGAAGGTACAACAAACCGAACCAACGATGAACTGAAACCGCTGCTCGATGGCGTCGCCTTCATGGCCCGCACCGCAGCCAAACGCAGACGGAAACGCAAGGATGATCCTGAAACCGCGGCGACGGCGGGCAGCGGTGATGTTTACATGCAACCGGTCGCGATCAAATACGTCTGCGTCGAAAAGATTGATCACTGGGCCCATGAACAACTCGATCGTTTCGAAATGCAGATCGGCTGGAACCACATGCCAACGCGTGACATTCGCGCACGCACGCTTCAGCTTGCCGAAGCGATGCTTGCCCTGAAGGAAACGCAGTACTACGGGCGATCCTGCGGCGGACCACTTCCAGAACGCCGTGACACGCTGATCGAACATATCCTGACGATCACCGAACAGCAGATGTCGATCGACAATACCTCTGATGTCGTTCGTGAACGCGTCCGCAACATCCGAGCGGCAGCATCCAGCCGTTTCTTCAGCGAGGGCCAACGCCCCGAAGTCAAACAGGAACTGCGCCGCCATGTCGACTCGGCAGATCTGGCACAAGACCTGTCGTCGTACCCTGACAGCTACTTGACGGAAGACCAGGTCACGGACACTCGGATTGTTGAAACGATTCAGCGAATGCAAGAAACCGTCAACGGCAAAGCTGACCACTCGATCCCGCTGAAAGCAATCATCCAATTTACCGATCCGATCAAAGTCGACACCGGTCGCCCACCCAAGGGCCAACGCGACCCGCTGATGCAATCACTCGAAGATTCCCTCTCAGCAATGCTCCGCGAGCTTTCGAGCGAAGCCAGGAAACTGTAACGCGTTGTCATGCTATTGATTCGCGATCTCGCACCGCTTTTCTGCATCCATGCGAGCCTGCTACTGGGCACGCTTGTGATTGGCGGTGGGAATGCTGCCGATGTTAGGTTGCAATCGCTATGGCTGGCATTTCTTTCCACCGGTTGGCTGATCGCTCCGCAATGGCAAGGCCGTACGTCGTCTATCCTGACACGCTATTGCGGCGGAATGATTTCGTCGATCGCGATCTACGCGGTCACGGTCGCAGGACTCAGTTGGCTGGGACAGGGCATGCAGGCGATGCTTGTTTGCTGGTGTGGCATCAGTTTGGCTGCAATCACGAACCGTGCGATTCAGCTTCGGCAATGGCTACCGATGCGATTGCGCATCTTGCCAACACAGGTCGCTTTGATTTCTACCGCGATCGTTCTTGCGGTGTGTGTGTATCAAGCACCACGATCAAATGACATCCATCAATTCATATTGCAACAACAGGATATGACGCTGTCGTCCAGCTTGCAGGTTTCTTCCATCGGAATGACCGCAATGGACGTCGACCAACCGATGCCTCGCTGGCGGGCACACTATTTCCACTTGTTACCAAGCTTGTTCAGCAAAGCGAGTGGCATCGCGGTTGACTTGGTCCTGCAGCGATACCTCACGATACCGGTCGCCTTTAGCGTGATCGTTTGCTTGGCCTGTTTTGTCAGGACGCTATCGCTACATCGCGCTGACTTGCCGCTGTGCATCCTCGCGATTGCCGGGCCTGTCTTCTTTTGGTTTCGAAACTTCAACGCGTTTAACTATTCGTTTCGCATCACCAACAACCTGCTACTGGACAAAGACTTTGCGTTGTTCTGGCTGATCCCTGCGGTAGCGGTACTGTCACTTCATTGGGTGCGTGGACGCTCGCGTGCCATCGTACCCCTGTTCATGCTGAGCCCCGCAATCGTGCGTTTCCATCCGCTCACTGCGGTGTATCTGCTTTTGCTGATCACTCCGTTGCTACTTGCCCTTGCTACGTCATGTCGTTTTCAACCGCGACGGGCGCTCGCGATTGTCGGATACGTTTGCGTACTATTCACCGCCGTCGTTTTCATTGGAGACGCCCAAGGGAACCACGATCAAATTCGTGAAATTATCTTGATGGATTACCAGCAGTCACTGGATGATCGACCGCTGCATTACTGGGTTGGCTTCTACAACACCATTCCGAACTCTGATTTGCCGTCGGACACACTGGCGTACGATGGCGAACGACTCACTTTGAAACCAAGTGTGATTTTAGGATGCGGGTTGCTGCTCGCGATGCATGGGGCGTGGCTCGTCCTATTGGCGATGCGTTTGTGTCGCCGAATCGGAAACATGCACGTTTTATTTGCCACAATCAGCATCATTGGGCTGTGGGGTATCTGGTTTGTCAGCCCTTTCATTCTGACGCGCGCCCCACATATCAGCGGAGGCTACGAGCGTCTGCATTGGTTTGCATACCCGGCGGCATTGACGACAGTCGCGATCGCCGGCAGTTTGATTATTCCTCGTCAGCTTCGAAGGCCAGCGCATTGGTTAATCATGACCCTAATTGGCCTCAGTTGTTTGCTCTCACGATTGGAGATTGCATCGCCGATCACGTCGGTACGCGGGCTGAACAGCTTGCTCGACTATGAACAGCACGACGCCATAAAACGTCTTGCGAGTTGGCAAGGCATTGATCCTTCACGAACACTCGTCGATCGAAAGCCGCAGGCATTGTCAGACAGCGATCGTGTGCTGCTGCTGGACCTATCCGCCACCACACAATACTGGTGGGTGCGATCGGGAAGCTACTGGCCGGATTGCTACGTCGAAGCGTTTGCGTGGGATCGTCGTGGCGATTCGTTTCTAAAAGATCGCCATTGGTTTTATCACTTTCTGGATCGACAGCCGTTGTCCGACAATGCGAAAGAAGAGGCGATCGAGTGGCTGCGCGAAAAAAGGATTACACTGATTGTCGATCATCGTCCCGGCGCCCTTGAATACCTGCAACAGTTAGGCGTACCGATCGAGCCGCTCGATGAAACGACTTTTCGCTTGACGATCGCTTCCCGCCCGTATGTCGACCAACCCGTACCAGCCGCCGAGTGACCCTTCGTCACTTGATTCTTCGACGACCGAAGCGGCGGTAACGCCACGGTATCACGGTGGCTTGACCATGATCACCGGATCGGTTGATGAAGCCGACGCGATTAGCTTGGCCAAGGCCTGCCAGTTGCCCGAAACATCCGACGTTATTCAATCGCGTCCCAAAACGTCGTGGTGGGGAATCTCATTTGTCCTGCTGATCTTGTTGCCGATAATCGTCCTCTTGGATTTGAACAGTGTTCGATTTCCAACATTGTCTTCGCTCAACCTGACGCTCGTCGCGTGCTTCCTCGTCGTGGTCGGCATTTTCGTGGCGTTGCTATTGATTTTGACAACACTCAATGCGCGCCGCTTTGTACTCGCAGATCCGCCGTTGGGTGGCAGCACAACGATCCGCCTTAATGAATTTGGCTTGTCGGTAGAAAAGCAAACCCGTGACGCACGCGAACTGGAAATCTTTTGTTCGTGGCGCCAGGTTCAAGCGACCGTGTGTGACTCCGCGTGGCTGTTGAACCTTGGATTTTCCAGCCCCGTACTTGTCATGCGTGACTGGGTTGCGGAACAGCACGAACGTGCGATCTTTGACGCGCTCGTCAGTGACATCGCACAGTGGTCGAGTGAACAACCGCTTGCCCTCGATTTGGAATCAATCCCGGCAGAAGCGGCAGAAGCTTTTCCCGATTACAAACGTGACGCAATACCACTCGTCGTTTCGACCAGGGCGGAAAAAAAAGCTCGACGAGCGATCCGCCGATCGGTTGCGGGTATCTTGCCAGACTACCGTATCCGCCCTGCCAACACTCCGATGCTGGCCTGGGCGATTGGGTTGTGGCGAGCACTGCTGGCAGCACTGGTCGCGTCGATCTTGTGGACCGTGTTTGAACACCAGCTGAACCATATCGGCGAAGGCCCCGTTCGCTTAGTCGCACTGGTACTGCCTCAAGTCGCGTTCTTACTCTTTAGCATTTGGTTGACAATCAAAGTTAACCGTGATGTCAAAATCGCCGGCGCGCTGTCCGGAAATGAGCTGTGGTTTGACCATCGCAGCCTGTTGCTGAGATTTCCGCTGGACTCATTGAGACAGCGTCTGAGTGTCGATCAAACACTTGTACTCGCGACCGAGACCGGTTCGACCACAATCGTTTTACCGGCAAGCTACTTCGAAAGTCGTGAAGATTTTCAGCGGGCCTCCGCCAAATTGCTTCCGTAGCAGCACGACAATCAAGATTGAAATCCACGATCGACTGGCATTCTAGGATTGACGACCATGCCATGGACTTGCCAAGCCGATCGTCGGGCCATACCAATAATGCATGTCCATACAACCTAGCCGCGATCGATTTCGCGAATATCGAGACACCGTCCGAAAACGCAATACGGAGAAACAGCCCCGTTCACAGCGTGGGGGAGGCTTCCACGGCTCATCGACACCCACGAAGAAACTGGGCAATCGTGAACGCGGATTTTGGGAACTGATCAAAGAATTCTGGCGGCTGGTTCGCCCACACCGACGCCAGATTTCGGTCGCGTTGTTTTTCCTCACAATTGCGATCGGACTAAGGTTGATCCCGCCACTAGGAACCAAACTTGCCATCGACTGTGTGCTGACCGATCCGCCGAAACCGCTGCCGGCGTACTTGGATGGGATCGTATTGCCGAGCGATAAGATGACGCGTCTGCTGTGGATTTCGATCGCCGTGGTGGTGACCACCGCCATCGCAACGGTGGTGCACCTGTTTAGCCGCTGGACGGGTACCAAAGCAGTTAACCAAGCTCAGATTGGTATCCGAAAAAACGTTTTTGAACACGCGATTCGGCTGCCGTTGGACAAGGTCTATGACCTGAAAAGTGGCGGGGTTGCCAGTCTGATCCGCGAAGACGCAGGCGGAGTCGCAGAGCTGATTTTTTCGATGCTCTACAACCCTTGGCGGGCGATCGTACAGTTTGTCGGCAGTCTGATCATCCTGGTCTTCGTCGACTGGAAATTGATGGTTGGCGGGCTCCTGTTGTTGCCGATTGTCTGGGTGACACATCGCACGTATATCAATCGAATTCGTCCGCTGTATCGCGACATCCGTAAACAGCGTCAACACATCGATTCCAATGCCACCGAAACGTTTGGCGGAATTCGTGTGGTAAGGACCTTTTCCCGATCACGCAACGAATCGAACCGCTTTGTCCACGAAGGCGGATTCCTGGTTCGCCAACAACTCTTCACTTGGTGGTGGACGCGGATCATCGAAACGATCTGGGAAGTTTTGATCCCGATCGCATCGACGGGACTGCTGCTTTATGGCGGATACCAAATCATCCACGGCGAACTAACACTCGGCGACATGATGATGTTCTTGGTTTATCTCACCATGTTGCTGGATCCTTTGGCGACCATCGCCGCCAGCGCGGTCGGCTTTCAAAACAATTTGGCAGGACTCGATCGAATTCTGGATGTCCTCGAAAGCGATAGCGAACTGCCGACCAATCCGAACGCGGTTCATGTCAGCCGGCAAAGCAGCGAAGGAGAACTGGAACTGCGAAACGTCACGTTTCATTACCCCGAGACTCAAACCGAAGTGCTCAAGAACGTCTCGATCCATATCGAGTCAGGCCAGACCGTCGCACTGGTCGGGCGAAGCGGGGCAGGGAAGACAACGCTAACGAATCTGATCGCAAGGTTTTATGACCCGACCGACGGAAGTGTTCTCCTCGACGGGCGAGACCTACGCGAAATCAATCTGGAATCGTACCGCAGCTTGCTCGGAATCGTCGAACAGGACGTCTTCCTGTTCGACGGAACGATCGCGGACAACATTAGCTACGCCCGACGAGGTTGTCGTCCGGAGGAAATCGTTGCCGCGGCAACCGCAGCAGCCGCTCACGAATTCATCGAGAAACTGCCCAAGGGCTATGACAGCGTGATCGGGGAACGCGGTGTCAAGCTCTCCGGCGGACAGCGACAGCGTCTGGCGATCGCCCGAGCGATCCTGGCTGACCCCAAGATCCTGATCCTTGATGAAGCGACTAGCAACCTGGATAGCGAAAGCGAACAATTGATCCAGCAGTCGCTCGAACGACTTCTGCAGGACCGCACTGCGTTCGTTATCGCGCACCGCCTGAGCACGATCCGCAACGCCGACAAAATCATTGTTTTGGAGGATGGCCGCGTCGTGGAGGTAGGGACACACCACGAACTACTCGCCAAAGGGGGGCGTTACCAAGACATGGTTCACCTGCAAATGTCAGAAACCAATCCGGCGGGATAACAAACCATCCGATACGCCAGTCAGGGGAGAACAAATGCCAGTTTTTGCTGCGCCGTAATTTTGGCTATGATAGGGGCCTTCCACTAAGCTCGCCTTAACGCCGCTCCCCGATACACTGATGAAATCAATTCAATTGATCTGTTTGGTCGCAATCACCTGCATTTGCACGATCGTGAATGCCCAGGATGCTGACTGGCCTCAATGGCGCGGCATTCATCGCGACGGACATGCGGCACCTCAATCGCTGTTGAAGTCGTGGCCCGATGACGGTCCCAGCCTGGCGTGGTCCGCAAAAGATCTTGGCACCGGGTATTCGGCCTGTGCAGTAGTCGGCGATTCGCTGTACACGATGGGCTCCAGTGAAGGCGAAGCGTACGTTTATTGCTTCTCGATGGCTGACGGAACGCCCCGCTGGTCAAAATCGGTCGGCCCGGCAGGTGAAGACAGCGATTACAACACCGGCTGGGGAGCCGGCCAGCGCTCCACCCCAACGGTCGACGGTGACCAGGTGTTTGCCTTGACCGACAAAGGCGTTGTTGCCGCACTGGATCGCCATACCGGCGACGTCAAATGGACCGTTGACCTTGTCGAGAAGTTCGGCGGAAAGATCCCAACCTGGGGCTACAGCGCATCGCCGCTCGTCGACGGCGACCGCGTGATTGTCTGTCCTGGCGAAGCCAACTTTCTAGTCGGACTGGATCGCAACAGCGGCGAAAAGGTCTGGGGATCGCAGGAGATGAGCGCGTCTGCCGAATACGTTTCACCGATCAAAGGGACCGTCGGCAACGTTTCGTTTTATGTCACAGCCAGCAAACCAGGATTGGTCGGCTTTGATGCCCAAACTGGCAAAAAACTATTCGAGGATTCAACCACCGGAAACAACATCGCCGTCATCCCAACGCCAATCGTTGCCGGCGACTTGGTTTACCACACCAGTGCCTACGGTGCTGGCAACACGCTGCTGCGCCTGGTTCCGGCAGACAACGGACTGACCGCGATTTCGGTTTACGCACTCAACAGCAAATCGATGGAAAACCATCACGGCGGTGTCGTGTTGGTCGATGGTGTGATCTATGGCTTCACCAAGCAAAACGGCGGTTGCTGGATGGCGCAGGATCTCGAGTCCGGTCAAGCGTTGTGGTTCGAACGTGCACGCCCCAACAACAGCGGTTCAATCTGTTACGCCGACGGTCGACTGTACTGCTATGGCGATAAAGACGGCAGCGTTTTGTTGGTCGAACCGTCACGAGAAGGCTTCAACCAAGTTGGCAAGATGACGCTTCCTCAAGAAACGTCGGTACCGCGAAAACAAGGCGCGATCTGGGCACACCCAATCGTTGCAGGTGGCAAACTGATCATTCGCGATCAAGACCTGCTTTACGCGTTTGATATCTCGGCAAAATAGTCGCGATACGATGACGACTTGTCAGCCGGCGTTAACGATCCGTTAACGCTGGTAGATCGGCAAGTATCCGTAATCGAGCTGCATCATGATCAGGTTGCACGCGGTGACGTATACCGGATGGATCTGGCCTTCCCAGTACCCATCGGAGCGCTGCTCACTCGCGATTCGGTCATAGAGCCGTACACGAAACGGCTTCCAAAGCTCCTCGCCTTGGCGATAAACCACCTGGCTGTAATACAGATACGTGTAATGCCAGTGGCCAAAACTGTGCGCACCGTCACTGATGCCGTGCAGTTCCTTTTTGGCGTATTGCCACATCTCTGGCACATGGTCGCTGTCGTAGTCACCGGCGTTGTAGAGCGCCGCCAAAGCAGCCGCGGTAATCGCAGGACGACTGTTCCCGCGCTGTCGACTGCTGTAGCTGATCCCGCCGTCTTTGTTTTTGCAGTCGTAGATATACGTTTTCGCCCGATCAATGACGTCACCGCTGACAGGGATCCCGGCGTTGCGACAGCCGCGCAGTCCTTGAACCTGAGTGATCGTCGTTGAACCTTCGTCAAAATCATTGCCTTCTGCTGCCGAGACATAGCCCCAGCCACCGGCGGCCGTTTGTGCATAGCCACTAAATTGCACCGCACGAGTCAGTACATCAACGATTTCTTTGCGGCGATCCAAGAGGCCCTCTTCGCCGAGCACCTGGGAGAGGAAAAGCATCGCGAAGCCGTGACCGTAGGTGTATCGCTGGTCGCTTTGCGGGTCACCGATCAGTCCGTTGCTTCTGCTTTTGCTGATCAGGAAATCGGCGGTCCGTGCGATTTCGCTGGCATAGGGCCCCTGCGTTGTTGTCGAACCGCTGCCAATCATCGCGGTCCCGGCGAGCGCCGCAATCGCCGTCGGATAGACCTGCGTGTTCCAGTGTCCTCGTGAGGACTGTGTTCGCCGCAGCCAAGCGAGTCCCTTCTGTGTGGAAGTCTCCCAAGCGGCATTGCGCTGGGACTGAGCCTGTGCTCGACGCCCGAAGAGCAGACCGGCCGCAGCCAGGGACGCAGAGCCGCGCATCCAATTTCGTCGGCACAGTTTATTGCTCATTTCTGATTCCCCCTCAAACGGGCCTGCTTGGCGAAACCTGCGGATTGCCCACGCGTTTCGCAGACGGTGTCCGCACAGTGTATCGTCTATTCCAAAGAAGTCGAAACTTCGATTTCTGCCACATCAGGGTGTAACCCCCTCTTTTTCTGACAGACGCCGCAAAAAAACGTACTTCGCTGGGCCTGAACGATGCGGCGAATCGAATCCTCGCCACAACGGGGACAGATCTCGTCGGCCCGATCGTAAACGCGGTGGTAATTTTGGTAGCCGCCCGATTGATTCAACGCATTGCGATACGTCCCGTCAGATAACGTGCTGCCTTCATGTGCGATGGCGTCCTCAAGCACCACTCGTGTCGCCATGACGATTCGTTTCCACTGGGCTTTGGTCAATTGATCACAGCGTGAACGCGGATCGATTCCGGCCAAGAACAACAACTCAGCCGCATAGAGGTTTCCGATCCCAGCCACGACGGACTGGTCAAGCAACGCGACCTTGATCGCGCGACGGCTGCGGTTCAGTTTCTCACGGAGCGATTCAGCATCAATCAGCAATGCATCTTGCCCCAATTTCGACCGCACCTGCTGCTCCAGTTCCGCTCCTTTGAAAAGTCGAACGGTGCCCAATCCACGCCGGTCCCAAAACAGCAATTCGCGAGGGGCATCGAAAGCCGCACCTGACGGTTCCAACTGCAGACGAAACCGCAAGTGCTCTCGTGTGGGTGGATCGGCAAGCAACACCAACCCCGTCATCCGTGGTTCAATCACGACCGACAATTCACCTTCAATACACAAGATGACGCGTTTGCCCAGTCTTTCGACACGTTCAATGCGTCGGCCTTGAAGCTGCCGCGCGATCGTCCGGATCGAAGGCCGCATTAAAATCGGACGACGCTCGCACGGCGGGCAATCTGCAGCGACGATTCGCGAACCGACGATCGGTAGCACACCGCGACGCATCGTTTCGACTTCAGGTAGCTCAGGCATAGATACAATTCATTCGAACGTCGAACCAAACTAGCAGTAAACGTAGCCTTCTTTGGGGTACCGTTGGTGCGATGCAATCTGATGGTGATCGGCGCGCTCGTACCCTTGCCAAGCCCCGACCCCAGCCAGCACCGCATCCAACGCGTCGCCACCAGGATCGTTCAACATTAAACGACGACGATACGGCGAAATTTCCACCAAGTGTCGAATTCCGGCCAGGATTTCACGCCGCACACCTCGCTGTGCCTCCGTCGGCGATTGCCCTCCCGATTGTTTGTAATTGCGATACGGCAAGCTCATCCGTTTCAGCGTCGACGACGGGCAGGCCTCTAACACGATCGATCGTAACGGCACCGCCTGTTTTCGGTTGTATTGAAACGGAAGAACCGCGACTCCGGGATCGGCAATCAAATTGGCGAGGACATCACGCATACCGTGGAACGTTTGATAGATGATCCGGTAGTGGTAACAATCAAACGGTGTCTTGGTGTCCTGATCGGTTTGCCGGCGGACGTGCAGAGCCCCCGTTTGATCTTTCGAAATTTCGACGAGGTTCAAACCAAAATCCTTGGCCGTGCCGTTGAACTGCGAAACCAATTTCAGCTGGTTCTTCCACGTTCCCAACGCGAGTTCGATCGGCAGCCCAAATGGGAAATCGCATCCCCAGACGGTTTCCTTTTGAACCCGAATGCGGTCCGTTAAATATTCGTTGACGCGTTCGCGTTCGTCATTTGCGGCGAGTCGTCCGAGTGGCTGCAGCGAGACCAAACGAAACGGCGGGTCGCCGTCGTCACCCTCCCCCAACCGGGAAAGCTCCGCCGCCCATGCGGTTCGGCCACTTTTGGCCGCGCCGCTGTAGTCGATGCCCATGACGGTATGGATTGGCATCGATTGGAGTTCTGACTTAACCTTGGACTCGGAATGAACTTTCGCCACTGAACGTGAAGACTCCGAACCTGAAGACGCCGTACGTGAACCTGAAACAGACGGCAACGCGCTGGATTTCGACGGCTTGGAGCTAGCTGCGTTGACCACGGGACTTCAGCGGGGGAAGATGTGTTGCGAAAGACGTTCGGCATGTCCCCACGCCGAACCAACGAAAAAATAATTACACCAAACGATAGCAGTATGAGTACCGCCCCTTCGACTGGTGCCGCCTCGGCGTCAGTTCCAGATCAACGCGGCCGTTTTGGCGATTTTGGCGGCCGATTTGTGCCCGAGACACTCACTCGCGCGCTCGATCAGCTCGCCGAAGAGTACGAGATTGCCAAGAAAGACCCGGAATTCCAGCGTGAACTCAACGGCCTGCTGAAAACATTCGTCGGCCGGCCGAGCCCGTTTTATCATGCCAAACGACTTTCCGATGCCTGTGGTGGGGCACAGATCTGGCTCAAACGCGAAGATTTGAACCACACCGGGGCGCACAAGATCAACAACACCATCGGCCAAGCCCTGCTGACGCTGCGGATGGGTAAAAAACGCGTGATCGCCGAAACCGGCGCCGGACAGCACGGCGTGGCGACCGCCACCGCTTGTGCCCACTTCGGGCTACCTTGTGTGGTTTACATGGGCTCGGAGGACATCCGCCGACAAAAGCCCAACGTGTTCAGCATGCGATTGCTGGGCGCCGAAATCTGTCCGGTCGAAAGCGGATCACGCACACTCCGTGACGCCGTCAACGAGGCGATGCGGGATTGGATGTCTTCCGTTGAAGACACGCACTACATCATCGGTAGCGTGATCGGACCACACCCGTTCCCAATGATGGTTCGCGATTTTCAATCTGTCATCGGTCGCGAAACCCGTGACCAATCGCACACCCTGCTGGGCAAACTGCCCGACTGCGTTGTCGCCTGTGTCGGCGGTGGCAGCAATGCTGCGGGAATGTTCTATCCGTTTATCGAAGACGACGATGTGCGTTTGGTCGGGGTCGAAGCCGGCGGCCGCGGCAGTTCGCCCGGTGACCATGCCGCCCCCATGACCTTCGGCTCACCGGGCGTTTTGCACGGCAGTTACAGCTACGTGATGCAAGACGACGACGGCCAAACCTGTGACGTGCACAGCATGAGCGCAGGCTTGGACTATCCCGGGGTCGGCCCCGAACACAGCTACTGGAAAGACACCGGACGCGTCGACTATGTGCAATGCGGCGACCGCGACGCGATGGAAGCGTTTGACAAATTGGCGCGCTCCGAAGGCATCATCCCGGCTCTCGAATCCAGTCACGCGCTTGCCCAAGCGATCAAATTGGCCGGTGAAATGAAGCCGGACGAAAACCTCGTCGTCTGCCTTTCAGGTCGCGGTGATAAAGATGCGATGGAGATTGCCCGATTACGTGGTGAAGAGTACTGAGTTGTCGGTGACGAGCCGATAACCTGCTACGGATACTTGTTAACTGGACGTTCATCAACCGACGCGGAAATCCAATGATTAAATTGACATGGCTGTCGCACGCCAGCTGGTACATCGAAACGAAATCGATGCGGATCTTGCTCGACCCGTTTTTTACCGACAACCCGGCAGCCCAGGTCAGCGCAGACGACTTCGCCGACTGCACTCATGTGTTGGTTTCCCACGGCCACTTTGACCATGTCGGGGACGTCGCTCCCGTCGCCGCCAAATCGGGCGCCCAGATCATCACCAACTTTGAAATTGCGCAGTGGTTCCAAGAGAAGCACGACCTTTCAAATGTGTTGGGCATGAACATCGGCGGACAAATCGACCTCCCCGATGGCACGCTCAAAATGGTGCCTGCGATTCACAGCAGTATGTTGCCCGATGGCAGCAACGGCGGATCGCCGGCCGGTTTTGTGCTCAAGCTCGGCGATCGCAGCGTGTACTTCGCCTGCGACACGGCTTTCTTTAGCGACATGCGTTGGTACGCAAAGAGCGTCGACATCGTGGTGCTGCCCATCGGCGACTTGTACACGATGGGCATCCGCGACAGTTTGGAAGCGATCAAAATCATCGAGCCAAAGATCGCTCTGCCGACACACTACGGGACTTGGCCTCCGATCGAACAAAACGCCGCCCACTGGGCTGCTGCCGTTCGCGCCGAAACCGATGCGATGGGCATCGCGCTCGAAGTCGGCGAGACCTTCGAAGTCTAAGCTGCTCTGGCAGTCAGATTAAGCCGCAGAGTCATTGCCGGCTGCGTTGTCGCTCCGGCAGAACAAACGTTTCTGCCGAGCCGCTACTCTTTTTCCTTTTCACGGACAAAGACCTCGTCGCCCTCGACCTTGACCTCGAAACAATCGACTTTGACTCGCGGGTTGTCTTCCCAAGTTCCGTCGGCCACGCAAAACCGCCATGCGTGCCACGGACAGGTCACCGAATTGCCCTCGACGTACCCCTCTGCCAAGGACGCGCCCATGTGTGGGCAGAGGTCATCGATCGCATACCAATGACCATCGTCTTGTCGAAATACGGCCACCATGCGGCCGTCGACAGGAACTGCTCGTCCACGTCCCTTCTCGAAATCACTGACTTTTCCGACAGATTCAAATTCACTCACCGGTGGATTGCCTACGTCAATTGAGTTTGCCTTGCAAAAATAGTCCCTTAGCAGTCACACTTTAGGCGTTCGCAGTCTTACTGCCCACTCCCGCAAATCACTGTGCGTCCCGCATGATCAACGAAAAACGGCGAAAACAGCTGGAATCCAGAGTCTGGCCCCACGTTCAAACCCCAGCGCAATACGTTGGCGGCGAGCGAAACATCATCGTCAAGGATCACCGGACGCTGCGCGGAAAGCTGGCGGTGGGGTTCCCCGATGCTTACACGATCGGGATGAGCCATCACGGATTGCAGGTGCTGTATTCGCTGATGAACCGTCGCGAGGATTGGTGTGCCGAGCGTGTCTTCACGCCCTGGCCGGACATGGAGGAGCAGCTCCGCAAAAACGACATTCCGCTGTACTCGCTAGAAACGTTTACGGCGCTGTCTGAATTCGATGTCGTTGGGCTGAGCTTGCAATACGAAATCAGCTCGCCCAACGTGCTAACGATGATCGACCTGGGCGGCATTCCGCTGGAAGCATGCGATCGCACGATGGCGGACCCGCTGATGGTCGCCGGCGGCCCGTGCTGCCAGAACCCCGAACCGATGGCCGAGTATTTCGATGTGATGATCACCGGCGACGGTGAACCGGCGCTGCCAACGATCTGCGACCTGTGGTTGAAACTCAAGGACCGCTATCGACGCGATGACGGATCGTTTGCCGACGGCGAGATTGGTCGTAAACAGCGTGAAGACGCGTTGGCCGAGGTCGCCCGGTCGCTGGACTGTGCCTACGTGCCTCGGTTCTATCAACCGGAATACAACGGCGGACGCATCGCAGACTTGAAACGCACCCGCGACGACGTCCCCGCAACGATCGCACCAAGTGTAATCAGTGACCTTGATGGCATCCCGTTGCCGACGTCGCCGATCGTGCCTTACATCGATTGCGTTCACGACCGGATCGCGATCGAAATCATGCGTGGCTGCCCACACCTGTGTCGCTTCTGCCAAAGCACCGTGATTAAACGGCCGCTGCGAATTCGTGAAGTCGAAACCATCGTTGACGCCGCCTGGGAAAGCTACCTCAACACCGGCCACAACGAAATCAGCATCCTGTCGCTCTCTAGCAGCGACTACCCGCACTTCGAACCGCTGGTCAAACGCCTGCACGAGGTGTTCAAACCTCTGGGCGTCAACATCAGCGTGCCCAGCCTGCGAGTGAATGATCAGCTACGTTCGCTGCCACAATTAATTGGTACCGACCGCCGAAGTTCGCTCACGCTGGCACCGGAAGTCGCACGCGATGACATGCGTGAACAGATCCGCAAGAAGATCAAAAACAGCGACTTGATCGAAGGCTGCCGCAACGCGTTTCAAAACGGATTCGACAGCGTCAAGTTGTATTTCATGTGCGGCTTGCCAGGGGAACGAGAAGTCGACCTGGACGGGATCGTGGACTTGGCCGAAACGATCGCAACGGTCGGCAAGGAAGTCCGTGGTCGTTATGCACGCGTCACCGCCAGCGTTTCCAATTTTGTGCCGAAAGCCCATACGCCATACCAATGGAACGGCATGCAGCGGCGCGAGTATTTCAAATGGGCACACAAGTATCTGTGGAATCGTCGCCAGATCCGCAGCGTCAACGTGAAGTGTCACAATATCGAAACCAGCTTGCTCGAAGGCGTGCTCAGCCGCGGTGATCGCCGCACCGGTAACGCCATTCGTTTGGCTTGGGAACGTGGTGCCCGCATGGACGGATGGACCGAGTACCTTGATCCAGAACGTTGGTGGACCGCAATCAATGACGCCGGGATCGATATCGAAAAACAAGTCCACGAAAGCTACGAGATGATGGACAAGCTTCCGTGGGACCACGTGAACGTTAAATTCGGACGCGGCTACCTGGAAAAAGAGCAGGGCAGGGCAACCGTTCAATTGGCCGCGATGGCGAATGCCGTCTGATCAACGGTCACCGGGCCGTTGAGCCCGCATTCATATTGCGTCATTGCCCGCACAAGTCTGACAAAACGCGATACCGGAATGGTTGATACACCAAGTCCGGTGTCGCCCCTCTAGCGATCGAATCTCATTTTGTAAGGACACCCCTGCGTCCACGTCCTAGGTTTCACTGTGAGTAGTCAAAATTCCCACAGTATTCCCACACAGTGCAACCCCGACGCAATGTCCATCGTTGATCCGTTACCGCGTTCATTAGGGCCGGCGCCCACAAAGACCGCGATCAACGTGCGCTTCATGCGATACAACGAATTGCTCGCTTTGGTCCCACGTTGGGAGACGCTCATCGACCGCTGCCCTTGGCGGAATCCCTGCTACGAACCAGAGTTCCTGCTCTCGCTGTTACGCGCGATCGACATCGGCTCGGTTCGTGTGATGGTCGCCGAGCGGGGCAACGAATTGGTGGGGCTGATGCCAATTGCGACCAAACAGCAATTTCACCTTCCAATTCGAATCGCCGAAACCTGGCGACCGGATGAAGCGTTTGACGCGACCCCGCTGCTCGATTCGTTTTGGGCCGGTGATGCGCTGCAGGCCTGTTTCAAATCGCTTCGCCGCCACGGGTTCCACTTGCTAAGCCTAAACACGGTGTCGGCCAACCCGGAATTCGTATCGGTTTTCCAAACAGCGACCACTGCGACGTCGTTAGCGTATTTCACTCGCGACCAGTTCCAACGCGCCGCTCTGCGACCGGCAGGTGGTGCAGAGGAATACTTTCAGCGTGTGCTTTCGAAGAACCGCCGAAAGAAATTCAGCCGCGCGCTAAAAAGCCTCGAATCCCGCGGCACCGTTCGATTCGAAACGGCAGCCGTGCCCGCCCAAGCCCGTGACTGGATGGAGGTGTTCTTAGACCTCGAAGCATCGGGCTGGAAAGGCAATGCGTCGACCGCGTTCGCTAGCGAAGATGACTCACTGAGTTTCTTTCTCGACATGATTGGCCGTCTCATCGATTCGGAAAAACTGCATATCACGCGGTTGACCGTCAATCGCAACCCGATCGCGATGTTGATCGACATCCGGTCTGCGGATCACGTCGCCTGCTACAAAACCGCATTCGATGAACGCTATTCGCAATACTCCCCGGGCGCACTTCTGGAATGGCACAACGTCCGAAGAATGTTCGACCAAGGCGTTTCGCTTTGTGACAGCTGTGGCGATCCTGACAACGAATTGCTGAACGCGTTGTACAACGAACGTTTGGACTTTCAACACCTGATTGTCAGTCTTGATCGCTGGACGAACTTCATTCCAAAGAGGGTGTTGCCGGCACTTCAGTGGATCAAACGCCGATTACCAAGCCAACGTGGCAACGAAAGTACGCCGAAGGGGTAAACCCGACGAATCAGTTTGCTTCACCACAAGCTGAAACCTACGCTTGCTCGATCATTCTGCCTTGAGTGTCCTGGACCTGGCTCGCACGTAGGGAAATCAACGTCAATGTCTGCGCACGAATCGCTATCCGCTTCCGATTCGATTCAACCGATCGTTGCTTCATCAACCAATCCCCCAAGTCAAACCGACGCGTCTGAATTAGGCGTCACGGATTCTGTGGGTGGCCGGTCGCTCCTATGGTTCGTGGCCACGACGCTGCTAAGCGCGTTCTTGGTATTCCAAGTTCAACCGATCATCAGCAAGTGTGTGCTGCCTTGGTTTGGCGGCACACCAGCGGTTTGGACGACATGCATGTTGTTCTTCCAAGTATTGCTGTTTGGTGGATACCTTTACGCACACTTGTTGCGAACGTTTTGCACGCCGGTCTTTCAAGCCATCATTCACCTGACATTACTGGGCTCTGCAGCCTTGATGGTTCCCATCGAACCGTCCGATGCATGGAAGCCGATGGGAGACGAATCGCCAACGTTCTATTTGCTTTGGATGCTTGCCCGCCACGTTGGGCTTCCATACTTTGTGCTTTCCAGTACCGGGCCATTGATCCAAGCCTGGCTCAGCCTGCAAGACGACAGCGATCGTGTTTATCGCTTGTACGCGCTTTCCAATGCTGGTTCGCTCTTCGCGCTGCTCAGCTATCCGTTTCTCTTCGAACCAGTCCTGTCGGTGTCAACACAATCGACATTGTGGTCATTGATGTTCTTGGCCTTCGTTTTGGTTCAAGGATACGTGGCGGTGGGGCTGTTTCGCATGCATCAAAGAAAGAACACGACAGCGTCATTGGTCGCTCACAAAGGATCCGATCAACCGATCTCGCGATTGCAAATTGTCTCGTGGATCAGCCTTCCCGCACTGGCCAGCGTCATGCTGCTTGTGGTTACCAACCATGTCTGCCAAGACATCGCGGTTGTCCCGTTTCTTTGGGTCTTGCCGCTGAGTTTGTACTTAGCAAGCTTCATCGTCTGTTTCGACTCGCCCCAGTGGTATCGCCCCAAGCCGATCGCAGCAGTGACATTGGCAGCCTTGGCATTGATCCAAGGCAAAACGATGTTGCCCGGCAGCATCCAGTTGATCGCCGAGGCAACCTGCTACATGACGATGCTGTTCGGCGCGTGTTTGTTATGCCATGGTGAAGTCGCACGGCTTAAACCGGCAACCAATCGCTTGACACTGTACTACGCCATGCTTTCCGCCGGCGGAGCGTTAGGTGGGATCATCGTGGCCATCATCTGCCCGATGGTTTTGAACAACCATGCCGAACTGCCATTCTTCGTGGCCTTGGTAACGGCGTTAACGTTTTTGCTATTCTTCGCGTGCAAGGGCTGGAAGCAGCCCCACTATGACTGGGCCGCTGCCTCGCGACTAAAGTTCGGTGCGTTGCTGGTGATGATCACACCGATCATCACCATGGCACTTGTTTCGAATCATCGCACGATTGCTTCTCAGCGGAACTTCTTTGGTGTCCTTAAAGTTCGCGAGAAACCGCTAGGCTTGTGCTTGGTTCACGGCAGCACGCTGCACGGTATGCAACGCTACGCCCCCAATCAATCGCAGCCGACAACTTACTACGGCAAAGGCAGCGGGGTGGGATTTGTTTTCGAAGCACTCAAGGAAGAACGCCCCGAGTTGGAGATTGGGATTGTCGGATTGGGATGTGGCGTCCTGACAACCTACGGCCGGCCGAGCGATCACTATGACCTAATCGAAATCAATCCCGCCGTCATCGACATCGCCGATCGTTACTTCACATTCATGCGAGATTGTCCCAGCAAACTGGACCGCCATGTCGGCGATGGCCGCTTGGTGCTGGAACGGATGACCGACAAGCGTTTCGATCTCCTGGTGCTCGATGCCTTCAGCAGTGACGCGATTCCGGCACACTTGCTGACACGTGAATCCATGGCGCTCTACAAGCAGCGACTTGCTGACGAAGGCGTCCTTGCCATTCACACATCCAACAACCATTTGGAACTTTCACCGCTGGTCCATCGACTGAGCGCGGACGCAGGACTGGAAAGCCGTATGCTCGAAGGTATTGGAGATGACTCGATCGGCACGACCCATTCGACCTGGATGATCATCGCCCATACCGGTCACCTGATCTTTGAGATCCCGGGACTTGCCGACGCGACGAAGGCTACCGACCAAATGCTGCGTGACGCCCCGCTGTGGACTGATCAACACCATGATTTGGTCAGCGTATTGCGACTGTGGCAATAACAGCAAATCGAATTCTGAATTCATTCGGATTCGACTTGCTTTGCCTGAAGCCGGTTTGCTAACGTCCGATTCGACGTCGTCAGGATGCGCGCCGAAAGTGTTTAAAAAGACTCAGGTTCAGCCCTCGGTCATGCCGAGTACATACTCTGTTTCCGCTTGCTTTGCGCTAGCAAGAGTCTCTTTAAAGCTGAATGGATTGCATCCTGGGACATGGATCGCGGCGCTCTTGGCCGATGCGGAAACGATTTGAGGGCAACCACTCCGTGGATTGCTTTCCTATCCGGCCCCCGTCGCTCAATTTCGCCTTCCGATGCGTTTGCGTCACCGCTGACGTTCATCGGCATCGGCATAATCCTCCCATCGTCACCGGAGCATAGCTCAGATGCAAATCTACGGCCCCTTTCGGGTTAGCACTACTCAGTCGACTTCCAACGTCCAAGCCACCAGCAAGGTCGCAGGAAACGAATCCACTCGCGCCGCCGACCAAGCGACCAGCCGTGGGCCAGTCGATCAGCTCGACCTGAGCTCGTCGGCAAGTGCCGCAGGCCGAATCGAATCTCAAGGCGCTGTCGCTGGAGAAGGCATTCGTTTTGATCGAGTGGCAGAAATTCGCCGCCAAATCGCTGACGGTGCATACGACACCCCTGAAAAAATGGACGCGGCCCTCGATCGATTCCTCGATCTGTTGGGTTAATCCTGCATTTTTGTCCAGGAACCGGGCACCTTCCGGTCACCAGACCAATTTGATCTCAACCGACACGGCTAGTACCTGATTGTTACAAATCGGGGAACTAGCCGTCCGGCGTTTGCGAGGGCAATCAGATCCCCAGCAAGCCCTCAAACGCAAGCAAAATGCATCGGGCGGACGACAAAAAATTGCTCGGCGTGTAGACTGGTACGGTGCCGGCGTTCGGTACGGCAAAAACTTCTCTGTAATCCGCTTTTCCAGTTCATTGACCGACACGTCCAAGATGCCCGACCAGTCCAGCGGTGATCCCGTGGCAACCAAAGTGGAACCGCTCCAGGTCTCGCTCTCGCCACAGGAACGATTCAGCGAGTACCTGCAATCGCGTGGGCTACGTCAAACGAATCAACGCAAGTTTCTGATCGAGCAGGTGTTCAGCCAACACGATCACTTCGACGCCGAAGAACTGATCGAACGGCTTCCCCGCCGTGGCGAACCGAACTATGTCAGCACCGCGACCGTTTATCGAACGCTTCGCGAATGTGTCGACGCGGGGCTACTCAATAGCTTCCAGCTGGACGGGCGAACCGTCTACGACCATGACTACGGCTACCCGCAGCACGATCACTTGTACTGCACACGCTGTCAAAAACTGCTGGAATTTCAGAGCGACGAATTGCTAGCGATCCGTGACTCAGTCGCCTCGTTGCATGGATTTCGGGTCGAGAGCCATCGGATGATTATCCAAGGCGTCTGTCGTGAATGCTCGCGTAGCCGCCGCAAAAAGCGCAAGCAAGATCTCGTTTAGGCTGTGTCTCGGCGGTTCACGCCCCAACTGCCTTAACCCAGAATTTGCTTCAAGATTGCGCCCAAAATCGGCTCGTTCTTGTCGAAGTCACGGCTCTCGGCCTGCAACTGAACGACCAGGACATCGTCCTCGGACCAGTCCGGCAAATTGGTGAGCACGATCAAACGGCTGACAATCAGCAGATCGAGATAATAGAATCGCAAATCGGTCACAGCGGTCCCTGGCGGCAACCACTCCATCGTCGTCTGGTCTCGTTCTGGGTGATCGTACTCCGACGTAATCGCATCGACGATTCCTTCGATTAAGTCATCGACCTGATTGGCTTGCCTGCGTTCGAGACTGAGAAAACCTCCACCAGGAAAATCCAGCGTCACGCCCTGGTCACCCTCGTCTTCTTCGCGTTCGGCGACCTCCCAGTTCTCGGGGTACAAAAAGCGAAGGCCAAAGCTGTCGAACTGAGTCGGCATGTCGGATGGAGCGGGGCAGGGGAGTGGACATCAATCGGGCACGAAAAACAACGTCTTGCGACCGAAGGCAATGGGTTGCTACGGTGTATTTTGTCAGCTCCGGTCGATCTCAATAAGCCCCATTTAACGTGGCGGCGAAAACAGTCCATCGTTCGACACGGTGCGAGACAAACCTTTTCGGCGTCAGGCAATCCGTGACGATGCACTGCCCCCACCACAGTGCCCTCATTCCTTCGCCCTGTTTTCTCTCAAAACTTCACCTAGCACCAATCATGGAAGGTCGTGCCTGGCTGAGACGATCGCTGAGATCACTTTTGATCGCGACGCTAGCTGCGTGCTGCGTTTCGGGACTGGGCTGCCGAACCATCCGCAAGATTGGAAACAATGGCGAAACACTCGGTGCTCGCCGTCTGTCGCGAAGTGGCATGGAATTCATGCGTCAGGGGCAGTGGGATCAAGCGGAACACCTTTTCCAAGAAGCACTCGCGCTTTGCAAGACCGACGACCGAGCCCACCGCGGACTCTCGGAGGCTTACTGGAAACGCGATCAGAAAGACGCCGCGATCAAGCACATGGAAACGGCGGTCAAACTGAGCGAACAAGACCCACGTCTGGTCGTACGCCTGGGCCAGATGTATTTCGATGTCGGCCGTTTAGACGATGCCGAAGCCCAAGCCAAAATCGCGTTCGCCGCTCAGCGTGACATGGCTGATACATGGGTCCTCAGCGGTGATTGCTTGTCCGCACGACACAATCGTGACGAAGCCCTAGCGGCCTATCACCGCGCCCTTGCGCTGCAGCCAGATTTCGTTGACGTGAAAATGCGTGTCGCAGAAATCTACCTTAGCGACGAACAATACGACCGGGTTCTCGCGACACTTGATCGCGCCGAAGACGAAAGCTCCTTCGCGTCGCTTCCGACTCGCGTCCACATGCTACGTGGGATCGCGATGAAAAATCTCGGGCGCCCCGAATTGGCAATCAAGCATTTTGCCAAAGCAAAATTGCAGTCACCCGAAATGGCCGAACCGTGCTTGCAAATCGCATCCATTCGCCTCAGCGAAGGCGACACGATCGCGGCCAGCCAAGAGATCGCCGAGGCGATGCAACTTAACGAAGGCTTGGTGGTCGAAAGCGGGTGGTCAAAATTCCTCCTCACGCCCGAACAACTTGCCGCCCAAAAAGCAGACCAAGATCGCAAGCTACGTTAATACGGAACGGTCGCGGTTTCCCGCCTGCTCCTGCGAAGCGCATGGCGAGTACGGATTCTAGGGGTTTTGACGCTTAGCCGAATGAGTCAAATCAACTGCCCCACGTTCAACCGCCATCATCACCCCTGACCGATAAATGCGGGAATTCCGCCGGTCAGAGTTGCCGTATTTCTGAGGCATCTTGGGGCAGCGTCCACAGCGATAACCTAAGATTGATTGACGAACTGTGTAGGCCGATGCGGTTCAGACGAGCCATTCTCCTCGTTCGTCGACTCCGCATCTTCGCGGCAATTGCCCCACGCCGGTTTCGACCCCTTTCAACCGGCAACGCCCATTAAGGATTGGTAGACCGACGGACCGGAGCTTGCCCGCACAACCACGTTCCTTCATCCAATGAGACCTTTTCATGTCGCTCTCCAATACCGAGTCGCTCTCAGCGTCCGAACTGGTGAATCCTCATCCCCTGCCAACCAATTCCTCGACGTCCGCGACATCATCCTCCAATCAATCTCCCATGAATAATCCCGGGTTTGTCGATCGACGGAAACAGGGTGGGTCACGTGTCACAGGTGAACGCCGACAGTTCGGAAGCTCTCACAGCGGTCTTTCACAAGCCGGCCGAGAACTCGCGTTGGCAATCGACCAATACAAGCTGCAAAACCACCGTCGCTACATCACCTGCGACGAGATGCTTCATGTGATCTCGCAGCTCGGTTATCACAAAGACTGATCTATTTGATCATCGGCTGTAAAAGCTGTCGACGCGTGACAACCGAACGCGCATTGTTCGAATCATCGCACAACAATGCCACTTCACTGGCCGCGTCGTACAACCGCAGCAGCACTTTTAGATGCCGACTGTGAACAGACTCACGAATCACAGGGCGAACCTCAGCCTTCGCCCCTGCGGTCGCCAATTCTGAATAGCGGACGTATCCGACGATTCGCTTCTTGTTTTGAACCAAAACGATCGGGTGGTTTTGACGCCGAGCTCGATTTGCTTCGTCCTCGCTGAGCGGAAGGTTCACCGTCGCCAAACGGTCAAGCGGCACCGCGAACGAGACCGCGAGTTGGTTGCCAACATCGAACAGCTGCTCCACCAATGATCGCTGGCCGGAATGCAACACACCGGCTTCTTCACCGGCGCGTAACACCTGCATGAATTCGCCACGTGCCATCGCCAAACGTAACCGCAATGGCGTCTGCCCGGTCACCCAGCTCAAAATGATTGATAGTCCTGCCAGCGCCATCGACACCGGCAGAAACAAGATCGTCGCGATCAAAATCAGCGGGCTCACCAAATTCAACAGCCGATACGGCGCTTGAAAAAACCAGTACTTGGGAAGCAATTCCCCGAATACGAACACAATCGGCGTCATCAACATTGGGCCAATCAGTTCGGCCGTTGCGGACACGCCAAACAGGCTTCCGACCAACATGACGATCGCGAAACTGGTCAAGAAGTTGGCGAGATTATTCCCCACCAATGCCGTCGCGACAAAAATGGTAGGACGATTGATCAACCAAATCATTGCCCTCGCCGGTGGTGAACCGTCCAGCGCGTCCAACACCAACCGCGTTCGACTTACCCGGTACAGACCGGTTTCACTGCCGCTAAAGAACGCGCTGAGCACCAACCCGAATACGAAGATTGCGATTGCGAGCAGAACCATTAGATTCCCTCTCCTTCCATCGCGTTCGATTCGTCATTCAAGATCCGCTGCGCTTCAATCCGCACCGATTCGTCGTCCTGTTCAATCACCGTCAAACGGAAACCTCCCAGGATCGCTTCATCGCCAAGCCGAGGCAATCGTTCATTGTGTCGTTGAATAAACCCTGCGACGGTCGCCACCGATCCCTCAGGACTTTCGACGCCAAGCCGTTTTGCGAACTGGCGAAGCGACACACCGCCAGAGACACGAAACCTGTCCGGCGAGCAAACTTCAATTGCGTCAGAGATAACAGCCTCGTCTGACTGGTCATGCTGCGGCGCCAACATCCGGCGAAAGATTCGATCGATCGACAAGGCACCGATACCGTCCCCGTATTCGTCGACGACGACAGCCACACTGATATCCTGTTCGTTGAGCAGTGACAGCACGCGCGCGACCGGCGCCGACCAAGGCACATAGATCACCGGCTCGATATGTTGCTCGAAATGATCCAGTTGGCTCGGACGCAGCAAACGTACCGCGACGGTGCCGACCATCCGGTCGCCGTCGTCGTCGGTCACAATGACGTAGCCGCCGGGGATGGGACCTTCAAAAGTCGTCTCACGATTGAGTGGCGGTTCGACCAGTTTCAATTTACTGCGTGGACGCATCAATTCACTTGCCCGCATGTCGGCAATTTCAACCATGCTGCTCAGCGCAACACGCTCGCGTTTCAACAACGCCGCGTCATCGGTTCCCAATTCGACCGCTCGCTCGATATCCGCCAAATCGATATCGGTTTCCGGTTGAAACGTCGGCCAAAGTAAACGCCCCGCCAACTTGTTTGACGTCCGCACCACCGGCAACACAGGGCCAATTAATCGGACAGCAATGCCCATCGGCGGCGCCAATAGAATCGATGCCCGCGTCGGTTCGAGCACCGCAATGCTTTTGGGCAGCATCTCGCTGAAGAAGATAATCACCAGCAAACTAACGACCGTAAACACCGCCGCAACGCTCGCACCGCCATTCGGGTCCGCCTCCAGCTTCCCGGCGACGATCGATGCGATCGCGAAGTAGGTCATATTGATCAGCAAATTCCAAAACAGAATTGCCGACAAAAGGTGCTCGGAGTCTTCAAGCAAACGGTGCGCGATACGTCCGCCAACTCCGCCGCGACGGAGACGCCGACGGTCGCGAGCGCCCAGCGAGAATAACGCCGCTTCACTTCCGCTGAAAAGCGCACTGAGGACGATCAAGATCGCCATCGGCAATAGCCAGCCGGCGTGCGGCGAAAGAATACTCAATCAGCTATTCCCTTCGGAACCACGATCTCGCTCCAGTGAGACATCGAACTCACTGAGAGCGGGAATCATCAAGGCTGCGATCGTGAATCCGTATCCGACCGCCATCGAAAAGAACACGAACAGGTGGTCGGTCTGAAGCAAAAACTGAGTGATCGAATAGAACGTGATCAACGGCAGCGTAAACGATGCAAGAAAGATCGCGCTCGACGGGTTTCGCCAACCTAGCGATGCGAATAGGGCTGCACCGCCACCCAAAATCATGACCAAGAACGGTGCCAGCTGTAACTGAAACGCTCCACGGAAACTGACCATGATCGTCATACAAATCGCGATGCCGACGCACAGAAAAAACACCGTGCCGAGGCTCGCCAGTGTCGCCGTGCGGCCAGCCACGTAATTCATCCCCGAGTGAATGCCAAGGATCGTCACGAACAGATACAGCACCAATGCACCCAAGATCGCATAGACCATGTTTTCGTAGGTCATCACGCCTTGAGATGCCATAAAGATCACCAACAAGATCGGCAAAACAATCAACTCTTTGCCGACATAGAACACGCCTAACAGCTTGCCAAACACGAACTCTCGTGGATTCAAATCGGTGACCAACAAAAGGTCCAATGCCAGTCCGTCCCGTTCGCCGGTGACCGAGTTCACCGCCAATGCGTTGACCAACACCAAACTGATCACACCGATCGCCGCGACAGGCAAGGTCGCCGCTGGCAGCGCCCGACCGATACGTGCCGCCGGTTCGAAAGCCGTTCCGTCTCGCATCTGGCCATAAATCACCGCCGCACCCAACAGAAACAACAACGCGAACGCGACGCGGATGACAACGACCTTGCGCCCGTAAGCCCAGGTACGCACTTCTCGCCACAAAATCGGATTGCTCCACACCGGTCGCGGCTGACGAACTTTCCAGCTGCTCGGCGACTCCTGATTCTCAGCCTCTTCGCTGGTTTCCGGTTCCGGAGTCTTCAAACGGACTTCGCGTGACGGATTCCAGACGCGGACCTTGCTGACACCGACAAATAAAACCAGGACCGTTCCGCCAGCAGCGACACAGCTGAACAATGTGACTCCCAGTGCAGTATCCGCGGAGAGTTTTGCGAGCGGTGAAGCGGCCGCCGACAACGCTCGAATCGGACTGATCGCCAAGGCGTACTCCTGCGGCGGATGCAATGTCGCGATCGCGATCTCGCCAAGTCCCAAAAGCATCAACAAAATCAATACCGTGAGCGCGATCGCTTGGAACGTCTTCTCACGCCACAAGCCAACCACTGTTCCGACGCTGCCGGCAAACACGACCGAAGCTGTCGTGACCAAGAAGACGGAAAGCACTTGGCTTGGCGAAACTCCGCCGAGCAATGGCAACACCAGGAACAACGGCAACGCGGCGAGCAACATCGCCAACGGGCCGAGCAGCGTCGCGGTTAACTTGCCGACAACGACCTCGAAACCACTCAGCCGCGTCATCAACAACAAGATCAGCGTTCGTCGGTCTTTCTCCTGCGCGACACTCGATGCAGAGCCGACTGCGGCAAGGCTCGACAGGACCAACAATTGCAACGGCGAAAGCAGCGAGAACATCCAGCCGCCAAAACGGGCCGAATCGGAAACGGTCGACAACGATCGAGATCCGTCTAGCACTAAATATCCGGTGCAGATCAGCCCGAACATCGCCAACACATACAGCCCCCGCGCCAGAAAGGTCTTTGACCGCTTGGGTAGGACGATCGCTTCACGATTGAATACAGGTCCGAGCATCAGGCCAATGGGGGGATAAACGAGTTGCGTCGCGATGATTTCATCGCAACAGGGTAAGTTTGGCAACAGGGATCGGCAATGCTTCAATCCGACTGAACGCGACAACCCAACAGGCCCTGGGAGGGGTGGGTTCGAAATCGCAGTCAAACTTCACACAACCGGAACAATCGCTTCGAACGTCAGCGGGGAGGACTGTTCTTTAATACACCCCGTAATGTGGATCACGATGCCCAGGTCTACGCAGATTGGTGGCCTATGTTTCTTTGGCTGCGCCTATTTCCAAGCGAAAATCACTCAAAAAGCATATTCGATATGAAATCTCCACATTTTGTTCGTACCGTACTCTCGCTCGCGCGAGACGAGGACGGCACCACCGCGGTGGAATACGCCGTGATGCTGGCCCTTATCGTCGCCGTCTGCATCGGTTCGGTCGCGTCCATGACCACTGCGACACAGAAGAGCTTTGATAAATCAGGGCAGGCGATCGCGGGCGCGATGGCCAACTAGCCAAACGGATTTCTGTCTGGCAAACAAGCAAAGTAACCGCCTAAGCCTTCACCAGGCTGAGGCGGTTTCTTTTTTGGCGAATTTGGTTTGAGCAAATCTTCTTTCCTCTTTCGGGCGACTCCCACCTCGCACCGAGAGTTCGCGTGATGGTTGCCAGGTTGGTACATTCTGCTGGCCACCCGAGTCCATTCTCTATTTCACGCGATGACAAAATGCGAATTGCATTGACCGGTGCGACCGGGTTTCTGGGACGCCATCTGATCGACGAGTTGGCCCCGAAACACGACTTGCAAGCGTGGCATCGTGGTGAAAAACCGCCTGCCGCCGAAGCCCCCGTGCTTTGGATCATGGGGCAACTCGGCGACGCAACTTCAACCGAAGCGTTGCTACGCGGTGTCGACGCAGTAATACACAGCGGCTTACACCGTGTCGGTGAATCGTTTCTCGCGTCCGGTGACGATCCGATTGATTACTGGAATCGCAACGCGACGGGATCACTGCGTTTGCTGGAAGCCGCCCGGAAAGCGAACGTCAAACGATTCGTCTTCGTTTCGTCAGGTGCCGTCCATGACGATGTTCTGCCGGGTCATCCGCTCGATGAAACCCATCCCGCACGCCCCAACACGCTTTATGGCGCCTACAAAGCATCTGTCGAAACGCTAGTTCATCACTATGGCAATTCTGGCGAGATGTCCTGTGTCAGCGTTCGCCCGACTTCGATCTATGGCATTGCCAATCCGATCGAACAATCAAAGTGGTTCGATCTCGCCCGCGCAGTCGCCAACGGCGACTCGGTCTCGGCCACCGGTGGGAGCAAATGCGTGCACGCTCGAGATGTCGCCAAAGCGTGTAACCTGCTGCTCACAACAGACGCCAAGATAAGCGGCGAAGCGTTCAACTGCTGCGACCAAATGATAAGCGACTATCGAGTGGCAACCATCGCCAAGGAAATCAGCGGCAGTTCGGCAACGATCAACGGTCCTGAAAAAACAGCCAAGAACGCGATCGTCACCGACAAGCTCGAAGGCCTGGGCATGAAGTTTGGCGGCGAAACGCTGCTTCGCCAAACGATCAAGACCCTGCTGGCTGACTGAACGATTTGGGTCAGCGTTCGCGAAACGTCGAACCGACTCCATCGTGGACTTGAGACTTCGCCCTACAAACGCTTAAACAATACGGCGAACACACAAACAATGTGTGGTGTGTTGCTAACGTCTCATCGACTTGTATTTTCGGAACTGTATCGCCGCAATGACCAAGACACAGATCGTCCTTCCAGCCCGACTCGCGTCATCACGGTTACATGAAAAGCTTCTGCAAGTTGTCGCCGGCAAAACGGTGTTGCAACATACCTACGAAGCGGCGAGTCGTGCCAAGTCGGCGACATCCGGCGTGATTATCGCACTCGACGATCCTCGCTTAACAGAAGCGGTCGAATCCTTTGGCGGACGCTGGATCATGACCCCACAGGACTGCGCCAGCGGAACCGACCGCATCGCCTACGTCGCAGAGCAAATGCCCGACGTCGACCTCTTTATCAACGTTCAAAGTGACGAACCGGAAATCGACCCCGAATCGATCGACGCGGTCGCGGCAGCACTGCTGAGCGACTCAAACGCCGACCTGAGCACTGCGGCAACTCCGATCCGATCGGCCGCCGCACTGACAGATCCCGGGATCGTCAAGGTCGTCATGGCCAATGCGGATGACGGGGCAGGGCGGGGCAGGGCGGTGTACTTCAGCCGTGCTTGCGTGCCACACGATCGCGACGGCGATCCCAGCGAACGCCTCCACCAAACCCCGGCGACGTACTGGCACCATTTGGGGCTATATGCCTACCGCCCTGATTTTCTGCGTTGGTTCGCGTCAGCGCCGCAAAGCCACTTGGAACAGGTCGAAAAACTCGAACAACTTCGCGCGATCGAAGCTGGCAAGAAAATCGCCGTCGCCTTTGTCGGCCCCGCAGCGTCGGGAATCGACACCCCTGCTGACCTGGACGCGTTCCGCAATCGCTTCAAAAACACATCGCCTTCAGTGTGATTGCCGAGTGATTTGAATTGCCCGATTGCGCCAGCCCCGAGATTGATCGGAGGAAAGGCGACAATGGCAGCAACGCACACCTTCACGTCCGGAATCGGCGCGGTATGATCCGCGTCCATGACGAAACACATCTTTGTAACCGGCGGGGTCGTTTCCTCGCTCGGAAAAGGCCTCACGAGCGCTTCGCTTGGAATGCTTCTGGAATCGCGTGGATTGCGAGTCCGAATGCAGAAACTGGATCCATACATCAACGTGGATCCGGGCACGATGAGCCCCTACCAACACGGGGAGGTCTACGTGCTCGACGATGGCAGCGAGACGGACTTGGACCTCGGCCACTACGAGCGGTTCACCAGCGGCGCGCTGACGCGAGACTGCAATTACACCACCGGACAGATCTACCTGTCCGTGATCGAGAAAGAACGCAAAGGCCGCTTCCTGGGCAAAACCGTCCAGGTGATCCCGCATATCACCAACGAAATCAAATCGGTGATTGCCCGGATGGCAAGCGACGACGTTGATGTCGTGATCACCGAAATCGGCGGTACCGTCGGCGATATCGAAAGCCTGCCGTTCATGGAGGCGATCCGCCAGTACGCCCAAGACGTCGGCCGCGAAAACGTCCTGTACATGCACCTCACGCTGGTGCCGTACCTCAAGGCCGCCGACGAACTGAAAACGAAACCGACACAGCACTCGGTCGGCCAGCTTCGTGAAATCGGTATCCAGCCAGACATCCTGGTTTGCCGCTGCGAACATTCGATCAGCCGTGAAGAACGCGACAAAATCGCCTTGTTCTGCAACGTGCCTTCCGAAGCGGTCATCGAAGAGAAAGACAAAGACTTCTCCATCTACGAAGTCCCGATCTCACTGGTCGACAACAAGCTGGACGAACTGATCGTCAAACGGCTGAACCTGCCCAGCAAGTCGCTGGACATCAGCCCCTGGACGGATCTGCTGCACCGCCTGCGCAACCCGCGCCACGAAGTCAGCATCGCCGTCGTCGGCAAATACGCCGAACACAAAGATGCCTACAAGTCGATCTATGAATCGATCGACCACGCCGGCATGCACCACCAAACCCAAATCCGCATCGGCCGGATCCAGAGCAGCGACATCGAACGCGAAGGCGCCGAACGCCTGCTGTCCGGATACGACGGGATCCTCATCCCCGGTGGCTTCGGCGAACGTGGCGTCGAAGGCAAAGTCCAAGCGATCCGCTATGCCCGCCAACGCAACATTCCATTCTTTGGGATCTGCCTGGGAATGCAGTGCGCCGTGATCGAATTCGCCCGCAACATCTGCGGACTCGAAAAAGCCCACTCCAGCGAGTTCGACAAGGACACGCCCGACCCAGTCATCTGCTTGCTGGATGAACAACAAAACGTCACCCAACTCGGCGGCACCATGCGACTGGGCAGCCAACCGGCAAAGCTCGTCGAAGGCAGCAAGGCCTACGATTGCTACGGCAGCGAAGAGGTCGCCGAACGCCATCGCCACCGCTACGAATTCAACAACGCCTACCGCGAAACGGTTGAAAACGCCGGCTTGGTGATCTCCGGCACCAGCCCCGATGGCAGCCTGGTGGAAATCGTCGAACTGCCTGACCACCCCTGGTTTGTTGCCGTACAATACCACCCCGAATTCAAAAGCAAGCCGCTGCAAGCACACCCGCTATTCGCCGGGTTTGTCGAAGCGACGATCGGACGTGCCAGCGAACGACGCTCGTCAGACCAACCGTCTGTCAGCCAACGGTAAAGCCCCGCTTACCAAGGCCGCCGAAGCTTTTCCAACACTCGCTACTTCACTTCACACCTATGTCTGAACCCAACAACGAACCAGAACTAGTTGTCGACAACGACTGGAAATCGCAAGTCGAGAAAGAGAAAACCGCACCTGCGGAATCTCCAGACGCGGACGACCCAACCGCCAGTTTGCCGCCTGCTTCTCTGGCGATGCTGATCAGCACGTTTTACAGCCAAGCGATGATGGCCCTTGGCGTGATGGCAAACCCGTCGACCAACGAAAAGTCGACGGACCTGATGATGGCCAAGCACTTCATCGACACGCTGGAAATGCTGCAAGAGAAAACCAAAGGCAACACCGACGACGAAGAAGACAAGATGTTCGACGAAGTCCTGCATCTGCTTCGCATGGCCTACGTCGGTGCCAAGAAAGGCTAAACCGCCGCACGACCCAATCGTGTGACAGGAACAAAAAACAAGCCGCAACGTGAAAACGCTGCGGCTTTTTTCATTGGATCGCCGCCCAAGATTCAAGCGGCGATCGATCGCGACAGAAAAAGCTATGCCGTCGCGTACAACTGATACAGCATCAGATAAACCAAGACACCGGTCACCGAGACGTACATCCAAATCGGATACGCCCAGCGAACGAGCTTCTTGTGAGCGACGATGCGACCCTTCTTGGCCAAGTAAACCGCCCGCAAGGCGAGAAACGGCACAAAGATCGCCAAGATCAGGTGTGATCCCAAAATTGAAAAGTACGTGTAACGCGCGGCCTGTGGCGCATCCGCCGGGAAACGCTTGTTGGGCTCGCCCGTGGTTTGATACAGCGCGACCTTATGCAACAAGTACAACGCCAAGAATGCGGCACTGATCCCCAGCGCGTACAGCATCAACTTCTTGTGAACTTTGACTTTGCCGCGTTTGATATTGATCAACGCAAACGCCAAAACAATCGTAGCCGCCGTGTTCAACAGCGCCGTGCAGTGTGGCAATCCCTTCGCAAGCGTTTCCCACATTCTAAATCATCTCATCAATTGCTTGTTGCAGCTTCTCAAGCTGCTTGGGTTCTGGCCAACTATAAAACCCTTCCACGTTCCCTTCGCCATCAACCAAAACAAATCGCTCGGTGTGAAAGCCTTTGTTGACAGGCTGCTGAAAAAGGTCGCCGGCAATCCGGCGGATATACAGCAGGTCACCTGTCAGGAACAACCATTGGTCCTTGTCGGCATTGAATCGCGCCGCGTACTCACGCAGCACTTCTGGCGTGTCCGTCTCCGGATCCACCGAGATCGCCAAGAACTTGACGCCTTGGCCTTTGTACTTTTCGGCAAGCTGCTTCAGTTTTTGATTCTGCTGAGGACAAACGCTGGGACAAGTCGTGAAGAAAAAACTGACCACATAAGGCTGGCCTAACAGATCGTCACTGCTAACCGTGTCGCCGCTTCGCTCGGTCAGCTCAAAACTCGTCAGCAACCCTGGCACCTTTGCCGGCCGGGCGACTTCTGCGTTTTCGACTTCGCTACTCTCCCTCACCAACGGTTGCTCACCTGGCGAGACCTCGTTGGTGTAGACCACATCCTCTGGACCGGGCCCTTCGATCCGCCCGTCCTCCGAACGCTTCATGCCCCGAAACACCAGCCCCAAGACGACACCGAGCATAAGAATGACGGCAATGTTTGCAGCAGTTTTCATTTTCAGTCCCTCTCAGCCAACGGAATTGCGACCACCACTGGCATGATACCGCCAGACGGGGCAAGTCTCAGCAGCTTAATCGAAATCACCAAAAGATACGTGTGGTGACAACCGCCAAGACCGCTGGCAGAACCAACAGGGACGAGCGAAGCAAACGACGCGCGGTCGCGTCGTCACGCTGCTTTAGGAAACCAACCGAAGCACGGAACATTGGCAACGTTGCGGCGAGTACCGCGACCGATGCGATTACGGAAGGAACCGTCGCAGCGGACGGAAAACACAGCGCGACGCTGCAAATCGCGACAGCGAGAGACCCCGTGACGCTTTGCAAACCCGCCGAGATTCCAGTCGGCTCAACGGTGGTGGTCATGCAGAAACCCGCTTCGGCGTACTGGCGGCGATAAAGCCACGCGATTGCCATGAAGTGCGGGTATTGCCAGGCGGCCAAGACACCGAACAGCAACCAGCCGGTCAAACTATCGAGCGATCCACCGAATGCGGTGTAGCCAATCAACATCGGCAGTGCACCTGCGATGGCGCCCATCGTGGTGTTCCACGAGGTGCGAGTTTTCATTGGCGTGTACGCAAACACATACAAAACCCACGTCGCCAGCCCGACGGCGGCAGGTTCCGGGCCAAACCCCAGCCACAGAAGTGCCGTCCCCAGCGTTCCGATCGAAGCGGTGAACGCTGTCGCGAGGCCAACTGACATGCGTGAGGACGGCAACGGGCGAACCGCTGTTCGAGCCATCCGGCAATCGATCACACGTTCCCAAATCTGATTCGCGCCACCAGCACTTCCGGCGACCAACGCCGTGGCGAACAGCAGCAACGTCAATGGACCGATCGCGACAAAGCCGCCCGCCGCGATCATCGCGGTGGCAACGGTCGTCACCAGGATCATCACCACAATGCGAGGCTTGGTCAGCTGCACCAAATCGCTGATCAAACGTGCGTCGTCTGCCGACTCGCGCGAATAGTCAATCGCCTGTACTGATGACATGTTCGTATACGCCGGTCGGCGTCCTTCTTCGGCATTCAAGAGTCCGACGGAACACTCCGTTCCAATCACTGCACTAGAAGACACTGCGTTTGATGACATGCTGCCAGACGAGGCGACTTCAAGGGCAGGTTCGGCGATAAAGAGATTGCTAGACATGCTCTACTTAATTCGATGCAACGACCGGATCTTGGGTGCTGGAAATGCGATCACTTGAGCCCACTGACAACTCTTTGTCAGAGCTATCTAACTGGCGAACTCCTGAATCGATGGCCTTTGCCAAATACCGCTGGCGAAACACTTGCAACAGGACAACAGCACTCGTCGCCAGGATCAAAGACCCGAAAGCCACATGCGCCGTCACGATAATCGAATCGATAAACCCTTTTGACTGAACCAAGAACCCCTCACCAACCGGCAAAAAGGCCAACACCGTCGGCCAGCCGTAGTTGACGATCCAGGTTCCCGTCCCCAACAGGATTTGAACGCCTACAAACCATATCAACCAACCGCTAGGCCTGGACAGCGTCATATCGCCGCAGCGTCGCACCAAAAGCCATAAAACCAGAGTCAAACCCCACAAAACAAACGCGCTGGTAATATGTGTGGCCACTAAGGCGGTAAACATTCGCGGAGTCGTCCAAGGTTGGACATGGCGGATTTGTGCCCCCAAAGCCAGTTGGGTGTAACTAAACAAAACGGCAGCACAACCAACCAGCACCACACCCCAACCGAGAGCACGCGTGCGGGGCCAAGCACCTTCGCGGTAAACCCGCCCCACCCAGCGTGGCCCAGTCACCGCTGCTGCTAAACAGCACATCACAAATACCACCGGGCCGAAGCAACCGTGAATCATCGCGATCGTGCGATCACTGAGTAAAACACGCACGCCCCCGAGGGCCCCCTGCGAGATCACCGCCAACAGAATCGCAACAGACAGGCCGACAACCCATCGCCTGCGTTCCTGACGGAAGGCAGCAATCACGATCGCGATGCTGACGAACCCGACAACAGCACCCAGCAGACGGTGCCCATGCTCGATGAACAAGTCGAATGGCCCAAACAGCCAAGTGGTGACCGGATACAAAAAAAGGTTGTAGCCATACGTCCCCGGCCAATCAGGGACCGCCATCCCGGCGTCGTAGGTCGTGACCAAGCCGCCGACCCAAATCAATGGCCACACCAAACAAACCGACAGCACCGTCAACCGGTGCAACCAAACAATTGATGTTCGGTCGACGCTTGTGGTCTGTCCCGAATCGCTGATTTCGTTCGACTTCACCAAATCACCTGCCATCTCGCGGGCCGTAAACTTGCTCGCCGACAATCCCGCCGATCAACGCACCGCTGGCTCCAAATACGGCCCCAACCAAGACACCACCCAACCCGAACGCTTTCATCAACGAAAAACCGACCACCAACCCGATGATCGCCCCGATGCTGCGATATCGATCGCGTGTCATCGCGATTCTCCTTTCTCGACGGACTCCGCATCCTCGACTGCCGATTTCAACGCATCCCCACGAACGGGTACACCGCCGAGCGTCTGCACAAAGTGAACGATGTCCCAAACCTGCTGCGGCGACAATGTTTTGGTGTCCTGTGAACTGCTCTCAGCAACCGGTGCGGCTGGCATCGGTGTTCCGGCGATTCCCGCGACAACGCGCCGATACAAGGTCTCGCCTTGGCCACCGCCACGATAAACGCCATCGCTCAGCTTTCTTGGAAAGATTTGCCGCGGGCGGAGTGCACCGGCGGAACGGAATGGCTTCACCGCAGCTTTATCTTCTGGCGAAATCGCCAATCGCGTCGTGAATTCCTTCGTCCAATCGTCGAAGTCCACGGTCGCGACCGTGGCGTCGCCGTTGGGCCCATGACATCCGGCACAATTCACAATCCCGCCTTCGACCGCATGGAACAAATCACGACCGCGCTCAACCGACAACGCGTCAAAACCAGTTTCATCGGGAACGGGAATCACCTGCTCGGGCGCCATAACCCAGGCATCGACAATCTGGTTCAAGCGATCTTGGGCGACGGTCAAAGCGACTGGCACACTTGCCGCTTCATCGTTTCGAGACGAAAGGCCGACCAGGCTGGTCAAGCTAGCGTCGTCTTCTGGGCGAGTGTCCTCGTACCCCAATTCGTCGATCGCATCGTCCAACAACTTGCGTTCAAACTCGCCACGAACAGCCAAGTAAATGACGTAATCAACGAGGGCTTCGCGGTCGTCGGAATCCACTCGTAAGAACGAAGGCATCCCGGTGCCCGGCACGCCACGCACCAACAGTTTTGAGACATCTTCACGCGTTGGCTTCGCCGATCGGTCCGTCGACTTCCACTTAAATACGCCCGCCCGAAAATCGCGGGGGTAGGGATTCTGCAGCAACGACGCCGGACCGTCGCCGCCACCGGCCAATCCATGGCAGGTGACGCAGTGCTCGGTGTACAAACCGAAGTGGCGGTTTTGCTTGTCGCTATAGACTCGCCCGGACGCACGCTGCAAGCGGTCCAAATCGACCAACTGTCGGGCGGCTGGCAGTTCAATCCACTCACTTGGCCAAGTCGGCTTTTCTGGAGTCCCGAACCAAGCCGTAACGACCTGCTCGACGTCCGCCATCGCGGCATCGGTAGGCACATCGCGACTCGTTTCGACGACGAGTGCGTGAACACGGTTTGAGGGAAACTGTTTGACCGTCGAATCACATCCGCCGATGGACATCAGACCGGTCACCAGAATCACGCCGACCGTGAAGTCGACTGGAAGAATCGTACGCAATGCATTCATGTCGGTAGCGTAACCGAAACTTGGCTGACTGGCTAAACGGTGACCTGCCTAAAAATTGTCGCACTCTGGCGGCCAGTCGCCTGCTGATCAGTCATTCCATCGGACAATGCAAACGAGATCCGATTGGTACTAAAAAAGGCCGGGTTCGTGACAACGACGAACCCGGCCTTTCGGATGAATAACGAGTCGGTTACCCGACGAATGCGATCACTGGAATGCCGCGACAGGGACTTCGACGGTCATTTCGTTGACACCTGGCTTGATGTCAACTTCGAAGCGGCTGCTGCGCCAGCTGGTGTCCTTGCCATCGACAACGACGTCTTTCAGCGAACCGGTTTCGTGGTTTGCACGGAAGACAACTTCGCCGGTTGGTAGGCCTTTGATTTCCAACACACCGTTTTCATCGGTGACGGCGGCGAAGGGGTGATCGACAACCAAAACCTGAGCTTTCATCCAGCTGTGGATGTTGCAAGCGACCGGCGTCGGTGCTGGCTCGGCGTCTTTCAGCTCGACGTCAACGAATGCCCCTGGAGGAACCGTCAAGTTCTGAGCGGTGTTGTTGAAGAATTGAAAGTTCGCGTTGTGGGTGACCGTGTCAGGGTTGGTCACTTTGATCGTGTCGCCTTTCTTTGCGATCAGCACGTGTGGCTCGAAACGGCAGTTTTCGTTTGCCAAAACGTGGGTTTCTGCCTTCAGGTCCATCTTTGGCAATTCGGTGCCGCGGCGGCCGGTGTAGACGTAAACGATGACATTTTTGATGCCATGGTTGTCGCCATTGACGACCAACGATTCATCAGGAATCGGGTTCTTGCCGCAGAACGCTTCATCGACGTTGGGTTTCAGCGTCTTGCCCTTTGGCGCGTCGCCTTTCAATTTGAAAGTCATCTTCAGCGTGCCGGTTTCGGCGGACGCGGAACTTGCCAAAACAGACGCAGATACAAACGCAACCGCACAGCCGGCCGCGAACAATCGTCGAAAGAAAGAGGGTGAACGTTTCACACTTCTACTCCTAGGTGGGGAAGTTTAGACGCGTCAATCTTAGTCACGCGAAACCCGCAAGCGAAGTGGCGAGAGCAACTGACTGACAGACATGACTGCAAAAAATAAGGCGACGGCCGTCAAGGGAGTGGGGAGCTCTGACGGCCGCCGCCTTGTTAAAAACAAGTCGTCGGGGAACCGCGTCGCCATGAGGGTGGGGAAGGAAAGGATGGCGACAGAAAACGCTTCCCGGCGGGACTCAGAGGATTATACGCACAAAGGCGAACCTGTCCACCACTATCCGTCACTAAAGTCCGATTGACCTCCATCGAATGACTCCCAGCCCCCGATTCGGCCTTTTTCTGTTCCCAATCAGACAACAAAGCCGGTCAGACGCGGCTTGCTCACCCCCACCCCCTCCCGCACTGCGTTGGGTTTTCCCGGCAATTGCGAGATTCGTTGGCCTGTTTCGATTGGCTAGCGATTGACGGAACCGGTCCAGCGCAGACACTTGGCATCCATAAATCGAAACGCGTTTACATCCCCTCGTACCGCCCCTTGGAAGTGGTTTGATGAAAGTTCTGGTTGTTGGCAACGGTGGTCGTGAGCATGCACTCGCTTGGAAACTCGGACAAAGCCCCAAAGTCACGAAGGTCTTCGTCGCGCCCGGCAACGCCGGCACCGCCATCGAAGCGACCAACGTCGAAATCGCCGCGACCGATATCCCGGCTCTCGTCCAGTTTGCCACCAAGAACCAAATCGACCTGACCGTTGTCGGGCCCGAAGCCCCACTGGTCGCTGGCATCGTCGACGCGTTCGAAGCGGCGGGCTTGCTGGTGTTTGGCCCTTCCGCGGCTGCCGCCGAACTGGAAGGCAGCAAGGTGTTCTGCAAAAACCTCCTGCACACCGCCGACGTCCCCACCGCGGACTATCGCACCTTCCGCGGGACCGAAGAAGCCAGCCGCTATATCAAAGACAAATACCCCGAGCCGAACGAACCGGTTCCAGTGGTCATCAAGGCCGATGGACTGGCAGCCGGGAAAGGCGTCATCGTTTGCGAAACACGCCGCGATGCCCTCGAAGCGATCGACCGCATCGCCGGACAAAAGGAGTTCGGCGACGCCGGTAACGAACTGATCATCGAAGAACGCCTGATTGGTCAAGAAGCCAGTGTGCTTGCGATCACCGACGGCGAAACGATTATCTCGCTGCCGGCGGCACAAGACCACAAGCCCGCCTTCGACGGCGACCAGGGCCCAAACACTGGCGGCATGGGCGCTTACTGCCCCACCCCAATTGTCGACGAAGCGATGTTCGAACGCATCGAATCGGACGTCCTGGTCCCCGTCGTCCACGCGATGAAACGAGCCCGCAAGCCGTTCAAAGGCGTCCTGTACGCCGGGCTGATGCTGACCAACGCCGGTCCAAAAGTCCTGGAGTTCAACGTCCGTTTCGGCGACCCCGAATGCCAGCCGCTGCTGATGCGTCTCAAAAGCGACCTGTTCGAAGTCCTGTACGCGGCAGCCGAAGGCAAGCTTTCACAAATCGGCTCACTCGAGTGGGACGAGCGTCCCAGCATCTGTGTCGTGATGGCCAGCGAAGGCTATCCCGGTTCCTACCAAAAGGGACTTGAGATCACCGGACTGGCGGAAGCCGACGAAGTGGAAGACGTCAAGGTCTTTCATGCGGGCACCACGACCAAAGACGGCAAGGTCGTCAACGACGGCGGACGCGTCCTTGGCGTCACCGCGATCGGCAATTCGATCAGCACCGCCAAGTTGAACGCCTACACGGCGGTCCGCAAGATTCGTTGGCAAGGTGCTTGGTGCCGCAAAGACATCAGCGACAAAGCGATCGAAAAGGCATAGCCGTTACTGGGCTGACGATCGACTGCCGCCACCGGCAAAGTTCACATAAATCGGCGCACCGTCTTTGATCGGCCGCGCCGCGATCGCAAACCCCTTGGCGTAGAACTTCTCGCGAAGCTTGCGAAACGCACCATAGCTGTCCGGATAAACGGCCACCGTTATGGTCGACGACTCGGGCGAATAACCAGTCAACTCGATGTCCAACCAATCGTCGTTGGATAGCACCTGATCGATCGGTTCGCCGTGTGGCTCACGCAGCGGTTCGAACGAAGCGACCATCACGCGGGCACGCGTCATCCGTGCGATCTTGCCGCCATCGCTGACCAACTCGTTGCTGCGATTCATCACATACCGAGCGACGTAGCCACGTACCGGCCCGACCGCCGAATCCGACACGCCTTCTCGGGATGACGAACCTGAGGTGCGGCGGAAGTCACGTCCGATTTCTTCGGCTAGTTCCTCGAATGGGATCACGGACAAGCGATTGCCTTTCAACCGAAAGTAAACCTCTTTGCCGAATACCGTCTTCGCCATCGGTGTCGGCAAGTTTTCGATCTCGACGACTTTCGGTTGGCGGGAACGCAATTCGTCTTCGGTCGCGTCAAGCTCTTCAAGCTGTCGCTTCAACGATTGGGCCTTCGCTTCCGCTTTCGCGATCTCCATCTTCTCGGCGTCCATTGTCTCCTGCTTGGCCTGCATCGCTTCTTCCGCCTGCGTCAAAAGCGCCAACAAGACAGTGCGTCGCTCGGACTCACGCTCGACGCGAGCCTCCAGTGACTTGATCGTCTTTTCGAGTCGTCTGGATTCCGTTTGCGCTGACGCGGCTTCGGCAGCCATCACGGCCAATTGATCCATGTCACTATCGGTCGCTTCGCGCAGCTCCGGATTGGTCGGCGTTTCGCTCTCTTGAATCGCTTCCTGGATGACCGAATGCGACTGCGCACCGAGCACCACGACGAGAATGATCAAGATCCCGACCAGGTTGGCAACGATGTCCAAAAAGGCATCGTGACCGACTGAAACTCCGCCTCCACGTCGTCGGCTCATCGCAGACCTCCGTCGGTGTCAGCACTCGCTTGACTGGTCGGCTCGACCTCAACCGGCACTCCGCTTCCAATCATCAGACGGCGCATTTGCTCAAACTGCTGCTCGGCTCCTGGCATCACCACGACTTTCAATCGAGGCGACCAACGCGAACCGGGTGCCGTAGCGCCCCACTGACCGATCCGATCTCGTACGGCTGTCGCCATTTTCAATGTCGCCTGATACGATCCCTCTGGTGCCATCGCAAACGTCTCCACTCGCGAAGCTCCGCGTGCTGCGGGCAGAACAAAGCGATCCGGATAAACCAACAATCGAACATGGCGGATGATCTCGTTGCCTTTGCCGAAGGCCACCGAATCGGGCAACCCCCAATCAGAACCGCTGCGTTCAACGAGCTGCTGCTGACCCGATTGCGATTGTGCCGCTTGTGCTTGCGACTGACTGTTTGCTTCCGGCGACTTGCCACTGATCTTCGCCGCTTGCGATTGTTGTGACGACTGGTTCGCCGACAGGTCGCTGCTACGTGTTTGCCCAAATGCCATCGTCGTGCTGCCTTCGGTGGCGGTCGCTTCCTTGCCATTCATTTGACGACTTGCGGTGTCTGAATATCCCGCTTCACCAGACTGCTGCGTTTGCTCCGTCGCATCGGGCAGATACATCGCTCCCGGGGTGAACAGTTCTTGCTGCAAACTCGGTTGCCCCTGCGATCGGCTATCCAACGCGAGATCATCCGATGCCGCCTGCTGTGCCTGCGCCGAGAACGGGTCAGACATCCCGAACCCAGACTGTTGCCCCGACCGTTCCTGCGGTTGCTCGGAAGGTGATTCAAGCTGAGATTGGGCGAGATCATTTTCGCTGGCATACTCATCGGCCCCATCGTCCATCATCCGCTCCAGTCGTCGCTTGGCGTCATCCGCCGTGACAGAGCTACTGTTGTACGATCCCGAGTTGTAACCAGATCCGGCCCCGTATCCGGACATCGGCAACGAGCGGTGATCACGAAATCCGCTACGACGTCCACTACGATCCATCTCGGCAACCGATAGCGATGGCAACGGTTTGCGAGGAGCGGATCGGTGATTCGACGCCGTACCGCTTGGCGAATTCCCATCGCCATTGGAACGCCCACTGGGACGATTCAGATTTTCTGGCAGCGTTCCGTTTCCTGGAAAACGAGCCCGTGCCTCACCAGCAGAACGTGCGATCGAATAGCGTTGCTCGCGTTCGGTCGCGTTCTTAATCGCGTACAGCATTTTTTCTTTCATCGCCGCATCGGGCTTCGGATAAGCGAGCTCGATTCCGTCGGGAACGAGCTCGTAACCGAATTGATCTTCCCACTCGGTCATCGCTGCTCGCGCCGCATAGTAGGCTTCGACGCCACCGGGCCGAACCAACAACATCGGATACGGCGGATCTTGGTCGCCGTAGTGATTCATCGCGTGATAGCGTGCGGCGCGGAGGGCCTCGTCGAGCGGATTTGCTTCCGTCGACGCTTGCTCTAATTGCCACATCGAAAGCTCGACGTTCTCCGGCCAAATCGTCACCCCACCGGCATGGCATTCCAAATAGATTGGTCGGCGACCGGTCCCATTCAGTCCTTGGTGAGGAACGATGACGAATCGAGGCTTCTCGGTCTGAACTTCACTACGCAATTGGTCGACCGTCGATGCCTTGTCATCGATCTCTTTTTGTAAGCTCGCGATCTCTTCCGCAGCTGTACTGTCGGTTTGATCTTCGTCGGCCTTTTTGATGGCCGTCATGATTTCGTCTAAGCGAACACGGATCCGCCGCATGTGATCTTCCACATGGGCCAACTGGTTGCGACGTCGCTCGAGGTCTTGGGTTTGGCCGTCGCGAAAGGAAACCAACTGTTCCAACCGAAACGATTCTTCTTCAACCAAATCGTTGACTTGCCCGACGGTCAAAACGTCATCGCTCGGGCGAGTTTCTTTGGCGGCCGTCTCGGCAATTTCCCGAGCGGCGGTCGCAGTATTTTGCGCCACCAACGCCAACAACAAGATCAATGTTCCCAAGGTGCAAACGAGCACGGCAAGGAACGGGAACAGGTTTGGCGAAAGCGACTGACGCCGACGCCCACTCATGCAGCTCGCCTCGATTGGTCGGAGTCAGAATCGTCAGACAAGTCGCTTGCCTCGATCTCCGCTTGGTCCAAAGTTGCGCCGGCCTCGCTGGCTACCGCCGGCAATGCGGCTTTCAGTTCCGCCATCTCTTCGGACAGCGTGTCGACGGCACGCGCCAAGATAATCATCGCATCCGCCATCTCGTTTCCAGCCGCCATGCCCAAGCTCTCGTCGATGCGATCGTTGGACTGCTCCAGCAACGTGACGTTTGCGGCCAAAGTCTGCTGCAACTGTAAAACCGATTGAGCCTGTTCGCGAACCAAAGCGGCCTCATCGACTTGATCCAACATCAACGCTTGATGATGCGTCATCGCTTCCGCACCCGCAAGAATCGCTTCTTGCCAATTGCCAAGATGCCCTTGCCAACGGTCGAACTGTTCTTCCATCAACTTGCGGTTGTGCCGCGACGCCGCAGCCATCTCCGAGGCATAGTCGCGAAGTGCCGGCGTAAAGGAATGTCCGATGGCATCCAAGACGGCTTCGGTGGTCTGCTGCTGGCTTTGTGCCCACACGCCTTGAGCTTCGTCGATCGTGTCCCGCCAAAGTTTCGTTTGGTTTGCCAAGGATTCAGCAACGGCAGCACGGACGCCTTCGCAAAGGTTGGCGAGCAAATGGAACTGGTCGTCAGCGGGCTCGTCACCCGGAAGATGCCGTCCGGTCAAAACGCCGACACGCTCATCGATCGCAGCCAACAATTGCTGTTCGTTCTTTTCGACAGGGAACTGCAAAAAGATCGCGGCGATCGACAGCACCAAACCCAGTGCCGTCGTGTCAAACGCGACGTACAAGCCGCTCTTCAAGTTATCGACCGCGGCGGTCCCGTTGGAAAAATCCAACCCGCCCAGTGTCTGCGTGATCCCGATCACGGTTCCCAAGAACCCCAACATTGGGATCGCCCAAACGATAATACGAACCAATGCAAATGACTCGTGCGATTGGTCCGCATCACGCGCCGACAATTCACGTAAATCGTCGGACAGATGTTTCGTTGTTCCTCGCCCCGACTGACGTGCCAAAACCTCGCGAAGACGCACGACCAACTGACTTTGTGATCGCTCGCGTGGCAGCTTGCCCAAGTAGGCATCCCACTTTGTCGCCACGTAACCCGCGTCGTGCTGGCCGCGAAACTGATCCGCTGGCGAGTCGTTTTCGTCGCGTGGTGCGATCGCACCATCGCTGATGGTGCGAAACAATCGCCATTGACGACGAACGTCCCACCATTTGAACGCCAGGATCATCACCCCAACGCAAAACAGCACCGTCGCGGCAACAGCGACAGGGTGGCCCAAGAAATACCGGCGAAGGGGAGGCCAGGGTGCAGAGAGCACCACGGCGTAAAACGCACCGGACAAGACAGCGCCGGACGCAATGGCGATCGGGCCCATCCACTGAGAAAGAAACTCTTCCGGTTGACCGGCCACCGAAGTCGGTGACTGTGTCGAGGCATCCTGCGTTTCAGTCAAACTCACGCCAGCATCCTTGCCTGGAGTATAGGGAGGTTCGTGCCGCCGAGGTTTGGTGACGGCATAGTCTCGTTAGGCAGATCGACCGTCTTATCAGTCTCGCTCCACCTAAACCGCAAAATTTACCACCGGCAAGTTTCACGACTTCGCAAACGCGTTATCGATCCGATGCGGTATCTTCATAGATTGGCAAGTGCCGGTAATAAACTTCTAAATTCAATAGGTTCATCGTGGTGACATAGACACGCCCCGCGTGCACGCTCCAACGATCACGAACCGGTAACTCCGGGTCCCAAGAACCAGCCTCGGGTCCCGACTTGATCTGTGTTTCCAACAGCAGCGGGTTGAGGAATCGATTCCAACGATCCCAATAATCGCCGCCCATATGAAACATAAACTGCGTCGCGTAGTACCAATAATAGCCATCGCGTTTCGGACGCCGCCGGTCGCCAAGTTCCGGCGGATGTTCCAACAAGTAATCCGCCGCGGACTGCATTGCTGGCAACTCGCGACTCCAGCCGTTGTACATCCGCATCAGCATTCCCACCGCAGTCATCGTGGGCGTTGGCGAACGTCCATGCCGCTGCTCAACGGTATCCGGTGCGTAAGGGTTATAGCGATAGCGATCGAGTGCCCCTGATCCGTCCTTTGCCAATGACAACCAGTGATCGATTCCATCATACGTCGCTTGTGGCACGACGAGCCCTGACAACTCGCCGCTTTTGAGCGCCATCATCATCCATCCTGTCACACTGGTGTCGCTGCTGACCTGTGGGGAATATCGCCAACCGCCACGCTCGCGGTGCTGTGTTTCGACGATGTAGTTCAGCGAGTCCTGCGCGCCTTGACGCAGTTCGCGATCTTGCGTCATCCCATAAGCTTCGCACAACGCCAACGCCGCGATCCCGTGACTGTAAAACATCACGTTGCGGTCGCTGACAGGATTCTCGCTGCGATAGAGGTTTCCGCTGGAACGTTGATTGTCCAGCAAGAACTTCAAACCGCGACTGACTGTCGACGCGTATTGGTGTTGCAGGTGCGTGTAGCCGGCGCCTTGAAACGCCAGCAAACACAGGCCTGTCGCGGCCGTGTCACTGCGCAACAAGACTTGCTCGCCATGCTCTTGAAGTGACCAACTGCCATCTTCGTTTTGGATACTTGCCAAATACGCCAAGCCACGTTCGATCGCCTCTTCCGTAGCCGGCCCTCCCATCCCCGGTGCACTTGATGCCGCACCGCCACTGGTTCGCATCACCCTTCGCGAAAACGATTCCACGGCTGCGATTTTGGTTCCCGCGGGCGTCGCCGGTCCACCGACTTGGCGACGTGGCCGAGCCTTACGTGGCAATTCGAGTGTTGAGATTTCTGGCTGTAACTCGCCCGGCATCAATCCGGCCCGATCAGACGGTTGATCGGCAATTCCCACTGGCCCCATCTCGGCCAATAGGTCCAGCGCCATCGCGGGTCCGCCTGGTGCGCTCGGTGCTGCGGCGGGTTCAAGCGGCGTTGCGAGATCACCTCCGGTCAACGCCGATTCGATCCCGGGATCGGAACCGGCCAAGCGATCTTCCAACTCCAGCATGCCCGTCGCGCCGCCAGAACCTTCCTCAATCGATGGCAAAAAATCATTGGGACTGATCGAACCGACTGGCTCCATGCCGTTGACGACATTCATGCGTTTCGAACGGCCAGACGCCTGATCCGCTGATCCGGTTGTGATGTTCGGTGCCCCAGCTGATGCCATGATCGCACTGCGCGCGATCTGTGCTCCGCCGGACGGTTCGGGCAACGTTTGCTGCGCCATAAAACTAGGCTGCATCCCTTGGCTCAGTTGCGCTCCGGTCGTTTCGCCAAGTCGACTGGTCGGAAACTCCGTCGGCGACAGCATGAACGCTCCTTCCGGACTTTCACGCGCAACGGCCACCGTGACCGGTGCAGGTGCCGAACCGGCAATCGCGGCCGGCCGGTCGATCGAGCGCGAACGGCGGACACGAGAAAGCCCTGCGTCGCCAATCGTTGGCATTGCGGGTGCCATTTCAAGCGCCGTAGCGGCCGGCGGAGTCGGCGTCGGCTGGCGATCCGCACTTGCTGACGGAGTCGCACGAGCCATCTTCAAACTGCCTGAGTCACTTTGGCTTTTGGTCGACGCGGAACGTTCCGCGAGTTGGCGTTCTGCGGGCTTGGCTTGAACCGGTGATTGCGTCGGACTGGCAGGAGACGGCACATCGATCGATTCACTGGTCGGTCGTGTCGTTTCACTCGGGCTAGTCTTGCGGGCCAACTTTCCAGGCGCATCCGCTGGCGTTGGCACCGCATCACTCGGCTGTTGACGCTCCATCAAATACTTCTGCATCGGCTGCTTTTCGGGCTGCCGAGGCTTGGGAACCTCAAGCCTTGCTTGGGAGCGATGGACCGGCGGCAATTGACGCTGCTCTTTCGGAATCACGCGTGACTTGGTTTCCGCCTCGACCGGCTTGGACCAATCCGGCGTTTCTTTTGTCTCACGTGGGACTTGAAAGATATGTTCGGGAACCGTTTTACGGATCGGCGATCGCTCGCGTTTCTTTCCCTTCGACGCCATCGGTTGGTAAGCCGAGATCACCACCAAGTTGATCGCGAAGATCAGCAGGGTCAGGTGCACACAAACGCTGAAGAGGAACCCCAACTGAATCGACTTTTGGATGTAGCGATTGTTCAACAGTCGCAATACGACCGCCAGCACAATGGAGATACACGGCACCGCAACGAGGTACGTGTTGCGATTGTAAAGCAAACGTGGATCGTCGCCGCGAAACTGCGTGACGATCAGAAACAGCAGCAACCCACCAAGAGCGACCGCGGAAAGATCCAACGGCCACATTCGGCCTGAATCCTCCGGCGTGCTGTCGACTCGAGGACGGTGATGATGCTGTTTCATTCGGTCACAGGTTGATTCAATCGGACAAAGGGGGCCCGCGAGCGTGCCGCTTGGCGTGGCTAGTTCAGCGTTTCCGACGCACTGGTCTCCGACGCCTCGGGCCCTTCTTGCGTCGTCACCGAGTAATCACTGATACCGGTCCGGTTGCACACGTCCATCACACTCACAACAGGCTGAAATGACGTGCTGCGGTCGGCGCGGATCACAGCGGTTTGGTTGGTTGGATTCGAAGCCACACTGGCTTTCAAACTCGTTTCCAACTCGTCCATCGAGGTTTTCTGCCCACGCAGGTAAATCTCTCCCGCCTCGTCGATATCGATCACGATTTCACGTGGTTTGCCAACCATCGGAACCGCGCTCGTTGCGGTCGGCAACACGATGTCCAACCGGCGTTCTTCTTCTTCAAACTCGCTGGTCACCAAAAAGAAAATCAACAGCAAGAACACCACGTCGATCAACGGTGTCAGACTTAAAGTGCCCGCAACACTGGAACGTTTGATTTCGACAGCCATCGATCAACCTGCTTTGAACGATTGGCTGGTACCCGACACCTTTTCACCGCGTGCTGCATCACTATGCGGCGACACGTGGGGCGGTGGTTCCGATGCCTCCATCGCCACCAAAGTTCCGTCGGCTGCTAATTCGTTGCGTCCGCTAAATCGCTTTAATCCGGGTGCCAACTCGAACGCGAATTGCTCGATCCGATGAAACAAACTGGCTATCCGATTTTCCAAATACTGTGCCAGGATCGCCGCCGGAATCGCAACGATCAGACCGGCAAGTGTCGTCACCAATGCGGTGTAGATGCCTTCGGAAAGCTGTTCGCTTCGCGACCGTTCGGCCGACAATGAGGTCGACTCGTGAAATGCGACAATCATTCCCCAAACCGTCCCAAGCAACCCCATCAACGGCGTCGCGGCGGCGGCCAACGACAACCATCGCACTGGTGCCGCATATCGGTCGGCCTCCCGCGAGATCGTTTCTCCCGCGGCGCGTTCAATGTCAGCCAGCGGTTGCCCTGTTCGCATCAACATCGCCCCAACCACACTGGCGGTCGGCGACGGATGATTCAAACAGGCCAAGTAAGCTTTGGCGGGATCAAACGAGTCGATGGGATCCGCCAGCATCTCTAGTTCGCGAACCAACCGTTTTGGGATCACCTTTCCTCGGCGCAAGCTCAGCATCCGTTCGGCGGCTAGTGCAACAACAAGCAAACTCATCAAGCCGATCGGGATCATAAAACGACCGCCGCTAAGCAGCAGCGTCAGCATGTCGATCCCTGACGGCTCCGCCTTGGTGACCGGTTCATCGACAGCCTCGTCGGCCATCACCGCTTGGATGTCGTCCGCACCGATCGGCGCCATCGGTTCGGTGTCGGCAGCGTCACTTGTCGGTGCGAGTTCCGGTTGCTGGGCAAACACGGATTGTGTGGCCGGCAACTCGCTAATCGCCCAAGCCACGGATGCCGTCAACAACAGCAGCAAGACTGGTCGCATGTTTGAAAATCGCGATCGCGACATCGGGCGTTTCGAGGCGGTAGGTGCGAACTTCATTATTTCTGGTTCGGTCGGAAAACGGGCCGCTGAAACAGGCAACCCTTGACTTGGTTTATCGTCGCGCTTCGCTGATCGTCAATGGTGTTCTGCGAAGCTAACTTCGCACCCAATCATGAATGCAAAGCTCACGTTTCCCCTCGTGAAAAATCTCGACGACTTTATGTCGCCGGATCCTCCATCAACCACCGCCCAGTGCCGCAAGACGATCCTTTGCCTTGGCAATCAACTCGTGATCTGCATGTTTGTCGATCACGTATTTGTAAAACTGGATTGCAAACGACTTTGCCCGATCGCGTGCTTCATCGGTCTTGGCATTTTGCATCAACAGTTCGCTGCAGCGTCCGGCCTCAAAGCCGCTTTTGGCCTGCCAATTCTTGATTTCGGCCGGCGCGTCCTCCCCCCCGAACCCGAACATGACCGCCTGGAATTCGGGAATCGCTTTGTCAAATTGCTTGTCGCCGAAATAAATTTCGCCTGACATGAATCGAGCACGTGCGCCGACTTCGCGACGTCGATAGCGTTCGGCCACCTGTTTAAAATAGTCAAGCGCCTTCGCGTTTTCTCCTTTTTGTTGATAAGCGACGCCGGTTTCATAGTACGACTGAGGCAGATACGCCGTCGCGGGGAACCGCGTTTTCAAATCGTCATACCAAGCGATCGCATCGTCCCAACGCCCCAACTGGGCGGCCGACTGGCCACCGTGCAGCAAGATCAACTCGCGAACCTGTCGTTCGGCGGCGTCGGTGATTGACTGGGCGGTGTCGTCGCTCGACCGAATCAGATCCCGTCCCGAGGAATAAGCGGTCAGTGCTTCTTCGTAGGCCTGTGTTTTGAAAGAACATTCGCCGACCATCATCAGTGCGTCAATCGCCATGGTGCCTTGCGGATGCTTTTTCGCCTGTTCGGCGAATGCATTCTTGGCATCCTCAAAGGCAGACTCTTTGTAGTAAGACCAACCGAGTCGATAGAGCGCCTTTTCGCTCGTCGAAGCATCATTGGTTTTATCAGCGGCAGCACGAAACGAAGTCGCGGCGGCCGCCCAATCGCCTTTTTGATAGGCATCCTGGGCGACAAAGTACGCGGCTTCGGCGGCATACTTGGATTCAGGGAACCGCTCATACAGTTGACGAAAACTGCTGACTGCGTCGGCTGGCAGCTCCGCTTGGCGCGACGACCAAGCCAACTCATACAGCACGTCGTCCATGCTGGGGTACTCTGGGACTTCGCGAATCAAACGCTTCAGACGCTCCGCCGCCGAAGCGAACTCGCCAGACTTCTGTTCGACGATCGCCAATTCGTATAACGCATGCCCCAAGTTCTCGCCCTCGGGAGCTGGCTCGCGTTTAAGGTAAGCCTGCAAATCGCTTTTCGCGGACGCCCAATCCGACAGCGTTCGGTGGCTGATTCCACGGGCCAACAATGCATCATCGGCCAACGCATGTTCTGGAAATTCATCAATCAGTCTTGTCAGCGGTGCGATTGATTGTTGATGTTGGCCGACTTGCATGCTGGACCACCCCAGTCCATACAGTGCGAACGGGATCAAACCGGGATCATGCTTCCCATCGATGATCGCTTGATACAACCGGATCGCGTCTTCATGCCGCATCGCGTCGGCGGCCGCTTGTGCCAACTTGTATCGAGCCTGGTCGGCCATCCGCGACGCCCCATCTGCCTCGATCACCGACTGCCAAACTTGACTCGCCGCGTCTGCTTCGCCGGCAGCGAGTAATGCCGAACCACGTAACAACATCGCTTCGGTCGCCCGTGACGTCCCTGGGACCAAGGTCGCACAACGTTCGAACGATGCCGCCGCATCGGCTGGCTGCTCAGACAGCATGTGTGCTTGGCCGAGCAAAAACTGTGCTTCGGCTTTTTGGGCGTCGTCCTTGATGGTTTCGTATTCACGGTTAAGCAGTTCGATACATGATTTGTAATCCTGCATCCGATTGAGCGCCATCGCGGTGCGCAAAATCCATACCGGTCGCTGTGACGCATCTGCCGACGCTTGGTCCAGCAACGCTTGATACTTGGCGATCGCGCCGTCGACGTTGCCCCGCATCAATTCGCTTTCCGCCGAGATAAAACGAACGTCGGCGGCCAGCTGATCGCTGGCGAACCGCTGTATAAATTCGTTCGCTAGTTGTCCCGCTTTTTCATACTGGTTCGACTGGAGTGCCGAGAATGCCGCGTTGTAGAGAGCCCGCGGTGCCAATGGGTCACTGGGATCGCTGCGATAGGCTTTCTCGGCAACGTCGATGGATTCTGCCAACGTCTCCGGATTCAGTGCCAGTGCGTCCGCCAAGTCGACTTGCAAGTCGAATAAGAACGGACCTTCGGCACCTTGGTCAAGCTGTTTGCGGGCGATCGCGATTGCCGATGCAGCATCGTTGCCGGTCAATTTGATTCGTGCCAACCAATGCGCCGCTTCGGTAGCCGCAACTGGATTTCCGGAAGCTAAAACTTTTCCGAAACGCGAACTCGCTTGTTCGTAGTCGCCTGCGCGATACAGGCTTTGCCCGGCGGCCAACATCGCGTTGGCAGCGTAGGGTGTGCTTGGGAATTCGGTTTGCAATCGGTCGTACCGCAAAGCCGCCTCGGCCGGCTTGCCAGCTTGCACAAGAGCGAACGCTTGACGAAACACCGCATAGGCTTTGTCTTCATCATTGTCGCCTTGAGCCGATTCACGTCCAAACTGCGTGATCGCTTTTTCAAACGCATCGATCGCCAGGTCAAATTCCTTGCTTTGGATCCGCAAGTCACCGATACGAAGCAGCACGTCGGCTACCAATCCGCTGTTGGCACAACCGTTCAACAATTCGTCGAATGAATCGATCGCTTTGGAGGTGTCACCAAGTTCTTCGTAGGCGATACCACGTGCGTACAACGTGTCGCATCGAAGTGGCGAGTCTGCCGCCTTAGGCAGTTTTAAAAATCGGTTGTACGCATCAACGGCCTTTTTCAAGTCGCCCAGTCCGTATGCAGCTTCACCGGTATAAAACAACGCCCGGTCGATGTAGTCGCCACGCGGACGTTCTTTGCGAAGCAAGTCAAACGTTTCGATCGTCTTACGAAGCTTGTCCTCGTCACGTTGCGGTCCGTCACCGGCGGACGCGTAGTAGCACCAACCGAGATTTGCCAAGCTCTCTTCGCGAAGTTCGTATTCTTTGTCTTTCAAGGCGAGCGCAAACGCGTCTGCTGCCGCGACGTAGTTGGGGCTTTGCTTCTGCATGTAACAGACACCCAGGTAATGCGCCGCTTTGCTGGCCAGTTGGTCGTCCGGGTACTTGTTTAGAAACTGTTTCCAATTGTCGATCGCCAGCTCGTATGCGCCGCCGGTTTGTGCGTTCGCCGCATCGGCATAGAGCGCTATCGACTCCTCGCTCGACTCAGCCGCCTGAATTTCGCCTCCGCCGAATCCAACCGTCAGATGGACTGCCAGGACGATTAGACCGACCGCAGCGACACGGGCGATCCGAGTGACAGAAATCGGACAACGAGCCACGGGGAAGGGCAGGGGAGTTCGATTGTTGAGCATTCCATATTCCTATCGATCAAGATTCCTATCGATCATGGCGTGCTCCAATTGGAGACACCAGGTTCTTGGTTTCATCCTTGCCTGGGTTTCGCTGGGCTGGCTTTCATCGTCGGATGATACCGTCGCAGAGCGAAACGACCTTTCCGCGGAGTGTACAGCCACCCCCGCGACGCGTTCAGACGCACGACCGCTATAACAGCTGCAACCAGTTTAACGGCGACAAGATCACGTCGATAGTTCGCCGCCCAGTTTGCCCAACCCGATCAGGCGGCGATTTCGCAACGCGAGTGCGGACCAGATTCGATACGTCAAATGGGGTGACGATTGCGGCACCAGCTCGCCTTTGGTGACCGACCGGGCGACGCAAACGGCGGATTCGCCGTCATCTCGCGAACCAAATATTGCCTACCAATCGTACAAACTCCCTCGACGCCTCTCCGACTCCTTTGCAGCGACACCATCACGTGAACGAACCCCGTCCCACTGGCAAAACGCAACTCATCACCGGCGGCGCCGGATTTATCGGATCACATCTCGCCGCGCGTCTACTCGATCGTGGTGACAACGTTCTGATCGTCGATGACCTGTCCACCGGCAACCAAGCCAACATTCAGCCGATCCTAGACCACCCCCGACTGGAGTTCATCCAGGGTGGAGTAGAGGATGATCGGTTGGTGGCAGAGGTCGTCGGGCGAGCAGATTGTGTTTACCACTTGGCCGCCGCCGTGGGCGTCGCCTTAATCGCCAAGCAGCCGATTCAGACGATCGAACGCAACGTTTACCCCACACAGTTGATCTTGGATCGACTCGGTGAACGGGCCCGCCGCGGCAACCTGGTGCCATGCTTCATCGCCAGCACCAGCGAAGTGTATGGCAAGAACCCCAAGGAAACTTGGTGCGAAGAGGACGACCTTGTATTCGGTGCCACGACGAAACCACGTTGGAGTTACGGTGTCAGTAAAGCGATCGACGAATTCCTCGCATTGGCGTTTCACAAAGAGCAGCAACTGCCAGTTGTCGTCGGACGTTTCTTCAACGTCGTTGGACCTCGTCAAACCGGTGCCTACGGGATGGTGCTGCCACGCTTCGTTGCCGCCGCCCTTCGCGGAGAAAAGTTGATCGTTCACGACGATGGAAAACAAATCCGCTGCTTTGCTCACGTCGAAGACGTGATTGGCGCCGTTGTTGGCTTGGTCGAACAACCGTCGGCACACGGCCGAGTCTATAACATTGGCAGCGACACCCCGGTATCAATCCTTGAACTCGCAAAACGTGTGATCGAACGCGTTAATCCCGAAGCCAAAATCGAGTATCAATCTTACTCCGATGCCTACGACGAATCATTCGAAGACATTCGTCGCCGCGTACCTGACTTGACCCGCATTCGAGAAACCATTGGATTTGCGCCCAGCAAGGATTTAAACGCGATTATCGACTCGGTTGCCGATCAGATGAGACGCGATTTACAGACGCTTTAGACATCGCCTTTCGTCGATGCTTTAAAAGCTGTTAACCGTCAGGCATCACCGTGCGTTAACAGCCAAAACCAAAACTTTCTTCACGCCGTTTTCTTCGGCGATTCACGAGTCCAAACGGGTTTTATACGCGCCCGTCAAGCATGAAAAAAAGTTGGTTTCTGAAGGCCATTTTTCACTTGCCGCGTCATCACAATTCGATCGCACACCCAACCGAAGTGACGGTCGCAACCAACCGCTTCAAACCTTCCTTAACGAATGCGAGCACGTTGACTCGCAAAGCATGTTGCGACCGCCGTTTCATTGAAGATCGCGGAGAGACTCATGCGTAAGATCATGACCATGGCATTGGCGTTTGTTTTGGCCAGCACCGTCGCCGTTCAGGCCTATGCTGAAAGCAGCGAAAAGACGATTGTCGAAACCGCAGTTGAAGCAAAGAAGTTCAACACGCTGGTCGCCGCAGTCAAAGCTGGCGGACTCGCTGAATTGCTTTCCAGTGACGGCCCGTTCACTGTCTTTGCACCGACGGACGAAGCTTTCGCGGCACTCCCTGACGGAACGGTCGAAACGCTGCTCAAGCCAGAGAACAAAGCGAAGTTGGTCAGCATCCTGAAGTACCACGTTGTGCCTGGCAAAGTGACCGCCAGCCAAGTGGTCAAACTGGACGAAGCCAAGACCGCCGAAGGTTCGACCGTTAGCATTACCACCAAAGGCGACACCGTGATGATCAACAAGTCCAAAGTGGTCAAAGCTGACATCGAATGCTCCAACGGTGTCATCCACGTCATCGACAAGGTTTTGTTGCCGAAGGAGTAAGGCGACTCAACCGACCTGACAATTTGGACCGGTCAGACCGATCGCCATCGATCTGATACACCACAACCGACGCCAGCTGGCGGACAACAACGGCTGCGGATGGACATCGCTCCTCCGCAGCCTTTTGCTATTCAAGTTGCCAGCGACAAATGTCGACAATCACTAATCTCCAGTCAGCCGGCACGGCTTGGTCGAACTTAGCACGGTCGAATTTCGACGGTTCCAGGCCGCTTCCCGGGGTCTCGATACACTCTCGGCCGCCAACAGATGGCCGGAACGCGACACCCGCCCCCCGGAAAACTGGCGTGCTGGCCGAAAAGGCTGTGGCGAACACCAAATTGGACCTTGTCGATTCGGTAGGTTCTCGCCTATCCTTTTGGGCTTCGTGGACCTGTACAGCAGCCAGGACACCCCCTCTTTAGAAGAAACACGAGACATTTGTGCCATGAAAGAAGGCATCCACCCAAAATACGAAGCGACCACCGTTATCTGCGGTTGCGGAAACACGTTTGAAACTCGCTCGGTCCGCCCCGGCGAAATGCGAATCGATATTTGCAACGGCTGCCACCCGTTCTACACCGGCAAGCTGAAGTTCGTCGACACCGCCGGTCGTATCGACAAGTTCCAAAAGAAATTCGCCGCTGGCTCCTACGGCAGCTTGCAAGCGAAGGCAAAGAAAAAGAAATAGCGACGCTATCTCCGCCACGTGTTCCACAGCCCCGCCGGATTGCCAATCGATCCAACGAGCGAGCTTGGCTGACGGGCACGAGAAGGCAAACGCAACCGCATGGTCCCTGCAACCAGTACAGGACCATGCGGTTTTTGTTTACAGTCAGCATCGCCAACACGCGATGCAGCGTGCGGTCCACCATCGGGACCGACCGGCGTCTCTCCCTCTCCCCACTCTTTGTCGGTTTTCCATGAGCGGCATTCGCGAACTGCTGGAAGAAAAACTCAAACGCTTCGAGCAACTCGAACGCGACATGTCCGACCCCGATGTCCTGGCCGACGGCTCTCGCATGAGTGCGACCGCCCGCGAACACGGCGGTTTGGCACGCTTGGCCGGAAAATACCGTGAATTCAAACGAATGAACACGGAAATCGGCGAGTGCAAGGAAATGATCGAAGCGGCCGAAGACAGCGAAGAACGCGAAATGGTCGAGGCCGAGCTGACCAAACTTCGCGAGCGACGCGAAGTCCTTTGGGAAGACCTGCTTTCGATGACCGTCGGCGGCGAAGATTCACACCGGACCCGCTGCATCATGGAAGTTCGCGCCGGAACCGGCGGCGACGAAGCAGCACTCTTCGCCCGCGACCTGTTCGAAATGTACCGCCGCTACTCGGAAATTCGCGGCTGGAAGGTCGAGATACTCGACAGCAGCGTCAACGACATGGGTGGATTCAAAGAAATCACGCTGAACCTCGAAGGCGAAGGCGTCTACCGCGACCTCGCTTACGAATCCGGCGGACACCGCGTCCAGCGTGTTCCAGAAACCGAAACCCAAGGCCGTGTCCACACCAGTGCCGCGACCGTCGCCGTCATGCCTGAACCGGAAGACGTCGAAGTCGACTTGAAACCGGATGACTACCGCGTCGACAAGTTCTGCGCCAGCGGCCCCGGTGGTCAGCACGTCAACAAAACCGAATCGGCGATCCGCTTGACCCACCACGAAACCGGGATCGTCGTCCAGTGCCAAGACGAAAAAAGCCAGCACAAGAACCTGGCCAAGGCACTGCGAGTTTTGAAAGCACGGATCTATGAAAAGAAACGTGAAGAAGAAGCCAGCAAACAAGCCGAACAACGCAAAGGCCTGATCGGATCGGGTGACCGAAGCCAACGGATTCGCACCTACAACTTCCCACAGAACCGACTGACCGATCACCGCATCAATTTGACGCTCTACAAACTGGACCAAATCATCGCCGGTAACATGGGACAGGTTACCGACGCCCTGATTGAGTACGATCGCGATCAAATGCGCGGGGACATGATCGATTAATGTCTGACCAACAAGCATCTGCCGAAAAATGGACCGTCCTTCGGCTGCTTCAATGGACGACCGACTTCTTCACCAAACACGGCAGCGACTCGCCGCGACTGGATGCGGAAGTCCTGCTGGCCCATGCGAGACAATGCAGCCGCATCGAGCTTTACACGGCGTTCGAACAGGAACCCGATGCCGAGCAGCGGGCCGCCTTTCGTGAGCTCGTTCGCCGTCGCGGTGAAGGCACGCCTGTCGCGCAACTGGTCGGCTACAAAGAGTTCTACTCGCTGCGATTCCGTGTCAATGAGCACACATTGATCCCACGGCCAGAAACCGAACACCTCGTCATCGAGGCTCTCGACAGCATCAAACAACTCGAAGCGGCAAACAAACTCGACGGCCCACCTTTGGTTGCCGACGTGGGCACCGGAAGCGGCGCGATCGCGATTGCATTTGCCGTGCATTGCAACTCCGCCCGGGTGACCGCGATCGATATCAGCGAGCCCGCCTTGGAAATCGCCCGCTGGAATGCCGAACAGCACGATGTGCTTGAGCGGATCGACTTTGTCACCAGCGACCTGTTTGATGCGGTGCAATCGGACACGCCGTTCAGTCTGATCCTGAGCAACCCGCCTTATGTGAGCGAAGCCGAATTCGAACAACTGGACCGCACCGTCCGTGACTTCGAACCAAAGTCGGCACTGGTTTCAGGCCCGACCGGGACCGAGACGATCGAGCGTTTGATGGACCAATCCCGCAGCCGCCTGATCCCCGGCGGACGGCTGATCATCGAGCTCAGCCCGATGATCGCTGGCGACTGCGCAAAACTTGCTGAAAAGTTCGACGAGTACGATGAATCGCGTTTCATCAAAGACTTAGCCGGCCATCGCAGAGTTTTGTCACTCAAACGGGCATGAAAATTCGAGTTTGCGCAGCCCACGTGGCAAAATGTTAGAGGGAAAGTCTCTTTCGCCCGTATAAAAAGGACTCACGCTGACGCTAAACCCGTAAGCAGAACGGTTTTCGGACGCGCACGCGGTCTCCGTAGGTTTTTGTCCCCCGCCGCAACGGCGGATTGGCAGATAATCTACCGCAAATTCCGCGGCCCTTCCCTCGCCAATTCGGCGAGGTATGAAAGAGACCTGTCCGCCAACTTCCACCCGCGAAACGCCACCTTTGGCTACCTGACAGCCAGCCGGATCCGCCTGCCTTGAACACGATGCTCCAAGCCAGTTCCTTTTGGAACGCACCCACCAACCCGGCAAGTGACTTCGACGAACGCGTCGATGCCACCGGCAAGGTCCGTGCACATTGGGCCATGATGTCATCGGAGCTTGAATCGCTGGGCACGCCGCTGTTGCACACCCGGTCGCGTGCGGTCAACCAATTCATCCGCGATAATGGGGTGACATTTCAGCCCGCCGAACCGGGGCACCAGTCATCCCAGGGGCAAATGAATCGCCCCTGGCGTCTGTCGGTCATCCCGTTTCTGTTTGAGCAAAACGAATGGCAAGTCCTTCGCGAAGGGCTGATCGAACGCACACGCCTGCTGGAAACCGTTCTCAACGACTTGCTCGGCCCTCAGCGGTTGATCCGCGAGCGAATCATCCCAGGCCAACTGCTATGGTCCGATCCGACCTACCACCGGGCCTACCATGAACTAGATCCCGGCGCACAGAAACTCCATGTCTCGGCGACCGACCTTGCCCGCGACATCGACGGGCAATGGAAAGTCATCGGCGACCGAACTCGCGCCCCAAGCGGGCTCGGGTACCTGCTGGAAAACCGTGTCGTCACAAGCCGCGTGATGCCAACGCTCATCCGCCGCACCAACACACATCGCTTGGCATCGTTTTTCGAGACGCTGAACGATCACCTAAGACTGCAAGCCAAATCGAAACGCGAAAACCCGCGGATCGCGTTGCTGACGCCCCCGAGCGGCAGCTATCGCGAATTCGAGGACACGTACTTGGCTCGCTACCTGGGGCTGCTACTTGCCCAAGGGAGTGACTTGGCGGTACGCGGTGGCGAATTGCACATGAAAACACTGGGTGGGCTGAAACCGATCCAAGTGCTCTGGCGACACATCTCCGATCGTCACTGCGATCCACTCGAACTCAACCCACAGTCGGTCGAAGGCGTTACCGGCTTACTCCGCTGTGTTCGTCGACAAAGCGTTGCCGTCGTCAACACCGTCGGAAGTGTCCTCGCCCAGGCCCCCGCCTTGATGGCTTACCTCGGCAAGGCAAGCGAGTTCTTCTTCGGCAAATCTCTATCGCTCCCATCGGCCGAGACCTATTGGTGCGGCGATGCGAACGACCTCTCGTTCGTCTTGCAACGCCTGGACGAGTTTGTCTTTCGCGATGCTTACATGGTGACCAACAACCGGCCAATCGTCACCGACGAACTGGACGCGGCATCACGTGACGCATTCTTGGCAAAACTGAAATCAACGCCGGAGCTATACGTCGCGCAACGTCGCCTGCAATTCAGCCGTACGCCGCTGTGGTCTGGCGAATCGATCGAGTCTCGTAAAGTCGCGCTGCGGTGTTTTCAACTGACGACCCCAAGCGGAATCAATATCCTGCCGGGGGCACTCGCACGAGCGGGCAAAGACGAGCTCGACCTGTCCCGGTCGCTGGTCAGTGGTGGTATGACTCTCGATTGCTGGATCACCAGCAACCGTCCTGTCGACCAGCACAAGACGCTACTGAAAGACTCCAAAGCGACGATCAGCATCCGCCGCGGTGGTGCTGATCTGCCAAGCCGCGTCGCCGAACATCTATTCTGGTTGGGACGCTACGCCGAACGCGCCGAATCCGCCGCGCGATTGCTTCGCACGACATTGCTGCGTATCTCTGGCGAAGACAACTGGGAAACCTTGTCCGATGTTCGGCGACTGGTTTATGCGCTTGCTTCCGGGGGTCAGATCGAACCCAGCTACGCGGTCGATTCATTCTCGGTGAACCTGCCCACCGTCGAACAAATTCTCCCCGCTTCGGTCCTGGACCGTGCGCAAGCTCGCGGGTTGTGCCGCACGATGGATTCGATCCTGCACAACGCCGCGTCCGTTCGCGACCGCTTGTCCATCGATGCCTACCGAATCATCCAACGCGCCGCGCGTGACTTGAATCGTCCTGTCATCCTTGAGGCGACCGGTCAACCTGGGCAGGTCACCATCAACGAAGCGATCGACCGCACTGGCCGTTTGATCGTCGACCTGCTGGCACTCGCCGGTTTGACCAGCGAGAGCGTTGTGAGAACGCATGTTTGGCAATTCATCGAACTTGGTCGCCGCATCGAACGCGCCGAAAATATTTGCGACCTGACCACGACAATGCTGTGTCCCGCGACCGACAGCGGCAAATCGATCTGTGAAGCGGCACTTGAAGTTTCCGATTGCCTGATGACGTATCGTTCGCGATACATCAACCTCGTGCAACTGGCCCCCGTGATTGACCTGTTGATCACCGACGAAACCAACCCGCGTTCGCTACAATTTCAAATCGATCGTATTGCGTCACTCATGGACAAGCTTCCGACAACGGAAGGCCCCACCGGTTCCGACGCGATCTTACGTTTGGTTTCCAGTCTGCAGTTTCGCGTGACCACAGCAGACCCAACCAAATTGGCAACGATTGCCAAAGACGGACGCCTTGAACACCTGCAGCATTTGCTTGAAGAAGTCGCTGATGACCTGCCGAAGCTGTTCAACCAGATCAACGCCAGGTATCTGATCCATACCGAATCGACGCAACAACTGACGGGGACGGAACGATGAACAGCAGCTCGCGTTCGAACCGCCAGTCACAGATTGCTCCGTCACCAACCGAAATGCCTGCCGCTGCGCCGCTTCCCAATCCAGCAGCCCCGAACAACACCCTGCCTCCGGCACAAGGCGCGGGGCAACCGGCGATACAGAACCAAACGCAGTCTTCCGTGACCGGCGGACCTCCGAACTCGGGAACAGCGGTGCCGCCCAATGCGCCACCGGCGAAACCGCCCAGCCACGTGACGTATCAAATCAGTCACCAGACCGAGTACAATTACAGCGAACCCGTCGCTGTCTGCCAAAACCAATTGCGAATGCAACCGGTTACCGGCGGCAACCTGGAATGCCAAGACACCAAGGTTACGATCGATCCCGACCCGAATAGCTGGGACGAACATCGCGATTATTTTGGCAACCTGGTCACGACGTTTTCAATCGAATCGATTCACACGGCATTGCGTGTTGTTGTGAAAAGCCGCGTGACGGTCGCCGCACCATCGATATCCGAATCGGACGCATCGACGCAGTGGGAAGAGGCCCTTGATCACGGCCAGGGACCGCTTTGCCCGACGGTAGCAGAGCATCGCTATCACTCCCCACGGATCCTGCCTTCGGAAACGTTCGCCGCCTACGCCAGACCATCGTTTACGCCGGGACGCCGAATCCTGGAAGGCGCCTTGGATCTGACGCGGCGAATCCACCAGGACTTCGCATACGATGTCACGGCCACCACGGTTGATACCACCACTGAAGAAGCGTTTCAATTAAAAGCCGGCGTGTGCCAAGATTTCGCGCACGTCGAAATCGCCTGCCTGCGTTCGATCGGTCTGGCCGCCCGCTATGTCAGCGGATACCTACGCACGACGCCGCCGCCAGGAAAAGAACGCTTGATTGGTGCGGACGAATCACATGCGTGGGTCGAACTCTATGCCGGTGAAAAGCTGGGTTGGTTAGGCCTGGACCCGACCAATGCCTGCATGGTTTCGACTGACCACATCCCGATCTGCATCGGCAGGGACTATGGCGATGTCAGTCCTATGCGTGGTGTTGTCTTGGGCGGCGGGACGAACACACTGAAAGTCAGCGTGGACGTCGAGCCGCAACCGATTCGCTAAGCTTGCCGCCGCGTTGGTACGGCCAATTTGACGGCGCAAAGCCTGATTTCTTGAATACATTGCCATTGCGTCTGCATCGCCCGATTGCGTACCGAATCGTTTCACACGAATTTCGAGGATGGCAAAAAGGGAATCTTGCCGATGCACACCCAACAATCGAGCGATCGCAGCGTGAAACTGACCGCGCGTGTTCACGCTGTAGCCCGAATCACCGCATTGACCCTCGGGTTCGCTGCCTTAGCGGCGTTGCAGACTGGCTGTGCACCCCTGATCGCAAACTTCATGCATGTGACCGGCGCCGACCGGACCCCACCAGCGTACGAAGGTCTCGAAAAGAGCAAAGTGGCAGTCATTACGTTGACCGAGAATAGTCAATTCGGCGACGATGTCTCGGCAACATTACTAAGTCACTCGGTCAGCAAAATCCTGGCGTCGGAAGTCAAAAACATCGAACTGATCCGCGACGACAAAATCTCCGAATGGCGTGACGTCCACGGCTGGGACCAAATGGACTTCGCCGAAATCGGACGTGGCGTGAACGCCGACAAAGTCCTGGCGATCGAAGTCCTGAAACTGTCGCTGCAAGAAGGCGCGACGTTGTTCCGCGGCCAAGCGGACATCCACGTTTCGGTGATCGATGCCAAGACCGGTGACGAACTGTTCAGCAGCGAACTCGAAGACTTTACCTATCCCAACATCGCCGGCGGCGTTTCCACCAGCGAGACGACCGAATCGCGATTCCGCAAACTGTTCGTCGGCAACATTCTGGCCAAGCGAATCGCTCGCCTGTTCCATTCTTTCGACGCACGCGACGACTTCGCACTCGATTCGATCACGACGCGGTAACGCTGCACCGCGAAGCATCAGGCGAGGCTTTAAAGCACGCCTTTGGTGCTGGGTACCGCATCGCTGCGTGGATCCGATTCGGCAGCCATGCGAATCGCACGGGCGATCGACTTGAAAACGCATTCGGCAATGTGGTGCGAGTTGCGTCCGTGGTGTAACACGACGTGCAAGTTGCAGTTTGCATTCGCGGCAAACGATTGCCAAAAGTGTTCGACCAATTCGCTGTCAAAGGTGCCGATTTTGGGTGCACTGATTGGCGCGTGATATTCGAACGCATAGCGACCGCCCAAATCCACTGCTGCCGTCACCAAACATTCGTCCATCGGCAATGTGAAGTGCCCATAACGACGAATGCCAGCCCGATCGCCGAGCGCCTTGTGAATCGCCGCTCCCAACGCGATGCCGATGTCTTCGGCCGTGTGGTGATCGTCGACATGCAGGTCGCCTTTGGCGGTCACATCTAAATCGATTAACGCATGTTTGGTCAGCAAGTCCAACATGTGATCGAGAAACCCGATTCCGGAATTACGCTTTCCGCCGCCGTTTCCGTCCAAGTTGACGGTCAACTGGATATCGGTTTCGCCAGTCTTTCGAGAGATCGATGCGGTGCGTGACATATTCGGTTCGGTTTTATGTGTGATGTGGGTGTAGTGAGTAAACAGCGGATCGCGATGTCGGTGCCAACGCGGCAGGTTGATCAACCGAGGAAGCGTTCTAACAGCATCAAGCAGGCGTCGACTTGGTCATCGGTGCCAACGGAGATCCGCAGCCCGTCGCCCCACTCGGGGAAATTCATGTAGCGGACCAACACTTGGTTTTTCTTCAAATACTGGTGCATCGCTTCGTGATCGCCGCTCGGATGCGTGCACCAAACGAAGTTCGCTTTCGACGGGGTGACTTCGAACCCGAGTTCCGCCAAACGCGTTTCCATCCGGCCGCGTGTGGTGTTCATCTTGGTCACCACGTCTTGCAACCAGTCCTGTGAACCGATCGCGGCCGTCGCGGCGACGGTGGCCAGATAGTCGCAGTTATAGCTGTCTTTAATGTTTGCCAATTTTGAAACGATCGATGGCGAACCGACCAAGAATCCAAATCGAATCCCAGCAAGTGCATACGACTTGCTCAACGTACGTGTGACCAGCACGTTCTCGTGTGATTGCACGAGGTTCAAACAGTTGTCGCCGGCAAAGTCCGCGTATGCTTCGTCGACGACCAAAGGGCAGGGCAGCGACTCGGCAAGCTTTGCGATCTGATCCTTGGGAACAATCGTTCCGCTGGGGCTGTTCGGGTTCGGCAACATCACCAAACGCAAGTCATCTTGTCCTTCGCCGAACATCGTCGGCAGATGCCATCCGTCCAGGAACGTCATCTGTTCCCAACGTGCGCCTTGGATATCGGCCAGCGTCCGGTACAGGATGTAGCTGGGGTAAGGCAGTCGCAGCTTCTGTCCTTCGCCGACGAAACCACGAACGAGAATGGTCAGGATTTCGTCGCTGCCGTTGCCAGCCAAAATCCAATCCGGACTTGGCAAGCCCAACACACGACTGGCTTCATTGCGGAACGACTTGGCGGTCGGATCCGGATAGCGATTCAAAGGACCAGTCGCCGCGTCTTGAATCGCCTTGATCACTGCTTCTGGCGGCGGATAAGGATTCTCGTTCGTGTTGAGTTTGATGAACTTTCCTGGAGGTGGCTGTTCACCCGGTGTATACGGCAACATCCGCGAAAGGGCAGGGCGGAGGTCGGTTTTCGACATAGGAAGCGGTTCCGGAAAGTTGGTCAATCGAGTCGTTGAGAAATAGGAACGGTGATTCGGCGACAGCTTAACGCCGAATCGAAACACTGCGTGCGTGGGCGGTCAAACCTTCTTTGTCAGCCAAACGCTCGACATCGTCAGCGATCCCAAGCATTGCCGTTTGGTCGAACGACGTCACGCTGCCGCTTCGCAAGAAACTGTTGCTGCACAGTCCGGCGGCCCAGGTGCAAGTCCCGCCCGTTGGCAGCACGTGACTGGGGCCGGCCGCGTAATCGCCCAGTGCGACTGGCGTGTAGTGCCCCAAGAAAGCCGCGCCACTGTTTTGAATCGACGTCATCAATTCTTGTGGGTTGGCCGTTTGAATGTGCAAGTGCTCTGGCGCGAACGAATCGGTCAGCTCACACGCATGTTGCTGGTCACGGACCAAGATCAACGCTCCGAATGCTTCCAGGCTATCGAGTGTTAGCTCGCAACGGGAAAGCTGCGACAACTGCTTGCCAAGTTCCGCCTCGACGGCGTCCAACAAGGCTTCGTCCCATGTAATCAGGATCGCGCTGCCAGGGGAGTGTTCCGCTTGGGCCAACAAATCAGCCGCAATGAAATCGGCACGCGCGGTTTCGTCGGCAATCACGATCACTTCGCTCGGCCCGGCAAAGGAATCGATGTCGACGGTTCCGTAAGCATGCTTCTTGGCGAGCGCGACGAACAGGTTGCCGGGCCCAACGATTTTTTGCACCGGCTTCACGTCTTCGGTCCCATAGGCCAGCGCCGCGACCGCTTGCGCGCCGCCCATACGATAGACCTCGGTGATCCCCAACTCGTGGCAGGTTGCCAACATGTCTTGGTTGTAAGCGCCAAACGGTGTCGGTGGTGCGACGACGGCGATCTGTTCGACGCCAGCAACCTGCGCCGGCACGGCGGTCATCAAGACCGTCGACGGATACGCGGCGGCACCACCAGGCACGCAGACACCGACGCGTTTCAGTGGCACGTAACGCTGCGTCAAACGCAAACCGGGACTCGGCTCGATCGTGACGTCTTGATGCAAGATCGCCGACTGGAACCGAACGATGTTGTCGCGGATCCGTTTGATCGATTCGATCAGCTCAGGATCGGCCGCGGCGTGGGCGGCTGCCAAATCTTCGGCCGGCACACGAAGCTGTTCCGCGGTCAGGTCGGCTTTATCGAGTTGTTTCGAATAATGCAGCAGCGCCTTGGTTCCGTCGGATTGCACCTCGGCACAAATCCGCTCGACGACTTCAACGGGAGTCAACGGAGCCCCGAAGACTTCTTCGGTCAACGCACGCCCACGGGGGGACACCACATCGCCACGAGGGCTCAGTTTTTCACGAAGCTGGTCCAGAATTTCGGCCGAACCCTGTCGCGCATCGACACGTGTGATTTTGGGAGTGATTTCAGAAGTGCTCATGACAAAACGGAGATCGAACGAATCGGGTGTCTTCGAAAACGCCCCATGATAGGCAGCGGGGACGAAGTGGTACACTGCCGCTGAAATGACAAAACAACATGACTTATCACCCGCCCCTGGCAATCGGACGAATCGACATTCAAGGCATGCCAAACGGCCGCTAGCGATCGCCGCATTCGCCGTTGTCGTCGTCACCGTTGCGATGCGTTGGCCGGCGGGCGGCGAAAGCTTTTGGCTCGACGAACTGCATTCCGCATGGGCGGTCGCTGACGATTTTCCGGTGATCTCGGCCCGAGCGGCTGACGGTAACCAAACGACCGGCTATTTTCACTCGCTGTGGTTCTGGAAAAACACCGTCCAAATGCTGCGGCTCGACCAAGCCGTGGGGCTGGAATGGGCGATGCGATTAAGCAGCGTGGTGATGAACACGATCGCAGGACTGGTGCTGCTCTTCGGCGTGACCCGTTCGAGTGGTCGTGTCGCGGGCGGTTTTGCCGCGGCGATGCTGTTGGCGTTGGATCAACATGCGGTGTTCTTTGGTGGGGAACTGAGGCCCTATGCGGCGGTGATAATGTGCTCGGCGTTTGCCACCGCGTCACTGATGAAGATGCTCGGCAGCAAAAAAGGCTCGCAAGAAAACACCCCCGAATCCACACCGTCGACATGGATCGTTGAAACAGGCGTGGCGCGGCTTTCAATGGTGTTTTGGGTTTGCTTGGCAGGACTTCTGCACCCGACATCGCTGGGAACCTTGGGGCTGTTGATTCCGATCGGGTTTGTGTTGCTGGTGATAACAGGACGGTTCCGGATTTGGGTCAGCGACGTTGGTTTGGTCGCGGGCGGACTGATTACGTTGCTGCTGCTCGCCATCTCGTCGCTGCCCCAGTCTTGGCAACGACGCGATCTGTGGCGTGCCTTTGGACGCGCAACCGAGCTACAACAACTCTGGGATGCCTGGGACTGGTCTGTGCTGCTAGCGACTCCGATACTCGCGTGCGTGTTGATGTGGTCACTGAGCCATCTCCTGAATCCAAATCAGAACGCGAGTGCTGAAGGAACACCGAACCAACGTGTGTGTGTTGAAACGCGATGGCTGGGTTGGTTACCTGGCCTTATCGGATTCATCGCGACGCTGCTGTTCTTCACCGTATCCTATTTCGATTGGGTCCCGCTCTGGCACCGGAGGTACTTCATCGCCGCGTTGCCAATGCTCGCTTGGAGCGGAGGCGAATACACCGCGCGGGCGATCGACTTTGCAACGCGTACACGATGGCGATCGGCGCACCGACTCACCGCCGCGGTGCTCGTCGTGGTGATCGGATTCACGATGTACCATCAAGGCATCTTGCACAAGCTCGCCGCGGGCAACCTACCGATGCAGCTCCGCGGCGAGCGTTGGCGTGACGCGGTGGAATTGGTTCAACAATCACGACGAAGCGGCGAACCGGTTTGGTTGGACAGCGGTTTGATCGAAGCAAGCTTGCTTTCCGAGCCGCCGGAAGCCTGGCCATCGCCCGACGCGCGGTTTTGGGATTACCTCGCTTTCCCGCTCCAAGGGCCCTATCAATTGGACGGAACCAAGCCTGTCGCGGTGAACGCACACGATGCTTGGCTGGACTCGCTGGTCGGGGGGCTGCCAGACGACAAAACACATGTTTGGTTCATCACACGCTCCAATCAATCGAGCGTTGAAAATCTGGTTCAGCGACTCAATCTTCGGCGGCCACTCACGTCAAACTGGGAGCTGCGATCTCGCCCCGCAGTGGTGTCCATCGAATTTGCCGCAAAATAGTGTGACGCCTCCCAACCAAAACACGGTCACTACCGATAGCGCACTGCGTTTCGACGTCGCCATCGCCGGCGACTTACAATTGAAGTGACCAGAGATTCTGACTTCGCGAATCCAACACCGTTGCGATGCAAATGGGAAGCCACAAGCAAATTCGTCCACTATTCGTTTGGCTGATCGGACTGGCCTGCGTTGCGGCCAGCTCCGCCCACGGTGCGGAGCCCAGCGATGCCAAATTGGGTTACCGTTTTTTGACGGAAACGGCGGTCTTGCCCAGCGATTTCCAACAGTCAACGTTCGACGAATTGTGGAAGGTCTGGCCCGAAGAGCTTCGCAAACAGGCTGCTGAAGCGACTCCCGACCAGCGGCGACAAATGGCGTACCAGCGTTATGGGCTGACCACGCGTCCCGGCGATGACTCGGGTAAACCGCTGCAGTACGTCGTCGACGAAAGCGACAACTGGACGATGAACTGCTTTTCGTGCCATGGCGGAAGCGTCTATGGAGAACCTACTCCGGGTGCTCCCAACAATCGCTATGCGTTGCAATCGCTGACCGAGGAATTGACCAAGGCAAAGTCGCAGCTCGGATTGCTGCCCGGCCGAATGGAAATCGGAGCCTTGTTTATCCCACTCGGCACGACCAATGGGACCACGAATGCGGTGGTCTTCGGCATGGGATTGATGAGCAGTCGTGATGCCAAATTGAACTTGGTTCGCAAGCTACCGCAGTCGTTTACGCACCACGATATGGACGCGCCGCCGTGGTGGTATTTTTACAAACGGCCTTCGATCTACATCGACGGCTTTGCCCAGAAAGGCCATCGGGCACTGATGCAGTTCACGCTCGTTCCCGAGAACGGCCCTCAGTTTTATCGCGACAACGAAGACAACTTTCGCAACGTCTACGCGTATCTCGATTCGCTTCGTCCGCCGAAGTACACCGGCCAGATTGACGGGAGTCTGGCAGAGCGGGGCAGGGCAGTGTTTACCGACAACTGTGCCGAGTGCCACGGGACCTACGGCCAGGACTGGACCTACCCTAACCGATGCGTCCCGATCGACGAAATCAAAACCGATCCGGTCCGCTTGAACGCGTTAACTCCCGAAGGCCGCAAACGCTATGCGGACAGCTGGTTTGCCCATGCGGGCGAGTCGGACGAGCACGATACGACCCTGGATCCCGCCGGATATGTGGCCCCGCCGTTGGACGGCATTTGGGCCAGTGCACCGTACCTACACAATGGCAGTGTTCCCACGCTTTGGCATCTGCTGCACCCGGAATCGCGGCCGGCGGTATGGCGTCCGGTCTCGCAAGACTTGGACCAGAACCTGGTCGGGCTGACCATCGAAACGGCCGACCGAGTCCCGGTGGGGATCGAGGATCCGGTCAAGCGTCGTAGCTATTTCGACACACGGATGTTTGGAAAAAGTGCGAGCGGGCACGATTTCCCGGCTCGACTTAGCGAAAGTGAAAAAACGGCGGTCCTGGAGTATTTGAAAACGCTATAGCCCGACGGCGCGGCCCTACTCCGATTGCCCGCCCGGGCGTATAACTAGGGCGCCGTTTCTAAGTGGCATTTCGAGCAAATTTACTAGGTGCAAGCCGCATCTTCCCCATACACCGACGGCGATTGTCCCAAATCCGGGGTGTCGCCGCTTGGCATTCATTCCCACCCTTCGTGGGTTCCGACGGAGTTCTGATCGATGAGCAAAACGCAAATTCTGGCAGCGCGTGCTGGTGAGATTACCCCCGAGATGGAACGATGCGCGCAGCGCGAGGATTTGCCTGTCGAAACCATCCGCGATGAAGTCGCTGCCGGCCGCATGGTGATCCCCGCCAACAAGGTTCACGCCGCAGGCGCCCTGGACCCGATGTGCATCGGCGTCGCCGCCAAGTGCAAGATCAACGCCAACATCGGCAACAGTGCCGTAACCAGCAACATCGGCGAAGAGCTAGAGAAACTGCACACCGCGGTTCACTACGGCGCTGACACCGTGATGGATTTGTCGACGGGCAAGAACATCGACGAGATCCGCAAGCAGATCATCGGCAAAAGCCCCGTTCCGATCGGAACCGTCCCGATCTACCAAATGCTGGAAGAACTGGGCGGCAACATCGAAGACATGAACGCCCAGCACTTCTTGGACATGGTCGAGCACCAAGCCAAGCAAGGTGTCGACTATATGACGATTCACTGCGGCGTCAAACTCGAACACCTGCACCTGTCGATCAACCGCGTCACCGGAATCGTCAGCCGCGGCGGTTCGCTGATCGCCAAATGGATGATGGCGCACAACAAACAAAACCCGTTGTACGACGCCTTCGATGACCTTTGCGACATCATGCGTGAATACGACGTCACCTGGTCGCTGGGCGATGGTCTCCGCCCCGGATCGATCGCTGACGCTTCGGACGACGCCCAATTCGCCGAACTCGAAGTCCTCGGCGAACTGACCAAACGCGGCAAAGAAAACGGCACCCAGGTCATGGTCGAAGGCCCCGGCCACGTCCCCATGCACCAAATCCAAATGAACATGGAAAAGCAAGCTGAGCTTTGCGAAGGTGCTCCGTTCTACGTACTCGGCCCACTCGTGACCGACATCGCCCCCGGCTACGACCACATCACTAGTGCAATCGGTGCGGCAATGGCCGGATGGCACGGCGCGGCAATGCTGTGCTACGTCACCCCAAAAGAACACTTGGGTCTGCCCAACGAAGAAGACGTCAAGCAAGGCGTGATCGCCTACAAGATCTCGGCCCACGCGGCTGACGTCGCTCGTGGACGCAAAGGCGCTCAAGACCGTGACGACGCGCTCAGCAAAGCTCGCTTCGAGTTCGACTGGAACGAGCAATTCCGTTTGTCACTCGACCCAGAAACCGCTCAGCGTTACCACGACGAAACGCTGCCCCAAGACACCTTCAAGAGCGCCCACTTCTGCAGCATGTGCGGACCGAAGTACTGCTCGATGAAGATCACCGAGGACATCCGCAAGATGGCCAAGGAAAAGCAAATCGTGTCGTTGGACTCGAAGCAGTCCTAGGCAATTGTCGCCTTCCATTCCGCGAAAGTAGCGATCTTTGCTGCGGCTTTTGCGGACCAGAAGGCGATTCCAGAAGCGACTCCATCTGAAAATCGAGGCCTGCGAGAGGCCTCGCGTGAGTCGTCGTTACCCCGCGGTGGCTTCGCTGGTGTTGACCAGAATCCCGGTGCCCCTTAGCCGCCACGTAAAGAACATCGCACCAATCAGCATCAACCCGCTGCAGATATAAAAAATCCGCTGCGGGTTGTCTCCAAATCCCGGTCGAATCACCGGATACAGCACACCCGCGACCGTCATGAAGGCGAACGAAACGGCATTCGCGGTTCCAAGGAACTGCCCCCGCTCGTCATCCGGCGACAGCTTTTGCAGCAATGCCTGCAGCGGGACGATGTAAAACCCGGCCGAGAAACCCGCCAACAAAATTAAGAACGACACGTTGCTGAGCGCCACTCGCAGCAACGGTTTCGTGTCCGGCATCCACGGCGGGACGGCAGCCAACAAAAAGAAAAACAGCACCAAACCGACCGCCCCCAGAAGCGTCAATCGCGGCCGAATCTGGTCGCCTGACAACACCCCCGCGATCGCACACCCCAGTCCAATCGCCACCCCGAGCACTCCCATCAGCACGCTCGCTTCGGTGTGATTGATCTTCAAAACCTCGGTGTACTCCGGCACGATAAACAGCGCCAGCCCAGCCAACATGTAGAAATACCCCCAGGCCATCATCACCATCAGCAATCGCGTTTTTGACATCTCGCGAATCGCGGCGATATAAGTACTGAACGGGTTCAGCGTGACCTGCAAGTTTTTGTCACCAGCGTCAAGCTTCGGAATCAGGAAACTGGCGACCAAACCAAACACTGCGGTGATCACCAACAGTGCTCCGGGCAACCACAAGACGCCTGGTGTTTCGTCTTTCGGGGCATAGTGGTCGCTTGCCACGCCAGCAATCAACGTTCCCGCAATGACGGCGACGTTGGTCATCATGTTGATCGCCCCGTTGGCACGACTGAGGTGCCGAATGGAAACCAACTCCGGGATCATCCCGTACTTGGCCGGCCCAAAAAACGAACTCTGACACGTCAAAGCCGTCAGTGCGATCAACGTCACCGGAAGGTTCTGGATGTAAAACCCGATGCCCGCGACAGCGGCGATCGGGATCTCGGCGACCTTCACCCACAACGTCACTCGCTGCTTGGAATATCGGTCCGCGATCTGCCCCGCAAATCCGGACAGGATCATAAAGGGAACGGTGAAGCAAATACTGACAACACCTTGGCCGCCCTGACCAAGCTGACCGCTCCAGGCCCCGTTGATCACCATGAAGGTCAGGATCACCTTCAGAATATTGTCGTTCATCGCACCAAAGAACTGTGCGACGATCAGGCCTGAGAAGCCTGAATTGAAGAGTGAATTGGAACGCTGTTTCACAATGGCGACAGGGTGTGAGGTGTGCCGGTGGTGCAAGCTAGCATCGGAGACACTGCGAGACCCGCGAAAATGCGCGTCAATTTAACCTGCAGCACGCCTTTTGGCATATTCCGCCGGCTCGAACAAGCGGAATCCCCGTGTTGCGAGCTTCGCGGAACCAATCCTCACACACTCTTCGCCTAGCGATAGCGTTCGACAACGCCCGGCAGCGGATACTCGGTCATGTCTCGATCTCCGTCCCATTCGATGATCTCAAGCAGCCTGCGATAGCCGGCCGAAACCAACTGCGTCCGCTCAGAAACGAAGTCATGATCCAGTCCGGATTTCGCCATCGGACCATCGACAACCACGGGTTCGAACCGATCGTCGCAAATGAATTGAGCGAGCACCGGATTGCATCTCAGGTGCCGCTCGGCACTGGTGTGCAGCGTTTCGGGATCAAGTTCTCCGATCACAAAACGCAGATAGAGATCACTTTCGACGATCGAGGTGACGTCTTCGCCGCAGACCTCGCATCGGTAGCCCTCGTCGCATTTCATCCGAAATCGCAGCCTTTATCGCGTCCCCGTGGACTACATCTCCAAGACGTCGAACATGTCGTACATGCCCGCCGATTTTCCGGTCAGCCACTTCGCGGCTGCCACGGCGCCACCGGCATAGCAATCGCGGTTACTGGCGGCAACGTTCAGCTCAATACGCTCGCCCAACATGCCGAACACGATCGTGTGTTCACCGGGATTGTCGCCAACGCGGACGGCGTGGTAGCCGATTTCGTTTCGAGTGCGTTGACCGGTGTGGCCTTCGCGACCGTGAACGTGCTTGGTGTCATCGCCTAACTTTTCAGCGATCATGTCGCCAAACTTCAGCGCTGTGCCGCTTGGTGCGTCGGCTTTGAAACGATGATGGCGTTCGATAATTTCGACGTCCAGACCGCCCGGCACACCCATCAGTTTTTCGGTGATCTGCTGGGCAACCTTCATCGACAGATTGACAGCCAATGACATGCTGGGCGCCCAAACGATCGGGATGCTACTGCTGGCTTCACGCAGACGCTCGATCTGTTCGTCCGTCATGCCGGTGGTCGCGACGACCAACGAGGTTTCGTGAGCGATGCACTTGTCGATGCAGCGGTCCATCGCTTCGGGCAGCGAAAAATCGATCACCACGTCGGCATCGCTTGGCCACTTGGACGACAGCGGCACGTCGATCTTTCCGATCCCTGCGATCTCACCGGCATCGGTGCCCAGCAGAGAGTGCTGATCGTGCTCGATGGCGGCGATGACTTCGATGTTTTTGTCTGCGTCGGCAAGTGCGATCACGCGGCGGCCCATGCGGCCGGCGGCGCCGTGCACCGCGATTCGGAGTGGTGCTGACATTGGTTGATTGTTCGGGAAATGGGAAACAAGTCACTCGATGATGAGTGATGCCCCGGGCAGTGACAAGAGGGATGCGTCATCGCGGTCACGCGCCGATAAGGCGAAACCTGACGCAAATCGCGCAACCGAAACGCTAGGCGTACAGCTGGATCGCTTTGATGATGTCGGTCAGTTCGTTCGGCACGGCGATCGCTTTGTTGGCATACGACGCCTTGTTGACGCCGCGGCTGCCCAACGTGTTGTTGAACAGTTCCTGATCGGTGGTGTGGTAGGCAACCGTCGCGGTCGGATCTTTCAGCTCGTGCCCGGTCAAAATACAGACCACACGGTCGCTCGGTGCGATCACGCCTTCACGACGAAGCACCTTGGCCCCGGCAACACTGGCCGCCGACGCGGGTTCGCACCCGAAACCGCCAGCCCCTACTGTCGCCTTGGCGTCCATGATTTCTTGGTCGCTCACCTGGCGAACGACACCGTCGCAGAATTCAAGAGCACGCAAGCACTTCTTGAGGTTCACGGGACGGTTGATCTCGATCGCACTGGCCAGCGTGTCGGCCTTGATGCCGTTCTGGTCCATGTAATCCATGTACTCGCGGATCGGGTCCAGATTGACGTTACCGCCATTCCAACGCACACCACGGCGTTCGTGCAATTCGTAAAGCGTATCGGCACCGGCGGCGTTGATGATCGCCAAGCGCGGCACACGGTCGATCAGCCCCAATTCCTTCAGCTCCATGAATGCTTTGCCGAAGGCGCTGCTGTTGCCGAGGTTGCCGCCGGGGACAACGATCCAGTCCGGCACTTCCCAGCGGAGGGCTTCGAGCACGCGGAACATGATCGTCTTTTGGCCTTCCAGTCGGAACGGGTTGACCGAGTTGACCAAGTAAATGCCAAGTTGTTCCGCGACTTCGCGAACGCGGATCATTGCATCATCAAAGTCACCGGCGATTTGAACGGTCAGGGCACCGTAATCGAGCGCCTGGCTGAGTTTTCCGTAAGAGATCTTGCCGCTGCCGATGAAGATGATCGCCTTCATCAATCGGGTCGCACTGCAATACAACGCGAGCGACGCAGAGGTATTACCGGTGCTGGCACATGCGGCGCGTTTCGCCCCCAGCAGCTTGGCGTGGGTGATTGCCGCACACATGCCGTTGTCTTTGAAACTGCCCGACGGGTTCATGCCTTCGTATTGAAGGTGCAGCTTTCCCGCGTCCATCCCCACGAACGATCCGACCGCGTCGGTTTGTTGCAGCAGCGTCTGGCCTTCGCCGACGGTGACAATTTCGCTTTGCGGAACGAAGGGCAACAGTTCGTGGAATCGCCAAACGCCGGAGAAGCGAACCGGGTTGGTGCGTTCGGACCAACGGGCTTCGAAATCGCTCAGCTTGGTGGGGACTTCCAAGCGGTCCCACTCGTACGCGACGTCCAACAAATTCCCGCACTTCGGACACGACGTGTGGAGCTGGCTGGGGTCGTAGGTCGCACCACAATCGGGGTTAATGCAGCGTTGGAATGCCATATCGGTCTTGATCGACGACTTTTCTTTAGTGGACTGAATCATGGCAATGATGGCTTGGGGCGCGACAAGGTCTTGTGACTGGCGGTTTAATGCGATCAGCCTCGATTTCGCAACAACTGTGTGGGGAAGTGTCTCAACATTACTGCGCGACAACGCCCCCCCTGGCAAGCATATCGGTCTGGAGAAGTTTTGTCGCTACTCCTTTCGCTAATCTACACGTGTGAAGTTGCGAAGTTGACCTGGGCAAGCTGCGGCGACAATTCTACCGTGTAGGACCAAACAACGAATGGATTTTAACTGTTTGCCCTATGAATCTCTCCCCAGCGACTGCAAAGACCAGACCCGAACGACGCCGAATCGGTTCACCCGGTCACCCCAATCCGATTATCGGGTCTATCCCTGACAACACGGGCGACCCGACCGACCAACACGACAACCACCGTTCGAACATGCCGGATCAAAGCCATCCAGAGGACGCTGCACGCCCCGTTTCGCTGGTTTCGCGAGCGATTGTGTTCGCCGGTTTGGCAATCACCGGTGGCGTGATCGACCTGTGGAGCAAACAGGTGATTTTCAATTGGCGCGGCCTGCCTGGTGAAAAGGACATTTGGTGGGTCTGGGAACCGTTTTTCGGGATCGAGACTGCCGTCAACATCGGCGCCGTATTTGGAATCGGAGCAGGGCAGGGCACGCTGTTCGCGACCGCCTCTGTGATCGCCGCGGTAGGAATCGTCGCTTGGTTGTTCCTATTTCGTGCTGCCGAATCGCTGTGGCTGACGGTCGCATTGGGATTGGTCGGCGGCGGTATCATCGGCAACCTCTATGACCGAGTCGGAATGTGGTGGGAACCCGGATACCCTGACGTTTGGAAAAGCGGCGTTCGCGATTGGATCCTGTGGCGAATCAACGAGCGCTGGACATGGCCGAATTTCAATATCGCCGACTCGCTGCTGGTTGTCGGGGCCTGCATGTTGCTCTACCAAAGCATCTTCTTGCAGCCCTCGCCGCTGTCGCAAGCCAAGCATTCCGAATCCGGCAGCCCTGACTCCCGCAGTCCTGAATCCGATGCGGCTGGCGACGAACTGGCATCCACCTAGTACCAACCCGAATTGACGATCATGAGCAGCACCGAACGCCAACCTTGTGTGCCCGACCAATGGCAAAGCTTTGAAGACGGGCGGATCCTCCACATGATCGCGATCGCCCAAGCCGCCGGCGATCACACGCTAAAGTACTTCCAAAACGACCAACTTCAGGTCGACGCCAAAAAAGACGACTCGCCCGTCACCATCGCTGACCGCGAAGCGGAGCAGCTCGCACGGAAATTGATCAGCGAGCAATTTCCCGACGACACTGTCCAAGGCGAAGAATTTGCAGAACACGAGGGCGAGTCGCGTTATCGGTGGGTTATCGACCCGATCGACGGAACCAAATCGTTCGTTTGCGGCGTCCCGCTTTATTCGACACTGCTCGCGATCGAGAAAGACGAACAGCCGATCGCGGGCGTGATCCTGATCCCCGCACTCGGCGAAATCGTCGTCGCGGCGGAGGGGCTGGGATGCTGGCACCGCAAAGGATCTGGCGACTGGACGCGAGCTCAGGTCTCACAAAAACAGTCGCTATCCGAAGCCGTTTTCCTGTCCAGCCAAGTCGACTCGTTCGACATCCGCGGTGCCGCCGACGCCTACAAAGCACTCGAAAAGGCCTGCTGGATCACGCGGACCTGGGGCGACGGCTACGGGTACTTGCTGGTCGCAACCGGGCGTGCCGATGTAATGGTCGACCCGATTTGCAACGCCTGGGACGTCGCGGCGATCATGCCAGTGATGATCGAATCCGGCGGCAAGTTCACGGACTGGAAAGGCAACGAAACCGTTCGTGGCGGCGACGGAATCGGCACGAACGGATTGCTGCACAACGCCGTTCGCGAAACCCTTGGCTAGTTCCGCCTTGCGACTGGCTGCCCAAAAACGCTAGTTATTTCGCTCAAGTTCTCGTGCGCGACGCCGCCATGCTTCCAGTGAGTTGGGCAACCGCGCGTTCGCAGCCGCTATTCGAACCATCGCGAAAGGATTCCAAGGATGTCAGGTCAGATTCAAACGGGACGCATGGGAAAACGCCAAACCGGCTTTCTGACCTTGGCGATCGGATTGGTGCTTCTGATGCTCGGACTGGACCAACCGAGTACCGCGCAGCTTCCTCTTGGGGTCGCCCCCACGGAGGAAGAAGCCGCATTTTTGGAACAATACAAAGCCCAACGAAATCAAAATCGGGCCAACTCGGGCCGATCAGCGGTCGCCGAACCGCGTCGACTGGGCGGCGGCACCCCCACAAACCCACCTCAAGAGCCAGTAGCGACCCCGCCACAAACACCCCTCCAGACGGATTGGCCTGCCCCAAGTGGTGAGCCTCAAATGACGGAAACTGTCGGCCCGCCCCCTCCGACGGTAAACCCTCTGCAGGCTCTCGCTGGGGGAAACAAAACTCCACAGAGTGCCGCTGCGGGCGATTTGATCGGCTTTTTCGGTTCTGACGACTCGGGAACACACACAATTGCGCTGGTTAATACCAGTAAAATGCAAATCGTTGTGTATCATATTGATAGGTCTGGCGCTCTCCGACTGATAAGTAGCCGACCAATCGACGCCGACTTTTCTGTCACGCTCAACGCTACTGACCCACTTCCCAGTCAAATCCGACTTCTGCAGGGTCGGATGAAGTGAGGGTTCGTCTAATTCCGAGCAAAGAATAGTAGCGGCGTTGCCCCACGTAATTACTTTAAGACGTCGCGACACTATCTAACTGTTCTCGGAATCGAAGACCCCACCGACCATGTCTTATCTCTCATTGGACGAAGCAGCTGCGAAGCTGGGTATTTCCACCGACCGACTCGTCGAACTCCGCAGCCAAGGTCAGGTACGTGGCTTCAAAGACGGTTCGAGCTGGAAGTTCCCCGAAAATGAGATCGAGCGGTTGGCCGATGACTTGGCCGCCGAAGACAACTTTGGCTCCGGAATCCTGGTCAACGATCTGGATCTCGGCGACTCATCCGCCAGCATTGGATCGATCATTGGCGGCGACCAATCCGACGACGCCGACGGCAGCGACCTGAACATTGGGTCGGAACCACTGAAAGAAGGCAGCACCGGCTCGGACGTGAACCTGGTCACCGGATCCGACATAGGCAGCGACGTTTCTTTGGTCGCCAGCGATAGCGGTCAGTTGGACAGCAACCTCGAAATTGATTCGGTCTTCGAAACCGATGAAGAACTGCTCCAGGAAATTGACTCGGCAGAACTGAAACTGGATGACCCGGCGTTGCTCCGCGACAGTGCGGACAGCATCGATGTTGCGATCGACCCGAAAGAGGGCAGCACCGGACCGGTTGCGAAAAAAGAGATCGAGAGCGAAGTCGACAAGATCTCGATCAGCGATGTCGACGTTACTGACGATCCGTCGAACGACGAAGAGTTCATGCTCTCCAATGACCTGGCCGAAGACGACAGCAGCGAGCTATTGCTGGCCGATGACTCAGACTCGCTAGACTTGGATTCGCTCGACGATCTGAATTCCAGCCCCGCCGGCGCCAGCAGCTTGGCACTGATGAACGAGCTGGACGCCCCCAGCACCGACAAACCGATGAAGTCGTCCGGTGCAGACGTCCTCAGTGAGCTGGACCTGCTGGGCGAACAAGCTGGCAGTGGCAGCGGCATGATCTCCGGCGATAGCGAAAAACTGCTGACCTCGTCCGGCCTCGGCAGCGGCCTGGGCTCGAGCGTCATGAGCGAAATGGACGACGCACTCAGCGAAGACGACGACTTGGTCATCGCCGACGACGACGCGGATCTAATGCTCGACAGCGTTAGCGATATCTCTGTCGCTGGCGACAGCGGTATCAACCTGATGAGCCCCAGCGACAGCGGCCTGTCCCTCGAAAGCGAACCGCTGGACCTCGCCGGCAGCAGCCTGTCTGCTCTCGACCTGGGTGCGGAATTGACCGACGGCAGCGGAATCTCCAGCGGCAAAAGCGGTGTGGGCTCCGGCCTCGGTTCGGACGAAGAATTCCAGCTCTCGCCCTCCGGCGTTGGCTTGGACGCGGACCTGGACAGCAGCTCGCAAGTCATCGAAGTCGAAGACTCAGAAGTTGTCGACCTGCAAGCTGACTTTGGTGACGACAACGCATTCTCCGATGCTGGATTTGCCGACGCCGGAGATGAACCGCTCGGTGGCGACGCATTCGAATCGGTCCCCGATGCAGGTGGCGCATTCGACGATGGCGGCTTGGGTGCGGACGTCGATGACGGTGACGCATTTGGCGCCGACGAAGGTGTTGCCGTCGATGACAGCGAACTCGCAGCCCCAACGGCGGGGGCAGTCGCTCGCGGCTACGAAGTTCCTTTCAGCTTGTTCCAATGCCTCTCGCTGATGTTCATCATCTTGATCCTGTCGCTCGGCGGCATGCTGATGACGGACCTCGTCCGCAACATGTGGGCTTACAGCGAAACTTCTGCACCGGTCAGTGCTCTGACCGACTCGCTGATCAGCATGGCTGGCTTGGATTCCTAATCCGTAGCTTCCAGGAAGACGGTGCGGCACCGCCCTCACTTTCGAGGGCGTTCAGACAGACCGTCTAAACGATCGCAATAGGTGGGTACGATCAAAGGGGGCAGTGCGTCTATACTGACGGCGTCAGGAATACGCTCCTTCCTCCATTCCGAAACGGAATTCACCCCCACCCCGCCTGCGATCATTATGGACTCTGGTTTTCTACCGTCGACGCTCAACTTGCGCGCCCACTTTGGCCAACTCCATCGTCATGGATGCTGGTCGCTGTGCTTGTTGATGCCGTGCTTGCTCATGCTCGGCTTTGTCGCTGGCTGTACACCGGAACCGGAGATCACTACTTACAAGATCCCCAAGAACATGCCAGCCGAGCTTCAGCCTGGCAAACAACGCATGCTTGCGGTCATCGTACCCCACGAAAATGACGCATGGTTCTTCAAGATCCTGGGTGATGAAGAGGCGGTCAACGGTGTCGCCGATTCGTTCAAAGAGTTCGTGACGTCTGTCAAGTTTGGCGACTCCGGACAGCCTCTGCTTGATACGCTTCCTGAGGCTTGGAAATTGGGCGGTGAAAAACCGATGCGATTTGCGACCGTTTACATCGACACCGATTCTAAGCAACTCGAAATCAGTATTTCGACTCTTCCACTCAACGGTGACTACGACAGCTACGTCGTCCAGAACGTCAATCGTTGGCGCGGACAAGTCGGACTGAAACCGTCCGATGATGACTGGGCCGGCGGCGTCCCCTTCGATGTTGCCGCGGCTGATCAGCAAGCCATTCTGGCGGACTTCGTTGGTGAACCGAGCAACTCCGCCGCGATGACGCCACCAATGATGGGGATGGGTGGCATGCCGCCTCTATCACCGCGACCGAACACCGCACCATCAGCAAGCCCATCAGCGAGCACTGCGAAGGCGTCGCCAAAGTACAAGTACGATCTCCCGGAAGGCTGGCGTGACCAAGGGGCCTCGGGGATGCGTGAACTATCGTTTTCCGTTGGCCCTGAAGACGCACCCGCCGAGGTGACGTTGATCAGTGCCGGTGGCGACCTCCGCAGCAACGTCGCTCGCTGGATGGGACAAGTCATCAAAGGCACACCCGACGAAGCGGCAGTGGATCAAATGTTAGCCGACGCGGAAATGTTTGATGTTTCGGGCAACCAGGCGCAGCGGTTTATCATTGATGGGGATGCCGCAGCCGATCAATTCTCCATCGATGCGACCATCATTCCCACCGAAGGCGGCTTTAGCAAATTCGTCAAGATGACCGGGCCACCCGCAACGGTGACCGAGCAACGTGACGCGATGAAATCCTTCCTCCAGTCGCTGTCCTTCTAAAACACTCTCCGACCACCAACGTCCAAACCTAATATGGCAACGGTCAATTCCACCACCGACGCTTTCGCAGCTGAACAGGCTGCTGATCAGAGCGACTCAAGGGTCACTTCCAACTCGATACTCGCGGCACTCGGATCACTGCGAATCACGGTCGCGTTATTTGCGGCCTCGCTGGTCATCGTCCTCGTCGGGACGTTGGCACAAGACGAACTGAACATGCAAGCGGTCAAGGCAAGGTACTTCTTGACCTGGATCGCCATGATTCGCATCGACGATTTCTTTCCACAAGCGTTCTACCACCACGACAATCCGATCCCTGGCATCATCCCGTTTCCAGGAGGCTCGCTGATCGGATTGCTGTTGATGGTCAACTTAATCGCTTCCAAGGCAACACGCTTTAAAATCCACGCCTCCGGCAATCGACTGCTCGCCGGATGCATCTTTATCATCGCCGGTGTCCTCGTCGCCGGACTGATCGTCGCAAGTGGTCACAGCACCGATGGCCTGCAAGGCGCGCCGCCGATTTCTTACAACGCACTCTGGCGTTGCATGCAAGCGATTGTGGTTGCGTCGGGCCTGGGACTGGTCGCTTGGTCGATGAGCCTCAGCCAAAAAGGCCTCCGAATCACCGGATACGTGATCGCCACGATCATGCTTGGCGTGATCGCCTACACCGTTGTCTCGGGCGGCCGCATCGGCGATCCCGGGATGCGGATCGTTTGGCAACTGGCCAAAGGCCTGCTCGCCGGTTTGATCCTGCTGGTCGGTTGCAACCTGATCTTTGGTCGGCAGGGTGGCAACATGTTGCTGCACCTCGGCGTCGGCTTGTTGATGGTCGGCCAATTCGCGTTCGGCGATCGCCAGCTGGAACAGCGAATCAACCTGGTCGAAGGTGAATCAACAAACACTTTGATCAACCTCGATAAAGTCGAATTGAACTTCATCTCTTCGGCTGACGGCGAAGACACGGTTGTTGCGGTCCCGGCTGAAAAACTGATTGCGGCCAAACGCAACGACAGCGTGATCAAAGACCCGGCATTGCCAGCCGACATCAAAGTCCTCGAATACTTCAACAACTCCGACCTTCGCCGAGCTTCCGAGAAAGACAACCCTGCCACCGCGGGCCTTGGCAAGGTTTGGCAGGCCACCGCCGAACGCGAGCGTGGTGGTGCCGATGCCGAACAGAACATGGTGTCGGCCTACGTTGAACTTCTCGACAAAGAAAGCGGCGAATCGCTTGGCACACACTTGGTCAGCCAATTCCTGTCCGACGCTCACCTGATCGATCCGATCAAATTCCCCGAAGACGACTTTGATTCGATCAAGATCGGCGACAAAGACTACCAAATCGGCCTGAAGTACGGCCGCGAAGTGAAACCGTATTGGGTTCACCTCGAAGACGTCCAGCGACGCAATTACAGCGGCACTGAAACGCCGCGCGATTACAGCAGCTACGTCCGTATCGTGGATCCGGAAACCGGCGACGACCGACGGGAACGTGTCTGGATGAATAACCCGCTGCGTTACCGTGGTGAAACGTTCTTCCAATCCAGCTACACGCCGCTGCCGGGCGGCAAAGAAATGACAGGGCTGCAAGTGGTTCGCAACGGCGGCTGGCTGATTCCCTACGTCGCCTGCAGCATCATGGCGCTCGGCATGCTCGCCCACTTCACCGGCACACTGAAACGATTCGTCGGCCGCCGTGAACGTGAGCGGCAACGTGAACTCGACGCGATGAGCCCTGAACTGCGTGCTCGTGCGACTTCGGCCAAACCGATGATTTTCGCGCTAGCCGTCACCGCGATCTTCGGCGCAACCATGCTGGTACCACGCGAGGCGTTGACGACTGCCATGCGACCTGCCACGCGTGACCAGAGCTATGACTTTTACACAGCCGGCAAAATCCCAGCCCAGTTCGGCGGGCGTGTGATGCCGCTGGATGCTTACGCACGCTTGACGCTTAAATCGATCAGCAAGCGTGAATCGCTGCCGATTGAGGACGCTCCCGAAGACCTGAAAGCTCGCGTCGACGGCAAGAAGATGTCGGCGATGCAGTGGCTGATGGAAGTCGCTAGCGACCAAGACTCGCTGCGTGACCTGCGAATGTTTTGCATCGATGCCGAAGAAGCCCGCAGCCAACTGTCACTGCCGCGGCGTGAAAGCAAGCTGTATTCGCTCAACGAAGTGCTCGAAAACTGGGGCTCGGCACAAAAGCTGATCAACCTCGCTCGAGCGAAAGACGTTGCCGAACACTCCTTCAAAGAAAAAACGCTGCTGGCCCTCGACCAACGCACCCGCGAATACATGCTGGTCGCCGAAGCGTTTCAGTTTCCGCGGCCCCGCCAAGCGGACATCGACCAGATGCCCGAAGACATCCCGGCGAACCTCCGCACCCGGTTCTTGGTGATGAAGATCCTTGAGCGGATGCAACGACTTGACGAGATGCCGGTCGCTCGGATCATTCCGCCGACCGAAGCGGACATTACCGCCAGCATCAACGATCCGAAATGGAAACCGTACGCGTCGGTATTCTTCCAAGACTCGGTGAAAAGCGTCGAAGATGAAAACGCGACGCTCGCGTCGACACCGTTCAGCGACATGGTGACCGCGTACTCCGATGGCAAAGGCGACTACGCCGCGTTCAACAATGCCGTCGACAACCAATTGGCGCTGTCGACCCAGATGCCGATCCCGGGTTTGAACCTGCGAAAGATCGATGTCGAGCGCTGGATGCAAAGCAACTCGCCACGCACCGTTGCCTTCGTGATCTACGTGATCGCGTTGATCCTAGGGATCCTGTTCTTCGCCGTCGGCACCCCCGGACTGCGAAACGCGACCTGGGGAGTTCTACTGGCAACGTTCTTAATCCACACAATCACACTCGCATGTCGGATTTATATCACCGGCCGTGCGCCGGTGATCAACCTGCACTCGTCCGCCGTCTTCATCGGCTGGGCAGCCGTCCTTGGCGGCTTGGTAATCGACCGAACCTTCCGACTGGGATTCGGCAACGTCATGGCCGCAACCGCCGGCACTCTTTCATCGCTTGTCGCGTACAGCCTTGATAACGGTGACACGATGCCGGTTCTGCAAGCGGTACTCGATACACAGTTCTGGCTGACCACACACGTGATCAGTGTTGCACTCGGCTATGTGGCCACCCTGGTCGCCGGAATCCTCGGCACGCTTTATCTGCTGGCCACCTGGGTCCGAAAGGACGACAAGGCAAAAGCGGTTTACCGAATGACCTATGGCGCGACCTGCTTTGGAATCCTATTCAGTACCGTTGGTACGATTTTGGGTGGACTCTGGGCCGATGACAGCTGGGGGCGATTCTGGGGCTGGGACCCGAAAGAAAACGGGGCCTTGCTGATCGTGATTTGGAACGCCCTGATGCTGCACGCCCGCTGGGACGGAATGGTCAAAGGCCTCGGATTCTCGGTGCTCGCGATCGCCGGAAACATCATCACGGCATGGAGTTGGTTCGGAACCAACGAACTGGGCATCGGACTGCACAGCTACGGCTTCACCAAAGGCGTGCTGTACTGGCTGAGCTTGTTCGTGGCGACTCAGATTATCTTTATCGTTGCCGGTGTCGCGACCAGCCTGATCAAGACGACAGATGTGACCGGCAGTCCGAAAGGATAAGAGCGGACCTCTCTGCTACGGATCGTCGATGAGGCGAATCAAACGCGGCTCGCAGGATGAATCCTGCCGAGCCGTTTTTTGTAGCTCGAAAGCCGCCTCAGCGGTCAATCACGACTTCGTCTTTTCAGCGGCTTCCAACAATGGCCGTCGCCCCAAGTTTCCGTAGCGGTGGAAGTCGTACGAAATCGATTGCTCCAGAACATACCGGAACGTTTCGACCTCGGGATCATCAACAACGGACTCCGCCAGGATCGTGACAAACGCAGACCGACAGGCTTCGAAGAGCTCATCGGAGAGAGGACGTTCGGGTCGCAGCAAACGCAATCGATCGACACGCCCATCGCTAACACTCGACGCAAGTGCCGCCTCGGACTCCTCGATCCACTCGATTCGCCAATCGCTTTTGCCGAACCGGGCCAACGAGAGCGCCGTGTGTTCGATCAAACCGCGATTTGTGTCGTTGGGGTTCATCGAATAGGTCGCATGACAATTAGCTGCCGCCGCGGCAAGCATTGAGAGTGCGATTTCGGTCGTCGTTTCTTCGCCTGTCAATCGGACCCGCAATTGATGCGGGGCACGGTATCGCCGCAGGTTGTCTTGGCCGATTAGCTTGACGTGGTCATGGGTTTGATCCAACGTCGTTGCCGCCCAATGCGTTGCGAGACGGGCAAAACGCTCAATCCGAGTCCGGTCGATCGCTAGCTGATCCTCTTCAACCACGGATTCGACCGCCGACAAGACACTGTCGATCTGCGGCAAACGCTCGGTTGAGGCGATTTTCGATTCGTCGATTGGCGTTGCGCTGCTTTCGACATGCATCAGCGGTAACACGTAGTGCGGCCCACCGGCTTTCGCGCCTGGCCCATAAGCACTCTTGCCGATGCCACCGAATGGCTGCCGCAAAACAATCGCGCCCGTCGTCGGACGATTGATATAAAGGTTGCCGGCGGGGATGGCTTCCCGCCAAAGTTCTTGCTCTCGGTCGTCCAAACTTTCCAGCCCGCTGGTCAAGCCATAACCTGTCGACGCGACCATCTCGATCGCCTGCTCTAGCTTGGCGTACTTCATCACACCCAATACCGGACCAAACAATTCGGTGCTATGGGTGAAACTGCCCGGACAGACATTCCATTTAATCCCTGGCGTGTACAACTGAGGATTTTCATCGACCAGTCGCGGACGAACCAACCATTCTTCGCCGCTTTCAAGCTCTTTGATACCCTGTTCAAGCTCGCCCGATGGTGGCCGGATAAGCGGTCCGAGACGTGAATTCAATTTCCACGCTGACCCTACGGTCAAGCTTTTCGCCGCATCGGCTAACGCGGATCGGAACTCTTTGTCTTCGTACAACTCTTGGTCGAGCAGCAACAAAGACGTCGCGCTGCATTTTTGACCGCCGTGACTAAACGCACTGTGCAAGACGTGTTTGATCGCCAAATCGCGGTCACACATCGCACTGACAATCGTCGCGTTTTTGCCTCCCGTTTCGGCAATCAGGTGCAGATCAGGACGCAATCGCAGCATCTCTTTGGCCGTCTCGGTCCCACCGGTCAACACGACCGCGTCGATGCGTTCGTCGGAAACCAATCGGCTGCCCGCACCAGCGCCACTGCATGGAATCACTTGCAACACGTTGGGCGAAACGCCAGCATCCCAAAAACATTTCGCGATCTCATATGCCGGCAAGACGGTGTCGCTGGCCGGTTTCAGAATCACTGTGTTGCCGGCTGCTAATGCAGAAGCGATGCCACCACAGGGAATCGCCAAGGGGAAATTCCAAGGGCTGATGACCGCGACCGTGCCACGTGGGCGACAATTCAAATTGTCCCGTTGCAGATACTCTTTAGCCGTCAACGGGTAGAACTCAGTAAAGTCGATCGCCTCGCTGACTTCGGGGTCGGCTTCGGTGATCAGCTTTCCGCCGTCCAACATCATTGATCCGATCAGGTCCCCCCGGCGCTCTCGCATCAACTGAGCGGCAGCTCGCAACAATCCATACCGATGCTCCCAAGTCGTCGAACGCCAGCCGTCTGGATCCTCATGTGCAATGGTGATCGCGTCATCGACGTCTTGCCCCGTTGCCATCGTGAACCGGCAGGAGACAACTTCTGGTCGTGAAGGATCGAACGATTCGCGTTGCGGCCGTGATTCATTTGAGTCGCGTACTTCGCCGCCGATCTTCAGCGGAACTTCTATCTCTTGCTCGCTCTTATTAGACCACGTCTCAACAATCGACTTCGCCCAATCGCTGTGACGCGGCAATGACCAATCGGTATCGGGTTCGTTGATGTAGTTCGACCAGTGATCGGCTGCAGGCGGTTGCTGCACAGATTCGAATCGGTTTTGCAATCGACGCGGGTTGGTGTCGATCTCATCAATTCGATCGAGTGCGGAACGGAAGCCGTCCGCGAGCGCCACCCAGGTGCTTGACGTCGGTGAGAGATGGAACGAGTACCGTAGGAAGTTTTCCGGGCCGGTGTTCTCGTCCAGGCGACGAATCAGATATCCGATCGCATTTAAGAAATCTTCGCGTTTGCAGGCCGGTGCGTACAGCAACATCCGCGGCGTCGATTCGAACAAAGCGCGACGTTGATGGTTGGCCATCCCTTCCAACATCTCAAATTGCATGTAATCCAACGCCGTGCCAGTCAACGTTTCGTCAGGCTGGAACGAACCGGGGCGAAACGCGTTCTCATCGTCGACGCGTTTCGTCCGTGCACCCCAGAGAAGCGCCAGCGAAATATCAAACAAATTGTGGCTGGCAACTCCGATTCGCACGTAACCACAACCGGCGGCTTCGATTAGCAATCGGAGCATGCGTTTGAAGTTCGCGTCGGTATCGACCTTTTTATCAAACGGCGTCTGTGGAAGCCCCGCTTGCGATGCTTCGACGCGTTCCATTTCCATGTTCGCGCCCTTGACCAAGCGGACCGTGATCGGTCGGCCACCGGCTTTCACACGCTCCGCCGACCAAGCGATCAAATCTGCCAGGACGCCGTATGAATCAGGCACATAAGCCTGGAGCGCGATCCCCGCGCGAGCTTGCTCCAGTCCGGGTCGCGAAAGCGCTTTGCGAAAGACGTCCGCAGTCAGGTGCAGGTCACGATACTCTTCCATGTCCAAGTACACGAACTTGGGCATTTCTTTGCCGTTGACAATAAATCGTTGCCGGATCGCCGCGCGGTACAACAACTCCATCCGATCGGCCACCATCCGCACAGTGTGCTCGCGCGCGATCGTGGAGACTTGGCTATAGACGGTCGAAAGCTTGACACTGATGCAAGCGATTTCGGGCATCTGCAACGCGTGCAAATAGTGGTGCAATCGGCGTTCGGCTTCCTCCTCGCCGAGCAAGGCTTCGCCCAAAAAGTTCAGGTTCATCAACACGCCCGATTCTTGGCGAGCGTTGAGGTGCTCTCGCAGCCGCTTGTCTTCGGCGGGCAAGATCACGTTCGCTGTCTCATGACGCATCTTGTCCTTGACCATCGGGACCGCCACACCTGGCAAGTAGCCGCCAAAGGTTTGGAACCCACGCAGCATCGTTTGCTCCAGCGGGCTAAAGAACCGCGGAATCCCTTGCAAATCGAGGAGGTGCGTCAGCTGGTCGGCGACTCGAGCGGAACTGTGCGTCCGAAACGCTTGGTCCGTCATCTCCACCAAAGTTGCCTTGTCTTCAGGATGCTGAATCATCCGCGAAAACTCGGCCTGTTGCCGTTGCTCTTGGGGCGACTGCAATTCATGCGATCGGATCAATAGAGCCTTCGCCATCGCGATCGATGCGTCGGCATCGTTATCGTGCTCTTCGGCGATCGACAGAAGCTCTTCAAGGTCTAGCAAAGGTTGTGCAACTGGCATCAATTTCTCCTGAGGTGAAATTTCATCTTAGCACTGCTAAGCAGATTGCAAATCAACCTTCAACTCAAGCCAAGGCTACTGAATGTCCAGCCCCTTTACCTTTGCCGAATGGCCGGACCACCGCTATAGGGCAGCGTATCTCGGATCTCCGCGCGGGGGTCCGACGCGATCGAAACTGCGGGCGTCGAAGGCAAAAAGACTTGGTTGAACACACCCAGTGAACGGCCGGGCGGATCAACAAAGGCGGTGATTTGTCCCGAAGGAATCGAGCGACCGTCAGTCCAACCAAGCTCCTGCCCGTAGGCATACAGTGCTACCCCTGACCCTAACGAATCGCGGAAACGATGACAAATACCAGTCAAGGTGGTCGTCTCGTCAACGACCTCAAAATGAACCGCGGCAAGCTTGCACTCGATTCCGTTTGGGTTCGCGATAACCTGCGGATCCAGCTTCCAACCGAGCTGATCTTGCATCCCCTGCAGCACTCGCTGCGGTAGCCCCAAATCGGTCGCTTCGATTTCGCCGACAGCGCTCACCCACCCCCCTGGTGTGATTTTGCACCGCGTCAAATGCATGTTCGCTTTGCCAACCACCCGGTATCGCAAGGAACGCGTTAAATCGACCAGCTGCAGGTTGGTTAGCGAGCACCCGCCTAAATCGAGAGTCCAGCCGTCCGGCGTCTCGACACATTTCAGCGTCCCGGTCAGCAGCGCGTCGCTGCCCAACATTCCGGCCGCCGGCACGTACTCGGCCAAAGCAGAACAGGGCAGGGCGGTCCCATCGGTCGACAACACCACACGACTGCTCGGGCGGTCCCCGCTGCGATCGCGAAAGATCTCCGCACGGACGCTTGGCTGATTCGGGTCCATCCGATCGCGAGCCTCCACCACCAGACGAACGCCTTCGTCCTCTGGCATCACGTCGGCCTTCAGATGATTGAACGGAAGCGAACCGACGCTGCTGACGATGTTCACGTCGCGGGCTTCGACCTTGATCGGCAACGTCGTGTGCGTCGGCGACGACAGCAACCGCCCATGCACCAGCGACCACGCTCGCCCCAGACCCGATGACCGAATCGTCACCTGGTGCAACAGCATCCCGATCTGACGTTCGCCGCGATAGAAATCGACCAACCGAATTTCGGCGACGGTGGATCCGGTTTCGGGATCGTCCAAGCGGACTTGCTGCAGGGCGTATTTTCCTGGTGCGACCTGGTCGAACTCGTCGATGTGAACCACCAGTCCCGTCTCGCGACCCAGCTCATACTCGATTCGTGAGAGCTGTCGTTGGGTGTACCATGGTGTCCAAGTGATCAGAATGGTTGTTAAAACCAAACAGGTCGGCACCGCGCAGCAGAAAACGAACAACAATCGAGCGATCGCTCGCTGGGTTCGTTCATGCATCCATGCACCTATAAAAGACGATTGCAGCCGGCTTGCCTATCTTAAGTTTCCCGACCCTGTCACCGGTAGACCGGTTCCTATGTTCCGCAGAATTCGCGCGCAATGGTTTTTGCTAGCACTGGCGATCGCATACGGGATCGGCCATCTGGGCGCCGAATCCTTCGCCGGACTTGCTAGCAAAAGCGGATTGCGGTCTGCGATTTTGTTCGCCGTGATGTGGGCGATGGGGATCACGCTTCGCCCCGATGCGATCCGCCGCAGCGTTCGCTCCCCAACGGCTAGTCTGCTAGCAATTGGCATCAACATGATCGGCGTGCCGCTGCTCTGCTGGCCGATGATGTTTTTCCTTCCGACAGAGTATGCCGGCGGGCTTTTCGTCGTGGGATTGGTGCCATGCACCTTGGCTTCCGCGTCAGTATGGACCCGCAAAGCTGGCGGTGACGACTCGATCGCGATGATCACCACCGTCGTCACCAACCTTGCGTGCATCGCCGTCGTTCCGCTGGGCGTCCAAATGGTGCTGGCGATGCACACCCGAGTCGCGCCGCTGGCGCAGATGGAAAAGCTACTTTGGTTTGTCGTGCTGCCGCTGGTCATCGCCCAAGGCATGCGGCGAATGGGGCTGAGCGATTGGGCCGACCGCAATAAAACGCGTCTGTCGTTCTTCGCCCAGCTGGGAATTTTGGTGATGGTGTTCTTCGGCGCGATCGTCAGTCGAAGCTATGGTGACGATTCTGGCAGCGACGTTGCGATGATCACCGCCGTCGGGATCGCGGCGATCTCGGTGCACCTGACAGCACTCGTGATTGGCTATGTCTGGGCGGCAATCGTCAAGCTGCCACGCGAAGAACAAATCGCGGTCAGCTTTGCGGCCAGCCAAAAAACACTGATGGTCGGATTACAGATCGCGATCGATTGCGGTGTCAGCGTGCTGCCGATGATGATCTACCACATCGGACAATTGGTTTGCGACACCGTGATCGCCAGCCGCTTCAGCAAACGCGATCAATCCCGCGAAGCATAGATCGACGCTTCGTCCAGCGTGATCACGCCCTGAAACGCTTTGGCGAGTGCGCTGATCCGAAGCGTCCGCATGCCTTCCTTGATCGCTTGTCGTTTGATCTCATCCGCCGAAGCATTCTCAAACACTCGGTCTCGAATGTTCGCACTCATGTCAAGCATTTCGAAGATCGCGACACGACCACGTGCCCCCGAACCGTTGCACTTGGTACAGCCTTGTCCACGGCAGAACGTCGCCTTCGCCGCTTGATCTTCACTGATGCCAAGTGACTTGAGCTGTGCAGCCGAGATCTGCACCGGGGTACGGCAGTGCTGGCAGATCCGCCGAACCAAACGCTGAGCGATGATCAGGTTCAAAGCCGAGTTGATCAAAAACGGCTCCACGTCCATGTCTCTTAGACGCGCGATCGCCGAAGCGGTGTCATTGGTGTGCAGCGTCGACAACACCATGTGCCCGGTCAGTGCAGCTTGAAACGAGGTTTTGGCCGTTTCCGTGTCGCGGATTTCGCCGACCAGGATCACATCGGGGTCTTGCCGCAATAACAACCGGAGGACTTGCGGAAAGTCCATGTTCAAATCACGGCGCACGTTGATTTGTGTGATGCCGAACACATCAAACTCGACGGGGTCTTCGATGGTCGAAACGTTTCGGTCCATCCGGTTCAGTTGATTCAGCGCCGAATAGAGCGTCGTCGTTTTACCACTGCCGGTTGGCCCGGTGACCAAGATCATCCCGTCGGGGCGGGCGGTGGCCGCATTCATCAACTGGGCTTCTCGGCTGGACATGCCTAGCTTGGTCAGGTCGGCCTTCAGGCCAGTCGCATCGACCACCCGCAAGACGATCTTTTCGCCGAAGCGGGTCGGAACCAGCGAAACCCGGTAATCGACCGCGCGGTCTTCGATGGTCAGCCGCAAACGGCCCTCTTGAGGCCGGCGGCGTTCGGCGATGTCCAATTCTGACAGAATCTTCACACGCGACGCGATCTGGGGGTAATCGGCGGCTGGCCCGGCGGCGATTTGCGACAAATCCCCGTCGACTCGCATGCGAACACGAAAGGCTTGCGCGAACGGTTCGAAATGGATGTCCGACGCACCGGCTTTGAATGCCTTGACAAAGACGGAGTCACAAAACGCAATGTTCTCCGCACCGGACTTATCGGACTGCAAGGTCTCGCGATCGATATTCAGGCTGGACTTGACGGTAGGATTGATCGGTGGCGGCTGATTCATTGTCGCTGACCCGTTGAACGAAACAGAGGGCGGGTTCCTAGAACTGGAGGGTTGTGCAATTCTGTCGGTATGAATGCGAACGATTTTGAGAAGTATGACGGACTGATCTTTGACTGCGACGGCACATTGGCAGATTCGATGCCACTGCACTATGTCGCATGGCGTGTAACACTGCTGCGTTACGGGATCGAGTTCACCACCGAACGATTTTATGCGATGGGAGGCATGCCCAGTGCTTCGATCGTGCGGATCTTAGCGGACGAACAAAAAGTGGTCGTCGATCCCCCAAACGTAGCCGATGAAAAAGAGGTCGCGTTTACCGAATTGATCGTCCAGGTCCAGCCGAAAGTCGACGTTTGTGAAATCGCCCGGGCGTTTCATGGAAAAAAGCCGATGGCGGTTGCCAGTGGTAGCGGCCGTGACATCGTCCAGCGCCAACTCGATGCACTCGGGATCGCGGACCTGTTTGAAACAATCGTCGCCAGCGAAGACACCGAACTGCACAAACCCGAACCGGACGTGTTCCTAGAAGCGGCATCGCGGCTGGGCGTCGACCCGAAACGATGCGTGGTGTTCGAGGATTCGCCCTTGGGTTTCCAAGCTGCCGAATCGGCCGGGATGGATTGGATCGACGTTCGCTAAAGCCAACCTGCCGGCCATGATGAATCAGGTCGGTGTGTGATGATCAGGGCAGCGATGTGCTATGGTTTTTCAAACCGCCCCGCGCCCTGCCTGATATCCCATTGGTGCCTTTTTCGACGATGAACGCCCACGACCCTCTCGACGTCACATCGCTGGAAGCCGGCCAATTTCTACCGGGAATTTCCATCCCGCTTTCGTTTGCCAACGGCAGCGACGACGCAGCCCGAAATCAACCGCTGCGGCACGCTTTCGATTCGTTCCAACAATTGCAAGTCGACGGTCTAAACCCGATAGCCAGACAACGGCTGTTCCGGTCGTTTGCCGATGTGGTCCGCTCACTCGACCGGCTACACCAACAGCGTCTCGCCGGTGGGCCGATCGCGTACGGACGGATCGCGCTCAACCAATTCCACAATCGTGGCACCACGTCCGAACCGCTCGCGACCCTTTGGATCGATCCCGATCGGATGGCAACCGCCGCCGGAAAAGGCAGCGAGACGGACATGGTCCACGCCGGCGATCCCGAAGCGATGTACTTCACCGAAGATCGCTTGCGCCAGGGCAAGGCCGCAACAGCCGACGACGATTGGTACGCCTTGGGAATCGTGATCGCCGAACTCGCTCTGGGAACGACCACTGTCGCGAAGATCTGGCAGCTCTGCCGACAAGACGGCAAGTTCGCCGAAAAGCTGGTCAAGAATCTAAAACACGCACGTGGCAATCGCGGGATCCGCAAAGTTGCCATCCGATTGATCGAGCGATCACAGTCCCAGTCGCTGGACCCCAAGTCGCTTGTTCGTCAGATCGACGAGAACCAAACTTACATCAAGCTAACCCGACTGGCGATACTGTTCGGCGCGATCACTGTCATCGGCACCTCGCTGAATGTGTATCTGACGATGCAATCCAGACAGCAGAGTCAGCAGGCGTTGGACTCGCTTGAGAGTCAATTGACCGAAGCACAAGTCGAAATGACTCGGCTGGAAAAGCTGGCCACGGATCGCGCCGCAGAACTCGCCATGCTCGCTGCCTCCTCGACACAAACGCCACCATCAAACGGTACCGCCGCTCCCGTCGTAGCCCCGGTTGTCACCGTCAATCAACTCGCCAAGGACCAAGCACGCTGGAAAAGCGGGATTGCCGGACGGGCATTGGCCGACGCGATTCAATCTGCCGACGATGAATATCCCGCAACATGGCGGGCGTCACTTCAACAGATCCTCGCCCAAAAAGGCCAAAAGCAATGGCGTGCCTTTGACCAAACCCTGCGTCTTCGAGTGCAGCGGTTTGTCGACCAGCCCTGGGACTCGGCCGCGTTCGATGCAATCCTGTCTCGCATCGATTCACTGAACGAAGCCCATTCGCGATGGTCCACCTGGGCCCGCAGCGACAAGTCGCTTGAACAGATCAAGGAACAACATTCGCTAATGGCGTCGGGACGCGTGAAAGATTTTCTGGGCGACTGGTTGGCCCAAGCGATCGAATCACGTGACTTTGAATTGACGATCATCAATGCGAATGCCAACGACGCGACCGAAGAAACCGCCCATGTCATTGGCTTCGCAACGTCGAACGATTCGGAATCCGAAAAGTGGGTTTGGACGGGCAAAGAAGGCCAACGACCGAAAATCAGTTTGCCAGTCAAGAATTACATCGCGGGCGACACGCTCCGCCTCTGGCTGCAAGTTGACGGAACGCTTTGGAACTCGACCGTGATCGACCACACGTTTGACAGCCCGCTGTTGATCTGGCAATTGGCGAAAGAGCTCAAGCTCGAAGACAGCGAGAGCGGCTATGCGGTCTACGTGATGACGGACGCCTCCTACGGACCACCGATCAAGCTCGAAACGATCTCTGGCGAAACAACTCGTCCTGCCGAAACGCCACAACCGATCGGCAAGAAAGTTCTCGACCCACTCGATTCGCTGCCGTTTTAAAATAACACGCCACACAGTCCCATTTGACAGTTGCCGGTTTACCAAACGCGTTGCCAACCACGACGCCAATCAACCCAGCCAAAATCATGACGCAAAAATCAATCCCTTCATTCGCGTTGTGCGCATCGCTGTTTTTAGGATGCCTCTTTCCAGGAGGTACAGCCAGCGCCGAAAACACCAGTGACTGGTTGACGGTTGATTCGGAATCGGCAACGCCGGGCGAAAAGATCGACGAACGGGAACTCAGCCAACGCTATCCGGTTGGCAAAAGCTGGGCGGCAACCAAAGTCCTGCGTCTGCAAGGTTTGGCGGTCAACGAGAACTGGGGCATCGAAGGCCGAACCAATGTCGTCTACACCAACCGCTACTCGGGAAAGACGACGGTCCTGGAAAACAAACTGGGTGACATCACCTTTCAGATCGAAGTCCTCGAAGCGTCTCAGCAACGCATCGTCAGCGACAAGCGTTTGCGCGTCGCCGACTTTAGTGACACATCGCCGATCTTCAAAATCGGCATGGAACAACTTCTGGACGTGACGCGGACGGCCCTCCCGCCAGCGGACGTTGCGTACAAGCTGCTGGTCACTTATGGCAAAGTCGACCCGCGTTATGAAAAGGCACTCACGCGTCTCGCCGAAGTCGGCGGCTTCGATGTCGAACGCCTAACTCAAATCGAAGAAGCTCGCTTGGTCGAAGACCCCGCGCAGTATTCTGGCTGCACGTTCGAAGTGATCTGGTCCAACGGGCTGGGGATCACCAAAGTTCGACAAACGGCCGGCCCCGTCACGGTCAAGCTGGACGACATCCGACGCTGGGCACAGGCCGCCGATCCGCTGCTGGATTACTATGTGATGGATAACCTCAATCACCGCGTCAATGACAGCTGGGAAGTCAGCGCTGACAACGCCAGTTCAATGATGGTCCATGGCGGCGGCACGTCCGACGGATCGCTGCAGTTACGGTACCTGCGTGATGCCGTTTACGAAGGCAAAACCTGTCGACAGTTGGCGATCCAAAACGGCGATTTGAAACTGATGCTGGATGACAACGCCAAACAATACGACGCACGCATTCGTGGGATTCAAGGTCGCGTTTACTTTGGCAAGGAAGACTACCTGATCTTGCAAGCCAACGGTTCCTGCGACATCAAAGCCGACGTCCGCAGCAAAAACCACTTGCTGTTCGGCACCAAATGGCAACGCGACGTCCAAACCGACTTTCGCTACGAAGCGACGGTTCTGAGTAAATAATCAGCGCAAGTCACCAGCCACACCAATCGACACACGCACTCGGTTCCTGTTTTGAAGACTTGTCCAAGCTGCGGCCACTCGATCATCCCGCCCGCCGCGAACTCAAACGGGGCAGGGCAGGGCGTCTGCGATCGCTGCGATTTTCCGTGGCAGCAAGCCGAGCAACTGCTTCGCACGCTTGGCAATGACTCACTCGGTACCGAAGTGGCTGGTCGAAACCGGCCATCGATCGAGTATCAAAACGCGAGCGAAGTCATCGCGATCAACGATGTGACGTTGGTCGGGCGTGAACCAACTCCGCTTGATGGCGTGGAGACACATGCGATCCGGCATCGCGAACTGCAACCGCTGCATGCGGCGATTCTGCGTGATCCGTCGGGGTGTGTCTGGGCGTTTCAACTTACATCCGAAGCGACCGTGTTTGTCGACGGCCGGCCTTGCACCGCAGGCCAACTGCGACCGGGGATTGTACTGCAACTCGGTCCACTGGCATGGCGACTGGACCACAGCACCGACCGTCTGCATCCCGTCCGCCCGATCGCCGGATTTGACCTGGGCATCGACGCCGAAGTCCCCGGGCGTTTGTGCCGATCCGAAGTGACGCTTTGCCACGGCGAGATGACCGCGGTCGTAGGACCTAGCGGTTGCGGGAAATCCACACTGCTAGAAACGATTCGTGACGGCAGTGGGCTGAAATCCGAAATCGACGTGACCGGACGAGTCTACTTCGTCCCGCAAAAGGACCTCGTCCATGGTGACCTGCGTCTCGGCGATGCTCTCGAAACGATCGGGCAGATCTACGGACGCGAGGTGCTGCCTTATGAAATCGACGAAGCATTGGATGCGGTCGGGCTTCCAATCGAAGCGAAAGAACGCTTTCCCCACCAGCTCAGTGGCGGCCAGCTGCGACGTTTCCGAATCGCGGGAGCGTTGCTAAGCGGTGCAGGCGTGATCGTTCTGGATGAACCCGACAGTGGACTGGACCATCAAACGGCTGACGAAATCATTTCGCTGCTGCGATCGCTTTCGGTTTGCGGTGCAACCATCGTTGCCGTCACGCACCATCGCCATGTCTTGGAACAGTTCGACCGGATCGTCCAGATGGGCACCAACCCGAGCGGCGGGCAAATCGTTTCGACCGAGAATCAAAGCGACGCACCGTCTCTCAAGCTACCGCCAGACGACCACTGGGAATCCACCAAAGGGCTTCGTCGCTTCCGAATCCTGCTGCGCCGCGATCGGCAAAAGTTGACGTCGCCTCGGCTGACACGATTCGCGATTGGCAAGTACGCACTTCCACAGCTCGCCATTGGACTGCTGCTCGTCCCGATACTGTTCGCGATTGCGGTTGCGATCAGTGTGCCGACCGACCCTGACCGTGACGTTGCCGATGGACTGTACGGATCGATTTTACCGATCGCACGATTGGGTTTCATGGCAGTGATTTCGGTGATCTGGATGTCGGCCAGCGCCAGCCATTTGGCGATCACACGAGACCGTGAACTGATTGACTATGAACGGTCACACGGAATCAGCATCGGCGCGATGCTGCTGTCCAAAGCACTGACGTTGGGCATCGCATCGATCGTTCAAACGCTGGTGTTCTTTGTGCTGCTAGACGCGATCCGCTACCGCTATTTGGACTTGTCATATTTCATCGACGAGCGATTCAGTCAACTTGGCGGCGTCGCGCTGTGCTTGGTGACAGTGTCGATCGCGGCGACCATGCTGGGGCTGCTAATCTCGGTGCTTGCCGGACGCACACCGCTGCTCGCCGCGGCGATGCTGCCGGTGGTGATGATGATTCAGATCTTGTTCAGCGTGCCCTTTGCGGTTTCCAATCCCGATGGGTATGAACCGCTGGCGGATTACGCCCGATTGAGCATCGCAACGGACGAGGAAACTGCCGATACCGAAGACGACGACGCATTCGCCTGGGAAGACGAAGCGGAGCCGCGACCGCTGTGGGCGACGTCTTTGATTTCGTACGCCACGCTTTCGCGATACGGTGACATGTGGCTGCGTTCGTTTGCGGTCAGCCCCGAACCGCCGCAAAATACGCTCGCCGATAACGAAGACATTGCGCTGACGGTTCCGTGGCGATCGGCAACCGTTTTACTGGGCGTTTCATTTGGATGCTTTGTGATGGCGATCACCACCTTAAAAATGCAGTCCACACGACTTGGCCGCTCGCGCCCGCTACCACGACTCGCGACCACCGCGATATTGTTAATAGGCCTGATGACCGGGATGCCGGAGGGACGCTTGCTGTGGGGTGACGAACAACCCGCCGCCCCCAACGTGAAGATCGAAATCCCGATCGTTGACGGGCGATACGACACCAATGCGATTGTTCAAGCGTTCGGCGGTCGGTCAGAGCCAACGCCCCACCTGCGTGAACTGGACGGACAAGACCGCTTGGGGCTGGTCGCGTTGGAACTGGTTGGCAAGATCAAGTTTTCGTTGAGTGACGAGATGCTGAAAATCGAACTTGTCAAAACGCCAAAGTGGGAACTGATGCGCCAACTCGCGCCACCACGTCTGGTCGGCCGCGACGATGCGATTGGCAAAGACGACGTGATCGTGTTCGTGCATGGGCTCGAAGGCGGCGCGACGACTTTCGCGTCCGCACAAAAGGAACTCGATCGACGCGGCATCGCTTGGATGCGATTTGAGTACCCCAACGACGGGCCGCCCGACGAAATTGGAAAGCTGCTCGCACAGCAACTGGACGACTTCACCAGCGACAGCCCGAACACGCGACTGCACCTGGTCGCACACTCTCTCGGCGGCTTGGTTTCACTGGCCGCGATCAACCACGACGACCTGCCGGCCGGTGCGATCGCCAACGTGTTCACGCTGGGGACACCGTTTGGCGGATCGACTCTCGCATCGTTCCACGACGAATTGGAGCTGTTCGACGTGCTGTTCCGGTTGGCGACCGTGACGCGTGGTGCGCTCAATACGGTTGCGGACGGCCAGGGCGAAGCGGCGCGGGCATTGCGGCCGGGCAGTGATTTTCTGCTAGAGCTACTTCGGCAACCTCGTCCGGAGGGCATCCCGTTTCATATTGCGGCCGGGACCAAAAGCTTCCTGACGGACCAGCGACGCCAGCAACTTTCCAAATCGTTACCGCAGGAACTGCAACGGCTGCGAATCGATCCAAATTACGCCGAACGGATCGAAAAGCTGCTGCAAGCGGACGAACTAGATGATGGAGCTGGCGATGGAGCGGTCAGCATCGCGAGTGCAACGATGTTGCCCAACCCGCAAACTCAGATCGAATTCCCCCTCACGCACCTCGGTTTGGTGAGCGACCTCGAGCCATTACGGTGGGTTTTAAAAACCGCCGGGCTGGATCAGGAGGTCCCCCAACCGTCACCCTGATGGGAGCAGAGGCCGATTAGGGGCAGTGTCAGCGGGACTTTGGCCCAATTTTCGCACTCAAAGAGCTGCTTTCTCCATTTACAACATCCCGGTGTGCCTCTTACACTGCCGGGCTTTCCCGCGACCGCTATAGGTGTGCTCGCACGGGCCGCGGAACTACCCAGGTTACCAAACCTGCTGGTAATGCTGTCGCGGCCACCCTGGCCAGCGTCAAAGGCCGTGGTTTTTGGCGTATGTGACTCCCGGTATTGAACCAAAGATTTTTGTTTAACCCCTGATTTAGCGTGTTTGATTCCCTTTCCGAAGGTTTGCAGTCGGCGTTTAAGAGCTTGCGTGGCAAAGGCAAGCTGACCGAAGGCAATATGCGCGAAGGGTTGGACATCGTTCAGCGATCGTTGCTGGAAGCCGATGTCAGCTATCCGGTGGTCCAAGAATTCATGGGTCACGTTTCGGAGCGAGCACTGGGCAAGAAAGTCCTACTCAGCTTGCGGCCGGAAGAAGAACTCGTTCGCATCGTGCACAGCGAACTGGTTTCGATCCTGGGCCCAGTGGATCCGTCGATCCATCTGAAAAAAGAAGGCCCCACGATCATCATGCTTTGCGGCCTGCAGGGGAGTGGTAAAACCACGACTTGCGGTAAGCTTTCGCAGCTGTTGGTCGAGCAAAACGTCACCCCGATGCTGGTCGCTGCCGACTTGCAGCGTCCCGCCGCGATCGAACAGCTGAAGGTTGTCGGCCAACAGGTTGGCGTTCCGGTTTACACCGAGCCAGACAATAAAAACCCCGTCGAAGTCTGTAAAAACGGCGTGGCGAAAGCCAAAGCCGACGGCTCACGCGTGGTCATCCTGGACACCGCCGGCCGATTGGCGATCGACGAAGAGTTGATGGCCGAGCTGCAGAAGATCGACAACAAAGTCTGCCCCGATCAGGTATATCTGGTCGTCGACGGCATGACCGGTCAGGACGCCGTCAATAGTGCCGACGCGTTCAACAAGGCGCTCGAGATCGACGGCGTCATCATGACCAAACTCGATGGCGATGCCCGTGGTGGTGCGTTGCTATCGGTCAAACACACCACCGGTGTCCCGATCAAATTCATCGGAACCGGCGAGCACCTCGATGCTCTCGAGCCGTTCCGTCCCGAAGGGATGGCCGGCCGAATCTTGCAGATGGGCGACATCGTCGCCGCTGCCGCTGAAGCCCATCGAATCGTCGATGAAAAAGAACGTGAAGAGCTGGAAGCCAAAATGGCTTCGGGCGAATTCACGCTCGACGATTTCAAAAACATGATGGAAAAAGTCGCTCGGCCTGGACTGATGGGCCGAATGATGAGCCTGATGCCCGGAATGGGGCAGTTCAAGGAAGCACTGGAAAGCGATGAAGCTGCCGGTGGGATCCGCCAAACCATTGGCGCGATCAACAGTATGACAGCCGAAGAACGGCGCAACCCCAAGATCATCGACGCCGCACGGCGGACGCGGATCGCGAAAGGTGCCGGCGTTCAAACGCCCCTGATCAGCCAGCTGGTCAAGCAATTCGAAATCATGAAGCCCCTGATGCAAAACATGGCGGGCGGTTCAACGATGGACCGTGCACGCATGATGCAGCAGTTGCAAGGCGCCATGACCAGCGGCAATGGCACGCTGGACGGAATGCGTGTCAAAAAGAGCACGGGCAAGCGATTGTCCAATGCCGAAAAAGCAAAGCTGAAGAAGGATCGCGATAAGCTGAAACGTAAGATGAAACGCAAGAAATAATGCGTGTTCAGTACCGATAATCCAAAACACCTTTTTTCCTACTTAGTGAGTTTGAAATGGCAGTTCGAATCCGTCTGAAAAAGATGGGTCGCACCCACCGACCGTTCTTCCGCGTTTGCGCGATGGATCAACGTTCGCCACGTGACGGACGGGTGATCGAAGAGTTGGGTTACTACGATCCGATGTGCCCCGAAACCGACGCTCGCGTCCAACTGAAGGGCGAACGCGTCGATCACTGGTTGAGCGTTGGTGCTCAGCCAAGTGAAAAGGTCGCCGTCCTGATCAAAAAGTACGGTAGCAACGGAACCCACTTGGACGCTCAAAAAGAAGCTCTCGAGCGTCTGGGCAAGCGAAAAGAGTACACCCCAGCTCCCCCGGCTCCGCCAAAACCTGCTGCTCAAGAAGCACCAGCGGAAGAAGCTTCTGCCGAAGGCGAAGCGGCTGCCGAAACCGAAGCGGCTGCAGAGTAATCGAGCCAGCCGGTCTGGTTTGTCGTTGATCGTTGCGAGAGGTTGATTCGATGCGGTTTGACATCGTCACACTGTTCCCAGCGATCTTTGACGGTTACCTCACACAGAGTTTGCTGGAAAAGGCGATCGCGAAAGACATCGTCCAAATCCACCGGCATAACCTCCGTGACTGGGCCGCCGACACACCACACCGCAAAGTCGACGATCGGCCATTCGGGGGCGGCCCCGGAATGCTGCTGCAAGTCGACGTGACGGTCCCCTGCGTCGAAGACGTCGATCGCATGGCCGACACACCGGCACGAAAAATCCTGCTGACCCCACAGGGCAAACGGTTCGATCAACGGATGGCAGAAGACTTTGCCACCACCGATCGACTGATGCTGCTCTGCGGACGTTACGAGGGTTTCGATCAACGGGTGATCGATATCCTTGAACCCGAAGAGGTCAGCATCGGTGACTTTGTTCTCAACGGAGGCGAAGTCGCCGCGATGACGATCATTGACGGAGTCGTCCGGCTTTTACCGGGCGTCCTCGGCGATGAAAACAGTAATATCGATGATTCGTTCAGCCGCGGAAATCGGCTGCTCGAATTCCCACAATACACCCGACCACGGGATTATCGCGGACACACCGTCCCCGATGTTCTGTTAAGCGGAAACCACGAAGCCATCGCCGAGTGGAGAAGCCAGCAGAGCCTGATCCGAACGGAACAACGACGCTCGGACCTGCTGAGCGACTGAGTCAACATTTAGTTCATCAAACGACCAATTAGTGAAGGGCTTTCAGCGATGAGCCAAGCGATCCTGGAAAAAATCGAACAATCCTCGATGAAGGAAAATCCGCCTCAGTTTGACATCGGCGATACCGTCGACGTCCACTTGCGGATTCTGGAAGGCAACAAAGAGCGGATCCAAGTTTTCACCGGTGTTGTGATCGCACGCAGCGGTAGCGGATCGAAGGAAATGTTCACCGTCCGACGCATCGTCGCTGGCGAAGGTGTGGAGCGTAAGTTCCCCATCCACAGCCCACGCATCGAAAAGGTCGAAGTCAAACGCAGCAGCGTCGTTCGTCGCGCCAAGCTGTACTTCCTCCGTCAACGTGTCGGTAAAGCCGTCCGTCTGAAAGAACGCCGCCGCAGCTAATCGCGGACTCGTTCGACTCAGCTTGCACTCGCCGAAGCCGCCTTCGGCGATTCAATCCCGTTTAGTGGCCGTCTCTTGCCATTGCCACTAAACGCCGGGGACTTACGTTCATCGATCATGTCCCGCCACTATGTCGCTTTTGTCATCGATTCGACGCTGGCCGCCGCTCAACCAGTGGGCTGAGCGTCTCGATCAGTGGCGGTTTGGAACGGTCGATTCTACGGGCCCGATCGGGCTGCGCGGTGAGCAAGCCGCCGCGCGGTTGCTGCGAAAAAAAGGCTTGGTCATTGTCGCCGCAAACGAATCAGATCGCGCCGGTGAGATCGACCTGATTGCGGCGGATCGTAAATCTCGTTCGATCATCTTCGTCGAAGTCAAAACGCTGCAGACAACCAAGCCCGGTCACCCGGCCGAACGTGTCGACGAGAACAAGCAGCGCCGCATCACCCAGGCTGCGCTACGTTTTCTCAAACGCCGGCGACTACTTGGGACTCGCTGCCGCTTCGATGTGGTCGCCATCTGGTGGCCCAACCCCGAAGGGCAACCCGACCGCATCGACCATTACGAAGCTGCCTTCGAAGCGATCGGCGACCATCAACTGTGGGCCTAACCGGCATTCAGGCTGAAGCTATCTTTGCCCCAGTGAATTGCCAAGCTGCCGATCCAAGCGAATCAACCAGCTGCCAATCGGGATTGAGCAATCTGCCCTTGGCGGTTTCTCAATCGGCTAGAATGAACGCCTCCCACCTCGCGTTCCTCTCTCTCGGCCGACAACATGCCTCTTCGATACCTGCTGCCCCTCCTGGGCCTTCTCCTTACGCTTTCCGCGGCAACACCATCGGCTCACGCGGCAACAAAACCCAACGTGATTTTCATCCTGCTCGACGACATGGGCTGGGGTGATTTTGGAGTGCTGCACCAAAACGGGCTGACTGACCACAAGAGCCATCGCACTCCGCTGTTGGATCAAATGGCCAGTGAAGGCATGCAATTGCGTGCCCACTACTGCCCAGCGCCTGTCTGTGCACCGAGCCGATCGTCGCTTCTCAGCGGAGTCCATCAAGGGCACACCGAAGTTCGCGACAACCAATTCGACAAGGCACTCGCTGACAATCACACCTTGCATCGGTGATGAAGTCGGCGGGATACCAAACTTGGCTGGTGGGCAAATACGGTTTGCAAGGCGGCGCCGAACGCAAAGGCGACGACACCGCAACACCGGCCGAGTGGGATGCCTATCCGACCAAACGCGGCTTCGACCGATTCTATGGCTACGTGCGTCACCGTGACGGACACGTCCATTATCCGGCCGAAAACTGGGCCCTCGGCGACAGCGAAGGCCATCGCAGCCCCAAGCAAGTTTGGTTCAACGACAACGAAGTCAGCGAAGATCTCGCCAAGTGCTACACCACGGACTTGTTTGCGGCGCGGGCGAAGGACTGGATCGTCAACCATGTCCAAGACGGTGCAGGGCAGGGCAGTGATGAGCAGCCGTTCTTTTTGTATCTCGCATTCGATACGCCCCACGCAGCCCTGCAGTTGCCTTCGGTCGCATTCCCTGATGGCTACGGCGTCAAAGGCGGCCTGCAGTGGTTGGACAAACCGGGGCAGATGATCAACACCGCCACGGGAACCGTCGATGGATACCGACACCCTGACTACACCGGCCAGGGTTGGTCCGATGCCGAAGAACGCTTTGCCACAATGGTCCGCCGCATCGACAACGCCGTCGGTGACTTGCTGCAAACCCTGAAGGACCTTTCGATCGATAAAGAAACGATGGTCGTGATCAGCTGCGATAACGGGCCGCACCATGAATCGTATTTACAGACGGTCGACGGCAAACGAGTCAACTACACACCGCAGTCGTTTCAGTCCTACGGTCCCTTTGACGGCACGAAACGTGATGTCTGGGAAGGCGGCATTCGTGTCGGCACACTCGCTTGGTGGCCAGGCACAATCCCCGCAGGTTCAAAGAACGACCATCCTTCACAGTTCCATGACTGGATGCCGACCTTCGCAAACGCAGCCGGTGCCGCGCCGCCAGCTCGCACCGACGGCGTCTCGCTGCTTCCGACATTGACTGGCAAAGGCGAACAGGCCCCGAGCCAAGTCTATATCGAGTACTTCCAAAACGGGCGCACGCCAAGTTACAACGATTTCGAAAAGCAAAAACGAAATCAACGCCGCGGCCAAATGCAGGTGCTGTATCTGGACGGATACAAAGGCGTGCGGACAGACATTCAAAACCATGCGGACGCGTTCGCGATCTACGATGTCAAAAACGATCCGAAAGAGCTCCACAACCTCGCCGGATCATCGCCAGCGTTTGAACAGCTGCAACAACGGATGCACGACCGTGTCCTACAGATCCGTCGGCAGAATGATTCTGCCCCGCGGCCTTATGACAACGAACCGATCCCCGCCAGCAAAACGCCCGCACAACAAGATTGGTCGTACCACGTCTTCGCGGGTGAATTCAGCTATGTGCCGGACGTTTCCGATTTATCAAGCAACAAATCCGGATCGGCATCGAACATGAAAGTCGATGCCGCTAACGGTGCGGTCCAATTCAAAGGCACCTTCACCGCTGAACAAACCGGTTGGTACGACGTCACCTTGCAGAGCGACACAAAGACCTTTGCAAGGATTCACGATGCGGCTCTAATCGACGCGGACTTCAAGTTCGAAACGGGCCAGGCTTACCAGACCAAGATCCGGCTGGCCAAGGGCGTTCACCCAATCACCGTGACGACACTCGCCGATGGCGACGCGAGCGTTCAACTCGATTGGAAATTTGTGGGCAACGAAGACTAAGCCATGAGGACCGATGACAGCCGCTGACAATATCACCGCATGGATCGATGGTGTTCGTGACGGCGATTCGCTAGCGGCACAAGCTTTGTGGTCAGCTTATTTCGACAAGCTGACACGCGTCGCATCCAAACAGCTCGCCGGGGCTCGTACGGCAGCGCGTGACGGCGAAGACATCGCACTCAGCGCGTTCAAAAGCTTCTGCCTGGCGGCCGAACAAGGCCGCTTCGAAAAACTGATTGACCGAGAAAGCCTGTGGCCGCTGCTCGTTTCGATTGCGGCCAACAAATCGGTCGACGCGATGCGTCACGAGAATCGCAAGAAACGCGGCGGAACCGGAACAGCTGACGAAAGCACTCCGCACGGCGGCCGCGTTCATGCGGACTTGTCAGCCGACCAATTTCTCGGGCACGGGCCAACGCCGGAAATGGCCGTGGAACTGTCCGAGCAATTCAATCTGCTGTTAGAGCGACTGGACAAAAGCGGTGATCCGATGCTGCGTCTGATCGCCATTGCCAAATGTTCCGGCGAATCAACCGGTGAGATCGCGGCGCAATTGGATTGTGCCCGGCGAACGATCGAACGAAAGATGACTTTGATCCGCCGATTGCTCACCGAACAGTTGGGCGATGGCGTGGATTCACGAGACGAATAATGGGCGATCTGACAACCGAACAGCTTCTGCTGATCAACCAACGCTGCGATGAGTACGAAGCGGCTCTACGGGACTGGCAACGCGACGGAACATCCCCCGAATCGTTTCCTCCGATCGAACCGTTCGTCGAAACCGTCCCACAAGAGATTTACCAGGCGGCGGTGGAACAACTGATCGGCCTGGAAATTCAATACCGCATCGAATCGGGTCAGACGATCCTGGTCTCGGAATTAGTCGACCGCTTTCCAGATGTCTCCGATGGCATCTTCATTCATCTGCTGCAAGAAAGCCTTTCTGGCGCCACACGCTTGGCCGACGACGTCGCGACCAAAGCACCGGACGCGGGCGAGACCGACGAACAAGACGTCAACGCTTTTGAACTCGCCACTTCGATCGGGCAGTACGAACTGCTTGGCAAACTTGGCGGCGGAGGAATGGGCGTCGTTTATCAAGCGGTTCATCGGTCCATGAAACGCGACGTCGCGATCAAAATCATGCGTGGTGACTTGATCAATCGACGTGAATTGAAACAGCGTTTCCACCGCGAAGTCACTGCCGTGGCAAAGCTTTCGCATCCCAACATTGTGACCGCATACGATGCCGGCGAAGTCGAAGGGCGTCCCTATTTGGTCACCGAATTGGTCGACGGCATGGACTTGCACCATTACGTCAAGCGACATGGCCCGATGCCATGGCAGGTCGCGATCCGGTCCATCATCGATGCGGCAGAAGGACTGAAATATGCGCACGGTCAACGGATCATCCATCGCGATATCAAACCTGGGAATCTGCTGCTCAACCACGAAGGGCACGTCAAAATCCTGGACCTCGGTTTGGCCCGTCTCACCGAGACGGCGGATACCAACGACGACACCAACGCGACCGCGCAGCTAACCCACACCGGCGCCGTCGTCGGGACCGCTGCGTTCATGGCTCCCGAACAAGCCCGAAACACGCGTGACGCAGACCAACGCAGCGACATCTATTCACTCGGTTGTGTGCTGTTTTATTTGCTGACCGGCAAACCGCCGTACCGTGGCGAGTCGATCGTTGACACGTTGCTGCTGCATGCGACCGCGCCGATCCCGGCGTTGATCGTGCCCGGTGGAGTCCCCAGCCGACTTGGCGAACTCGTTCAGGAGATGATGGCCAAGTCGCCCGCCGATCGCCCCGGCTCGATGAACGACATCATCGAACGACTGACGGCACTACAGCTTGAAGATCCGTTGGAAACGGAGCTTGCGTCACCGGACAGGGCATCTGCCCCCGTGGTCACGCACACCGATCCGCCAGAATTCTTCGGACGCTTGCGTGCGGCCAGCGGATTGCTGTTGGGGATACTTGTCTTTGCACTTTCGGCCGGTCTGTTTTCATGGTTCAAACATCCGGACCAACCGAATCAAGCGGTGCAGTTCGACGGTAGCGGCTACATCGAAATCCCCATGCAATCCGGGCCTCCGGAGGAACTGACGTTCGAAATGATCGTCCGGATCGACGACGCAACACTGTGCAACCCGCTGTGCTGGCTGGGCGGTAACTGGACCACGCTGTTTCACAATGGGAATTGGGGAATCGCCCGATTTGAACAAGGCGAACCTCGCTTTGCGGTCGTCCCCGGCGAAGGAGCCCCGGTTCTGGGGCAATGGCAGCACATCGCGGGCACCTGGGACGGTCAGACGCTCCGGATCTTTGTCGACGGACAGCCGGTCGCCCAACAATCGATGGACTTCGAATTGCAGCCCACCACACCGGGGCTATTCATCGGCGGTGTCGATCCCCAGCGACTTTGGCAGCCCCATGACCAGCGTTTCTTCACCGGGCTAATCGACGCGGTACGAATCTCGGACCGTGTGCTGTACGGCCCCGACGAATCCTTTTCGCCGCCCGAAACGCTGACAAACCAAGCGGGGGTCGTGGTGTTGTTTGATTTCGATCAGCCCGCCGAGAATGGTCGTTATGTGGACCAGTCGGGAAATGCCCTCATCGGGACCGCGACCAATGTTCAACAGGTCGCGACGCCACGTTAGGCGTCTTGATTTGGGGCGACAAACTTTTTTGCAAACCTTTCCTAAGAAACCCACGCCGTACCGCGTTACCTCCCCAGACACACACGTTGAAGACAGGCAACGATGGCGGAAAGTCAAACAAGCGATCGACAGGGCTGGGTTCGGGAATTGGTGCGACAACACCAATCGCCCCTGATCCGTTACGCGCGCTCGATCGTCAAGGACGAGCACGCCGCTCGTGACATCGTCCAGGAAACGTTTCTGTCGCTGTGCAAACAGGCACCGGGCGATCTCGTCGGCCACGAAGTCGCTTGGCTGTTTCGAGTGTGTCACAACAACGCTTTGAATCGATTACGAAAGGAGCGGCGGATGTCACACAACAGCGAACAGATGGGCGAAATCGAGGTTCCCGATCAGGCATCCGATGCCGTCGAAACCGCCCAGGACAACCAAGCAGTCATGCGTCTGATCGACGGGCTGCCGGAAAATCAACAAAAGGTCATCCGGCTGCGTTTTCACAGCGGATTGGCTTATCGCGAAATCAGCGAAGCGACCGGCCTGACAGTCACCAACGTCGGCTATCTACTGCACACCGCACTGGGGAAGTTGCGGTCACAAATGCAGCAACTTGATGCGTGATGTGGGAACGGGTTGGTGACGGTGAAGGGCTTCAAAACGAGTAACAAATCATGATCGACAAAAACGATCCAAGATTGACCGCCTACCTGCTGGGTGAACTGGACGAGGCGGGGCACAACGAAATCCAAAACGCGTTGGCAAACGATGCCGAACTGCGCGCCTACGTCGAAGGCCTGCGACAAACCATCGACGCGGTCTCCTCGGCGATTTCGATGGGACCAGACGACGATGTGTTGACCGATTCGCAATTGGCTGCGATCGATCAAGCCTCCATCGCCACACCAACTCCAGACGCACACCTGCGAAACAGTAGGGCACTGCAAAACGAAGCCTCTCCGTCGCGGAAACGATGGATGCGTCTGGCCGTCGCTGCGCTCGCACTCTATGCCGCCGGGATCTCGTGGTTCGCGTTCTATGGGCCGACGCATGCTTCGGTCGCACAGATGAGTGAGGTCAAGTCATCGGCCCAAGCGACAGATTCGGTGACATCGAACTCGCCGCGTTTGGCAGAAGCGTCGGAAGCGGATCTCCCAGCGACAGCATGGGAGGAAACCACGTCGCTGGAGGAGCCGATGATGGAAATGTTGCTGCCGGTTGAGGAGGAGTCTGCCGCCAAAAAGGAAAGCGAATCTCAGCCGCTAGCCCGGCCGCAAGCCCGCATGCTTCTCCAACGCAACAGTCAAGCCATCACAGATGGACTGAACGATGACGCGGTAAACGAAACCGTAGAAACGGCCCCTGCCGAAATTGCCGGCCCCGCGTTCGCTCCACAACCCTTGATGGCACCGCCCGGCGACGCCGTTGGTGATGAAGCGGAATCTGACGCAATGCCAATGATGATGGGAGGCGGCATGGGAGGCGGAACGCCACCCAGCGCAAGTCGACTCGAATCATCAACCGCCGATGCCCCAGCCACAGCACAAGCCGATGCTGCTGCTCCGGCGACACGGGCTGCTCCGGCGTCACGGGCTGCTCCGGCGTCACGAGCAATGTCGTTCGCTGAATCTGCACCACAGTCAAAAATCGCTAGCGATCCGTTCGGCGACGCTGGAGATTCCCCAAGCGATCCGTTTGACTCGTCGATGGGGCCATTTGATAGAGAAACGGATCCCTCTTCCGATTCCGATCCATTCGGCGAAACATCTGATACAGCTCCTAGGATGATGTTTGATGGGATAGCAGGACTGCCAGATGCTGACCTGGCAATCGAAAACGACAATGACCTGTCTCTACAACAAACTCAAATGGGTCGTAGCAGCGCACCGCTTGCGGCGAACGTTCCGGAACAGGCAACTCCCGAGTTGCCTGAGATGTCAGAGCCGTCAGCAGACGTTTCCGACCAGTTCGGCTCGGAGCAACTGATGCGACGCCGTCCTGCTTTGGGGATTAGTCCCGAGCTCGCCAAACAAGAGAGCGACGACTTGTTGCCGTCGCAACCTGGACAACCAGGTTCGACTTCCAAATCAAAGGTCGGTTTGACCGAGTCTGAAACGCCAACACGCAAGACTTGGAAACCGGCAACCGCGTCGACCAACCGTGCCCGTTTGAGTGTCGGCCATCACGATGACTTGTTGCTAGCCGCAAGAGACACCTATGTCCGGATCGACGGATTCCGTGCTCGCGTGATGTTTGACTTGTACTACTACAACGATCGAGGACGGCAGCTTGAAGGCCAATTCATGCTGCGGCTTCCTGACGACGCCTCGCTGCATTACTTCGCCTTTGGGGCAACGAACCTGACCGCACCTGCGCGACCAACGGCGATCACTTCAAACGGCAAAGGCGGCGAAACGGAGGTGCAGGATGCTGATCCGGCCCAACAATTGGTTTCGCACCTTCGTCAACAGACTCAGTCCACTGGGTCGGACCTCGCAAGACGGGCGAACGATCCCAATTACCAACCGAACCGAACACCCTATTCGGTTCTGTCAAACCCGCTCGTCTTGTTCCCAAACAGAAGGCAGCGCTCGCGTACGAAGAAACCGTTCGCAGGCGAGTGGATCCGGCATTGGTCGAATGGTCTGGCCCAGGAACCTTTCAAACGAAAGTCTTTCCGTTGATGCCGTCCAAGCTTCACCGCATTGTTGTCGGGTACGACATCAGCTTGGCAGATGTCGACGGGATCAAAGAATTCAAACTCGACCTGCCAGAAGACGAATCGGGCGGTCGCGTTGAATTCGATTTGGTTGCCGCGTCGGGTACGTCGGCCGAGCTTGATCCTCCCGTGTCACCATTCGTTTCCGGTGGGCGTGCGTATTACCGCTACGAAAGCGCCGAGTCGCGTGATTACGTCGTGCGTTTGTCAGGTGTCAACGCGGCACTATTGCAACACCGTGACGAAGCCGCCGGCACCTCGTATTTTGCGATGCAAGCGACAGCAGACTTGCCGAGCGATCTGGTCACCCAATCGTCCAACCATGCGGTGTTTTTGCTCGACACTTCGTTTAGCGATCGTCCCGATTCGTTCGCCAAGCGGGTCCACGTGCTACAAACAATCTTGCGTCAAAACGAGGACTCGATTCAAGAGTTCGCGGTGCTGACGTTTAACGTTGGACAACAATGGTGGAAGCCCGAGTACTCAGCCAACAACGAAGACTCTCGCCAACAGCTGCATGCCTTTACCGACGAATTGATCTTGGAAGGCGCAACCGACTTGGCTGGTGCGTTTCGCCAGGCAACGACGGCCGCGTGGATCAAACAAAAGTCTGACGAGAAAATTTCGCCGTCAATGTTCCTGCTTAGCGACGGGGCGGCTACCTGGTCAGCCACCGACGCAAGCACGATCACTCAACCGCTGAAATCGGCTGCTTCACCCGTTTACTGCTATGTCGTCCAAGGTGCGGCACATGACCGCGCAATGTTGCGTGCGATCGCAAACGCCAGCGGCGGTGCAGTGTTCGAAGTCAACGGTCAAGACGACGTCGACCAGGTCGCCACCGCCCACCGCCATAGCCCTTGGCGAATCGAAAGTGCGACAAGTATTGGCACTGACGAAGTGATGGTGCTTGGCGGATCCGAAGCGATCTGTCCAGGTCAACGACTGACGATCGTCGGTCGCGGTATCCCACAACAAACGATCGAACTATCGTTCACCCGTGGCAGCGAAACACACCGTCAAAACGTGGAATCGTCAATCACGGTCGATTCGCCAGCCGCGGCACGCATGTATGGCGGTGTCTCCGTCGATCAGCTGGAAACGCTTGGCGGCGACGTCCATGAAGTCACCACCGCATTCGCCCGATACTTCCGCGTCCCCGGGCAAACCTGCTCGATGGTGATGCTGGAAAGCGAACAGGACTATGAACGTTTCGGCGTCCAACTCTCGCCCGAACAAGACGTGCTACTGATCGCCAGCAGCTCCATCGCCGATCTCAAGCACACCTTTCAAGGACAACCAGAGCTCGATTCTCCACGCGACCACTTCAGCGACTGGATCGAGACGCTTCAATCCGCGTCACTGGTCGATACACCGGCTGCGCTTCGACTGGCGATCCGAACCTTGCCTGACGACGCCTTCAACATGGCGGCCCAACCGCTCGAGTGTCGCGGACTTCGCAAAAGCCAATACGAAGTCAATCATCTCGATGAACTCGGACTGGAATCACCGAGCTTTCCACAGTTGTTGCGTTTCGCCGATGACGTTCTGGTTTCGCTGGGGGCTGATGACGCGATCAAGTCGGCCAGCACGCTGATCGAGATCAAACCGTCTGACAGCGAAGCGTTGCGCAGTGTCGCGTTCCGTGCGATCGCCTGGAAACGCCCTGACCAAGCCGCGCCGCTTTTGTTTCGCCTAGCAAAAGCCAGACCCTACCAACCGCAATGCTTGACGTTGCTCGCGAAAGCGTTTGCCGACCAAGGTCGTTTTGACGAAGCGATCGTGTGCTACGAACTGGTCTTGTCCGGCAACTGGAACAATCGCTGGAATGGCGCGAAAGAGGTCGCGAAGTTCGAACTAACGGCAGTGCTGGACCAAATCGACGAGACGTCGAAACTTGGCGGGTACGCCCGAGCCCGTGCACGGCAGCTGGGGCTGGACAACGAAGGCAAGCTGAACCTGACCGTGACGATGGACTGGAACACGGACCGCTCGGATGTCGACTTGCACGTGACCGAACCGAATGGGGAAAAGTGTTACTTCCAACACAAGCAGACTCGAACCGGTGGGCACTTGTACTTTGACACCACCGAAGGTTTCGGTCCGGAGATCTACACCTCGCGTACGGCCCCCCAAGGCAACTATGTCGTGCGTGCGGACTACTATCGCGCCGACCAGAACCGAACCGAAACACCGACGGAGGCGTTGATCACGATCACGTCGCGGACGGAAAACGGTCAATCTGTCACGCGTCGATTGCTGTCCGCAGGCGAAGAATTTCGCTTCGAACGCTAGGCCCCTAGCGGCGCAAACCGCGACAACCGGATTCGATATCGAACGGCAGGCTTCCCCTAGCTTGGGGAGCCTCTCTCTATGCTCGCCAGGTCACTTTTTTTAGTTAAACTGTGTGACCTTCCAATGGCCCTCGAATTCGACTGCCACCGCAGGCATCCGGCCGCGGATTCCCAGCCGCGAGCAGTTCACCCACCCACCGCCTTTATGTCCCGCCAACTCGACGCCCCGTCCGAAACCTTAAGTGATGATGATGTCGCAGCCATCGACGCGCTGCGTGACGCATACGGTGCACTGAAGTCTGAAATCGGCAAAGTCATCGTCGGACAGCTCGATGCGATCGAACAGCTCGCGATCTGTTTCTTTGCCAGACGTCACGCGTTGTTGGTCGGCGTACCGGGATTGGCCAAGACGCTTTTGGTCAGCAAGTTTGCGGAGACCCTGTCGCTTTCGTTCAGCCGGATCCAGTTCACACCGGACTTGATGCCGATGGACATCACCGGCACGGACATTTTGCAGGACAACGCCGAAGGCCGCCGCGAATTTCAATTCGTCCGTGGCCCCGTGTTCGCCAACGTCGTCTTAGCGGACGAAATCAACCGCGCCCCACCAAAGACACAAGCGGCCCTGTTGGAAGCAATGCAAGAAAGCAACGTGACGGTGCTTGGCAAAGAGTTTGCTTTGCCGTCGCCCTTCATGGTGCTCGCGACGCAAAACCCGGTCGAACAAGAAGGCACTTATCCGCTGCCCGAGCTCAGTTGGATCGGTTCATGTCGCTGATCGAACTTGGTTATCCGAGCGAGGCAGAGGAGATCCAAATCGCCAAGCTGACGACCGGTGCGGCGCAGCCAATGCTGGAATCGTTGCTGAACGTCGCTCAAATCTTGGACCACCAGGATTTGGTACGACGCGTTCCCGTTCCCGATCACTTGTATGAGTTCGCGGCGAAACTGGTCCGGCAAACCCGTCCGACTGGTGACACGGCGCCGGACTGGATGCTGCCCTTGGTCGCGTGGGGAGCAGGGCCGCGCGCGGTACAAAGCTTGATCTTGGGTGCGAAAAGTCGCGCGGCCTTGTACGGCAGTTACATGGTTCGTCGCGAAGACATCGTTGCGGTCGCGCCTTCAGTACTCGCGCACCGCTTGGTTCTGACCTTTGCTGCTCAAGCTGAAAAGATCTCCGCCCGCGAGATCGTCACTCGATTGGTTCAGTCGAACTGATCGCATTCTGAACCGTCGGTTCGTTTCTCCCCCCGCAACCATGCCCGCCTTTCACCTTGCCTTCGTTCTTTGATGCCCGAATCGCCGAACGCCTTGCCGCACTGCCGCTGGTAGCGCGTTCGGCCATGCTGGGCAGCGTTTCGGGACGCCACCAAAGCCCGCACCGCGGCAGCAGTGTCGAGTTCGCCGAGTACCGCCGTTACCAACCCGGCGACGACTTGCGGCGACTCGATTGGCGAGCGTACGGGCGAAGCGATCGGTACTACGTCAAAGAGTTCGAGGCCGACACGAACCTGCGGTTGATCTTAGTTCTCGATGCCAGCGGATCGATGGCGTATGCCAACAAGTTCGATGTCGCGCGGCAGCTTGCTGCGACACTGGCATACTTGGCAATCGGCCAGGGCGATGCGTCCGGCCTGGTGTCTGCTTGGGATGGCCAATACGAACACATGCCGGCCCGCCGGATCGCCGGCCAAGTCGAGCAGCTGTTTGCCCGAATGGAACGCCTGCAACCGGTCGGTGACAACGCCGTTTGCGAAGCGATCAGCGAGTTTGCCGAATCCACGCGGCAACGCGCGATGGTCGTGCTGATTTCCGATTTCCTGTTTGATCTGGATCGGCTGAAAACGTCGGTCGAACACCTGACGTTTCGCAAACATGACGTCGTCGCGTTCCACGTGATGACGGCCGAAGAGATCCGTCCCAGCTGGGATCGCCCCGTGCGGCTGCAAGACATGGAAGGCGACGAATCGATGCTGGTCGACCCTGAGGAGATCCGCAGCGGTTACGAAACCGCAGTGCGAGAATACTTGACCAACATCGAAAAACTGATGCATCGCTCAGCGGTCGACTACCACCGCATGATGACGGACGACGCGGTCGAAGACGTGTTGTCACGATTCCTCTCGGCACGACTCGGGGACGCCGCCCGATGAGTTTCCTGCGTGTGGAAGCGTTGTGGGCACTGCCGTTGGTCTTGGCCCCGCTGATCATCCATTTGCTCCATCGCCGTCGACACCCGACGATGCAGTGGCCGGCAATGATGTTTCTGTATCAGGCGACCAAGATGCGTCGCGGCCCAGCCAAATTGCGTCGATTCTTGGTTCTGGCAACGCGTGTCGCTGTCTTGGCACTGATCATCTTTGCGCTCGCGCGACCGCTTTCCAGTGGTCTGTTCGGAATCGCGGCCGGACGAATCGCTGACACGGGAAAAACGGTGATCTTGATCGACCGATCGACCAGCATGCAGCGTCGTGACACACTGGGACGCTCGCGACAAGAACGTGGCTTGGCATCGGTGATGGAGACACTGCAAACGCTGGGCATCGACCAACCGATCGTGATCGACAATGTCACGATGAAGCCGATCGTCGCTGCGGACTTGGACTCACTGACGCAAACCAGCATCGCCAAAGCTGCTGACGCACGTGCATCGATCGACACGATGATGATGACCGCGTTCGAGTATCTGGCCAATCAAGACGCGACGCTGGTCGACGTTTGGATCATCAGCGATCGAAACGCGTCCAGCTGGAATCCGGACGCGTCGACTTGGGAAGCGATGCGACGTTTCCAAGACACCTATGGCGAAGGCTTGCGGATTCATCGCTTTGACTTTGAAGCCAACGCCCGCCAGCAGAACAGCTCGGTGCGATTAACAGACTTGCGTTGGAGCAAGAACCAACCGACAAGCGAACCGTCACAACAAGAGAACGCAGAGCAGGGCGTCGAACTGCTGTTATCGGTGGTCGTCGAATCCGAACAATCTCAAGGCACCGTGCCACTGAACATCAAGATCGGAACGACGACTCACGAAGTTGACGTCACACTGACCGGCGGGAAAGCAAGCCTCGAAAATTACCCGCTCACTGTCCCGGGCATGGTCACAGGGTCCGGTCAAGCAAACTTGTACGGTTCGGTTTCACTGCCAACCGATTGCAACCCGGCCGACGACGATTGGTACTTCACGCTGTCGCCACCGATCAAACCCGTCGTCGCGATCGTCAGCGAACAGCCCTGCGATGCTTTAATCGCGATGGGCGAAGTCATCGGCGAAGTCGCGTTCGATATCGCCGGCGGCAAACTTCAAAACAGCACTGCATCAACAGGTGACGGAGCAAATGGGGCAGGGCAGGGCGGTTTGCAACTCGACGGCATCGATAGCCTGTGGTGGCAAGGTCAATTGCCGAGCGGCGAAACGGCAAAAACGATCGAAAGCTTTTGTGCAAATGGCGGCAGTGTCGCGTTCTTTCCGCCTGCCTTGCCCGACACGGCGATTCAATTCCAAGGCGTTCATTGGAATCCTTGGGAAACCGGCGAACCTGATGAGACAAGCTTTGCCGGTGTGAAGTTCATGCTGGATCAAGTCTGCACCTTTGACGGTTCTGCAGTTGCCGCGTCAACCTTGACCGATGGGACCGTTTGGCTGTCACAGCGCAAATCAGACCGAGGTAGTGTTTGGTTTTGCGGTGCTAACGTGACCGACCACCAAAACCTGTTTGTCCGGCAAGGTCTGGGTTTGTTCTCGGTGTTGGCGGAAACGATTCAGGACGTCGATCGCCAAGCGGTCCGTAATCACGAAGTCCTAGCCGGTGATGATGCGGCGAAACGGATGATCGCCACCGCGACGCAAATCAAACCCGTGCTCGTGCCACGGCAAACGTCCGATGGCGAAATGGGGTACCACCGCGGCGTCTACAGCGTCTCCATGGGCGAAACGCAAAACCGAAACGTCGCGATCAACCGCGGCGCGGACGACGATCGACAACTGGACGATCGACAACTGGACGACGAACAACTTGCCGCGCTGCTGCCGGTCCGCAGTGTCAACGTGCTGGCACTTGACGGGGCCAACTTGACCGAACCGCAGGGTGCCACTCGCGAGTTATGGGGCGGCCTGTGGCTGGCGATGATCGCTGGCCTGTTGATCGAAGGCTGGCTCTCGCTGGCATCTCGCCCCGCGACGAGCTCAACCAATTCGACGCCCAATTCAAGCATGCGAGGCCAATCATGATGTGGTTGACCTCGATTCTGGCGATCGCCGCCGGAGTCCACATTGCGATTGTGAATGTCCGACGGAGCATGCGTCGCTTCAGAACGTTGGTTTGTGAAGCGGTCCGGTGCTTATTAATCGTGGCCGCCGTAATTCTGTTTTGGCGTCCCGAGCGAACGACGCAAGTCGAACAGACCGAACCACAGCAATTGGTTGTGTTGCTGGACCGATCGAAGAGCATGGCGACCGAAGACGTCGATTCCGCCCCCATCCGTCAAACACGTTTGTCAGTGGCCGAAACGGTTCCCGACGACGAAGCGTGGAAGTCCCTCGATCCGCGATGGCAAGTCGTCACACAAGAGATCTTCGCCGATGATCCCGCGCAAAGTGACTTGGGTGCTGCGATCACACAGTGGGGCTTTGATGAATCGGCAGCCGCCTGTGTTTTGGTATCCGATGGTGACTGGAACACGGGGCGATCACCGCTTAGTGTTGTGCAAGAAAAAACCTTGCAAGCCGGGCCACAGTTCACGCTGCATACGATTCCGATCGGCCAGGATTCACGGCTTTCTGATCTCGAATTGTTTGGCGTCTCTTGTCCGACAATTGCGATCGAAGGCAAACCGCTGCGTCTGCCCTTCGCGGTCGCCAACTGGTTTCCAGACAGCCAAGCGGTCACAGTAACCTTTCGCGTCGATGGCGAAACCGTCCAGCAAAGCGACGTGACTATCGCGGCGGGGGCGCGTTTTGACGGAACCGTGCAGTGGCTCGCCACTGGCGAAGGCAATCACGACGTCAGTGTCTCCATCAGCTCGATCGCAGGCGAAAGCGACGCCACCAATAACGAATCGATTCACCAAGTCGATGTCCGTCCGGAAAGCTTGCGGGTTTTGATCATCGAATCGAAACCGCGTTGGGAATTCCGTTACCTCCGCAATGCACTGATTCGTGATCCCGGAATCGAAATCAGCAGCTTGCTCTTTCATCCGTCGCTGGAAACCGTTGGCGGTGGCGGCACCGATTACTTGGATGAATTCCCAAGCACGCAGGCCGAACTGGCAAAGTACGACGTGATCTTTTTGGGCGACGTCGGTTTGGATGCCAAACAGCTGACCGATCAACAGTGCAAGTTGCTCGCCGGTGTGGTTGCCGAACAGGCGACCGGTTTGGTGTTGATGCCCGGCCCCGAGATGCGGCAGGCGACGCTCGAATCCACCGAACTGCAATCCCTGATTCCGGTGATCTATGACGATGCGGGCACGCACGAATCGGGTGCCGACGCGATTGGGCATTTCGCATTGACCGAACCCGGACGTTCGAGCTTGCTAACGCAACTCGCCGACATCCCATCCGACAATTGGAAACTCTGGCAATCGCTTCCAGGATTCTTTTGGTTTGCGGCGACCTCGCGAGCCAAGAGCGGCAGCGAAGTTCTGGCCGTCCATGCCGAATCGGCCAACGACTACGGGCGTCTGCCGCTTTTGGTGACCCGACGATTCGGTGCCGGTAAAATCTTGTGGATGGGAACCGACGCGGCTTGGCGTTGGCGGATGGGAGTCGAAGACAAATATCACTATCGCTTCTGGGGTCAAGTGATCCGCTGGATGGCATACGGGCGAAACATGGCGGTCGGTCAATCGATGCGGCTGATTTACCAACCCGAACAGCCGACCGTTTCGTCAAGTGTTTCACTTCGCGCCAGCGTGATGACGTCCGCAGGCGAACCGTCCAGCGAAGCCAATGTCGACCTGATGATCGAAACGACGAGCGGCGAATCCAAATCGATCCGCTTGTCACGCAGCGAAGGTGACTGGGGTGTGTTCGTGGGAGAAACGATCTTCGACGAGATAGGCAGCCACAAAGTCACGCTGCGTCACCCGAGCGAAGACGAGACGCTGGAAACGGAAATCCAAGTGCAGGGCAGGGCAGTGGAGGCGATCGGCCGGCCAGCTCGATTGGATGTCATGGCAGATCTGGCGCGACTCGGACGAGGGCAAGTCTTTGCGGCAACGAACCTCGGCTCGTTGGTTAACACGTTGAACGAACAGATCCAACAAAACCAGAAAACTCAAACGACTCGCTTGTGGCAACACCCGATCGTGTTGCTGGGAATGATCGCAGGCCTGAGTCTGTTTTGGACCTTACGCAAATGGGCGGGGGCGTTGTAATGCACCTGGAATTGCCAAACGTTCTGACTGAAAAACTGCAGCAATATCGCCAAGCGGTCATCCGCCGTGCGATTGCCAAAGTCATCAGCCTGGCCGCCGCGACCGTCGTGTTGACGTTGTTGATCTTGGTGACCCTCGATCGTACGACCGACGTTCCGTCAGCAATCCGGTCGCTGTTCTGGCTTGCCTGCGGCACGGTGCTGGTCGGCGGAATCGTGTTTGTCTTGCGTTCGATCGCATCGCACCGATCTGCTGCGGCGATCGCCAAAGAGATCACACAGTACGATGCGTTGTTTGGCGACCACCTGCTTGGTGCAATCGAATTGGCGGATAGCGCCATGGAGCAAAAGCGATCGATGCGGTTGTGCCAAGCCGCGCTGCAACAAGTGGCTGACGAAACCGCCAAACGCAACCTGCTGAACTTGCTGCCGCCACAACCGATGACGACCAGTCGTCGGATCACCAGCCTTTCAGCGATTTTGATGATCGCCTTGGCAGCATTTCTGCCGCAAGTCACTTGGAACTCGATCCGACGGATCGTCAATCCGTTTGCAGCGATCGAACGGCTGACACTCGTCCAGCTCGACCACATCGCGGAGACACACGTGGTGCCGCGCGGCGAAGCGACAACGTGGGCGGTCGAGTCTGATCCGAACAGTCGCTGGCAACCTCAACAAGCTGACTTGGAGATCAACGGTTTAGGCACGCTGAGCGGTAACCTTGTCGATGGGCTGTATACGTTTCAGATTCCGCCGTTGACGCAAGCATCCGATGCGGTGCTGCAAATCGGTGACGCGGATCGCGTGGTTCAGCTTCAACCGGTCGAACGCCCACAGCTCGCCAGCGTCAGCGCGACGGTGTTCTTGCCCGACTACTTGCAGGTCCAGCAGCAAGCCCGCCAAGTCGAACCAACCGGAAACGTGTTTTCGGTTTTGGAAGGCTCACGCCTCACCTTGCACCTACAAACTACCGCGGCGCTGCAATCGGCAACCGTCGATGGTGAAGCGGTCACAGTGAATGGCAAGACTTTCGACGTCGAGATTGCGGCCGAACAAAACGAAGTAGCCTTGTCATTCACCGACAACCAAGGCATCACCGCCGCATCGGAATCAGTGATTCGTTTTGAACGAACGGTCGACCGAGCACCGACGATTTTGATTGACGAAGCAAACGTTCCGTCACGGGTATTGCACCAACAACAACTCCGTTTCTTGCTGACTACCGAAGACGACTTTGCCGTCCGCAAAGTAGGGCTGGAATGGTCCAATGAAAATGGCTCGGGTGAACGCATCATCGGCCCCGATGATCAAAGCGAGACGTTGACTGCGTTGTTCAGTCCGATCGCGTTCGGTGTTCAAGAAGGCGAAACGGCGATCCGATTTTGGGCCGAAGATGACTTACCCGGCCGAGCTCGTGTTTACAGCCCGGCGACCTCTCTCACGGTGCTATCGACGGAAGATCACGCCGTCTGGATCGGTGACCAACTGACACGCTGGCGGCAGGGTGCGATCGAAGTCCGCGATCGTGAGTTGCGTTTGCTGTCGGCGAACCGTGACCTGATGGCTGTCCCCGAATCCGAACGTGACGTGAAGTGGCGCCGGCAACTGGCCGAGCAAGCCGCCGCCGAAGCTGACAACGCGCGGCGATTGAAAATGATTGTCCAGGAAGGCAAGGCGATCCTTTCGCAAGCCGCTTCCAACGACCAAATTCCGGCGAACAATTTGGAAGGACTCGCCCAGTCGATCAACGCCCTCGATGACTTGGCCAACGGACGTATGCCACGCGTTGCCGAAATGCTGAACGAGGCGAGCGAAGCGGTCGAAGAATCGAAGTTCGCAGCCAACGCGGATATGGAATCCAGCCAAGGCGAACTCCCAGATTCTGATGATTCGTCGACAGCCCCAGGCAACGAAGCTGCCGGTGACGTGTCAAACCCCGAGCGATTGGGCTTGTCCGACACCACCATCATCGACACCTCCGCCGCCGGAAAGAAACCCAAAGAGAAGAAAGCCTCCGCCAAACAAAAATTGGCCGAAGCGGTCGAAGACCAAGCCGAACTCGTTGCCAAGTTCGATGCCGTGGCCGACCAACTGCGCGAACTGCTGGGACAGATGGATGGCAGCACGTTGGTCAAACGGATGAAAGCGATCAGCCGTCTGCAAGATCGCGTTGCCGGACGACTTTCGAAATTCATCAGTCGCGGCTTCGGACGTCCGACCGTCGAAGGCGAAACCGAAGTCGAAGCCAGCTTGGCGGATACCGACGAAACGGTCACGCGTTTGCAAAGCGTGATGGATGACTTGCAAGCGTTCTTGAAACGTCGCGACATTCGCTCGTTCCGCGTCGTTTACGAGGAGATGAAAAACGACAGCGTTCTGGATCAACTTCGATTGCTGAAACGACAAATCCCGGTTCATCCCGGAACGTCGATCGCGGCCGCAGAATTCTGGGCTGACAACTTGGACCGTTTGGCGGACGACTTGATCGAACCGCCACCGCCAAACGATGACCAGGAAAACGAAGGCGGCAAACAAAAGAAATCACTCGACCCCGAAATTGTGCTCGAAGTCCTGCGTGTACTGAAGTCCGAAGTCGACTTGCGTGAAGAGACTCGCCAAGCCGAACGTGGACGCGAAGCAATGAAGCCCAACGACTATGCCTCCGAAGCGATCCGTCTAAGCGAATCGCAAGATTTGATTCGCGATCGACTCGATCAAGTCATCGATTCGCTGCAGACCGATCGTGAATCAGCGATCCAATTTGCCGCCGAAGCAGAGGTACTCAGTTCCGCCCGCGCCGCGATGGTGGATGCATCAGAATCAATGGTCCGGCCCGACACCGGCCCCGATGTGATCGCCGCGCAGACCGAAGCGATCGAGTTGTTGCTGCGAAGCCGAAAGGTCGATCCCAGCTCCGGTGGCGGATCAAACTCGGCATCGTCGAGCGGCGGTAACACTGACCAAGAGGCGATCAAACTGGTCGGCGACGCGTTGAACGAATTGGCCGAACAACGCTCCGGCGAAGTCAGCACGTCTACGGGAGCGTCGTCCTTTGAAGTACCCGAGCGGATGCGTGCTGACCTCGACCGATACTTCATGCGACTCGAACAACGCCTCGGAGGAACCTCGCAATGAGAATGATTCTCGTCGCCGTCACCTTATCGAGCCTGCTCGTGTGCTCGTCCAATCGCGTCTGCACCGGCCAAGACCCCCGTCGCCAACAAGTCGCGATCGGGCAAGAGGTCCCGCGCGAGGTGCGTGAGATCTATCACAACGGCCTGAATTTTCTGAAACGAACCCAAGACGATCGCGGCACCTGGCCCGCTGGCGAGTCAGCCGGTCCGGGGACGACGTCGCTCGCGCTGCTCGCGTTCCTAGCCTCTGGCGAAGATCCCAACCTCGGTCCCTACCGTGAAACGATTCGCAAAGCCTTGCGACACATCATCGCCAGCCAGAACGAAAAAACGGGCTACATGGGGCCAAGCATGTATCACCACGGGTTCGCGTTGCTTGCGCTCAGCGAAGCGTATGGCATGGTGGATGACCGCGACCTGTTTGCGGACAGTCCTGTCGGTGCGCGTCCGCTGGGGCAAGCTGTCGAGCTGGCCGTTCGCTCCGCGCTCACGTCACAACAACGCAATCGGGCGAAGGCATGGCGTTATTCGCCTGGCGCGAGTGATGCCGACACTTCCGTTTCTGGCGCGGTGCTGATGGGATTGCTGGCCGCCCGCAACGCCGGTATCGAAGTCCCTGACGAGGCGATCAATTCGGCGATCGAATACTTCGCCGCGATGACCGCGACCGACGGAACGGTCGGATACACCACGGCAAGCCAAGGCGGCTTGGAATCGCTCGCTCGCAGCGGTATCGCGAACTTGGTCATGGCAATCGCCCGCCGCAAAGACCTGCCCGAGTATCAACAAACCGGCCAGTATTTGATTCAGCACAAAGGCGACGATCCGGGCTGGCCCGAGTACGCACGGTACTACCAAGCCCAAGCGTTGTTTCAGTGGGACCTGGATGTCTGGAACCGTTGGAACGAAGACCTGATCCGCAGCCTGAAAAGCCAACAAAAGGACGACGGCAGTTTTGAAGGCGAACTGGGCGTGACCAACAGCACGTCGATGTCGCTTCTCGCTCTCGGCGTCAATTTCCGTTTCTTGCCCATCTACGAGCGATAACGAATGATGCGGCAAGAAACGACATCGACCGGCCTTTCAATTTGCATCGCGTTGATCGCAACACAGTTCGTGGCATCGCTTTTCGCAGCGACGTTGCACGCACAAGGTCCAGCGGAGATGACATTCCATTTCCAGGATACCAGCGTGATCAACGGGACGCTTGGCGAAGCAAACCGTGATGATGCGATCGGGTTTCAAAGCGACCTGCTGTCCGGCCCGGCCCAATCGTCGATCGAAAACTTGCTGGAAGCAGGCTTGGTGACGCCGTCAACCGCGAGCAACGAATTCGATCAAGACAGCTTTGCGGCACGACTGGTCGATGACAGTCAACTCGTCGGTCGAATCAACCAGTGGAACGCCGACGCGATTCAAATCGATTCGCCAGCTCTCGGGGCGATCACCATTGGGCGAGAACAACTGGTCAGCTTGCGTCGCTTGGTCGACGTGCCACAACGTGTCGCTTCACTTTCGTCGCTGCCATACCGTTTCGAGCTTCAACCCGGATGGCGATTTGATTCGGGTCATTTGATCGGCGATCAGCCCGGATCGATGGTCAGCCGTTTGCAGTTGCCCGAGCGATTCAGATTGCTGGTTGATATCGAGTGCCTTGGCGAGGCGAACTTGCAACTTGCCCTCGGTGATCGTGCTGACAGCGGGGCAGGGCAGGGGAGTCGTTTTCGATTGGGCGGATCGGTATCACGATCGCCTGAAGAACAACTGGTCACACACGCCGAATGGTTCGGCAGCAGCGTTTCGCTCGTTCGTGGAAATGCGAGTATTGCCGACGTGGCGGTGTTTCCGCTAACCAACCCCAATCGTCTGTGGCTGGAATTTCGCGTCGACCAACGCGAGGGACGATTCGTTGCCCTGTCTGGCGGTATCGAAGTCGGGCGTGCAGAACTCCACGAAGCCGTTCCGGCGATTCGCCAGTCACTCACGCTGACCAACCGCGGCGATGCGATTCGTGTAAAGCGGATGGAAGTGATGCGTTGGGATGGCCAATCGGACGAGCCAGCCGAACTGCCAAACGCACAAACGAAACTTCGCGATGACACGACGATCGATCATGCCATCGCATCCGGCGAAGTTGATTTGGCAGACATCCGTTCGATCGGTTTTGGCCGTGCCGTCGATCCCGCCAACGCCTGCGAAATCACGCTTCTGGACCAAACCCGCTTGCGTGGCCAACTGCAAAAATCGGAAGACGGCAAAGTAGTGATCGTCAATCGATTTGGTCAGTCGTTCCAAATTGATCCTTCGCAAATTCGACGAATCATTGGCGTCGCCAAGCACCTGAAACCGAGTCCTGGTGTTCAACTGCGAAACGGAGAACAACGATTGGTTGGGCAGCTGGTTGCCCCCAAGACGACGCCGGGACTGATCGATCTACGCTGCCCGATGTTGGACGACGTCGTCGGCGTGCTGGCGAATCCTGAGTCGCGAATCGAATTCGCAATGGATCCCCAGGGCAGCGATTCCAACGCATCATTCCAGCCGACGTTGGTACTGCAAAGTGGCGACCGAATGCGCGGCTCCTTCGAATCGTTCAATGATCAAAGCTTGTCCTTCGCGGGTCAGTTCTCGATGCCTTGCCAGATCCCTGACGACGCGATGGGGCAGTTTCTGTTGCAACCGATGGCGCCCCCAGGCGCTCAAGCGTTGCGTTATGCACTGAGCGTTCCCAGGATTCAAAAAGGGAATCCACCAAGCCATTTGCTGATCTCGCCACAAGGTGACTTGCTGCGTGGGCGACTGCTGCGACTCGATCAAGATGCGGCGACGATGGAGATCCGCCAAGTCGAACGGCGCATCCCCAGGACCTCGATCGGATCGATCGTGCGTTTAAAATCGCTGAGCGGACCGACGTTTCAAGGTCAATCGATCAACGTCGAAGCGGTGATCATCACGCAAGCGAACGAACGTCTGTCGCTCGCCAACGTTCGCTACGATCAAAATCAATTCGAAGGCGACCATCCCCAATTCGGACACTGCCAAATTCCGATGTCTGCGATCCGCATGGCTTGGCTGGGCGATCGCCCTGACCAGCCAAACGAAACGTGGCAATTGCGGCCAACGAAAGATCCGCGTTCGTATGAGGATCCGCTGGCTAACGAATCATCCGCTGAAGAATCACCCGTTGATGATTCGAAGGCTTCAGCCGATCAGTGACGGGTCGGTCAGGCCGTTCTCGCTAAAGCCTTTTAAACGCAGCAGACACGCGTCGCAGTTTCCGCATGGCTTGCCGCCTTCGCCTGGGTCGTAGCACGAAAGCGTCATCGAGTAATCGACACCGAGGGCCAGACCTTTGGCGATGATCTGGGCTTTGGTCAAATCGATCAGCGGCGTGTGAATGGTCAACGCTTGGCCTTCGACACCGGCCTTTGTCGCCAGGTTTGCCATCTTTGAAAAGGCGTCGATGTATTCGGGCCGGCAATCGGGATAGCCGCTGTAATCAAGTGCGTTGACACCGATGAAGATGTCCAATGCGTGAATCGTTTCGGCCATCGCCAAGGCAAGCGACAGAAAAACGGTGTTGCGTGCCGGGACGTAGGTCACAGGGATTTCGCTGCCGATCTGGTCGACCGAGTCCGACTTGGGGACAACGATCGAAGCGTCGGTCAGGGCCGAACCGCCGAACTGTGACAGATTGATGTCGACGATGTGATGTGACGCGATAGAGAACTGTTCGGCGAGCTTCTGGGCACGCTGCAGTTCATATTCGTGGCGTTGTCCATAGCGAAAGCTGATGGCGTGGACGTCAAACCCGTCTTGCTTGGCGATTGCCAAACAAGTCGCACTGTCCAAACCGCCAGACAACAAGACAACGGCAGGTCGTTGTTCGCTCACTGCTTCTTCCAAAGTTTTCGGCCAATCGAAGGATGATAGCTCGTCCAGTTTTCGCTGTTGGTCAGATCCGACTCGATCAAGCTAGTAAACGAAGTGATCTTGGCATCCATATTGTCCAAGTGATGCAGCGTGATCGCTTCGAGGGTAGAGGGCAGACGCGGGCTGCCGTATTCGAGTTGCCCGTGGTGTGAAACGATCAGGTGCTCGAGTTGGATTTTCAAATCAACGGGGAACTCGTTCCCCGAGTCGCTTTCGTACTGTTTGACGGCGGCGTCCAGCATTTGGATTCCGATCACGATGTGGCCGACCAGTTGGCCACGATCGGTGTAGGTCAGTTCGCCGCTGGCCGAGATCTCTTCGATCTTGCCAAGGTCGTGCAAGAACGCCCCAAACATCAATAGCTCGACATCCAATCGCGGATACCGTGGTCCCACGAACTGGCAAAGTTGCATCAAGTCCACGGTGTGACGAAGCAGTCCGCCCGGGTAGGCGTGGTGATTGGAAACTGCGGCAGTCGCGACTTTTAATCGGGCGACGAAGGCATCATCAGCAAGCCAGGACTGTCCCAATCCCCGCAAGTAAACGTTGCTCATCCCATCGATCAGTTGACGCAGCTCATCGATCGCGGTGTCCGACGCCGCCGCGTCGAACTGTTCGAAGTCTTGCAGGTCGACCTCTTGTTCGTCGAGAGATTCGATGTCGGTCAAAATCACCTGCAAGGCACCTTGGTGAACTTGGGTGCGACCACGACCGTGGATGTATCCGCCGCGTTCCAGGTCCTCGTAGTCCGAGTCCTCGACATTCCACATCATCGCAATGATGCTGCCTGTACGGTCGGCCAGTTTTAGCAGCAGGTATTTGCCGCCTTGCCGATTGACGCGAAGTTGTTTGTCGGCCAATCGGAACGGCTGATCAATCGCAAAGCCGTCGGTCAATTCGTTGATGGGCGTACGCGTCACGGAGCATTCTTCTTTTGCGACAAGAATTCGAAATCAGATGGACGCTCCGCCTGGGCACGCCCGGTGACTTATTCGGTCATGCACAGCATCTCGCTAAAACCTGCTCAGGTCAATTGTCCCTTACACCATGAGGGGAATTCGGCAAATCCGAAGGCGGGGAACCCTCCGAGGACAAACCGCTCGAACCGAATCGACAAATCTCGCCCCACCCCCGCAAAAGGACACAAGGGCTTCGTTTCCTTTTCACAATAGCTATACTGTGGGGTATGTCGATGCAGACCTCTTCTACCGCAGCGGCGCGCAGCAGCGTCAACCTGATTCGATCGAGCCACACCTGGACGGAAGCCGAAAGCGCCGCCGGTTTTGTGCTTCGCTATCTCACGCCGATGCGACGACTGCTGATCAAGACACTTGGTTCAGAGCAAGAGGCCGATCAGGCGTTGAGAATTCTGCTGACCCATTTGGTGTCTGCGGGATTTGGTGAACACCGCAAAGGTCACCTCCGGGATTATTTGGCCAAGGCTGTCCGGTCTTGCGCGAAAGCACGGCTGACCGAACGGGGTGATCTGGACGAAGACGCGATCAACCAACAGTGCGCCGCGCTTACACCGGATTCTAAAAAGTGGCTGCTGCTGTGGCGCGACGGGCTGCTCGAACGAGCTTGGCGGGCACTGGAACGTCAAGAACACCAGGACCGAAGCCGTCCGCTTTACACGATCTTGTGGACGAGCACGATCAATTCGAAAGTGACTCCGGATGAACTCGCCCAGCTAGTCGAAGGCAAAACGGGAACGCGTCCAGATCAGTCGCAGCTACAACAGTTGAAACTCGAAGCCAAAGCGGCCTTCGCACAATTGCTTGCCGATGAAGTTGTCGAAACACTGCATACCGCAGACAAGGTCTCGGTGAAGAACGAGATCAATCGTCTCGGTATCGGAAGCGCGTTTCATGGCTTGAACGTCGAAGCCAAAGAGCCCAGCTAGTCCTGCCGTCCGACCGGTTTTGGCTGGCAACTCTTCTCAATCAGCTGGCCATCAGTTTCAGCCAAACGCCCAATGTCACAGCCGTGCCGGGACAGGTTTGTGATGAGTACGGATTTTTGCCGGTGAATCGGTGGTGGTCGCATTTTTTGTTTGACCATCTATGGCATAATGTGACCACGATTGATCTAGGGAACTAGAGCGATCCGTCCCACCTTTCAAGCCGCAAACGGCCGTCTATCCCACCTCACACTTCAATGTCCGAGGAATCCACGGGTGCGGTGCGTCCCGTCGATCGCGACGCGGTTTCCAGAATCGGAGTCATACGATGCCATCAGAATTCAACACCCGTGTATTTCGAGCCCGTGCATTTCAAGCTCGTGTCGCCCACACACCTTCAGTTGTTTTGCATTGGTTTCGACCGATCGTAGCAATCGCATGCCTTGGGATCGTTTGCAATCTGGCAACCGCACAAGACCGTGTGCCTCTTAACGAAGACGGCCATGTCATGGACTTCGAGCGAGACATTCGGCCAATCTTTATTGCACGGTGCTTTGAATGCCACAATGCGAAGGAAGCCAAGGCTGACTTCCGCATCGATGATGCCGAAACGGTACTCAGTTATCTAGAACCGGGTGACGCCGAATTAAGCACGATGTTTGCTGATTACATGTTGTCCGATGATCCAGACATGATGATGCCGCCGCCAGCGAAGGGCGGTCCGTTGTTGCCAGCCGAATTGGCCATGATCCGTGTCTGGATCAATGAAGGCGCCAACTGGCCTGAGGGCGTGACGGTCTCGGCGACGCCGCTGGAGGAGATGTTGGAAACCGACCTCGAAGCCCCCCAAGGCGATGACTCGGAAAAGTCTTTGGTCGAGCGAGTCTGGTCGTTCCAAGGGTTCTTTCACCCAGCTACCGTCCACTTCCCAATCGCGTTGTTTCTGCTCGGCGGTGCGTTCGTTGTGCTCGGTTGGAAATGGCCCGCGATTGGTACTCAAGTCCCATTGGCATGTTTGCTGATCGGTTCATTGACGGCAATCGCGTCAACCGCGATGGGCTGGTCATTTGCCGTCGAAGAAGGCTACGGGTCATGGACCAAAGTCGATTTTGACAGCGAGGTCTTCTGGCATCGATGGAGTGGCGTTATCGTGACGGTACTGTCGGTCGTGTTTGCGTTGATCGCGCTGTCCGGACTGCGTCGCCAAGACCCGTCGAAAGCCAAAATTTGGAAATCAGGTCTGCTGCTGATCGCCGTTCTGGTCGGATTGGTCGGACACCAAGGTGGTGAGCTCAGCTACGGCAAAGATTTCTACCCCAAGGCGTTCCGGATCCTTTTCGGTGCCGCGGATACCCCTGAGGACATCGTCAGCGAAGACGAAGCCGCATTCGAAACGCCAACCGATCCTGACAGCAGCGAATCCTGATCCTATTTCAATTCAAGCGACGGATGCGATCGGCGGTACGCCTTTGCGGCTTCGCCGCCCACACGTCGTCTGACTGCGCAGGGGAATCGAGTGCCAAAGGGTGAAAAAGACAAAGCGGCCAAAGAGAAGCCGGCGGCAAGCCAATCAGCCCGTCAAAAATCGCCGCAAGCTGCGGTGAACGAGCCGCTGCCGGACGATCGGTTCCTCAATCGCGAATTGACTTGGCTGGCCTTCAACGAACGCGTTCTCGCCCAAGCCGCCAATGACGCGTTGCCTATTTTGGAACGCGGTAAATTCCTGGCGATCACCAGCTCGAACTTGGACGAGTTCATGATGGTGCGGGTCGGCGGTCTAAAAATCCTTCATCAACGCAATCCCGGCAACCGCGACCCGGCCGGGATGGTCGCTGTGGAGCAATTGCAAGCCGTCGCCAAGAAAGGTCATGAAATTGTCTCGCGGCAGTACGAAGTCTTCCGCGATTCGGTGCTTCCCAAAATGGAAGCCGCCGGGATTCACCAAGTCGACTTGGATCGTGAAGGCGAAACCGCGTTTCATACCGCACTGAATCGGTTCCAAGACGATGTCTTTCCGGTGCTCTCGCCGCAAGCAGTCACACTGGAACGTTTTCCGCTTTTGCCGGGACTGGGACTGAACGTCCTGGTCCGATTGACCAAGGATCCTAAGTCTCGATTGGGTGCGGCGAACGTTCGTCCGGACACCGTTTCCGAAGCGGGCGATGATGACCAGCTGACTTCCGAATACGCGTTGATCCCGATCGGCAAAGCAATCCCGCGCGTGATGTCGATTACCGGGGACAGTCGTCACGGATACATCCTGCTGGAAAACCTTGTCACTCACTTCGTCGCGGATTTTTTCCCCGGCCGTCATGTTGAAGAGTGCTTCGCGTTTCGGCTGACCCGCAACGCCGACATCGAACTTCGTGAAGACGAAGCGAGCGATTTGCTGGGCGGCATGGAAGAAGTCTTGGAAAACCGCCGTTACTCGCGACCGGTGCGACTGGAGTACTGGTCCTCGGCAAGCGAAGAAGCCGTCGAGTTCTTGCGCACCGCACATCAGCTTCATGAAGAAGACCTCTACCCCATCGACGGACCGATCGACCTGAGTTTTCTGTTTGCACTGCATGGCATCGAAGGCTTTGACCACCTGCGTGACGAACCTTGGCCCGCCAAGCCGCACCCACGGATCGATCCCGAAGAAAAAATGTTTTCGACGATCGCCGAGGGCGACCTGTTGTTAGTGCACCCTTACGAGCGATTCGATTCGGTCGTGCGACTGATCGAGGAAGCTGCTGTCGATCCCGACGTACTGGCGATCAAACAGGTCTTGTACCGTACCAGCAAAAACAGCCCCGTCGTTGCGGCTTTGGAACGCGCAGCAGAACGCGGCAAGTACGTCACCGCGATTGTCGAACTCAAAGCCCGCTTTGACGAAGCCCGAAACATCGAATGGGCACGCGAGATGGAACGGGCCGGCGTGCAGGTCATCTATGGCATTCACGGGCTGAAAACCCACGCCAAGATCTGCATCATCGTCCGCCGCGAACAAACCGGCGTCGTCCGCTACATGCATTTCGGCACAGGGAACTATAACGAGGTCACATCGAAGCTTTATGGTGACATCTCGCTGCTGACCAGCGACGAGGTATTGGGCCATGACGCGACGACGTTCTTCAATGCCATCACAGGCGCCAGCCAGCCGCGTGCAATGGAAGAACTCGCCGCCGCACCGACCGGAATACGAAAACGGATCCTCGATCTGATCGAAGGCGAAACCAGTCGGTGCCTGCAAGGCGGACGCGGCAAGATCACCGCGAAGCTGAATGCGTTGGTCGATACCCAAGTCATCGACGCGCTTTACAGAGCCAGTCGGGCGGGCGTCGAAATCCGCCTGAACGTGCGCGGACAATGCTGCCTTCGCCCAGGCGTCAAAGGGCTGAGTGAAACGATCAAAGTTGTCTCGATCGTCGATCGATTCCTTGAACACGCTCGGATTCTAAAGTTCCATCAAGGCGGCGACGAGAAGCTCTTTATTAGCAGCGCAGACTGGATGCCGCGTAACCTTGATCGACGCGTAGAACTGTTAGTCCCTGTCAGTGACGCTGCATGCAGCCAACGACTGAAAGAAGTCTTGGCGACGTATTTCCAAGACAACACCAACGCATGGCTGATGAACTCCAGCGGCGAGTACAAACTCGCTAAAGCCGGCAAGCACCCTGAACTGCGTTCGCAGCGAGTACTTTACGAAGAAGTTGTTGAACAGTGGCAAAAAGCTGATGCCCACCGGCGAACAACGTTTCGACCGATTCGAGCGGGCGAATAAGTCCAGCCATAAGCTCCACCGTGGGGGTGCGTCCCCACGGTTTATTCGTAACCAAGCAAGCTAGACGGTGACTTCGACGCTTAACGAATCGCCATCGCTGTAACGTTTGCGGATCGGCTCGATCTGTTCGGCGATGAACTCGTCAACTTGCTCAGGCGCCCGCCCGACGAAATCAAGCGGGTTGATTTCATTGCTGAATTCGACCGCCGAGAACGCGGGGTCGTTCTTCAATCGCTCGATCATATCATTGGGCAAGCCTTCGGCGTTGACGCGTTCGGCAACCTCGCGGCTGTGAACACGAATCCGCTCATGCAAGTCCTGGCGATCTCCGCCAGCTTCGACCGCACGCATCATGATGTTTTCGGTTTCCATGTACGGCAGCTCTTTGGCCAAGTTATGCGTCACGGTCTTCGGATAGACCACGAAACCGCTGGCGATATTTTGCATCAACACCAGTGAAGCATCGATCGCCAAAAACGCTTGTGGGATGACCAGACGGCGGTTCGCGCTGTCGTCCAACGTGCGTTCCATCCACTGCGTTGCGGCCGTCATCGCAGGGCTGCTTTGCAAGCTGATCACGTAGCGAGTCAACGCACAAATTCGTTCGCTACGCATTGGGTTGCGTTTGTACGGCATCGCCGACGAACCGATTTGATGCTTTTCGATCGGCTCTTCGACCTCCTTGCGGCTGGCCAGCAAACGCACGTCGGTGGCAATCTTGTGCAAGCTTTGTGCGATGCCGCTGAGTGCATCCAAAAGTTGCGCGTCGACTTTTCGTGGATAGGTCTGACCGGTCACGGAGTAGACCTGCTCGAAGCCCATTTTTTCTGCGACACGACGTTCCAGCTTGCGAACCTTGTCGTGGTCGCCGCCGAACAGCTGCAAGAAGCTCGCCTGCGTCCCGGTGGTGCCTTTCGCACTGCGAGCACAAAGTGTCTTCAAGCGATGCTCGACTTCCTGAAGGTCTAGCACCAAATCGTACGTCCAAAGCGTGCAGCGTTTCCCGATAGTGGTCGGCTGTGCAGGTTGAAGGTGAGTGAAACCCAGGCAGGGTAGGGCACGCTGCTGGGCCGCAAAGGTGGCCATCGCGTCGATGGTGGCGGCGAGTCGACGGGCGACCAACTGCATCGCGTCACGGATCAAAATCACGTCGGCGTTATCGGTGATGAAGCAACTGGTTGCCCCCAAGTGAATAATCCCTTTGGCATTGGGGCACTGATCACCGTAGGCTTCGACGTGAGCCATGACGTCATGGCGGCGGATTCGCTCGTACTCCTTCGCCACGTCGAGATTTAATTCGGTGCGAAATTTGCGGAGCTCGTCCAGTTGAGCGTCGCTGATGTCGATTCCCAGTTCTTGTTCGCTTTCAGCGAGGGCGATCCACATGTCTCGCCAAGTTCGAAACCGACGCTGCGGCCCCCAAAGGGTTGCCATTTCGCGAGAAGCGTAGCGCTCGATCAGAGGATTTTGGTACGGGGTATCGGCGGATGGCGAGGCAGTTTGGGTCATTTTGGAGAATTGCGGAGTGTCGGAATTTACGGCGTTTCGCGGTTAATTTGAGTTCGATAACATACTGTTGTTCCCATGCCTGGCAATTCGTCAATCAGTCCATTCGCTGCGGACCGGATAGGACGGACTGGCCTGAGCGTCTGGGAATGACGATAGCGTGGATGCGATTGCGAGGAATTCCCGCAGAATCACTTTTTTTCCTGAGGTTCGTTCCACCACGCGAGGCGGAAACTGCCGAAAGACAACGATATGAAATCTTTTCTTCGATACAGCCAAAAAATTTTGTCGGCTGCCGTGCTGTTCACATTGGTGCTAGGCACACTGACCGAACGAGCGGTAGCACAGGATAACACCGATACCTATGTCAGCGGGATCGACTTGCTCCCCGAGTCCACCGCTGGAGTCGTTCGGATTCCTCGGCTGCCCGATTTTTGTAACGCTTGGCAACAAACCAACCTAGGGCAAATGCTTGCATCGAAAGAGATGCAACCATTCATCGACGCTCAGCGCGAGCGTGCGATGAACTATTTTGACACCCTGGATCGCAAAATCGGCTTGAAGGCAAAAGACCTCTACGACATCGCGTCTGGGGAAGTTGTGTTCGCTTGGATGGCGTTTCCCAACGATAACAAACGCCCGTTCTCGTTCTGTGTCATCGCCGATACACGCGGCCGCCAGGAAGACGCTGACGTGGCCGGTAAACAGATCGACGAAGAACTGAAAGCTGGTGGTGCGACTCGCGAAGACATCGAATTTGGTGGGGAAACGATCCGCGTTTACCGCACCAAACCGAAACCGGGTCAACTGAAGGTCGAAGAGATCGCAATCTCCTGGAACGCGGATCGATTCATCGCTGCTGATCGCGAAGTCATCGTCAAAGAACTGCTTACCGCGGTCTCGGACGAATCGGCTCGCAAAGCGTTTTCGAAACGCGAGAGCTTCATCAACGCGATGAATAAGTCACGCACTTCGATCGAAGACGCCAACGAGGCGACCGCCAAGGTTTGCTGGGAATGGTACGCCGAGCCTTTCTCGATGGGCCGCATCCTGCGTGAAGTCTTCGAATATGATCGCCACGATGACTTGGACATCATCGAACTGCTCGAAGGGCAGGGCTTTGGCGTCATTGAAGCACTTGGTGGTGTCGGCGCAGTCAACGGAGACCGCTTTGACGTTTTGCACCGCGGCGTGTTGCTGACGTCAGGAAAGCTGACCAAGGGCTCGCGTATGCTGCAACCGACTAACAAACCGCTGCAGCCCGTCCCCACCTGGCCGACACCGGATTGTGGTGCGTTCTATCGCTTGAACTGGGACTTGGAAACCGCGTTCTGGTCCGCCGAATCGCTCGTCAACGCCGCTTTGGGTGACGACCTGTTCCGCCCGATGCTGAACGGCATCCGCGACGACGTCGAAGGCCCACAGATTGACTTCGCCAAAGACTTTATTCCGAATCTCGACGACCAAGTGTTGTTGATCACCGACAACACCACTCCGGTCGGTCCCGAATCCGATCGCATGCTGATCGCCGTTCGCATCATCAATCCCGATGTGGTCGCCGAAGTCATCCGTAAATGGATGGAAGTCGAACCCGATGCTCAAAAACTGGACGTCGAGGAATTTGACGTTTGGCAAGTCGAACCCGGCAGCGGCACCAGCGACGATGACTTGGACGCAGACCTTGCCGAACTCGGCTTTGGTGATGTCGTCGAAGAGGACGTCGAGCCACTTCTGAACCACTGGTCCATCGCTGTCGTTCGCGGCAAAACGAAAGAAGACGCGTACCTGATGTTCTCCAGCCATTCGGAATTGCTGGTCAAAATGGGGCAACGCGTGACTGCGGGCGTCAACAACAACGACGGACTCATTGATACCGAAACTTGCAAATCAGTCACCCAAGCGATCAAAGACCTTGGTGCCGAAGAAGTCTTCATTGACGGCGTTTACCAGCCGCACGTGTCGCTGCGTGCTCGCTGGGAACTGCTGCGAAAAGGGCAACTAAAAGACAGCGATTCGCTGCTTGCCAACCTGATCCGTCGCTTCGTCGAAAAGGAACAAGAGAACGGTCAAACAGATCCGCTCAAGGCTTCGCTGCTGCCGCCATTTGCCAAGATCGAATCGTACCTAAAGGGCGGCGGCGTGTTCTGGTCCAAGTCCGAAGACGGCTGGGATATGACCGGCTTCTTGCTCAAAGAGTAACGCGACGACGCAGCTTGTAGGGTTTGCCGAGAGGGCTTACCTTCGATGGGCCGCATCATTTTCGATGCAGCCCAATCGGATCAGCCCCAGTCGGACCAGAAAGTCGCCTCTTAAGCTACAGAACTCGCTGTAGCTCTTCGGTCATCGCGGCCAAGACCTTCGTTCGAACGTCATCCAGGCAGCCTTCCTGGAACGCACCGGCGGCCGCTTTGTGGCCGCCACCACCGAATCGTGATGCGACCTCGTTGCAATCCAATTCACAGCGGCTGCGGAACGAAATCTTGAATCCGCCACGACGCTGTTCGATAAAGATGACTGCGGCTTTTGTGTTGCGAACGGCAAGCGTCAGGTTGATCGAATCTTCGGTGTCACTGTGTAACGCACCCACCGATTCGAAGTCACGGTTTTCGACGTAGGTGTGAACCAAGGCCCCGTCCAGTTCACTGGCCGTCCGAGACAAAATCAAACCGCGCAGTTTCAGTCGCGCCAACGTATCTCGCTCGTAAAGGTCGCCGTACATTTCGGCCGGGACCACTCCGCAATCGATCAAGCGCGCGATCACGCGATAGGTATCTGACGAGACACTGCTGAAACGGAACCAACCGGTATCAGTCGCGATTGCGGCGAACAAAGCGGTCGCCATCTTTCGATCGATGTCAACGCCCAGGGCATCCGCGGCCGCGACAACCAACGTTCCTGTCGCTTCGGCTTGGTAATCCTTGTACATCGTCGCGCCCAGTTCTTCTTCGCCGACGTGATGGTCCAGAACCATCTTGTCACACTTGGCACTGCGAATCACATCGGCCATGTCGCCGAGTTGTACCCAAGCACTCGTGTCCAAGATCATGAAGCAATCACAGCTGATCTCATCAGCCTGGACATGATCACCAAGGACTTCGATCGTTCCGGCAGGATCAAGAAACTCTAGGGACGGCGGCACGCGGTGAGCATTGATGATCCGAACGTCTTTGCCAAGTTTTCGCAAGATCGCCGCCATACCCAGTTCACTTCCGATCGCATCGCAATCGGGGCGAACATGACTGACCAAAACGAAAGATTGGTAGTGGCTGATCTGATCGGAAAAGCGTTTCCAAAGAATGCTCATATTGAATCGTCGTGAGAAGTTGAATTATTGGAGCAATCGCTCACAGGTTTGAATGTCTTGACGAAGTTGGTGTGACAGCTGTTCGACGGACCCAAAACGCTCGACACCACGGACACGTTCGACGAAGTCCACTGTAAGCGTTCTTCCGTACAAATCATCGTTGTAGTTCAACAGGTGAACTTCGATTTGCTCGGGAGCTCCCGAGCCGAAGGTTGGGCTCTCCCCGATATGGATCGCCGCGGGCAGTTTGCTTGCTTCGGAATCGCCGAGAATTCCCCACCCGGCATAGACGCCTGGTGCGGGCGTCACCACGTCTTGCACCAACAGATTCGCGGTCGGAAACCCAATCGTTCGTCCACGCGCGTCACCGTGTCGGACGTCACCGGAAACTCGGTGGTACACCCCCAACATTGATGCGGCCGCAGCGACATCGCCGATGGCAAGTGTTTCGCGGATCCGTGTGCTGCTGATGACGTCCTCGTCTTGGCAGTGCATTTCGGCAACCCGAAACTGAATCCCTCGTTCGGCGCACAATTCGGTCAGTAGATCGACGTTGCCGCGACGCCCTTTACCGAAACAGAAATTGGCCCCCTCAATCATCCCACGAGCATGCAGGTTATTGACCAACAGGGACTCAAAGAATGCCTCAGCCGACAGCGAAAGCAATTCGGGCGTGGTTTGAATCACCACCAGAAAATCAATTCCCAAGCGATTCATTCGCCGGGCCCGTTCGTCAATCGTTGAAAGCCGCTTGGGCGCCGCGTCGGGGCGTAAGATTGCGATCGGATGCGGGTCGAAGACACAAGCCGCCGTGGCAGCGTTGAGCTCACCGGCTAGCGATTTTGCCTGACCGAGTAGTTGCGCATGGCCGCGGTGAACGCCGTCAAAATTGCCGATCGAAGCGACACAACCGTGAAGCGCAGCAGGGATCGTCGTCGCAGTGATGTCGGCTAGCGAAACGATCTCAGTCACGGGGCCTTACGCAGGTGTGGGGCGCTAAAAATTGAGGCAAAGGGGCCAATCCGCACGTGGCGGGGCACCGTTCGGCTTTGCCACAGCATTGTCGCCACGTAGTTTGGTCGAAAGCCACCGAGATGGCGAGTGGGGACGCCCAACCGCCCCGGCGGCGAGTCAACGCGGACGTGATTTCGGCGACCGGGGCACAGAACGGAGGCCGCTTATCGCAACCGGTCGAACAGCCATTTCGGCTTACCGCTTCGCAGGCCATCGATCAATACGGCGATGATGATAATGACGCCGATGATGATGTGCGTGTAGGTGTTCGGAATCGACAACATCGTGCAGCCGCTGCCGATCGTTTTAATGATCAGGGCGCCCACGACCGTTCCGAAGACGGAACCACGCCCCCCGCTCAGACTGCCGCCGCCAAGGACCACCGCCGCAATGATCTCCAATTCTTTGCCGGTACCGTCCGACGGATTTCCATTTTTGACGTTGGCAAAATACAGAAGCGCCCCGGCCGCCACAAAGATTCCCGCAAACGCATACACAGCGACCGTCGTCATCCCCACCCGGATCCCGCATAGGCGTGCCGTTGCCGGGTTCGATCCGATCGCCACCATATTGCGTCCAAACACGGTGAAGTGCATCAACATCGCGACGCCGATCCCCAGAACGATCGCGATCAATGCACTAGACGGAACATGCAGCCAGTCGAACCAATAGCGATCCGAATTGCTTCCGGTGTAACAAAGGTACCGCATCCAATCCGGCAGGTGCTCCGTCTCGGGATACACCGTCGACTCACTCGCGATGACTTGACCGATCCCCAAAAAAATCGTCATCGTCCCCAACGTGACGATGAACGGAACGATCTCGGCCAAGGCGATGATCAAGCCATTGATTAGACCGCACGCAATGCCAACGCCCAGCCCAACCGCAAGTGCACACACCACCCAATACGTCGCATCTTCGGCGCCGACCGGTACCGTGTAATCACGAAACGCGAGCGCCAACGCTGTTCCGCAAAGCGTTAGTGCGGTTCCCGCCGAGAGATCGATCCCGCCGGCGATGATGATCATCGTCATGCCCATCGCGGGCACCGCGACGAGCGCAGCGGAATTGGCAATCACTCGGGCATTCCGAGCCGAGAAAAAACTCTGACTCCCGAATTGATGATCCAAGACCGAAAACAGTCCCACGACCACCAATAACGCATACGCGGGTCCGAGTCGTCCCAGAAACTTGAGTAGGGGATTTGCCTTCCGTTGATCCGCCGACGGTTGATTCTCTGTCATCTCTCGAAATCGTACCAAACGATCCAGGTTGATTCTTTCAATGGTGTTACCCGACGGCGGCAGCCATCAAGTCTTCTTCGGTCCAATCTTTCGCCTTGCGAATTTCGGTCATCCGACCACGTGACATCACGCCGATGCGGTCACAAACCGAGAGCAGTTCGGGCAAGTATGAACTGACAAAAACCACGGTCCGTCCGCTGGCTGCCAGTTCACCGATCATACGGTAGATCTCGGCCTTGGTTCCGACATCAATCCCTTTGGTGGGCTCATCCAATAAATAGATGTCCGCATTCTGCGCTAACAATCGTGCGAAGGCGACTTTCTGCTGATTGCCACCGGACAGCTCCGATACGATTTGGTCGCCGCTCGATGCCTTGACCTCCACCTGCCGAATCAGTCGTTCGGTTTCGGCCTTTCGAGCACCCAACTTAACGATACCAAGCGTACTGAATCGCCGATGGTTTCCCATGCAGATGTTTTCTGTCACCGATAGCGTCTGCGCGAGCCCTTCCGACTTGCGATCTTCGCTTAGCAACCCGAATCCTTCCCGGCGTCGGGCGCCAACACGATGCGGCAAGCTCCGTCCTTCAAGTTGCACATGGCCTTGGTAGGACGGTTCCAAAGCGTACAAGCACCGCAACAACTCCGTCCGTCCTGCGCCAACCAAACCGGCGACACCGAAGATCTCGCCCTCATGAATTCGCAAGCTGACATCGACTGGGGCAGGGGAGGACGAAACGTTCTTGAGCGTCAGACGTGGCATGCCGACTTCGTGAGGGACGTGCGGAAACAAGTCATTGACGTCCCGCCCAACCATCAACGAAATGATTTGGTCATCGCTGATGTCACTCAAACTGCCTTCGCCAACACTCTGGCCGTCGCGCAAGACAGCGTAGTCATCGGCAACCCGACGAACTTCTTCCAAGAAGTGGCTGATATAAATGATCGCCAAACCGCGTTCTCGCAATTGTCCGATGATCTCGAACAGTCGGTCGACGTCTGCCGCCGGTAGCGAGCTGGTCGGTTCATCAAGCAAGATAATCTTGGCATCACTGATTAGCGCTCTCGCCACTTCGATCAACTGGCATGTCGCGATCGATTGATCACCAGTCCTTGCTGCTGGCGACAAGTGCCCCAATCCCACTCGCCGCATGGCTTCGCGGACTCGCCTCCGTTGAACGCCGCGAACCAACGTCCCTAGCCCGGTACCTGACCGCCCAAGCATCAGGTTGTCTTCGATACTTAGATCGGGCGCCAGCGTCAGTTCCTGGTACACGATCGCGACACCACGATTCTTTGCGTCAATCGGTCCGCTCGGCGAATACGGCTTGCCGTCAAGCATCATCCAACCGGAGTCACAGCGGTGCGCGCCGCTGAGCACTTTCAACAGCGTGCTTTTGCCCGCGCCGTTTTCCCCGATCAACGCAAGCACTCGTCCGCTCTCGGCTTTCAAACAGACCTGATCGAGCGCACGCGTGGGTCCAAAACGTTTGCTAACGTCGGTGACTTCTAGAAGCGAACTCAATCGACAATCTGTGGTTTGAGCAAACGCTGATAGGTTTCTTCATCCATATTTTCGGGCGTCGCTAAGTACTCGCCCGTGCTTTGAAATTCTTCGGTCGCATTTCCGTTGAGGGCGGCAATCATCGTTTTGACACCTTGATAACCCATTTCCACGGGATCTTGCAGCACGATCCCGTGGACCGAACCGTTGCGCATGCCTTCAATCAGTGCGTCGCTTGGGTCAAACGCAATGAACTTGACCTTGCCAGCCAAACCGGCGTTCTTGATCGCTTCTAATGTTCCGTTGGCATTCGGTTCACAGACCGCGAAGATCCCTTCTAATGCATCGCCATGAAGTTGCAGCAATTGGTCGACCTTTTCTTTCGCTTGAGTCGAGTTTTCGCCGCCATATTGGTCACTGGAGATCACGTTGATTTCTGGATACATCGCGATCGCTTCCAAAAACCCGTTCTCACGCTGTTCCGTACTTTCGCTGCCAGCAAGGTAACGCAGCAAGACAACATTTCCTGATTCGCCGATCGCTTTTGCCAGTGCGTCGGCAGCCATTTGCCCACCTTTAAAATTGTCGGTCGCGACATAGCCGGAAATTTTTGGTCCTTCATCCAAGCCACTGTCAAAAATCACGACCGGGATGCCTTCGCCGACGGACTCTTCAACAGCATCGACCAAACCGCCTTTTTGATTTGGCGCCAAAACGATTCCATCGACGCCGCGTGTGATCATGTCTTTGACCACTTCGATTTGACTGCCGGTGTCACTCTCGACCACGGGACCTTTCCAAATGATCTCGACGTCACCGATCTCCTGTGCGGCTTTCTGCGCTCCGAAGTTCACCGACTTCCAAAACTCATGGCTGGTGCCCTTGGGGATCACCGCGATTTTACGAACGCTCGTGTTGCCGCTAGTTCTTTTTTCCGAGGTGCATCCGGCGGAAAAAGCTAACAGGGGCAACAATCCAAGTGTAAGACGACAAAACGCCGAAAGAGACATTCGTTTCATCACTGATCGATTCGGTGGGGAAGGGCAGGGCGGTACTTCGCTCCCCCTTATGATAACCGATGCGATTGTGCGATGGCTTTGATCGCGTTTGGTAGATAAGCAATTATTTCCAAGCAGGTGACCGCCGGTTGGCTTCGCTGTTCGGCGGCGAAGTCGCCCGCCAAGCCATGCAAAAACACTCCTAGGGTTGCTGCATCAAACGGGGTTAAACCCTGTCCCAAAAGCGACGTGACGATTCCTGTCAGAACGTCACCGCTGCCCGCGGTTGCCATACCAGGATTGCCAGTTGTGTTGACATAAGTTTCAGCGGAAACCACACAAGTTGGGCCGCCTTTAACGATCATGGTCAATCCGTGACGTTCTGACAATCGCTTCGCGGCTTCGATTTGGCCGTCGCGGTCTTTGGGTGATACGCCAGTCAATCGCGATAACTCGCCGGGGTGCGGCGTCAACACAAGACTTTCTTGATCGCGAGGCAGGGCAGGGTCGTCCAACCAACGGTGCTTGGCCAAAAGATTGATTGCGTCTGCGTCGAAGACGCGTGGCTTGTCGGTGCAGCGAAGTAAACGTTCGACTAATCCAGCGGCGCCTTTCCCGGTCCGCATCCCTGGGCCGCAGCCAACGCAATCGTACGACTCCCAATCCAAGCTCGCTTCTTCGCCAAAGCAACCGTCGGGCGTTTCTTGGACAGGGATCGTCATGATGCCTGGATGGAATCCGGCCACCGTTTCTAAACAGCGATCGGGAATCGCGGTGGATACCAACCCCGATCCAGTGGTTAGCGCGGCGATCGACGAAAGCGCGATCGAGCCAGCCATGCCGCGAGATGCTCCCACCAACAGCACCTTGCCAAAGTTTCCTTTGTGCGCGTCGGTTTCGCGGTTCGGCCAATTGGGGACGCTGGTTAGCGGAGGAGGACAGGGGACTTGCATGAAAAATTTATTCCTCGTCGTCGTCGAGATCGCCTGTGGACTCATGCCCCTTGATCACTAAACCGGCCAAGTACGCCGCCTTGAATCCTGCATCGATATTCACAACGGCGACGTTCGAAGCACAGGAACTGAGCATTCCCATCAGCGGTGTCAGGCCACCAAGCGTCGCGCCATAGCCGACGCTGGTCGGAACCGCGAACACGGGGACAGCCAAGTGACCACCAACCGCGGCGGGCAGTGCACCTTCCATACCGGCAATCACAATCACCGCGGTCGCTAGGCGAAGAGCGGGAACCGCGGCAAGCAAACGATCGGGACCGGCCACACCAATGTCGTTAAACGATCGGTAGGGGATTCCCATCCAGTGCAGCGTCTCGAACACTTCTTCGGCGACCGGGGCATCGGTGCTTCCGGCGGTCACGACGGCCGCATGCCGAACCAGACACGCGGCGTTGGGCGGCAACGGGGCAGGGCTCTTCGCAGCCGCGTTGCCCGCAAGCAAGCACTTCGCCACAGGACTGTATCGCACTTGATACGATTCACCCGCTGCATGTTGCGTCATCACCTGATCGGCGACCTCTGAAGTCACGCGGGTGGCCAAGGAGTCTTGTCCGGCAGCGGCTTGCCGACGCATGATTTCGGCGATCAGCTCGGCCGGTTTGCCTGCGCCGTAAATCACCTCGGCAAATCCACAGCGTCGCTGGCGGTCCAAATCGAGTGTCAGCGGCACTGCGGACGAAGGCGCTGCAGACGAAGACACTGCGGACGAAGACACTGCGGACGAAGACACTGCGGACGAAGACACTGCGGACGAAGACACTGCGGACGA
>PPHI01000069.1 GCA_002901265.1 Rhodopirellula baltica | reverse complement strand
TGTTCGAATTGCGAGGCGACCAGAGCAGCTCGGGCCGATCAATCGCGAACCACAACTTCCGTGCCGAACAGTATTGTGTCAGGTACCTTTTTCGCAAACTGGGCAACATCGCTGGGGAGTAAGAAACGCGTTCTTGGCGTCCAGAGGTCCGCTGCGCGCAAAAACAAACCCGGCGGCGCGAGGGGCACCACCGGGTTCGTCGTGTATTGCTAGATGCGATTGAATCGCAGCAGCTTAGATATTGGTATCAGCGTCAGCAGCTGGTGCTGGCGGAGCGTCGCTAGCCGAAGCTTCTTCAGCTGGAGCAACTTCAGCTGCTTCGACGACGGTTTCGCCACCGCAAGCGGCACAAGGTGCAGCTTCGCCGCAAGCGCTGCAAGGAGCAGCTACTTCGCAGCAAGGAGCTGGGGCTGGTTCGCAGCAAACTGGTGCTGGCTCGCAGCAGGTAGGTTCTGGAGCGCAGCAGCTCTTACGAGCTTTCAGCTTTGCACACAGACGAGCGAACAATTTAGGGCGGCTGCTTCCGCAGCAGCTAGGTGCTGGCTCGCAGCAAGGAGCTGGTGCTGGTTCGCAGCAAACTGGTGCTGGTGCTGGTTCGCAGCAAACAGGAGCTGGTTCGCAGCAGGTTGGCTCTGGAGCGCAGCAATCTGACGCGTGACGAGCTTTCAATTTTGCGAGCAGTCCGCCGCCACAAGCTTTTTGAGCGTGCAGCTTCGAGAACAGTCCACCACCACAGTTGCCAGCGTAAGCCGACGTTGCATTCATGGAGAGAGCCGCACCAACAACAAGTGCGAACGCGGCAATCCCGCTGACCACATTCCGATTCATCGTAATCTCCCAAGTGTTTCGGAGTTTTAGGTGCGATCCCTCTACGCACACGATTTCAAGTCCAGAAGCCCCTTTATGGGCTCCCCCGTAGGATCCAGCATCGGCGACCATCGCCGAAACTTCCGAACACGCAAGATAGGTGTTTTGCGGAGCTTTTGCGGCCCACGTGATTTCGACGATAAAGTAGCTTTGGGCACACGCGTGTCAATCACACGAAACGGCGAAAGCGCGCAGAAAAGTAGGCCGCCCGGGGCGGTCCACAAGGTTTTGGTGATTCCCTGGCTGGCGGATCAGAAATGCCAGGAAATTCCGTAAGTGCCGTTTACCGTTCGCTTAACGGCAAACTACTGACTAGATTTTAGATACCCCTTCATGGGGGAATTGAGGCACTTTGTCGCGGACCTTAGCCTAGTTGATGGTGCGCCAACACGACAGAAAAGATTGCCTATTTTCTCGAGATTTATCAGGGAGCACCGGTCATTTTGCTGCAACCGGCGCCATCGGACGCCGGATTTCGCGTTCAAGGAACGAGCACCATCGATCGTTATCGCGTGGTGGATTCGCCCGCTTGTTCGATCGCCGACAACCGGGCGTTGATTGCGTCCCCGTTTTCGAAATCGAATTCCAGCGGGTCCAATCCGTCACCTTGATCCACGTGGAAACCACTGATTCGCCATCCGGCGGCTTCGTTTCGTAGCGTCCAGACAACTTCGTATTGCGTGCTCTGTCCGCTAACAGAATCGGGTTCGCGCAAATAGGTTTGCACCCAAACGCGATCTTTTTGATCTGGAACGGGAAAGGCTTGCCGGACTTCGAAGGTGGTGTCAGGCGAGCCGGGCAATTGCAAAGGACGACCGATACGGACCATCTCTTGTTTGGCGATGGTAGTCAGCAGGTCGTTTGCCGCTTCACCGTCACCCCCGCGTCGCATGCGATCGAGGAATTGGCTAACGACTTCGATCGGTTCTACTTGATCAGACTTGGCGGCCGGTACCGGCTGCTTTTCGGGAGCTTTGGCAACGGGTTGCTCGGCAGAGCCGCCACAACCTGTTGTGAACAAGCCTAGGGCGACTGTCGCCAAGATCGGGCCTGCGAAAACGAAGAATCGACCGTTAGATTGCGTACCGTCCATGAGTTCGGATTGGCGAGAGTAGTGAAGCAGAGCAAATCGACAAAGCGTCCGATACCAACTCGTGTGCCCCCGGGTCAACCTCGGCTGTCTCCATCGGCAGAAAAGACTCGACTATCGCTTGCCGGCCGTTTCTAGCAAAATGCGGGTCAAATCAATGCGCCACACCCGTCAAAACAACGAACAACAATTGACCGCGAGGTCCTACTGAATGTCGAACAGCGGAACCGTGATTCAAGTCGACGACCAAAAGATCGACTTGAAGAACCGTAGATTGGCCGCCTTCTTGGCGTGGTTGTTGCCGGGGGCCGGACATTATTACCAAGGCCGACATACCAAAGGCAGCTTGTATCTGGTCTGCATCTTGACCACTTGGATCGTCGGATTCGCACTCGGTGGAGGCCATGTCGTTTACGCATCATGGCAACCGGGTGACAAACGCTGGCATTACTTCTTGCAAGCCGGTGTGGGTGCTGCGGCGCTGCCGGCATTGGTGCAAGGCAACCACATGCGTAAAGCGACCGAGAATGGTCGGACGCGTCCCGGTTACCAACCGTTGTGGGGCGGATTTATGGCACCACCGTACCGCCCGGTGGTCGAAGATCATCCCGACGAAATTGCCGCGTGGTACGCGCAATATGGCGCCGGATATGAGATGGGAACGTGGTACACGATGATTGCAGGATTGTTGAACATCCTTGTAATTTACGATGCCTATTCCGGCCCACTTTCGGTTCCGATCAGCGGACGCAAGAAGAAGGATGACGAGGACGAACCGGCCGAAGCGGCGTCCGGAGATCAAGCCGACACGAAAGTCGCGAGCACCAACGGGGCGGAGGCGAACGCATGATTTCGATCGGGCCAACCTATCTGCTGTACTATGTTCCTTTGATCGTCTCGATCTCGCTGGTCTTCGGCGCGACGCGCCACGAAGACACTCAAACGATTTTGAAGCATGCGTTTTACACCGCACGCTGGGTGACAGGATTTATGTTCGTCATCTTTATTGTCCTCTTGATGCTTAACTGGATGCTGTAGTGCGTGTTTTAACGCTGGGCGCAGGAACGGTCGGTCACTGGATCGCGGATGTACTCTGCCGACGTCGTCACGACGTGACGGTCATCGACACCGATGCCGAACGGGTCCGACAGATCGACAGCGAATTGGACGTGCGTGCGATCCACGGCAACGCGGCACACAGTTCCGTCTTGTTTCAAGCCGACGTCTTGAGTGCCGACATCTGCTTGGCGGTGACCGGCAACGATGAAGCCAATGTCGTCAGCGCGAGCATGGCGAAAGCCCTCGGCGCCCGCCGCAGCATCGCCCGTGTTTACGCCCCAGTCTTTCGCGAAGCCAGCACGTTTGATTACCAAACGCACTTCGGGATCGACTCACTGCTGTCGCTGGAGCAGTTAAGCGCATTCGAATTGGTACGTGCGATCCGCAATCCCGACGCGATCCCGCTGGAACACTTTGCTCGCGGCCACCTAGAAGTCTACGAGGTCGAAGTCGAGTCCAAAGCGAGCGCCGTCGGTGTGCGTCTGCGCGAACTGAACCTACCGGGCAACGTTCGCATCGGTTCGATCCAACGCGATGGCAAAATGTGGATTGCCAGTGCCGAAGACGAAATTCATGCGGGCGACCGTGTGTCGATGATCGGCATTCCAACGGACCTCAACAAAAGCCGTTCGAAATTCGCGTCGGTTTCGCGGCGTGCCAAACGACAGACGGTTTTGATCGCAGGTGGTGGCGAAATCGGATTCCACTTGGCCCGTGCTCTGCCATCGTCAGATTACCGGACAACGATCCTAGAATACGATGCCCGGCGCTGTGACCAACTGGCAAAGCTGCTTCCTGATATCACGATTGTTAACGCGAGCGCCAACAACCGCAGTGTCCTGGAAGACGAAGGCGGTGGTGCCGCTGATTACTTCGTGGCCTGCACTGGCGGCGACGAAAGCAACATCATGGCTTGCGTGGAAGCTCGCGAATTGGGTGCCCGCCGAGTGATGGCGGTCGTCGGACGGCCTGACTATGCGAACGTCGTCGGCAAACTTGGCATCGACCATGTCGTCAGTGAACGCGATACAGCCGCTCGGCAGATCCTTGGCTTTCTGAACGAGGGGCCGATCATCAGTCACCGCCGCCTGCCAAATGGCAACATCGGCGTCTACGAATTGGAAGTCGTCGAAGGAACTCGCGTTACCGAAGCCACATTGGCAGATCTGCCACTGGCCGGACGCTGCCTGATTACCGCGATCCAGCGTGACAGCTTCATCCGCGTCCCCATGGCATCGGATCAACTCAAAGCCGGCGATATTGTCGTCGCCCTCGTCGATCAACAGCACGCCACCGATTGCATCTCTCTCTTCGGCGGCCGCAGCTGAACAACAACCGGCTGCCCAACCAACCGTCAATGGCATGAAAGAACAAGCACCGCTTTTCGTATGCGCCGACGTCGGCGGAACGTTCACCGATTGCATCGTCGTCCAAGCCGGAAATGCGAATCCAGGGCCAGAAGCGACTCCGGACCTTCGAAGCATCAAAGTCCTATCGACGGGTTTGATCCGCTGCGAAGGCACACTCGGCCCCGACGACAATGCAACCCTGACTCTTCCCGACGAACTGCTATGTGGTTTGCCGGGTCATCGTCTGCCCGACCGGTTCTTTGCTGGTGCCAAACTATCCGAGTTGGTCTCCGGCATCCGTCACTCCATCGGCACAATCCGCGAGTACCACGCCGCGTCAGGACAGGTTTCGATCCAACCAGCCAAAGAGGCTGACGCTGTTGACGGTGATCATCTCCGTCAATTCGAAATTGACTGTGGCTTAGAGGCACCCGTACTGGCAACACGCCTGCTACTCGGCATTCCCATCGAACAACGATTGCCGCCGATGGTTGCCCGCGTCGGAACCACCAAAGGCACCAATGCGTTGCTCACCCGCACCGGCGCTAACACCGCATTGGTCATCAACGAAGGCTTCGGTGATGTACTGCTGATTGGCGAGCAAGATCGCGAAGAACTGTTTGACCTTTCATTTAACAAACCGGTTCCCTTGGCGGAAAACGTGATCGAAGTCCGCGGACGTTTGGATGCCGCAGGAAACGTACTCGCGGAACTGAACGAAGACGAAATCCGCAAAGCGTTGCACTTGATGCGGCGGCGTGGTGTGGAAGCGATTGCGATTTGCTTGATGCATTCATACGTCAATGACTCACAAGAGCAGCGGATCGAAACGATCGCCCGTGAAGTCGGCTTTCGCCATGTCAGCCGCTCCAGTGAAGTCGCTCCGCTGATCAAGTTGGTCTCGCGTGCAGAAACCACGACGCTCGACGCGTATCTGAATCCGATCCTATCTGACTATGTTCGTCGTGTGGCGACACAGTTCGGGCGTTCGACATGCGAACTGCAAATGATGACCAGCGGCGGCAACTTGGTCGCCGCCGACCAGTTTCGCGGTCGGGATAGCGTCCTGTCTGGACCGGCGGGCGGTGTCGTCGGATTGCAGTTTGTCTCACAAAGCAACCACTTAGACTTGGCGATCGGTTTGGACATGGGTGGGACCAGCACCGATGTCAGCCGCTTTGACGGGCAGGTCGGTCGGCGATACGTGTCGAAGGTCGCGGGCGTGCGTGTGATGACGTCGATGATGGATATCCACACGGTTGCTGCCGGGGGCGGATCGATTTGCGATTTCATCGGTGGTCGATTGGAAGTTGGCCCCGCCAGCGCCGGAGCTTCGCCAGGACCGGCTTGTTATGGCAGCGGCGGCCCACTGACGGTTACCGACATTAACTTGCTGCTCGGCCGATTGTCGATTGAACGATTTCCGTTCCCACTCTCAATCGATGCTTCCCAAGAACGCCTGGAACACGTCGCCGGCAAAATGCCAAACACCGGGCAATCCGTCGAGGCACTCGCCGAAGGATTCTTGGATATCGCCGTCACGCACATGGCAGAAGCCGTTCGCGCGATCACGACCGCGCGCGGCGTTCCGCTGGAAGACCATGCCTTGGTTGGGTTTGGCGGTGCTGCGGCACAACACTTATGCCGCGTCGCCGAATCTCTAGGGATCCAAACGATCCTTGACCATCCGTTTGGCAGTGTCCTGAGTGCTGTGGGAATCGGCGTCGCACCACAAGGAACGATCGAGACGGTTGGGCTTTACGAAAACGTCGATCAAGTCGATGCCACGCAAGTCGCCGCGACGGCGCATACATTGGCAAAAGGCAATGCCGAGACGCTACAACGTTCTGTCGATGAAGTCACCCATCACTACGAAGCCGATCTTCGCTATGCCGGAACCGATGCGACGATCCCGTTGTCAATTGACGGATTTGGCGAATCAGATTGCAAAGGACTGATCGAGCGATTCCATCAACAACACCGGGCACGCTATGGATACGACCGCCATGACCGGGCCGTCCAGTGGGTCAGCCTGCGCTGTGAAAGCCAGACGTCCGAGGATGGACTGCGAAAGCACTTTGCGACAACCGCCGCACGCGTAAACGGCAACGCAGCCAAACAACACACACAGGTCTACCATCGCGGTGAATGGCAAGAATTCCGGCTGATCGATCGCGAACGCTTGCTCCCCGGGGACAAGATCGATCCCAAAACGGTTATTGTCAGTGACCAGACGACTTTAATTGTCGAACCCGATTGGCAAGGTGAAGTGACAGCCGACGGCTCGGTCAGATTGAACTGGAGCCCGATCAAAAAGGCAGACACGGAATCATCGACCAGTGAAATGGTACAGATGGAGATCGCGGCTCGACGTTTGCAAAGTATCGCCGATTCGATGGGAGAAGTTCTGCGACGAACCGCAATCAGCGTGAACGTGAAAGAACGTTTGGATTTCAGCTGCGCGATCTTTCGTGGTGACGGAACGCTCATCGCCAACGCGCCGCACGTTCCCGTTCACCTGGGCGCGATGGGACACACCGTCAAACACTTGGCCGCAACGTTCCCAGACATGGCTGACGGCGATTGCTATGTGTCGAATGATCCCTATGCGGGCGGATCTCACCTGCCGGATGTGACACTGGTTTCGCCTGTTTACTGTGATGAGCAAACCAGACGTGGCAAGCCAGATTTCTTTGTCGCCAGCCGAGCACATCATGCCGAAATCGGCGGACTTACTCCAGGGTCGATGCCGCCAAACGCCAAGAACTTGGCTCAGGAAGGTGTCTTGATTCGAGCCTTTGCGCTGGTCAAAAACGGCGAGAGCTTTGAAAATGAACTTGCCGAACTGCTCGGCTCAGGTACCTATCCGTCGCGAAACGTCGGCGAAAACATCGCGGACCTGCGGGCCCAAATTGCCGCCGGACAAGAAGGCGCTCGCTTGCTGAAACAGATGACGACAGAAATCGGCGCGGGACGGCTTGAACGTTTAGTCGAACGCTTGCTCGATGTCGCCGAAGACGCAGTGATAGCCTGGATCAAAAAACTGCCCGAAGACGAACTGCACTTCGAAGACACTCTCGATGACGGCACCAAGATCGCGGTGACGCTGCGACGCGAAGCGAGCCAACTGGTCATCGACTTTACTGGCACCGCGGGTGTTCACCCGGGTGCATTTAACGCGACACGATCGATCGTCAATTCGGTGGTGCTGTATGTGATGCGATGCTTCTGTGAATCGAACTTGCCACTTTGCGATGGTGCGCTGCGGCCGATTGAACTGATCATCCCGCCGGGATTGCTGGACCCACCGTCGAATCCTGATCCGGCGAAATGCCCGGCAGTGGTCGCCGGCAACGTCGAAACCAGCATGCGTATCGTCGACGTGCTGTTAGGCGCGATCGGTTCGACGCGATCCGACGCACCGGTGTTCCGTGCCGTCGCGGCCAGCCAGGGAACGATGAACAACGTGCTCTTCGGCGACGAGCGTTTTGGGTACTACGAAACGATCGGTGGTGGCGCCGGGGCGAGCGTGTTTGGCCCGGGTGCCGATGGGGTTCACACGCATATGACCAACACACGAATCACCGATGCCGAGGTACTGGAATCACGTCTGCCTATCCGCTTGCGTGAATTTTCAATTCGACGCGGAAGTGGCGGGCTAGGCAAACAGCGCGGCGGAGATGGCTTGGTTCGCGAATTCGAATTCTTAAAGCCGTTGACGGTGTCACTGATCACGAACCGGCGCACGACGCAGCCGTACGGTGTGTTTGGCGGTGCGGATGGTGTTTCCGGACGCAACCTCTTGATTCAAGGCGACACCGCCACTGAACTCGCGTCTTCGGTGACAATCGATGTCCAGACCGGTGATCGGCTGCGGATCGAAACACCTGGCGGTGGTGGCTGGGGGCAAGCCTGATCAGAACGCAAGCAGGCCACGCCTACTTGGCAAGCAACTCTTTTGCGACCTTGATCAAGTTCGCCGAGTCGAGGTCTTTCAATTGACCGTCAACACTTTCCAGCTGCACCCAAGCGTCTTTTCGATAATCATCGTTGGTTGACGGATGGATCAATCGGTATAGCGACAAGGCAGCTTTCACATCGGAAAGCTCGTGATTAAGCGTTTTCGACGCGAGGACCGTCACCAATGCCGGCGGCAAGGTGTCGATCGTATACTGTTTATTTTTCCTGTCGTACTGAACAGTCAGCGAACTGGCGCTGGCTTGTACCACGATCACGGGAAAACCTTCGACGACATCAAACGTGTTGCCGGTCTTTAAAGACTGCAGACCACGGACGATCCCGCCCCGGTAGTAACTCGCCAGATCGGCGATGTCGTAGAGCGTCGAAACTCGCTTGCCCTGATCGCCGGGCAAGTTTTGTTTCAGCAATCGATCCGCTTCGGGCTTCATCTTGTCCCAGTTAGCGTCCTTGATTAGCTGCTCCAATGACGCAATCGCTTCGCCTTGATCAGCCGATGCCATTTCGGTTGCGGGAGGCGATGATGCCATTGCCAGATTTGGCATCGCTTCCTCGGGCATTGTCGGTTCCGTCATCGATGGGTCTGACATCGGCTGCTGCCCCATCATTGGTTGACTAGCGGGCGTGTCCGACGGCGGGGTAAATTTGCTTGGCTGGCGAGGGACTGCACTTGCGATCCCGCTGCTGGGCGCGGCCGCCATAACGCCGTCCGATTTCGCCCTCGGATCACGTGCTGCATTTGAGTCGTTTGGCTGCGAAACGACATAGCCACCATCGGTGGTTCGTGCGAGCTGAATCGGCTTGTCGTCTAAGAACCTGAGCATCAAGTAAATGATGCCGCCGATCATTGCCAAAACCAGGACACCGAACATCAGCATTCCAGTGTTCTTGCGTTTTCGCCTTCTGCCCGGTGTGGCCTTCGGTGGTGCCCAACCGACGGACTGAGGCATGACGACGGGTTCCGCCTGCACGGCAACCTGCGGCTGTGTGGGCAGCCCCGGAATTGTGGTCGATGCGACCGGTGCGGGCGTGGGAACAGACGGTGACGCCTGCGCAGACGGAGGTGTTCCAAGTGGTGGCGTGCCGGGCGGCGGGGCGCCGAGTGGCGGGAGCCCCAGCACGGCGGCGGCTTGATTCGGGACCGGTTGTCCGGACGGAGCGGGTGCAGATTGCGACGAGATCGGATTGGACTTGGGCAGCAAATCTGCAAGCGGGTCAGCAACCGGATTTGCTACCGCGACGTCTGCAGGCGGTTTCGGCGCGGCAGCAGCCAACAACTTGGCATCAAGCTCGCGTTTCTTATCGGGATCCTCCAGCACCTGCCGAGCCGCTTCGGCCAACTTCAATGCTTGCTTCCAACTTTGCGGCGGTGCCGAATCTCGCGTGCCCCTGAGATTTCTGTAGGCGTTTCGAATTGCCGATTTGACCCGCTCGAGGTCTTGCTCACCAGATTCCAGTCCAAACACCTGATAGGCGTTCGGCTTTGTCACATCGGGACTGAGCGGCAGGAGGTCAGAGATCTTGATGGAAGACATTCGTCAGAAGCTATCGGTATTCGCTTACTACCCGGTTGAGTCGCCGAATTTGAGCGTCTTACAGGATCGCGGCCTGGGAGGCAGCCGCACCCACCCATCATAGCGGCGACGCAGAGTCGAGGGACTTTCGTCCTGCTAAGTCTAAAATGCCCTGACAGACCAAATTGTGCTTCACAATGTGAGAAATTCTCAAATCTCTAGAAATCAATTCCGCATCGCCGCCGGAAATGACTACAGCGATTTTTCCGCCGCCTGAAACGCCGATTTCGTGACTACCCATCCGATTGGCGGCAAACGCCGAATAGTCACCCGCGAGCCGTTCGATCGCACCGCTGATCGCTGACAGGACCCCCAACCGTATGGCCGCTTCGGTCTCGCGTGCGGGCGCCGAGAACGGCTGTTGCATCGAATCGCTGCTCACAGCAGTCGAGTCATTCGGTGGCGCGGTCCGGGGCAGGTTTTCGGTTCCGCCGGCCAATGCCGCGTGCTGCATCCGCACCCCCGGCATGATCGCACCGCCGTGAAAAATCGGATCGCCGCCAAGCTCACCTGCCGGCGTGACCAAATCGATCGTGACCGCCGAGCCCGAGTCCACGACAACTGCACCGCGGGGCAGATGCCTTGTCGCCGCATGAGCACTTAGCAAGCGATCGATCCCGACACGCTTTGGGAATTGCACATCGATATGAAGTGGAACGTCTTGATAGGTTAGCTCGTTCCAAACTCCCTTTCCAAGCTGTTGCTCCAACTCCACGCGGACGGGTTCGCTGATCGATCGATTAACGGTGGACACCCAAAACGCGACTTCACGATCGTTGCACAACGGACGCAGCCAGCCGAGCAAATCGGTGACGATCGATGCGTCACGCCCCCAATCGCCATGTTGCGGACCAATCGCAAACGACTTGGTAATCCAGTCACTCGTCTCACGCTCGATCTTTCGCCCAAGCGATTGTTTCGAGACGCATGCTTTGACAGCCGAATTACCGATATCGAGCGCGACCGGAATGCCCCTCACCGTCACGACGACGCTCCCGAACCTGAATCACCCGATCCGGATTGGCCCTCCGCCGACGAAGCGTTCGGTTCGTCAAAGTCTTTTGCCTGGAGGTCGTTGGAAAGCTGAGCGGTCGGCCCAGCCAAGTGTGGCGGCAAGCGTCGTTTGCGTTTGGGTTGTGCCTCGGTTTGCTGAACTTCCAAAGGCTTGCCCGCTTCCAGCAATTCAGCGCGACGACGCTGGACATGAACCATGATCTCTTCTTGAAGTTCGCTTAAGCCTTCGCCAGTCAACGAACTGATCAGGAACACCTTTTTGCCGGTCGTTTCCCGCAATTGCTCGGCGACTTCGCTGGCGTTTTCGAGCTCACATTTCGTCACCGCGAGGACTTCGTCACGCTGTCCAAGCGACTCGTCATAAAGCGCCAGTTCGCTGCGGATGGCGTTATAGTTTTCCAGCGGTTCGGTTTGGTCGGTTGGCTCTGGTTCGACCAAGTGCACCAACAAACCGGCGCGTTCGACGTGTCGCAAGAACTCGTGCCCCAACCCGACACCGTCACTGGCGCCTTCGATCAAACCGGGGATGTCGGCGAGGACGAATGAGCGGACTTCGTCAAGTTCGACGATCCCGAGGTTGGGATGCTTGGTCGTGAACGGGTAATCGGCGATTTCAGGTCGAGCCGCCGTGATACGACTGAGCAGCGTGCTCTTGCCGGCGTTTGGCTTTCCGACCAAGCCAACGTCAGCGATCGACTTCAGTTCCAAGATGACCGATCGAGCCTCGCCTTCTTCGCCACGAGTGAATTCGCGTGGGGCTTGGTTGGTTGCCGATTTGTAGTGCGCGTTGCCTTTCCCGCCGCGTCCGCCACGGGCAACGACGAACGAGTCGCCATGCAGCGTCAGGTCTTTGATCACAAAGCCTTGTTCGGCATCGATCACGGTTGTTCCCGGCGGAACATACAGGGTCTGGTCATTGCCACGACGGCCGTGTCGCATTGAACCCTGACCAGGCTGGCCTTTCGGCGCATGATAAAAACGGCGATTCGCGTAGGCGGCCAACGAATTGACGCCCAACTTGGCTTCCAGGATCAGACTTCCGCCGTGCCCGCCGTCGCCCCCGTCCGGGCCACCACGGGGAACGTATTTTTCGCGGCGCATGCTGGAGCAGCCATCGCCGCCCTTGCCGGCATGAAGATCAATTTGAACGCGGTCAACAAACATGGTGATCGTAACTTTGTGTTTTGAATGGGAGAGGACGGTCGGTCGATCCGCGAAACGTGTTTTGACCGGAAAAACGAATCACTCTACCAAGTCAGGTGTTCTTTTCGCAGTGACCTCGCACCGCTTTTCAATGATTTCGAAGTGGTGCTGCAGGTGTCCCGCCGCCAACCAGGCCAGCACACGGACGGTCACCCGATGCCCCGATGCGGTGCCCGAGCAGTCCCAGGCGGTAGGCACGAGACGTCCCAACAGTTCCAAATTGGCTTTGCGAAGTTCGCCCAACTCAGTGATCAGCCGGGAAAAAATCCCCAGCCCAAACCGGCTGTCCGCCGAAACGTTTTCGTCCCACCCCGGCAGGTCCGGTTGGCTGCCGTCGGCGAGGCACATCATCCGATAGCCAAACATTCGCTCCGCATTGACACAGTGCTCGAATACCTGGCGAATCGTCCAGCTGTACGGCGCGTGGACTTTGTCGACTTGCTCGGTGCTGATGCTGCCGGCGAGGTCGCAAATCCAGTACAGCTGATTACCAAGCGTTTCGATCGCGCATTCGCCGGGCACCCGATCGATCAGTTGTCCGTGGATTTCAAAATCGAATTCGCTGGGTTGCGGGCGGCGGCTGGCAATTCGGCCTTTCATTACGCTTGGTCCTTGGCGCTGGGAAGCTGTTTCAACATCATCGCGGTCGTTTCGACGGAATACTCGTCGATCGTGTGGGGACCGTAGAACGAATGGAACTCCAAATCGACTTCGGCCGCTTTCAACAAGTCACGCAAACGCTCGGCCGAGCTAAACGGCAGAATCGGGTCGACCGTTCCGTGAGCTTGGAATACCCGCGTTTGCTCCAACCGGCCGGTCGCGGCTGCCCATTGAGGCTGGCAGACGACGGTCCCCGAAAACTGGAACAACTGATCCGGCGCCGGAATGTCGCCGCGCAGTGCGGTATCCATCGTCAGCATAGCGCCTTGGGAAAATCCGCCGATCGCCAGCGGGATCTTTGCAGCGGGTTTCCCCAGTCGCTTACCGAGCTGTTCCTGCGCCGCGTGAATCAGGCTGGAAAGCTGATTGCGTGCCTGATCGAGCCCCGGCGGCGTTTCGCGGTGTAATTGCTCGAAACGCTGGGCCTGAACCGCTTCCATCATCCGAGCCATGTTCAGCGGCCACCAAGCACGGCCCGTCGGCATTCCGAATTCGGCCAAGCTCAACGGGGCGATCGGACACAAAAACCACAACTGTTTTGCCGTTTCGCCCAGCAATTGCACCCAGCTTTGCGCGACCCCAACCATGTCTGATCCGGGAGCCCCGTAACCGTGACAGAGCACGACGATCGCCGATGGCACGGCACCGCCCCCCTCCGATGTGTCGGAAACAACATCCGCGGGTGTGGATTGGAGGGACGGATCAATCGAAAAACAATCGAGCGATCCGAGCCGGATCTGCTGGGGGTACATCATCTCGCCGACCATAACTTGTCTGGACTCACCAAAGAATCGGAGAGTCTAACTAGACAGGGCTGCGGCGAGTAGGCTCGATCAATACCCGTGAGGTCACATCGCCTATCGGGCAAATCGGCTCTCTGGATTATCGCACAGGCCAAATTATCGCACAGGCCAATCCTGGCTCAATTGACAGGCCTAGTTAACTGGGCCGTCGGATTTAAGCGAGTAGAAGCTCGCCAACTTCGTTTTATCCGCTTCGACTTTGGGGCTCGTCCAGACGATGTCGCCGCTTGGCAACTCGAACCCGTTATTGATGTACTGGTCATTGTTGGCATCAACGAGTTGCTGGACCGACCCGTCAGCCATGAGGCAATTCGCAATCCGGATGTGCAGCGGCATGATCCCACGGTAATCCTGGCGAGTGAAAGCGTTCCACTGCATGTACCAACCGTCGGGACCGCCACGCGCCGTACCCGATGCAAACGTCGTCCCTTTCAGAGAACTGCCAGGTGTTTTCATATGATTCGGGTTGGCGACGGGATTTCCAGCAGAATCCAGGATGTCTCGGCTGCTGTAGATTGGGCCGCCAACCATCGAAGTCGCATACACGCTGCCCGACGGAATCGCACCAACGTTTGCCCGCATGTATCCCGTTGGTGTGGCATCGCAGAGCAATGGAATCGTCGACATCGGTGCGCGAGCTGTATCGACGACATCCACACGGAGCGGGCCTTTCGTAACGCCTTTTCCACGAATGTCGAAGTTACCGTCGCTGGAATCTAAGTTGCCTTCGCTGGTCAGATTCACCGCGCCGCGGACCATGAACCAGGAAGCGGCATAGTTTGTGTTGTACCCATTTTCGAGCATCTTGCGGGCGACGATCTCGCTTCGCAAAGGCGACCCCGCAGCGGCACCATCGATCAAGATCTGCCGAATCACATTCGCCACCGTCGATCCCGTGCTGTCGACAATTGACTGTTGCCCGAGCAACGGGTGCTCGAGTTTGTCGGAAGCTTCGGCGGCTGCCTCAGCCGTCAAGTCGGCGAGGGCAACGCCAAGCACCTGATCGATTGCTTTGCTGGCCTTGGCAGGATTACTGGGGCACATCATTTCGCCCGTCATAATGCCGCGTTGAACGAGGTCAGCGACCCAGCCATACTCGGTCGGAACGCCGTCACGCTTGTAGTCAAAGTTGCCGCTGCAGAAAGCCTTGTCAGGCATCGTGTTGGCACGCTGCGTCAAGCCGATTCCGAATTGGCGCAGGTTCGATTGGCAAGCTGCCGACCGCGCCGCGGCTCGAGCTTTCGTCAGCGCAGGCAACGCCATCGAAGCCAGCAGACCGATGATGGAAACGACCACCAAAAGCTCCACCAACGTAAAGCCACCGCGCGTCTGCACAGACACGCATGTAGATTGCGAAGGGATACGTTTTGGGAAAGCCGAGAGGGAACGCATAGAGCAGCCTGCAAAATGATTCGGGGAAAGGGGGAAAAATTCTTTTCGAGGCTCGCCCATAAGGTCTACGCCTACCGTCCCCCTCACAATCACAAATCAGACATCTTCACCGTTCCTTCATTGCCGCTTTTGCGTTCCCAAACAAAACTCGTCTCCTGTCCGCTAGACGACAACAGCGGCCGGCAGTCTCGCCGTTGAGAAGAACGGAAATCCTTCGTCAACAGGCGTTTCTGCGTCAGACGACCTGTCTCTGCTAAGCTGTTTACATTGCCTAAGAATCCGATCTGTTCCGCCCACCTTCGATTCGACCTTGACCACGCCCCTCGACAACGAATTTGCCCAACGCGACCTGTCCGACCACAACCTCGAGGCGTGCTGGAAACTCGAACGTCAACAGATCGAATCCATTCAGCTCAAAAGGCTAAACCGAATCCTTGCGACGGCGAAGGAGCTACCGTTTTATCGGGACCGACTTGCAGAGGTCGCCCTACCGCTGCAATCGCTTGAACAGCTTGCCGAGATACCGTTGTTGGAAAAGCATCAGATGATGCCTGCTGAAATTGGCCTAGCCGGGAAAATTTTTGGACTGCCACGTTCTCAATACGCGCGTTATCACCAAACCAGCGGCACCAGTGGATTCCCAATGCCGGTGCTGGACACGCCAACCGATTGGCAATGGTGGCTAGAGTGTTGGCGTCATGTGTTGCACGCCGCCAAAGTGACTTGTGATGATGTCGCGATGATGGCGTTTTCGTTTGGCCCCTTTATCGGTTTTTGGAGTGCCTCTGATGCGTTGGTCCAGTCCGGCGCGCTTGTGATTCCCGGCGGTGGCGTTTCCAGCGAAACACGATTGCAGATGATCCTCGATCACCAATGCACGTTGGTCTGTTGCACACCGACTTATGCGTTGCACTTGGTCGCGATCGCCGAACGCTTGGACATTGATCTCGCATCTAGCTCAGTGACGCGTTTGATCGTTGCGGGCGAACCCGGGGGCAGTCGCCCAGAGATCCGTGCTCGCATCGAAGCGGGCTGGGGCGCAAAGGTGATCGACCATAGCGGTGCGAGCGAAATCGGCGCCTGGGGATTTGGCAGCGAAGATGGATCCGGACTGCATGTGATTGAAACACAGTTCATCGCCGAACGATTGCACTTTGATTCGTCATCGCCAACAGGTCGCCCCGCGCAAGATGGCGAAGAAGCAGAGTTGGTTCTAACCGGCCTCGGCAGATGGGGCGGACCCGCGATCCGCTATCGCACGGGCGACGTGATCCGAGCCTCGGTGAATCATCCTCACCAATGCCGCTTTCTCTATCTGGATGGTGGAGTCCTTGGACGCTGCGACGACATGATGGTCGTCCGCGGCGTCAACGTATTTCCGAGCAGTATCGAATCGATTGTCCGTTCGTTCGATGCGACCACCGAGTTTCGCATGATCGTCGATAAAGTCGGCCAGATGGATACGCTGTCCCTCGAAACCGAACTCTCGCAAGATCGTTGTAAACAGCTTGCCGACCTCTTCCAAAAACGTCTCGCCATGCGTGTCGACGTCATGCCCGTCGAACAGGGAACGCTGCCACGTTTCGAAGCCAAGTCACGCCGACTGGTCGACCGACGAAAAGATTAAACGCCGGATAGGTGATTCGACAATTTATTGCGCTGTATTTTATTGCGCTGTATTGCTGCCCAAGCATGGTCGACCACCTGACGATGGCCAGACTTTTTCGACAACAAGATTGAGGGGGTCTTGTTATAGTACGGTCGATGACTATTCACTGAAAACGCAACCAAGCTTTGGATATGCAATCAAAGACGATTTGGATTCGCTCGGCCATCTTCGCGATTCTCGTTGGCCATCTCTCGGTTGACACGACTGTCCTATTCGCCCAATCCGATTCGGCAACGCCGACAAAAACAGATCGGAGTGCGGTGGTCGATCCTGAGATCCGAGATTTCTTTGAGCGATTTCAGGAAACGACGCGGAAAGAATCGGCAGACGAATTGGTCTCCTTGCTGGATATCGAATACATCTGCGAACAATCCTTGTTGAAAGCCGATGTCGAGATTCCAGATTTCTTTCGGACACAAATGCCGACCATCATCAAGCAACAGTTCCAACATTGGTTTGAACTTGCCGATGACCGTTGGTCACGCCACGAAATCGTTTATGCAAACATCGCCGAAGACGGGAATCACGCCGAAGTCCTAGTGCGAACCTGGGACCAAGATTACACAACCACGCGAACCTTCTTCGACCTTCGTCGCACCGATCAATGGCGTATCGCCGATTGGACCGATCTTTCACTCGGCCTATCGAGCCAGTGGATGATGGCTTCGGTCCTTCGCGATGGATTCAACAGCGACCAGCCCGAACACTTTCAACGGGTCTCAAAAATGGTTGTCGAAGCGATCACAGCCCTCGCGCAAAACGACCTCTCGGGATCAGCAACAGCATTGCGACAACTAATGGGTCAAGACATCCCACAAGGGATGCGAACACTGCGCTGGTGTTTTTGCTCCGCCGTCGAACTGCACGCTGATGCGACCTATGCGCTCGAATGCGTCGACAAACTCGAAGCCTATGAACCACAATCGTTGTTCAAAGAACTGGTCCGCTGCAACGCTTATCTAGAGCTCGAACAATACGAACTTGTGATCGAAGAGGGGCAGCGTTTTTTAAATCGGTTTGGCGCCGACGCCGATGCCTTCTATTCGATCGGGCTCGCTTATAAAAATCTTGGCAACACGGAGAAGGCGTTGGAGTATTTCGTCGCCGGATTGGACGATACTCCAGAGGCGTACGCCCTCGTCGAATCCTTCGCACTGACCTTGCCGGAAGACCGTAAAAATGAGTTCGTGGAACGCTTTGAGCGAATCCCCGATTACTCAGACTATGCCGAAACCCTCGCCGATGCGTTCGAAATCGAAAATGACATCGCGGCACTTCGCACCTTGATCGAATACGTCGAAAACTCACCGACCGAACTTCCCAACCAGCCTTATTACCATGCGTTAGTTCTGATCCATGACAAACAGTTTGAAGATGCGATCGGTCGATTGATCCAAGGTCGCAGCGTACTCGACGAAGATGACTACTATCTCGATTACTACAACGACCTGATCTGTGATACCGCGATCGCGATGGGGGATCCGCTGCGTGCATACGAGCTGATCGATCCAGCGACCGATGCTTTTACTTTATTGCTCGACAAACTCGAAATCCTTGCACAAAGCGACGATGCGACTGACGAACCGGCGATGGATTTTCAATCCCAGATCGAAACTCTGATCCAAACCCAAACCGAAAGGTATCCAGACGAAGTCGATACTTGGAACACACTCGGCTATCGCGAGATAACTGCCGAAAACTACGAAAAGGCAAAACAGCACTACGAAAAGGCATTGGAGCTATTTGAAAAGCAAACGGCGAACCAAGGGCCGGAGGAAAATAACGACTACGACGAGTACCTGGAAGAAGCGTTATTCTCGAATCTTGCCATCTGCCATGAAGAACTCGGAACACTGGTTGATTTTTACAACGCGGCCGAAGACAAGCCATTTGTTTATGACATGATCGCGTACAACGCCGACTATGAAGGCCAACAGTTTCAAACGATCGACGAGCTTTACCGAAAAGAATTCCCAAGCCCGATTGATGAAATCAAGCAACAGATCGCCGAAAAGGCATTCGAAAAGGCTCTCGAGATCTGTGATCAACATGTCGCCGATGAAACGTCCGACTATGCCTTCGAAGCCTTGATCTTTAAAGTGGTCTGCTTGGCTCATCTAGAACGATTCGATGACGCAATCTTAGCGGCGCGTCAGCTTGCTGATGAAGATCGGGACTTCGGCCGAGCAATCGTGTACGCAATCAAGAATGACCGCGAGCGGTTTGCAGCTGCCTTTCGACTTGCGGCACAGGCCGGATACGGCCCACTTATTTTGAAGGAATACATTGACGTTCCTGACGACTGGGACTTCATCGACGAAATCCAGCCTGCCGCGGATCAGGAATTCAATCAGTTCTTCGAAGTCCGTCGAATTGTCCTGCTACTTTCCGAACCGTTCGACATCAACGCGTACTCGGTGCATCGTGCCGCCAGCTCGCTTGGTATGGACCTTCCCACCGTTCAGCCGGACAGCCTGACCGAACGGGCTGACGAAGAAGACTACCTGTGCGAATTCCCCAACGGTGCGGTCATATTGGCTCATCAACAATCCGAATACTTCATTAACTCGGGACGAGGCCACTACCGCGGTGATCCGAAAAACCTCGTCTATCACCAGTTTGACACCGAAGTGACAAACCTGATCGATTCGCACCAAGGCTGGATCGCGATCGACATCTATCAGTGGCCACAAGCTGACGACGCCGACGTCACCACTGCGATCCCAGACGATTGCGTCAAACTGATCGCGGATTTGGGACGTGAGCTCGCCAATGGCAACGCGATCGCCGCGATTCACGAAGACTCGGCATCAATACTCGCACCGTTGCCGCCGACATTCTTCGATGATCTCATCGAACAAAAGAGTTACACGGCGTTTAAAGAAGCCGTGACCGAAACGGTCGAACCGAACGTTTCGCAGTAGCGATCTGAATCTCGATTGAAGTGAATGTGGGAGTTTTGGAACAGGCTTTGCGTTAGGTCGTACCGCAGCACCTCCGTGTAGGTGCTCGCCGCACCGGGGAGTGGTGAGCTGGTCGAAAATTGACCGATTTCTGTTGCTCACCAATGCGACTTGCCTTTTCAGAATCCGCCTGCCTCTCCAAACAATCGAGTGAGCTATCCCTATGAGACGATCCATACGCTATTCCGTCGCCTCCTTCTGTTCGGCGGCGGTGACCGGCGCTTTAGCCAGCCTGGCGACACAAACCAGTTACGCTCAGCCACCGAGTCCGCCGCAACCACCGAGTCAGCAAGCGGCCGTTCAAGCGGAAATCTCGCAAAGCCAAACGCCTGACGAAGACGACCGCGTCGAATACCTCACACGCGGTCCACTCCACGAAGCATTTGCTGAGCCATTCTCGAAGAATCCACAACCGAACCCTGTCGTCGACCAAAGTCCACCGGAACCAATCAACGAAGCACCACCGGAATACAAGCCGGATGGCAAAAACGTTCAATGGATTCCAGGTTACTGGGCTTGGGATGATGACCGCGATGACTTTATCTGGATCAGCGGACTGTGGCGCGACGTCCCACCGAATCGCCAATGGGTCCCCGGCTACTGGGAAGACACCGCCAAGGGTTTTCGCTGGGTAAGCGGTTTTTGGGCAAAGACGGGTGATCGCGAAGTCGCCTACTTGCCCGCACCGCCCGACTCGGTAGACGAAGGCCCATCCTCGCCAAGCCCCGGCGATGACTACTTTTATATTCCCGGTAGCTGGGTCTATCAAAGTAACGACTACCAGTGGCAACCAGGCTATTGGGCAGCAACACAACCGGGCTGGGTCTGGGTACCAAGCCAGTATTACTGGACGCCGCGTGGCTGCGTTTATCGCAACGGGTATTGGGACCGCGAACTCGCCTACCGCGGCATGATGTTTACCCCGGTGTACTATCGCCAAAACATCTACACGCGTCCCGGCTACTCGTATCGCCCACGATACGCGTTGGACAATACCGTTGGATTGCTGGCGAGCTTGTTCCTGCGTCCGAACTACAACCGATACTACTTTGGTAACTACTACGGCAGTGGCTACGCAAATTCGTATCTTCCTTGGGTGAGCTACGGTCAACGCAATGGTTTTTACGATCCCTTGTACTCGTACTACTCGATTCGTAACCCACAAACGCTGAACTACGCGAACCGGTATCACAACTACTTCAACAGCCATCAAGATCACCGTCCACCCAACACGCTCGCCGCGCAACGAGCATTCCTGAAATCGAATGCCAACATTGCCGGGGGACTTGGCAACGGCGGGAATCCGGGCAACGGCTTTGACGCTGGAACCCTACGAGCTGCCGCTTTTGCCGATAGCTTGACCAGTCTGGTCAACGATAAGCAATCGGATCTTAAATTGCAGCGTGTCAATTCAAACCAAATTCAACAGTTGCTAAGCGATGGTAACCCCAACAACCCACGCGAGTTTTCCAAGCGACGTCAACAATTTGAAATCACCAGCCGAAATAGCTTGGAAGGTAATCTAAACGGGAACGGACGTGGAAACGGCAACGCTTCTGCAAAAGCCACGTTGGACCTTCCAGCGATCACGTCATCTTCGGCTAACCTGAATGCCGGTGCAAACGTGAACGCCAACGGGAACTCGTCGGCAAAGCCGAATCGTCCCGACCGTCCAGAAAACAGGCCTTCGGAACGCAATGGCAGCCGGAATGGGAACGGCCTCGAGCGACCGAATTTGCCACAAAACCTCGAGCAACTTCAACGGGACGGACGCGCCCGACCACAACGTCCCAGCGACTGGCCAAAAGCAATCGATCGCTCGCAGCTTGAACGCTCGATCCCAGATACCCCGCGTCGCGGTTCGAACGGTCAATCGATCCGCTCAAGTGCTGAAAAGTCAATCCAGAATTTGGATCGACAACTAAGCCCGCGTGGAAACCAAGGTGGACAGTCGCGTGGCCAAAACGGCATTCGAGGAAATGCCGGTGGCCGCGGGCCAGCATCCGCCGTACAGGGTGCATTGACCTTCAGAGCCAAGGTGGCTCGCGCGGTAACGGTCGCTCTCGCGGTAATGGGAATGGCGGCGGGAAAGGAAACGGAGGGGGAAAAGGCAAGGGCAAAAAATAGTCACTTGCCTTGATTGACCATGATTCCGGAATGAACGCTGTTAACTTTCCGCGGACTCTGATCCGTCTGGAATTTCGGGTTCGACGAGATTCGCCAATTGCTGAAGCGACTCTTGCCATCCCAGATAACACATTTCAACCGGAATCATTTCCGGAATGCCTGATTGAACGATCTTCAGCTCTGTCCCACACATGACAGGGCTGAACTCGACTTCCACTTCTAAAACACCTGGCAAGTTGGGGTCATCGAATTCGTCGTTGTAGCGAAGCCGTTCATTGGGGACGATTTCCAAGAATTCGACGGTGAAGGAATGGGTTGCTCCTTTGCCAAAGTTCACGAACGACATTCGATACTTGCCACCGACCTTGCACTCGAATTCGTGCATTTTGCCAACGAATCCATACGGCGGCACCCACCGCACCAGTGCATCGGGGTCAACGAACGCCTTGAAAACACGTTCAGCCGGTGCGCGAAAGACTCGTTGTAGTCGGACGGTGTTGCCTACCGTAGCAGTCGCAGATTCACTCATCGTTTTCACTATCTCAGTTGGAGCTTTTAAATCGACTTTGGCGAGTCATCTGCTCGCCAAGCACTGTCTGGTCGAACGGCTTACGTCCAAATCGACAGTTGATTTAAAAACAAAAGAAAACGATTGGTGGTGACGAAAATCCCTAGTTCATGAACCCACCAGCACCACCGAAACCGCCTCCAAAGCCGCCTCCAAAGCCGCTGGCAGGATTACCGAACCTTGCCGGAGTTGACTTGTGTGCTCCCGTATCTTTCGACTGCGGATGGAACGAGTTGGACCGCAGGGTGTCAATCAGCGACTCGATCTGTCGGTGAATATCGTAGGTCTGGTTGACGATAATCGAGGGCCGTTCGCCGGGACCAATCCCTATTGTTCCCCGGCCACCGAGTGCCTCCCATTGGTCCGGTTTGATCGTCGTTTGGATCAATTGGGTCAACGAGTCGAAATTACCATCGAGCGCCAAACCTTCAAGCCAGTAGATTCGGCTCAGTAGCGATTCCTCGGCTCCTTCCATGGTCGTCACTAGCAACACGTTGTTTCTCACCGTCAATTCAAGATCATAACTCCGAAGGGTCATCTGAATTGCGTCATAGGCGGCGACTTCGCCACCCAAGCTATAGTTCACCGGAAAATCATCATCGACACCGATGTCATCCAACGCGCGATGATCGATCATCAAGTTGACCCCCAGCGATTCGTGAAGCTGTGAGACGACTTGTCGAAGTGGTGACTCGATAAACTGAAGCTTCAGCGACTCGGATAGTTTTTCTGTAAAAAGTCGCATCGTTTCATCGTCAACGCTCAGCCAGCGGTCAGTACCAATGCCTAGATGAACCAATTGGCTGGGGTTCGCCGTGATGACGATACCTTCGTTCTCGATCGTGGCTTTCATCCCAAGCGGATCCAATAGCTTTCTCAGCGAGGTTCGCAGCGGTTCTTGGCTACTGTCAAAGTTCAACATTTGCTCGGGCGACAGCTTTGCAAACGCCAACGCTCGTTTGTCAAGCAAGACAGGCAAGCCGAGTTGTTGTTGCAGTTCATCAGCCAAAGACTCGACCGTTCCATCGATAGAGACGTCGCTGACTCGATCCAACTCGCCCTTCAAGCGGATTGCGAGTTCACTTACTTCTGGGTCATCGACTTTTTCAACTTTCGCAACGGATCCTTGCTTCGTTTTCACCGACGACAGATCCGCAGGTTTAACAGCTGGAAATTGAACGGCAGCAGCTTCCGAGTCGGCGTCCGCCTTTTGCGCCATCACAACATCGACCGTGTCGCCGCCCGAAGCACCGACAAGCCCTTCGGCCGGCCCCATGAGTAACACGCCGATCGCACCGGCTATCGCTGCACCACACCCTAAGTTCCACGGCGACATGAGATTTCTTCCATTGACGAGAAGCGGATTGAGAAGACTTTCTGAAAGAGGCGGAGACGGTGGTATTGATGACGATTCAAGCATGCCCAGTAATTGACTGGCTGCCGATGCCGCCTCCACACTCGACACCTGCGTTGTCATGCTGGCCGAAATCGCGATCAATGGGACCACTCCACGGCGACGTAGGCGATCGGCAAGCATTTTTTTGCCGCGTTGCAATCGTCCCCGTATCGTCCCAACGGTGGTTTGAAACCGTTCCGCCATCGTTTCGATCGGGTCGCCCTGATAGACCTGCATGACCAACACCGCGCGGTACCGCTCAGGCATCGCGGCAAGCTCTTCGTCCAAGATGATCGCTTCATGTCGGGCCGCGATTTCATCTAAAGGATTGTCAATCACCACCATCTCACCAAGACTTTCGTCGGGTTCGGACATGTGAGCGGTTCGATTCAGCGTTGCGACCGCTGATCGCTGGGCGACGCGGTGCAACCAACCCGCCAAGCGATCGGCGTGGCGGATCTTTGCACTGTTTTTCGCCAGCAACAAAAACGTTGTTTGGTACGCATCTTCCGCATCGGAAACGCAGCGACACTTTCGCCGACAAACGCTAAGCACCATCACGCTGTAACGATTTACCAATGTCGCGAACGCCTCCGCCAACTGGTCTCGCGTCCAGGCGTCGAGCAGTTCAGCGTCACTTGCGGATGCGAATCGGCAAGTGGCTATAGCGTTCAATACGGTCGTTTCGTCGCACTTATTCATGGTTCGTACCATGTTAGTGCAGCGGATCGGACCGCCGGCGCGCTAGAAATCGTCAGAATAGAAAAATCGCCACAGTGACCTTAGAGCACGATCGTCATGCCAAGCACCAAACTGTTCTGCACCACGTCGCGGTCGCTCACCGAAGTCAAATCGATCAGCGGGGCGAAACCTAAACTGCGGACATATTCCGCGGAGAATGTCGCGTTCGGTCCCAGCGTAAGCCCCATTCCCATCGCAAACTGGCGATTGAATTCGAACTCCGTTCCCGACTCACCTTGCCGACCGTCGCTCCAGCTGACCGCATAACGTGTTGGCCAACGCATGAACTTGGCATCGTATGCCGCTTCGGTTCGGTAGGCGCTTACTGGATAGTCGGTCACCGGCCAGTCACCTGTCGTTGACACGTATTCAGCTTGTAAAGTCAGGTTGCCCAACGTCAGCTCGCCATTCACATCCCAAGCATGGTTGTACGGTCCGAATGTGTTGGCGTCCAAATGCTCTGCGACATTTCCATCATAAATCGTGCCCATCAAAAACCCGGTGCCCAACCGCCATCCGATCTGTTGGTCGCCGCCGCTAACAATCATGTTGGCGGCAAAGTTATTGATCTTGCCTTTCGATTCCGAATCCGCCAGTCGAACACCGCGTCCACCGTTGATCCCTGTCACGGTCGCACTAAAGTTGTCGGTGTGATACCCAACGCCGACGCCTTCATGCAGCGCCGCAAAGTAGTGCCAAACGACTGACTGGCTGAACGGCAACAACGTCCCCATATCGCCAAACGAAACGTTCTTCTTTCCCAAAAACACATACCAAGGCGTCAGCGTCGGATCGCCAAAAACGGCATAGGCCTGACGAACTTGCAGGCTGCCTTGTTTGAAATCGGGAAACGTGAACACATCCGAAAACAACAGTTCGCCGTAACCGCTGATCCAAGGATTCACATAAGCCGCCATCCCCGCATTGGCCTGCAACAGCCGCGCGTCGCTCGCCGACTTGCCAGTGAAGTCCGCTGGGAATCGCCCCAGATAGCTGAACTTGTTTTCGCGGTTGGTTGTCGCCGCCAACAGGCTTAGCCGAGCCTGCCCACCGACCAACAACACCGGTTTGCCCGGCCAATCCGTATTCTCATCCCGGAGCAGCAATTGCTTTTCCGTTTGGTGATTTTGAAAGTCCAACAGATGGCGAAACAGTTCGGTATCGAGCTGGACGAAAGACGATTGGTTGGACGTCGGTGACGAGATCCAAACCGGCATCTGGTCATCGTCATAGCTCGCGGCCAACCCAACACTGTTCGCCAGCAATGCCAATCCCAATACGAACGCCATCCACCCTGTCGTTTGTCCCATCACCGATCACCGCCCCAATTGGCCATCCGAACTGGGGGAATACAAGCAATCCCCCTTCACATCACAGGCCAGCACTGTCAGACGACGACACCGGCACACTCGGCGTTATCGTCAAACTCAACCGCATCGGTGCAGTTTGTCTTTCGTGAAACATTTGGATATGAAACTAAGCTAAGGGAACGCTCGCAATCATTGCGTCACTTCGCCAGTTTGAATCGCGTGACCTGCGTTTCCGGGCCTTATCCGGCCAACTACGATACGTCTGCTACGCCTATTTGCACCGTTTTCCAAGGGAAAGGATTTATGTCGCTCAGTTGCTTGAGGACCGTTGCCCGTTTGGCTCTCGCCACTTGGCTGCTGCCGTGCAGCCTGTTGTTGGCGGACGTTCCACCAGCCGATGAAACCAAGGCCGATCCCCCTCAAGAGACCAAATCGAAATCTTGGGATATCGAATCTCCTCCCGGGAAAGCGTCCAGCCAAACGATTGATGTCACCGAAGGCACCTGGATGAACTTGGATGTCAGCCCCGACGGCAAAGTCATCGTGTTTGACTTGTTGGGCGACATCTACTCCATGCCACTCGAAGGCGACGAAGTTCGCACACCCAAGCGATTGACCTCCGGTATCTGCTGGGACATGCAACCACGATTCAGCCCCGATGGCCAATGGATCGCTTTCACCAGCGACCGTACCGGCAAGAACGAACGGGCCGGCGACAACATCTGGGTGATGCGTGCCGACGGCACCGACGCGCGACAAGTCTCCAACGAAACGTTTCGTTTGCTGAACGGTCCGGCATGGTCACCTGATGGCGACTACATCATTGCGCGAAAACACTTTACCGGTCGGCGTTCACTCGGCTCCGGCGAAATCTGGATGTATCACCGAGCGGCCAAAAGCGCCGCCGCGATGAACGGCGTTCAACTGACGTCGAAACCCAACGAACAAAAAGACGTCAACGAGCCGATTTACTCACCCGACGGCAAATACGTCTATTACTCCCAAGACACGACTCCGGGTGACACGTTTCAGTACGACAAAGACTCGCACGGCCAGATCTACACGATCAAACGCCTGAACCTCGAAGACGGTGACACCGAAGCCTTCGTTACTGGCCCCGGTGGTGCATGCCGCCCGACCCCATCACACGATGGCAAAACGCTCGCTTTCGTCCGTCGCGTCGGAGCCAAAACCGCACTGCATGTGCTGGACTTGAAATCGGGTGCCGTCCGTATGGTTTACGACGAACTCGAGCGCGACATGCAAGAAGCTTGGGCGATCCACGGCGTTTACTCTTGCATGGCCTGGACACCGGACGACAAAGCCATCGTGACGTGGGCCAAAGGTCAGATCCGACGGATCGACATCGAATCCGGCGAAGCACCGTGATCCCGTTTCACATCGTTGACGAACGAGAGATCCGCGACGCCGTTCGCTTCAACGTCGAAGTTTCACCGGAACGCTTCCCTGTCAAAATGCTGCGTTGGGTCAGCCAATCGCCTAGCGGTGACCAAGTCCTCTACCAAGCACTTGGCAAAATCTGGCTGAAACAGTTGCCCGATGGCGAACCACGTCGCTTGACCGAACAAACCGATCACTTGGAGTTCTACCCTAGTTTTTCTCGTGACGGCAAATACGTCGTTTACTCCACGTGGCACGATAAAGACCTCGGTTCGATCCGTGTTGCCGCCGTTGACCCAAACAGCGACGAATCATGGACGGTCACCCAAGATCCCGGCCATTACCTGCAGCCCGTTTTCTCACCCGACGGACAATCAATCGTCTACACCAAATCGGGTGACGGATACTTGCGTTCGCCGCTTTGGTCGCGTGAGCCAGGCATGTACAGCGTCGCCGCTCGCGGTGGCGAACCGACCTTGATCACCAACTCTGGCGAGACCCCACAGTTCGCCGAAAGCAGCGATCGCGTTTACTTCCTGCAGACGTCCCGCAATTCCAACGCCGACAACTTGCAACTCTGCTCGATCGGCTTGGATGGTAAAGACAAACGCGAACACCTGAAAAGCACCTGGGGCACGACGTTCCAGATTTCACCCGACGGCAACTGGGCCGCCTTCATCGAACGCTTCAACGTCTACGTCACTCCGCTGGTCAACGCGGGCAAAGCGATCGACATTGGCCCGAACGGATCCGCCATCCCGGTTGCAAAAGTCAGCGAGCAAGCGGGTGACTGGTGCCACTTCTCTGGCGATAGCAGCCAATTGTTGTGGACACTCGGACCAACCCTCTACAGCAAACCGCTCGACAAAGCATTCGCGTTCTTGAACGGCGACCAGCCGGAAACTGAACCGACGAAGACGGAGTCGACAGAAGAAGAAAGCACCGAAGAGGAAAAACCGGAAAGCTCCGTTTCCGAACTTGCGATCGGATTCGAAGCCAAAACCGCAGCGCCCGACACGGCCTTCGCATTTGTCGGGGCGAAGATCGTCACCATGGGCGAACAAGGCGTGATCAACCCTGGGACGATCGTCGTTCGCGGAAATCGCATCGAAGCGATCGGTGCCAAAGGCGAAGTCAACATTCCAGACGACGCAACCGTGGTTCCAACTCCCGGCATGGTCATCCTGCCAGGCCTGATCGACGTGCACGCTCACGGCCCGATGTCCAGCGACGGCATCACGCCTCAGCAAAACTGGGTGAACTACGCGCGATTGGCGTTTGGCATCACGACCGCGCATGACCCATCGAACGATACCGGTGGAACGTTCTCCGCGATCGAAATGATTCGTGCGGGTGAGACTCTCGGCCCACGTACGTTTTCGACCGGGACGATTTTGTATGGTGCCGCCGGTGCCTTCAAAGCAGAAATCGAAAACCTGGAAGACGCCAAGTTCCACCTCGCACGGATGAAAGCCGCTGGTGCGTTCAGCGTCAAAAGCTACAACCAACCGCGTCGCGATCAACGACAACAAGTCCTTGCTGCCGCACGCGAATTGGAAATGATGGTCGTCCCCGAAGGCGGTTCGACGTTCATGCACAACATGACGATGATCGTCGACGGACACACCGGCATCGAACACACGCTTCCGGTTCAAACTGCCTATGACGACGTCTATGACCTCTGGCGTGGAACCAGCGTCGGCTACACCCCAACGCTGTGCGTGGCCTATGGCGGGATCTCTGGTGAACGCTATTGGTACGAAGTCGACGACTTGTTCCGACACGAGCGTTTGAACCGCTTCCTGCCGCCACACAAGTTGCACCCCCAGTCACACCGCCGCCAAAAAGCACCGCTGGAAGATTACAACCACATTCGTGTTGCTGAAATCGCCAAGCAAGTCGTTGAAGACGGTGGCATGGTCCAGGCCGGCGGTCACGGCCAATTGAATGGAATCGACACCCACTGGGAACTGTGGAGCTTCGTCCAAGGTGGAATGACACCGATGCAATCGCTCGCTTGCGGAACGATCAACGGTGCAAAGTACCTGGGACTCGACGCTGACATCGGCTCGCTCGAAACCGGTAAGCTCGCCGACTTGATCGTGATCGAACGTGGCTTCGATCCGACCGAAGAGATCCGTCACACCGAAAAAGTCGACTTGGTGATGATCAACGGTCGCTTGTTCCGAGCCGGCACGATGCAAGAAATCGGCGGCCAGCAACAGCCCGCGCCCGATTTCTTCTTCAGCGATGGACAGTCAATGACCGCGCCGATCATGTCACGATTGCGTGGTTGCGAGTGCAGTCGTCCGGGTGGCCTTCCCGACTGGATGATCCAGACCCGATAGAAGCAGAAAGACGCTCCGATTGGATAAGGCGACGAACCGAAGGCTTCGTCGCCTTGTGAGCCTGACTTCGAACGAAGCGTCACAACGTTTCTGATAAACTATTCCGGTGATTCACTTCGCTATGCCGGGAGTCAGGAAACAATGCGTGCCGCGTGTTTGCGTTCAATCGTTGGACTTGCTGTCCTTCTGCATGGCGTTGCCGGCGTCTTCGTTAACTCGTTGCTCGCCGAAGATCCTCCACAGCGTGCGACGCCCTGGCGTTCTTCTCGCGTCCACGGCACTCCGGAACCACCGCTGCCTTATAAAGCCACGCGGGTCTTCAAGAACGTCAAGCTCGATCACCCGACTGACATTGCCTGGCTTCCAGACGCTCAACGCTGGATCGCGACGCAACAGAACGGCCCGATCGTCTCTTTTTCGAACGATCCAAACACCGCCGAGCTGACCAAGGTGCTGGACCTCAACGACTGCCATCGGCAGCCGGTGGGTCAGACACTGACGACTCTGTTTCATCACGACCTCGAACGGTTCCCTTGGTGCTTCGTTTGCTACACCTACAACGGTAGCGAAGAACGTGGAACCAAGGTCGCTCGATTTAAAGTCATTGATCCAACGGTCCCCACCGTCGATCCCCAAAGTCGTCAAGTATTGGTCCAGTGGCAACCGACCGGCCACACCGGCAGTTCGATGCAATTCGGACCTGACGGCATGCTGTATGTTTCCGTTGGTGACACGCAAGCGCCATACCCGCCTGACGCCGAAGAAACCGGACAGGACCTGAGTGATCTGGAAGCGTCCATCTTGCGCATCGATGTCGACCTTCCCGAAGGCGATGTGACTTATCGTATCCCCGCCGACAATCCGTTTGTCGGCGTACCGAATGCCCGCGGCGAAATCTGGTCGTTCGGTCTCCGCAATCCCTGGAAGATCGCCTTCAACCCGGACAATGGCGACCTGCTGGCAGCAGACGTCGGTTGGGAAATGCGTGAGATGATCCACCGAGTCACGCGTGGTCGGAATCACGGTTGGAGCCTGATGGAAGGCAGCCAGGTTGTCAAACAAGGACGCCAGCCACGTGTACCGATCACCCCGCCATTGTTTGAACACACGCACCTCGATTCGCGTTCGATCACCGGTGGTCATTTCTGGCAAAGCGATCGACTGCCCGAACTAAAAGGCGCGTACATCTATGGCGACTGGATGACCGGCAAGGTTTGGGCACTCAAATCGGATGGTGACACAGTCCTTTGGCAGAAAGAACTGCTCGACACGTCACTGCAAATCGTTTGCTTCATGCTCGATCCCTCTGGCGAAGTGCTTTTGGTCGGATTCGACGGCACCATAATGCGGCTCGATCCCAACGATGCCGTCAATCACCCCGAAGCGTTTCCCAAACGACTCAGCCAGACGGGTTTGTTTGACGATGTCGTCGCACAGCAACCTTCGTCGGGTGTGATCGAATACCAAATCAACGCGTCACACTGGGCCGACGGCACACATTCCAGACAATGGATCGGAGTCCCCAACGATGAGCAATTGGGGCTGTACGACTATGACGATTGGCAACGGCCGATCGTCAGCGGACGGTTCCAATTTCCGATTGATACCGTCGTCGCCAAAACGGTCAGCTACTATCGCGACCCAAATGACAAGTCAACGATAACGCATTTGGAAACACAGATCCTGCATCTGCCGGATGATGAATGGCGGGCATACAACTATGTCTGGAACGCCGATCAGACCGACGCAATCCTGCAAGATGACATCGCAAGCGAAACCAAGCTGCAAATTATTGACTCCGATTCACCAGGCGGAAGTCGCACACAAACTTGGCGACACGCCAGTCGCAGCGAATGCCTGCTCTGTCATATCTGGGCTGGTGGCACCGTCCAAGGATTTTGGCTCCCTCAATTGAACCTTGTCGATCACGGCGAAAATCAACTGGACCGGCTCTACGACAAAGGCTACTTCCAAAACAAATTCGATTGGCCCGACGCGATCGCATCACCACACGATACCTCGCAATCACTTACACGGCGTGCCCGATCGTATTTGTCGCTCAACTGTTCGTCATGCCATCGGCCGCAAGGCGGCGGCACCGCGAACTTCAATTTCGATATCACCAAAACCTTGCAAACGAACAACTTCGTCAATGAGATTCCTGCGCAGGGCAACTTTGGGATCGACGACGCTCGCGTGATCGCGCCTGGTGATCCGTATCGCAGTATTCTGCTCTACCGCATTCTGAAGTCAGGACGTGGCCACATGCCACAATTCGGATCGAGGGTAACAGACATCGACGGGGTCCGATTACTGCACGACTGGACCGTCTCAATGGCAAAATCCAATAGGGAATTCCAATGGAAGACTGTTGAAGCAAGACTTGAAGATTCATCGGACCTTGCCGCAGAAGCCAACCGCTATCTCGACACCCCACAACATGCACTCGCCCTGTCATTGGCTGTTGGCCTTGGAAAACTTCCCCAACCGACACGCGACCAAATCATCCAACTGGCACTCACCAGCGACGACTCGCTGACCCGAGACCTGTTCGAACCGTATCTGCCGGAACAGCAACGCACACAGCGACTCGGCCCTGACATCGATCCACAAACGCTGCTCGCCATCGAAGGCTCCAGCGACCGCGGGCGCCAGTTGTTCGAAGAATCCAGAGACATCAACTGTCGCTCCTGCCACCGCATCGGATCCGTCGGAAAACTTGTCGGTCCCGACCTAACCGGTATCGCCGCCAATCAGTCACCACTGGAAATCTTGACCAGTATTTTGCAACCCTCCGCGAAGATCGAGGCGAAGTTTCGTTCGCAACAGATCCTGACCGCCGATGGCCAAATCATCGTCGGAATCGTGACCGCAAACACCAGCGATTCGATCACCTTGGTTGACTCCTCAGGCAAGCCACATGTTGTCGATCACAACGAAATCGAACGTTCGCAACCAGCAGAAAAATCCGCAATGCCCGACCAATTACTTTCGGGTATGACCGCATCGCAAGCGGCCGATCTGCTGGCGTATTTGATCAGTACTTCCCCGCCGGATGCCGGGGCCGAGGGAGTTTCACGCGGTCCGGAATGATCTGGACGCCACCCGCGCGAATATTGAACAATCCGGTTTGACGGACGGTTGAGTGGAGCAAGGAGAAACACCGTGGCTGAAGGCGAAGAACGCAAATCGAAGTGGGCCGACCTACGCGACCTGTTTGCCGCGACACGTGAGGCAATGATCGTGGCGGCGATGGTTTTGCTGATCATCGCCCCAAGCTTCGTCAAGTCACAACTCGAACGCGCCGGCATCTCCTCTTTCGCCGGCGTCGAATTCGGTATCGAAGACGTCTTTGATGCGAGCGAACAAGTTGCCGTCGCCGAAGCCGAAGTGGCCAAACTTTCCGAACAACTGGCCAGCGTCCAAGCGAAGCTGGACCTAATGACATCCACTGGCCGATCCGCAAGGCCCGAAGAGATTCGCGAGCTCGCTTCTGCAGTCAGCTCGTTGAAAACACACGCCAAATCGGTCGACCATTCGCTCTCCAAAACGACCAGCAAGATCGGCCGAGTCATCGACCTGATGCCGCCAGAACAACTGCGTGCCTTGTCGAAACAGAACGCCAACAGGGCGGACGAAAAAGACCTCAGCCTGGATGAGACCGCATTGGAAGAGCCTCCCATCCAAGCGGCGCAGCTTCTCGGATTCCCCATCCCCCCGTCGCTATCCCAGCCCCTATCGCGGTAGGACAGCTCTTCAAGCTCCTTCCGTCAGGTCACCTGGCATCAGGTGAGGCGACGCATCGAGATCGCCCGCATCCATCAGCGTCGCAACCCTTTGCAACGTCGACAAAATCTGCAAACGTTCCCATTCCTCCAGCCGACTAAGCGCGACACGGAACTCGTCTTGCAGTAACGATGGCGAGGCTGCCAACGTTTGCTTACCGAGCTCGGTGATATCAAATGTCACCGAACGTCGATCACTCTCGTTTCGTTCTCGCTGAACGAGCCCGCGTGACTCCAAACGCTTCAACACCCCGGTGATCGTCGGTTGGCTCAAGTGAACCGAACGCGCCAAGGCACTCGGAGCGACGGGCCCCAAACGCGACGTCTCCTGCAACACCGCTAGCTGTGGTCCCGTTAAGCCGTGCCCTTGTACCAATCGACGTGAATGCAGATCCACCGCGCGGATGATTTGCCGAATTGCGGCAACGATCTGATCTTCATGACTCAGGTCCATACGGAATCACGGGTCTTGGGGGGGGAGAATTTCGGGATGGGGATCAGGAGTGGCAAACGAGTGAAACACCTTCTCCAAATGTTTAGCAAAATCGGTGTGAAGATTGACCCCCTGGCCGGGGAAACGGTGGGCAACAATGCTTCCAGCTGAAACGATCCCCCAATCTAAAACTTTCAACAGAAAGCATTTTCTGTTACGTTCCAAGGGTCTCATTTTCAACCAGACACCGAAAACACGGCAATTACGTGGATAAACACGAAACTTCGAGCTCACTCCTGAAGTACCAAGACCAAGACTATGGTTTGAGTCCAAAAGAAGTGAGAGACACGAATCAATACACTGACGAGTACGTCCGAGGCTTTGTCGAAAAGTGGGATGAACTGATCGACTGGGAGCAACGCTGGGAATCCGAAGGCGAGTTTTTCATTGAGGAACTGCGAAGCCGAGGCGTCAAGCGAGTTCTGGACGTCGCAACCGGGACGGGATTCCATTCGGTACGTCTGATTGAAGCCGGGTTTGACGTCGTTAGCGTCGATGGCAGTCCCTACATGCTTTCGCGGGCCTTCGAGAATGCACGCAAACGAGGACATGTCCTACGCACAAACCAAGCGGACTGGAGGTGGCTCAATCGCGACTGCGACGGCCGCTTCGATGCCGTGATCTGCTTGGGAAATTCTTTTACACACCTGTTCAACGAAGTCGACCGCCGAAAAGCGTTGGCTGAGTTCTACTCGGCGCTGGTCTATGACGGCATGTTGATTCTCGATCAACGCAACTATGACTCGATCATCGATCATGGCTTCAGTTCCCAGCACAAGTATTACTACTGCGGGGAAAAGGTGTCTGCGGCTCCTGAACACGTCGACGAAGGGCTTGCGCGTTTTCGCTATGAATTCGCAGACGGCTCGGTCTACCACCTCAACATGTATCCGCTTCGCAAAGAATACACCCGGCGATTGATCAAAGAAGCGGGCTTCCCCACCGTGCAGACATACGGCGATTTCATGGAAACGTACCAGGAATCCGATCCAGACTTTTTCATCCATGTCGCCGAAAAAAAATACGTTTGCCCCAACGACGAAAACAACAACGAGGGTGAAAACGAATGAGTTCCTCAGAACAAGCCACAACGATTGCTCGTGACTACTACAACAGCACAGACGCCGACCGTTTCTATGCCAGCGTTTGGGGCGGCGAAGACATCCATGTCGGGATGTATCGCGATGCGAACGAACCGATCCGTGACGCCAGTCACCGCACGGTACGTTATCTATGCGAACGCCTTAGCAACCTGAACGCGAACAGCCGTGTCCTTGACATCGGTTCCGGATATGGCGGCGCCGCGCGTCACTTGGCACAAACCTACGGCTGCCACGTCACCTGCCTGAACCTTTCTGATGTCGAAAACGAACGCAACCGCGAGTTGAACGAACAAGCCGGACTCACCGACCAAATCGATGTCCTTGATGGAAGGTTCGAATCCGTTCCCTGCGACGACGCCTCTTTCGATATTCTCTGGTCTCAAGACGCGATCCTGCATTCCGGTGATCGACAACAAGTCTTCCAAGAAGTTCATCGAATCCTGCGTCATACGGGTCTGTTCGTGATGACCGACCCGATGAAGTCTGACACCTGCCCGCAAGAGGTGTTGCAGCCGATTCTCGATCGACTGCACCTCAGCGACCTGAGCTCTCCGGCAACCTACCAAGGCTACGCCGCCGAACTGGGGTGGATCGACCGCGGTTTCCATCAACGCACCGAAGACCTTGTACGACACTACTCGAACGTCTTGCGGCGCACCTCCGAATTGGAACCAGACCTACAACAGGAGATTTCGCCCGAGTACATCACGCGCATGAAGCGTGGGTTGCAATACTGGATTGATGGCGGCTCCAACGGACATCTGACGTGGGGCGTTTTCTTGTTCGAGAAACCGTAACGCCGACGTCAATCTCTCGACCTCTTTCCGCGCCTCGCGGTGCAATCTCTTCCACCCTTGGCTCTTTCGAACGAAGAGCCTTTTCAAACCGGAGTCCGCTCCTATCTCGCCATCAGCAGACGACAGCCACGACGACGTACCTGCCGAATCGCCGCCATCGGTTCGCCAACTTCCTCGGATTCGATGGGGCAAGCACTTTGAGATGCACCCTGTCGTTTTTCCGGCGGCAGCACTCACCATCCTCGGCCTAATCACGATGTGCTTCGCGATTCCCGCAGACAGCCTTCGGACCACGTTTGAAGAAGTCCGTGACGGGATCAGCCAAACATTTGGATGGTTCTACGTCGGCCTGATGTCAGGATTCCTGCTCTTCGCTGGCTGGCTCGCCTTCGGACCTTTTCGCCACGTGCGGCTGGGGCCAGATGACTCCCAACCCGAGTTCAGCCGCCTCTCCTGGTTCGCAATGTTATTTAGCGCCGGGATGGGAATCGGCTTGCTATTTTACTCGGTCGCCGAACCAATCGATCACTTCGTCTCACCGCCTCCTAGCTACCATGTTTCGGGCGGCCCCAGCCGGTTGGCAATGGCGATCACCACCTTTCACTGGGGACTTCACCCTTGGGCACTTTATGCGATCGTCGGACTTTGCTTGGGCTATTTCGGCTTTCGCAAACAATTGCCACTCAGCTTTCGGTCGGTACTCGAACCAGTCTTTGGGCGATATGTCTGGGGCCGCGCCGGTGATCTGCTGGATCTTCTCGCCATCGTGGCCACCCTGACCGGGGTTGCAACGTCACTTGGCATCGGAGCCCAACAAGTCAACGCAGGCCTGACATTTTTATTCGGAATCCCAGACTCGATCACAACACAGATCATCTTGATCGCGGCAATCACTGCCGTCGCGACGTTATCAGTCGTCATGGGACTTGACGCGGGGATCCGCCGGCTGAGTGAGTTAAACCTGGGGATTGCTGCGATGCTGTTCCTGATGGTGATCGCCGGCGGTGGACTCTTTGCATTTGCGTTTGGATGCGTTGCCAACCTTTGGTCGTATGTGCAATTGCTCCCGCGTGCTTCGGTAACGACTGGGATTTTTGACACAGATTCGCAAAGCTGGCTCACCGGATGGACGGTATTTTTCTGGGCTTGGTGGATTGCCTGGTCACCGTTCGTTGGACTGTTTATTGCCAGAGTTTCTAAAGGACGAACGATCCAGGAATACGTCGTCGGAGTCCTGGCGACTCCAACCCTGATCGCGATCCTATGGCTCACCGCTTTCGGAGGCACAACTCTTCGGCAACATGTCCGATACGAACGGTCGGGCGAGACTCCGCTGACATCGTTTGCCGTGGCCGAACTCTCCGACGACGGAACCCCCATCACTGCGGATGACGGATCGATCGAGTACAAAGAATCGCCACTCACCGTCGTCGAATACCGGACCACTGCCGTAGTCACCGATGATCACCAAGCGATCGTCCAACCGCTCCCAACGGTGTTGTTTGTGCTACTCGAGAGCCTGTTCGGAAGCGGCCCACTGACAACGCTCGGCATCGTGATCGCGCTGACGTGCATCGTGCTCTTTTTCGTAACCTCTTCCGATTCTGCGTCGATGGTGATCGACATTATCGCGTCCGGCGGAAATCCCGTCCCTCCCGTCGGCACTCGTTTATTCTGGGCCATCACCGAAGGATTGGCCGCAGCAGCACTTTTAACCGTTGGCGGACTCAAAGCCCTCCAAGCGGCTTCGATCACCGTCGCACTGCCCTTCGCTGTCGTACTGCTGCTGTGCTGCGTCGCTTTGGTCATACAATTGTATCGCGACCAAGCAAAACAGGTCGCCAACCAGTGCGATTGATGACCACCAACCGATGACTTGACCAACGATGCAAACTTGGATCGCTCTCCTTCGCGGAATCAACGTTGGTGGCAACAATCGATTGCCGATGGCAAAGCTGAAAGCAGAACTCGAATCACTGAAACTAAACAACGTCCGCACCTACATCCAAAGTGGTAACGTCGTGTTCGAGTGCAATGGGAAAGCCAAACCGCCACTGCGGAAGAAGATTCTTGATTGCATCGACACGCATCACGGATTCCGGCCGCAACTTTTTTTATTGACCGTTGACGAACTGCAAGCGGCCGTCGATTCGAATCCCTATCCCGAAGCGACCGCAGAACCGAAGACGCTGCATTTTTTCTTTCTGGACAAGCCTGCTAATGAAGCAGACATGACAGCACTCGGCAAACTTCAAACAGCCGACGAACACTTCACGATCACCGAACAAGTCGCGTATCTGTTTGCACCCAACGGCATCGGTAAATCCAAGTTGGCCGCCAACATGGAGAAGCACCTCGGCGTCACGACCACGGCCAGGAACTATCGCACCGTCGACAAGGTGTTGTCGATGACGAAGTAGCAAGCACTTCGCAATCCCCTCCCGCAAACCCGTAGTGGATTTTGTTAAAAATCCCTGCCCAAAATCGATGCTCCGGATCTTTAACAAGATCCACTACTCACTTAAGGAAGCCGTGCCGGCTGCATTGACTCCGGAGGAGTCCGCGTCGATAGCTCGGGGTGGCAGCTCCGAGAACTCAATCAAAATCAACACATTCGCCCCGGAGGGGCCGACGTTGCACGGCTATTGCTGAAACACGTGCTCCCTGCTGTTCTCTTCACCACAGTAAAGACAGCTCAATCGTCGCTTACTGGTCTTGCGTCCACAGTTTTCGCAAGACTGCACTCCGTTGGTCATCCTGCCATCGGCGACGCCATCACGCAGATCGATTTCGCTGACTTTCGCGACCAACTGTTCGTCAGTCAGCCCTGTCTGCTCACGCACGATTTCCCAAAGTGCCTGACAGGTCAGCGCGAGCGATTCGACTTTGTCTTCTAACCGTGCGACTTCCGATTCATAACGCTTCGACTTCGTCTCTGCCCTGCTCGCCGCATTCCGAGCATCAGCGATTTGCGATTGTTGATACAGCTCCCACAACACCGGCGTCGCCTCACAATGTACGAATGGTGATTCATCAATCAAGTCCACCAGCCAAGGCCCAATTTCAACCGCAAGAAGGGCGCCGCAAATCAGCAATGCTCAGCACCATCAAAACGTAGTGGATCTTGTCAAAGATCCCGCCACCACCGTAGTGGATCTTTTTAAAGATCCGATCCCCAAGCCGAAACGCGAACCGCCGGATCTTTAACAAGATCCACTACCTAGCTGACGATCAGTTTTCGTTCAACAGGTCGTGGTCATAGTCTTCTTTACCGTCAATGGTCAGAAGATCGAAAAACACATCCGTGTCCAGGGTTGCCGATAGGTTTCGCACAGATCCGTCCCACATCGTAGCGATAAACCGATTTTGGCCATCTGCGACAATCAGTTTTCTCCAGTTCTGTTTGTCGACGGTCAGGTCCTCCGGTTTCGACCAAACAACCGCGTTGTCGGGTGTTGCGTCCACGATGCCGATGGTATTTGATAACCCGTCGAGGATGTTTTTAAACGCAGTCGACTCTCCTGCACGCCCCATCGCGGTATCGGGAGTAAGCGGCGCGACCATCGTTGTTTTTCCATCTTCGACTGGGAGCTGCCCGGCATAAACCTTGGGCATTTCGCTAATCAGCGGTTTGTTGTTGGGACCGTCCCATGGCTCATCGAGATGAAAACGACTCCAAAGTTCCGTCTCGCCAATGTACGGAAGCAACGCAACCCGCCAACTCAACAGACGCTTGCCTTTGTCGTCGACAATTGCTTGGGGAGGGAGTCGATTGTAAGTTGCGTGAAAGTTGTGAAAGCCGAGCATGGCTTGGCGAAAATCATTCAGCCGCTGGGACTGTCTCGCGTTTTTCGTTGCCCGCTGATGAAGCTCCGCAATCAAATCGACAAGGTGGTCTCGGTTTTCAAAGACAAGCTCGGCCGTATTGCCGCTTGAGGTCGGGGTGACCGGCAAAGGGGTTCCCAACTGATCCGTCGCAAGATTGGCGAACCATTCTTTCGCTTCCAGAGCAGCCGTTTCGCTGCTCATGATCGCGGTTGCCTTACCACCGAACGTCGACGTATCCAATCCGAGTGAAAGGATCCGCAAGTTCTCAAGTTGGCTGAGCGCATCCAGAGCCGCTTTTTCGGATGCCTTCGTGTTGGCCCGCCAAGCGGGCAATAGCTGGCGAACCGCGTTGCTGGGCATGAGCGTCAATGCGACGGCGTAGGGATTACCTGCGATTGCATCGACAAGTTCTTGTGGCGGGGCGGTTGCCGCACCAGGCGTGGACTGGCCATTGGGTGAGGTCACCACGACACAGTCATCGTGCACATCAACTCGCTGGTTCGGTGCGATGACGGACAAAACCTGTTGTAACGCCAGCGGCTTACCACTGGGCAAAACCACCTTCGGTTGACCACCGAACAGATCCGAAAGGTCTGCAACGACGTAAACCATGGAGCATTCGAATTCCCTCAACGTTGATTGCATCGATCGAATTGTCGGGCTCAACTTTTCAAGGTTGGAATCTTGCGTTGCTTTTGCAAGAACCCCACAAGCTTCTGCCGGATCGGCATTTTGCAAATCAATCCACCCAAGCATCATCGTTTGATCGTTAACAAACGGTCGAACCGATTGATGCTTCTCTGGGAATCCGTCTTGCGCAAAACATGGTATGCAAAGCATCCATAGCGGCAAAACAACGGACAAGCGAAGAAACTGTGTCATAGCCTGGATTCCTGTGTTTAACGGAAAACTTGATCACCTAAAACGCCACGCTCAAAACGGTTCGAGTGTGGCGATGATGTTTTGCGAAGTCGCCATTCGCTCGGCATAAGTCGCAAGAACGCATGCTCCCTACATGGATTAAAAGTCCACTATTTCCGACGCAGTTCGACATGCAGTTCCCTCAGGAAGTCTGCGTCCTCTGGCACGTCCGCCGACAAGTCGAACGACATCAAGTTGGTTTCGCTTCCCACCGAATAGCCGAATGCGGTGTCGGTAAAGGGGTCACGCGGGACGGGCAAGTCAACAATCGCTTCCAACGTTTCCGGAAGCTGTCCGTTGTTGGCTGCGAAATTGCGAATCGCCTCAACTGCCATCAGCCGACGAATCCGCAACTGAGTGCGAATCCCGGAACGGTTCACTGTCGACACGGCGGGCAATAGCAAGCCGGTCAGCATGCTCGCGAAACTGTCCGGGTTTTCATCTCTCCATTTCCCAAAACTCGCGTCCGAGGTTTCAATGACGCGCTGACGCATTGGCTCCTGCAACAGAAACCCCTTCTTGAGCGCATCGGTTTGCTCCGCGATCTGGTAGTTGGCGTTCAGCAAAACCGCACGAATCTTAGACATTTGCTTAACAACACTGGCATCCAATCCGTGATCAATCAGCGACTGCCGAGCGGATGGCGTCGAGTTATCAGAAAGTAATTGAAGCATAGAGACGAACGATAGATCGGACTGACCGAGCCCTCGCAGGTCTTCCGCCGCTTTGGCCACATGCGCCAACCAAACCTCATCCGAAAAGTCATCGCTTTCGGCCATCTGCAAGATCGGCAGATGACGCTGCATCAAACTCATTTCCAAAAGCGCCTGGTCGGCCGGATCTCCAAGGTCAGCCGGAAGGCCCGCCAGTGCCCAATAGAGGTTGGGACAATCGGGCTGCTGGACCAAAAATTCGATTTCATCGCACATCATGCTCGCGATGGCGTTGCCAACGAGTCGTTCAATGATGGTCTCGCCATCACCGATGTATTCGGAGAGCCGGAACCCAACGAGCAGTTGGGCGATTGCGTCGTCGTACTCTTGTTGCAATGCGAGCGTCCGAATCCGGAATCGCAATGCCTTGGCCAATGACCGTGACGCTTGGATTTCAGGCAATAGGGTTGAGAAAATTGCGGCTCCACGTTCGTCACGGATACGTAAATCTCGCGTTTGATCTTCACAGAAAGCAAGCCGGCCCAGCTCGTTACAGATCTGTTCTACAGCATCTGAATAATGCCGAATATCTTCAATCCTCGGACTCACTTGGAAATCCATCTGGAACGGATGCTCTCGACCGTCTTGCTCTGCCTCTCGCGTCCACCCCAAATCGACATGCTGTAGTGAGACCAACGCGCGAGCGGCGTAGAGGTTGGCTGACCCAGGCTTTAGTTCGATGCGTCGAGGCCAAAATCGATACTGAAGCGCGGGCCGAGGCTCAGCAACCGGGTCAACCGAAAGCGAGCTTGTCTTTGGGGCGACTTGTGCCTTGGCTTCAGTAGGACGCGGTGATCCAAACAAGGCTTCCGCGGTCATCGTGCTACCGAGCTCGCTGGAAGGCGAACTTCCCTGCCCCTGACAATCGGCAGATTGCCAAGATAATCCGCTGATCAAAAGGGCGGAATACAAAGTGCGCATCATTTCATTTCACCTCTTCATGGTACGTTCAAGATTGAATCGAGCGACGACGTCCGAAAGGCCGGAGCTCCGGTGATTCATAGGTGTTGTAGTGGGGACCTCCCGATGGGAGCTCATCAACTGATGCCGGGCCGGAATGACCAGACGGTGAGAGAACCGACATGCCATGCCCATCTCTCACCTGGATCACGTCGCGGTTACCGATCGGTGTCGCGACGATGCTTGATGTGACCGATGCCCGCTCAAGCATCTCGTTCCAAATCGAAGCAAGCGGTACTGACGGCACAGCCAATGCAGCAGCGAGCGCCGGATCAACGGAATTGGTAATTGGGCGCGAGTGATTTGGTTCGTTGATGCTTGCTGGTGGCAATTCGCTATTCTCATCCGTCACATCGACTGAACTCATACTTGCCTGCGCGATCGATCGATCGGCGTCACGGGTTGCAATCGACATCAGAATCAAAAATCCCGCTGCGACTGCCAAACCGCCGCTTACCACTCCTCCGGCAAAACTACGAAGCCGAAAATTTCGCTCCACCGCCAACTGCTGCTTTGCCGCTTGCCAGCCTGCCTGATAGAGCATCTCTTCCATTCCTGATGGCACATCCACAACAGGTGCAGTTGTCAAATGTCTTTCGAAAGCGGTCAGCTTTTGATCATCGGATGAACGGTGGTGATTCATATTTCGATCAAATATCGGCGGTGAATAAATCATTAAAATCGTTGGACTGCTCGGTCAGCAGACAACGCAGTTTTTGCAGGGCAGCGTGGTAGTCACGATGGACTTGCGAACGAGAACGTCCAGTTAACTTGGCGATTTCACGGATAGCCAAGTCGTTCCAAATTCGAGCAACAATCAACTCTCTCTCGTCGACGTGGAGTTCGCCCATCGCGGTGCCGAGTTCATCAATTTGGGATCGGGTCCAAGATCCGATGAAGCAAGCGGGTTCTGAAAATGCGAACAGCCTAGAACGCGCACTCGCCGCTAATGTCTCTTGCTCACGACGTCTTGCACGGTTCCGAACTCTTGAGATGGCTTCATTGCGGACAACTGTCGCCAACCACGCATGGACGTCATCGGGAACCGGACTCGCAACTGCCAGCTTGATGAAAGCCACTTGAACGCAGTCACCAGCCTCGTCCGGTCCACATCGTGCGCTGGCTAAGAGCGTCAGCCCACCGGAATGGCGTTGCCATCGATCAGCAAGTTGCGACGCGGTGATCACGGACTGTCAGGCTCATGCACAGGAAGAAAGGCTTCAACACGACTGGCTCATTCAGCAACCGGAACAAATGACAAAGCCACGCTGCCTCGTCTCGGCCGGCGATTGCCTAAGCTACTAGATTGACGCTGGCAGTCCGATTTGTCCCTCAATCTGGGATAAAAAATCAGAATGTTCGCCGTACGCCAAAGCCCACCTCATCCGGAGGCAATCGGCCCGCTAACTGAACGGGCCACCATGACAGGTATCGGGTCGAAGACACCGCTCCAAAGAAGCGAGTGACATACCTTTCAAGTGTTCTGCCTGCTGATTCTAAGAGTCGCCTTTCGCTCCGCGAAAGTAGCGTTCATTTCCGTGGCTTTTGCCGAGCACAAGGCGACATCAGATGAGCCCAAGGCAATCGCACGTTCAAACAGCGTGACTACAGTCATAGGCCATATCGATCACCGTCTCATCCCAACCTGCGCGAAGCCACTTGGCGCGGACTGAATCTATCAGCGAAGTACCTCGTCGCAAAATACTGAGTGCCATTCGGCGAATCGCGTCCGCGACACAATTCACATCAAACACATCGTGCTGTGAATTCATGATTGCCAATGGTCTCGGAGATGTTTGCAAATCGCTCGGACCTGGGCCGGAAGGCTTGAGATGAAGAGCGACGTTTCATCGTACTCGCTCCTACTGCCGCATCGCCTACGATTTTCTCGATGAGAAAGATCATTCCAACGACCTAAATGCCCCTCCAAACTGAGAAAGATTTGTCGCTTGGAATGCCGATGCCGTCGCAGATGCGTGATCAATCGCAACAATCCAATTTCTCCATTGTGATGTGCTCGCGAAACCTTTTCACCTGGTCGACCTGTCCGCCACATTCAATGAACCGGGCTCTGTCGATTCGGAGAATCGAGCGACATTGTCGCTCAACTTTCCAAGTTGAAGGCGGACCAATGCAAATAACTCTGCCGTAGAAAGAACGAACTCCCTGCGAGATGGTCTCCGCAGCTCTCGATTGCCCCCGTGCCATTCACCTCTGTCCCGTTTAATTTTCCTGGGTGACCCCATTCAAGGCTCTTTACTGACTGCGATGGTTGAACGATCGACGTCAACCGATTCAGGAATGGACAACAACAACGACAAACAGAACGCCAAACCCCAGGACGCACCACAATTGAATCAAACAGAGAAACACCAGCGACATGGTGGACAACAAACGCCTCTTCGTGACACGAAAATGATGCGAACCTGCCCGTAGAGTTACCAAGACCAATACGATCGAAATTGAAAAGCAAATTCCTATTGCGGCAACCGCGTGCTCCAGGAAAAAGCCTTCAAAACTTGGCAATGATTTCACGGAAATGAATTTTGGCCGTCCCGTTAGCAGACCAAAAAGAATCGCCGTGCATATTGCCACAGACCCAAAAAAGATCCGCCTAGAACGCGACTTTGCTGCTGACCCCAGAGGCTCGGACGCCACAGTTACTTGGCAAGGTGCATGAACCACCCGTTTTTGCGAATCGCACATCAGTTTGTTGGCGTCGGCATTTGTGAAGGTTTAACACTGGGATAGCCCATAACAGCCATTCCAAGCGTCCAGCAGAAGAAAAGGTACGCGGACTCATTGAACATTGATCTGCTACTGAATCCAGAGAAGCAATGCTTGCATGCGAGAGCAAAAGCTATCGCAGTGAGATCACCTTTTGGCTAAAGGCCACGCGTTTCCTCGCGCTGGGGCACTGCCCCGGTATGCATTCCCATATTTACGAATTTTGAATTGAATGGCACCATCCATTCAATGCCAACGGAAAACGACCTGCAATTAGCACCCCGCATCTTCCGCAATGGCGCGTAACAACGTCGATTCCACACGGATGAAACCGTCTACCAACATCATCGGAATCTGCTGCTTATCGTTCGCAGTCGCTTTGCGCAAAAACACGTCCTGCTCCCAAACTTCATTGGCGACCACTCGAATCGACTTTTTCAATTCGGCGTCTCCAACCCCCGCGGTTCCGACCTTCTTCCATCCCCTTCTCTCAAATGATGCTGCAGCAGTGTAAACAGAAACAAGGGGCCTCCCTGTATGCCAATCGGCCGCATCTGAAGAAAACGGGCCGCGAAATTCAATCAACATTATTTCCTTAAAGTACTTCGACACGAAGATCACGCGCCCCAGCGCCCACACCCCATTAATCGGCACGGCGATAACATCACCCCTACCCGCAGTAATCTTCATTGTGAATTCCTCCGAGCTACGTTTAACGTGTCGAGAACTTCTTTCAGCTCCTGTGATCTTCCTCATAGGACAAAAAGTCAAGAGCTGGATTTTAAGGAGCGTTTTTCCGAGCCGTTCATCCAGCGAAACAATGCAGCACCGCGTGCGATGAAAGCCTGCTGAACTTCAATACTGGGGACCACCAACGTCGCTCCTTAGCCGGCAAAAGAATCAAAGAACGCTACTTTCGGCGGAGCGAAAGGCGACAATCAAAAATGCACTAGACCACACCTAAAAGAGTTTGTCGCCTTGGTTTATTTGGAAACGGTAGTTTGCGGATACGACTTCGGTTGATTCGTCTACTGTCGCCGTTTCGTGGGCAATTCCAGGTGATTGCTCGTCGTGCCGATTGACTCCGAATCAACACCGTCGCCGACCAACAAGTCGATCACATCGCCGCTGGTGTGACAGAAGGTTACGGTGACAACGCTTCCCGCGCCTGATGCAACGGAACCATGGCCCAACACCCTCGACCAACTGCGTTTACATGACAAGCAATACACGAACACGGATCAAGTCGCATCTTTGCTTGCGCCCAATGGCATCGGCAAATCTAAGTTGGCCGCCAACATGGAGCAGAACCGCGGTGTCACAAACGCGGCCAGGAACTACCGCACCGTCGACAAGGTGCCGTCGATGACGAAGTAGCAAGCACTTCGTATCCGCTCCCGCCAAGCCGTAGTGGATTTTGTTAAAAATCCATTCCCCAAAATCGATGCTCCGGATCTTTAACAAGATCCACTACCCCATCAAAGCTCCCTAGAACCATCAACATCGGCCCCTCCGGGGCGAACGAGATCGATCGCAAACGATCTTCGCAATGAAAAGCACGGTAACCACTTCACATTGGTTGCAACGCGGTGGAGATTGCATTGACTCCGGAGGAGTCCACGCCGGTAGCTCGGGGTGGCAGCCCCGAGAACTCAATCAAGAACAATACACTCGCCCCGGAGGGGCCGGCGTTGCAGATTCACCTTCTCACAAAAACGCGATCAAGACATCGCCGCTTGAACCCGGCAACATGCATTCTCAGCTCCGCCCCCACGAATGCACAATCCGGAAAACACACGTTGCCCAATGCGACACTTCGTGGACCAGCTGACGGCTTCGGATCTTTAACAAGATCCACTACGAGTCGCGAGGGATCTTTGACAAGATCCACTACGGAGGGGGAAGGTGCGCAAACAAAAAACCCCGCAAGACGCTTGGCCTTGCGGGGTTCTTTTTGAGTGGGCGATACAGAACTCGAATCTGTGACCTCCACGATGTCAACGTTCTCCAGGTGATTTTTGCGATGTAGAACGCCGCCCTAACTCCTTGGATCACAACAGCTTACGGATCGAGCAATCTGGGCCACTTAGCAAATCCATCTGTGGGCCACTAAGTGGGCCGGCAAACTGTAAAAAATGGAAACGTTTTGCCCCAAAAAAAACGGAATGTCTTCGACGGGGACCACGAAAATTCCGTGGGCCAGGAAGCAACCCGGACTACGGAATGGACTGATTCCTGATTCCAGTGGCGAGTGGATCACTTGGCACGCTGCGGCAGCTGCAACAGCTTCATGTAAGCTGCTTTGGTGATAACTCCGGAGCTACGCCACTTACGAAGCACTTCTGTCGGAGGGGCTTCAACTGTTGGATATCCGTGCCAACTTTCAGTGGCGTCACGCATGAACCGGTAGATCTTGCCATCCTTAAATGCCCACAGCGACGGCACCGTATTTGCCGCCGCTTTCTCACTAAACTCAGCTTTTCGGAGGACTTCCGTGGCCTCGCTGGGCGTCAGATCCATTTTCGTACCCGTGCGACCTGAACAGTGAGCACCAGTGTGTTTTGAATAGTGATGATACTGACGCTTGAACGGCACCTCTAACTCGTCGATCCACCTTGTGCTGTGAAGAAATGCCCTGACCTCTTCCCGAATCGCAACGGTTTGCGGTCGCACAGATGCAGGAATCTGATTCACTGGCAAACTGTCCAAAGCCTTTCCAAGGTTCACGAAGGCAGGGCGAAGGATCCTTGCGAAATCGATGTTCTTTCTGGCTAGTGAAATTGCCTCGGTAATCGACCGCGCGTACTTCGGTATTTTCCCTGTTTTCGCAAGATCACCGAGAAAAGGGACCATGCTCAGACCACTGATGGCCGCGCCCAGTAAATCACCTCGCGCAAGCGAAATCAGTCCGCTGATGCCATCGCTAACTGGAGTAGGGTCAGCGATGCCAACAATGTCTAACGCAAACTGGACAATATCAAGCGATAGTTTCTCCGCCTGTTTGGGTACCTTGCCAACTCTTTTCACGAATCCCATGGGCCTGACCTTCGATTCACGTTGAACGCAACACCAGTGCCGAAGATAGCGTCACTATTGGCTTCCACGAATCCAGTAATCGTCAATGACAGCAGCATCCTAATGCTCTCTAAAAGCCCCAGTTGCAACGCCGTGATTCACATTGCCAACAAACGCCCTTTCGGACATAGCCATCTACGTCGAACGACTCTTTAAAACTGGAAGCATGCCAGCACGAAGCGTGGCAAGCATAAGCCCCGCAACACCGGATCGAACGGAGTATAGGCTACGCTTCCATCGTTTCACCCGCTGAATTCCCCGATCAGTAGAAGAACTCCCTCCCATCGAGCTGCGGCGTACGTACCAGCAATCGACACAACTGTCCTTTTCCTGGGCGAATCGCAAACGACGTTAAAACTCCGGGATGAAAGCTCGTAGATCTGAATCTTCCGCTTCTTGTTGCCAAACTCCTTCTTAAGTTTACCAATTCCCGGTGACATTTTTGCAGCATGCCGAATCGCAACCTGCCGCTTGCCACGGGAAACAGCGAATCCGCCGCAATCGGCTTGTCTTTGGAGTTCGCGTTCAGCATCACGCAGCAATATTCCCCCCTGAACCGCACGTTTAGCAAGGTCCGGAGATTTGTTTTGAAGCGTGATAAGGCGTCGTACTGCAGACGGTGTGCTACCTGCCATCCGAATTGCAGCAACACGAACGCTTTCGCCCTCTTCGAGATGCAATGGCTTTCGGTCAGTGAAATACACATCCAAATCGACGCAGAAACGCCTACCGCTCTGCAGCTTCGACGCCTCAGCGGCAAAAGCTGGTTCATCGAGAAGCCTCGCTTTTTCCTTTATCAAAGTTTCGAGTTCAAGTGCGATTTGTGCTCGTGCGGCGCGGTTGTAGCTTCGTTGGTATTGATCAGCCAAAACGAACTCAACCGCATTGTCAGGATCGATTTGCCGCAATTTCGGCTCAATCCCGAGCATAAAGCACGCAATTAACCGATGCCGACCGTTAAGCAATACCCCTGCGGATGTCACATCGATCAATTGTGTTTGCCCCGTCTTGGCGATCGACGTGCACAACCTGCGTTGATTCGCCTTGCTCAAAGTCGGCAAAAGCAAACATGCATCAGAAACTGATTTGATTGTTGGGTGGTCACGAATAACTTTCTCGAGTCTTGGGATCGGCATCTCGGCGATACGCGATAGCGTTTCCTTAAGCTCAGATCGTGAAATTGGTTGGTTCTGAACGGTCGGCATTTTGTGCTTTTCCTTTGTTTGAATTGAAAAAGAATTCGACGGAAGCATTTATTGAATCACATTCTTGATTCCCGATACAAAAAATCGTTCTCCCAACCTTGCCAGACAAATTGTGAACAACGATGCGAGACTGCATTTTCACGCACCAGATTCGCGGTACCGACCTCTCAAAAGTTGCAGCAAGAGCGCATGGCACCACACAGCACAGCGATTCAATCGGGTGCTCGTGACAGGCCTGCGGCCGACAATGCAAGTGAACGTCTAAAAGTTTTCCCGGGCGCCCGGGAAACTCACATTGCGTTGCTGGGCATCCGCAACTGTGTACTAGCACGCGACATCGAACCGCCTTTGATATGGCACTTGGAAAACTCGCGTGTGGCAGCTTCGAAAGCACTCGGCTCGATCCAAGCGACCAGTCGAGCCGTGCAAGCGGATACATCAGCCGGTACTGCAGAACCAACCCGGTCGAACGACGATTCGCCCCCCAGAATTGATCAACCGCACCAGGATCACTACTTTCAAACGGCTGTGAGACGACAGACGCAATCGAAAACTCCGCAAAGACGGCGAACGCCGTTGTGCGTCGCGAATAGCTAAAATTCGACATCGATTCAAACGAGCAATACAAAAAGCACCAGCAGCAGTTGCCAACGTACCGCAGAAGAATTTCTACAAGACGTGGAAATACAACGATTCTGGTCTCTGTGATCTTGTATCTTGAGAAACATGCGCCCTCCCCCATCGTCTTTGACGATGTTGCGATAGCGGAGTGCTCTGTGCCAGAGCAGCGCGCCACAGAAACGTGCTCTCGTATATTGAAGCGCCCGCTGGACCAACGCTCTGAGCCAGCTCAGTGTGTCATCCACCGCAGGTCCGTCACGAGAGCCCAACAGCGAGCATCGCCAGCCTTGGAACCGGTTCAACCAGAGACCTTTCGCACAAAGCTTGGAGCCGACCAGCCACCCGCGAAAAACAACTGAAACGTTCGAGGCGGAAATGGGAGAATCAATTCCGGGATGAAGGTGCGCGCGAACCGCAGCGGCTTAACGCGAGCTCGAAGGATCGGCTCGCTTGCCGCTTATCCTCTTGACTTCTGACCTAAAGCGATCGCATTGTTACGCCACGAAATGGAGTACAGCTTGAATGCTAAGCGCACCAACGATCCAAAACAAGCCAAGGACCACACCAACGGTATCAATCCAGTCTCTTCGGTTTGATGTCTTCCCGACCAACAACTGGTGCGCAATCCAAGCCGCCACGGTGACGTTGGCAGGCGTCTCAAACCCTCGATTGTAATGGTTCCATAGAATCTGCCAGAAGTCATGCAGTCGAATGGAAAGAGAGTCTTGAATTTCATACGGATTGTCAAACGCAATAATGCTCCAAAGGCTGGCGGCATCCAGCACGAATGCGGAAGCAACAGCAAGAACAGAGAGTTTGCCTTTCGACCAAAACGTGTGCCGAAATCGTACGTGACGCCAGAGAATTCTTGCGGCAAGGGTCAGCGTTAAGATACGAATAGCAATGTGGGTGCTGAACAGGACATCGGCGAACGTGTTAGATGTGTCGACGTGCGTCCCAATGATTGCCGCCGATATCGCGAACGCACTGATCAGTAGAAGTGCATCAAGGATTCGGAATCGGTCTGTCTCAAGAGCAGTGGAGGTCAACGCATCCTCATTGGCGTAACGTTACGGATCACGCGGCGGCGGCGATTGACTCAAACTCGGTACCAGCACAACTCCGCCGCTCGTCGTGCATCCGATTGTTATTTGCCCGTACGCTTGGCTGACTCAATTGCTTCGTGGTCTTCGATACTCCTTTTTAGTCGCAATGAATATGAATTGTCATCATGAAAGATCAAAGAAAGGCAGAGAGCCTCCAAGTAGTTCGCCTTTAATCGAGCGGGAACTTCAGGTTCAAAGCGAATTACCATTGTCTGAATGGCG
>PPHI01000022.1 GCA_002901265.1 Rhodopirellula baltica | reverse complement strand
GAGTTTCTGCAGGGGAAGACGGACCAAGCGAGCAAGCTAGTGCGACGACAAGAATGCGGTCGAAAGCAGGCATTGGGGATAATTTAGGAAAATGCAAATAACGATTTCGATCACGTGGCCGCCGCGAGCAACTGACCACTTCATTGAACACAACTCGGCGGCTCACGTGCATCGAGTTGTTCGCGGTCTACCCTGGACGACAGCTTGCAGTACGCCGCTGACGACAAGTTTACTCGACTGGACCTGCGAAGGGTGACGAGCAGCAAACTGGCAGTCGGAACATCAGGCGTCGGATTGTCTTGAATCGTGCTCAGCAATGCGGTGCTCGTAATCGCAATCGGTTGCCAAGCGTCGGCTTGTCTCCATCGGCCGAGTCGACCGCGCACCAACCAAGGCGTCGATGAAACAGGTGAACCACGAAGTTCGCGAAGGACACGAAGACAAGACGGGCATGACCACAAGGCGTTGGTCATTGCAGTCACAACTGCGAGCGCGAACGATTTCGATCACGTGGTCGCCGCGAGCGACTAACCACTTCATTTAACACAACTCGGCGGCTCACGTGCATCGAGTTGTTCGCGGTCTACCCTGGACGACAGTTTGCAGTTCGCCGCTGACGACAAGTTTACTCAATCTGCATCGCGAAGGGTAACGAGTTGCGAACTAGCAGTCAGAACGTCAGGCGTTGGATTGTCTTCGGTCGTGCTCGTGCTCGTGCTCAGCAACGCGGTGCTCGTAATCGCAATCGGCTGCCAGGCGCCGGATTGTCTTCCTCGGCCGAGTCGACCGCGCACCAATCAAACCGTGACATCAAGAGCGATCAATAGGAAACGGAGGTTCCGTGAACTCCGATGGGCGAGATTCGAATGCACCATCCAGGCCGTCGACGAGCTGTTAAACCACGAAGTTCGCGAAGCACACGAAGAAGAGATGGGCACGACCATGAGGCGTTGGTCAGAGCTGCCAGCGCGAACGATATTAGTTAACGGTAACTCAGTGACGCATAATACCGGAATTTGGGTACTACGCCCCAACTCAGTGCGCCTTTTTCCTGGATATCGCTTAACTCGACCATCGGAGGGGTAGATAGTGTTTACATGTTTATCGTTCACGTGATTTTACCCCGGGGAAATGCTCGCAGTGGATCTGGTGCTTCTGCCGCAGCACGGGCTATTGAAGCCATTCAAGCGTGGATGTCGCCGCTAGCTATGTGGCTTGCGAAGGAGCGTCTTGACCGTTTGTGTTTGGTCGCCTGATGTGATGCACCTACTTAGGCTTCAACTTGATGTGGAAAGCAGACTCGGACGAACTTTCTGGAAATACCTGTCTCCGGTTTGCTAGCACCCATCCCATCGTGAAAGTATTCAATGCCAATCGAAGTCGTCGTCAGGTTATTGCTCAGCAACGCTCTAAAGTTGGGCTGCAGCCAAAGACTGTCGCATTCAGATGCGTCCCTTGCACCTTCACACATGCTTTTTAAGTGCTCGGTGCACCAATCGTAAAATCCGTCTCCCCTTGCAGCGTCCCACAGGTGCTTTTCGCGGCGTTCCAGACTCTCGCGGTACCTCCGTGGCTACGCCGCGACTTTGCGCCCAACTCGGCTTGGCAAGCACTTCACTGAGCACCGCTGATTAGCTCTCGCAAGACGCACAGCGAAGCTTACGTTCTGCGTCTGACTCCGTATCGGACAGGCCTGTATCCGCAGCGATTTCCCTCTGATCGAGCGCCCCTCCACGCCAAGGAAATTGCATCGCCAACCGGTACGCCTTTCGCCTCGAATTCGACCAACTACCAAAGCAACGCGTTTTGGTTAGCTGGGGCGGTTGGATGTGCAGGCACCAGCGGCGAAATACGACATCAATCCCTGATCGCAATGGCAGCATGATGGAGTTGCTGCTTTGAGAAGATACCCAGCATTGAATGGCTCGGAAACGCAGCAGGCGATAACAGAGGCCAAAGTCGTCACGACTCGAAAAGCTGCTTACACCTGCAACTGATGCCTCGGTGATGTTGGCACTGGCCTTGATTTCGCCTCTGAGGTCACTGATAGATCATCCACTTCGCGCCGTTCGCCGCGAGCGATCATCACAGGGATTCACTCCCTACCAATTGATCAAGGAAAATCAAGGTCTCCACGATTTCTTTTGCTCATCCACGTCGATCTCAACGTGAAAGCTGCTGCTCGATTGACAGCTGCAATTCGCCGCGTGCAACGTGAGCAAACTAGGCGGCGCGGTTACGGGAGCTCGATGATGGCGTCGCCGACCTCTATTCGCGGACCAACAAAACAAAATTTTCGACTTTATCGCGCTACGTCATGGTGAAGGGGGCCGAGTAGCCTCCAGCGAACGAACTCGTTATCTAGAAACGGAGGTTTCAACGTGTCACACGTTGTTGAGATCCAGACAGAAGTACGCGATGCGTTGGCAGTTCGCGCTGCCTGCAATCGTCTATCGCTCAATTCCCGGGCGCCCGGAGAATTTCCTCTTTATCGCCACACGGCTTCCGGCCAACCAGTTTTCCTTCGTGGATGGCGATATCCAGTGGTCTTTGATTTGGCCACCGGTAAATCCTCTTACGACAATTTCGAAGGCCATTGGGGTGATCCCAAGCGGCTGGATGAGTTCATGCAGGCGTACGCGGTCGAGAAGGCCAAGATTGAAGCCCGCAAGCAGGGCTACTCCGTCTCGGAACAGCTCCTAACAGATGGTTCCATCAAAGTCACCGTCCAGGTTGGAGGTGCGGCATGAAGACGATTGAATTGATCGTCTCACCGGATGGTTCGTCCAAGGTGGAGACAAAGGGCTTCGGCGGCACTCAGTGCCAGCAAGCCAGCCGATTCCTTGAACAAGCACTCGGCAAGAAACAGAACGAAAAGCTGACCTCGGAGTACTTCAAAACCCAGGTCAGCCAAACCAACCAAGCCCGGCAGCAGTGAACGCTCGCCGGGCTTTTTTATTGACACACACAACAACGAAGGAGAAGCTTCGAATGAAACTTACCGAACGAATGCGTGAACTGATCCAAGCCTGCTTCTCAGGCATCTGGATCGAGTCACATGAGCACAGCGATGCGATCGCTGAACTCTCAGCCTTGTGTCGAGAACATGACTGGGAACTAATGGCTTGGAACGTCAGCCAGGGACTGCGTCGAGGCGGCAATCACGCTGAAGAATCTGCAAGCGATCCACTCACGGCGCTGAGATCGCTGTCGGCGGGCGGCGCGACCGAGAAACCACGGCTGCTAGTGCTGGAAAATTTTCACCGCTTTCTTGGTTCGCCAGAGATCATCCAAGAAGTCGCAACAGCGGTCCTGAGCGGCAAAATTGATCGTGGATTCATCGTCATCCTCTCGCCGACCGTGCAGCTGCCTCTTGAACTGGAAAAACTGTTCGTTGTCGTGGAGCATCAACTGCCAGACAGGTCTCAACTGCTGGAGATCGCTGATGGAATCGCCACCGAATCTGGTGAAATGCCTTCGGGCACAGAACGAGACTTGGTGATTGATGCGGCAACCGGACTGACGCGGCTTGAAGCGGAGAATGCGTTTTCGCTTTCGCTGGTTCGGTACAGCAAACTGGAACCATCAGCGATTTGGGAATTGAAAACTCAAATGCTGAAGAAAACCGGAACGCTGGCACTACACCGAGGAATGGAGAGTTTTGAGCATCTTGGAGGACTCGATTCATTAAAGAGCTTCACAAAACGCTCGCTTCTGCGACGATCAGATGTGAACGGGCCTCGTCCAAAAGGCGCGTTACTTCTTTCACCGCCGGGATGTGGTAAGTCTGCGTTTTGCAAGGCACTTGGCAGAGAGGTTGGAAGACCGGTTGTCGTCCTGGACGTTGGCAGCTTACTCGGTTCGCTCGTCGGCCAATCCGAAGAACGAACCCGGGCAGCGCTTCGCACCATTGATGCCTTGGCCCCATGCGTTTGCATGATCGACGAAGTCGAGAAAGCATTCGCCGGGATGGCCTCGCAAAATGACAGTGGCGTGTCAGCAAGAATGTTCGGCACCTTCCTTAGCTGGCTCAATGACCATCAGTCAGACGTGTATGTCGTGTGCACTGCCAACGACGTGCAAAGTCTTCCCCCGGAATTCAGTCGAGCCGAGCGGTTTGACGGGGTGTTCTTTCTTGATCTTCCCGGACGTCCACAAAAGGATGCGATCTGGAGCCTGTACCGGTCGCAGTTTCGGCTGCCCCACGACCAACCTCTGCCTGATGATGAAGGCTGGACAGGGGCAGAAATCAAAGCGTGCTGCCGATTGTCAGCGTTGTTGGATTTGCCACTCTCTCAAGCGGCGCTCAATGTTGTGCCAGTTTCGAAAACATCGGCCGAATCTGTTGAGCGACTTCGAATGTGGGCCGATGGGCGCTGCCTGTCAGCCGACTCACCTGGTGTCTTCCAACTTTCGAACAACAAGCCAAAGCGAAGACGCAACGTTACAGCAAAACCATCGGTTAACTGACCGTTTCGTTTCCTTGGAAGTCCATCCTCTACGCAGACCGCAAAGTAGCTGTCTGCGTTTTTCTTTCTCAAACCGATGTTACCTATGACCCTTCAAATCGCACTGATCCTCTTTCTTTCGCTTGGAATCGCTATTGCCGGACTGACCGTGGTTCACGAGCGACGAGACAAGCTGGCAACCAAGCAACTACTGATCCGAGTATTGCGTTCAACTCAACACAAAGGAGTAACTGACGATGAAGCAGCAGCTGTCGATGCTGACTAGCATTGCCGCGATGGCCCTGATCCCTGGTTGCCTGGACTCTGATTCAGGCCTTACGAAAAACCAAGTCAGCCAGATCCTAGAGATCCAGCAAGAAACGCAGCAAGAACGTTCCAGCTTGTCGCGTCAACGTGATGACTTGGAACAAGACCGTCGCGCTTGGGCTGAGCGTGAACGGCAAGATCCAATTATCGCGACATCCATTTACAACGGAGCGTTGATAGTCGCGTGTTGCTTGCCATTGGCAATGATCATTTTGTTGCTTGCCCCAATCAATCGCGAACCGTCCGTGGAGCTGATTTGTGAAACACTGATCGATGAGACCTCGCCCGATCAGCCAAAGCAAAACACGATTGAAAAACAAAACCGTCGCTCCATTAGTCCGACACTCGAACCTTTCCGCCAACGTCCAATGCCCGAGCACGTATTTATTGCTCGGGCTTTTTTTGTATCCCTACCTCTACAAAACGAGTTTACCAATGAGTATTGCCATTGAACCTGTTTCAATCGACTCACCAACAGACGTTTCGCCATCCACTGCTGAACTTCTGCAGTCAGAGACGATTGCCGTCCGAATGCAAATCCGCTGGCCCGGTGTTCGAAAGTCACTCTCGCGAGAACACCAACAGCAAGCGGCAAACACCTTTTCCGCCGAAACGAAATCCGTGTCGATCTCCAAAAAGCTACTCGATACCAGTCACCCTGCGTTTCGTGCGGCAACGGGCGTCCGCTCGAATGCAATTAAATACTGGAAACAGTCGACTTTGCCGTATATCGAGCCGGGGATCCGTTTGCTTCATCGCAAGGATATGCAAACATTCGAACTGTGCATGACGAGCCTGAAGAGCGATCTCGTCGATGCGGTTGACAAATTAAGTCTCCAGTACGAAGAGATGATCCATCAAGCTCGAGAGCGACTCGGCAACCTTTTCGATTCAGCTGACTACACGGCAAACGTCAGCGACCTTTTCGCCATTGACTGGGAATACCCTTCGGCCTGTCCTCCAGAGTACCTGCTGCAGCTAAGCCCGCGACTCTATCATCGCGAATGCGAGCGTATGAAGTCACGGTTCGAAGATGCGGTCGCGATGGCCGAACGCTCCTTCGCCGAAGAGCTTTCGCAACTAGTCGGCCACCTTGCGGAACGATTGTCTGGTGAACCGGATGGACGCCAAAAAGTTTTTCGTGACACGGCGGTTACGAACTTAACCGATTTTTTCGATCGATTTCAGCGATTGAATATTCGATCGAATGCGCAATTGGACAACCTCGTCGACCAAGCGAGGCAAGTTCTTCAAGGCAAGCAAGCTGAAACGTTGCGAACCAACGAAGATCTCAGGCAGAAGGTTTCGCGCGACTTAACTCGCGTGGAAGCATCGCTGGATGGCTGGTTAACCGATCGTCCCCGTCGCCGTATCATGCGATCTCGATGATGAACACGGAATTGGTCATCACAGCAACTGGGACAGTTCGAGCGATCTATAGCGAAACGATTTGCTTTCAGTCGCTCGGGCAACCATCGATTCGCAGGGCCTCCCACGTCGAACCGACGGAAGGAGGCCAGTGGATCGCCGACCTTTCACCGGTCGGCGGCCCGAAACTCGGGCCATACACCATTCGTTCCAAAGCACTCCACGCGGAAGTTGAATGGTTACAAACTCACTGGCTTGCAAATCCTTCAGATTAGCGAGCGGGGCAATTCACCGCCGTTTCACCATCTCTTCCTTGGTACTGCCACTGGGAGAATTATTTCGTTAACAAGGAACCAAAGATGCCTATGAAATTTACAGTCGGCTTTTTTCGCAAAAAGGGCTTACCAGACTTTAGCTCAATTGGAGCCAACTGCAGCCTTGAAGTTGAACTGGAATGCAGCGCGTATTCTGATCCTGCTCGCTTGCGATCAGAAATCAACCGTGCCTATCAAGAAATCAGACTTGCTGTCGAATCACAATTATCCGTTCCGATATGCGATAGCCTTTCCGATTCAAACGACGCTCAGAGCGCACAAACAAGAACGTCGAAAAGCAACAATCGGTCAATGCGAAAAGCAACTGAAAGCCAAATCCGTGCGATCCAAGCGATTTCAAAACGGACTGATATTGACCTCCAACCACTACTTAGCAAGCTAGGCGTCAACGAACTGAACGCCCTAACCGTAGCATCCGCTAGCACGTTGATTGATCAGTTGAAGTGCTAGGTAACGGTAACCGAATAGCCAGCTCGAATCACAACGATTCGAGATAAGCTCGTCTGAAAGGAACGCGACCGCCAGAGTCGCTTCCTTTCTTTTAGCCCACAGCCAAGGCAACACACACATTTCGATAACTTCGGCCCCAAGATTCATTACTCGCAGATCCAGGTCAACAGTTCAAAAACACTCGAAACGCAACTCTTGGGAACGAGGCTGGCTGGTTTCTGGTGAATCCGCCACCCCCCATTGCCAGAAGTCCCAGTTCAGCAAATCATTGCACGCAACATTCAAGACTTGACCAACCAGCGACAACAAATCCAGGAACGCCGAAAGTGCGAGTTAATCCCCAAAATTACAAACGAGGTCAAAGATTCAGGATCATTCAATGCCTGGAAACTCGGCACATGCTATCGGCGACAGGCATGAGTGAAAATGATGGTGTCTCATTTGGGCAACTACGAATCGGTCAACTCGATGCATTTGCGACGATCGAAGTGGTCGGTGGCCCGGCGAAGCTTGACGCGTGGATTGACTTCAATAACGACGGCGTCCTATCTGGCCAATCAGAACAAATCGCAGATTCACTTGAAGTTGCCGAAGGTTTAAACCTCTTGCAATTTGACGTTCCGCCAACGGCAGTGTCGGGTCTGGTTCAGTCTCGATTTCGAATTAGTACTGCCGGCAATCTTGGCGTTGCTGGGCCTTCGCCTGACGGAGAAGTGGAAGACTATTCGGTCCAGATTCTACCCAACGTTGTTTCAAGCGGTGTGTTTTCGGCAATCAAAAACATTTCTCTCGAATCCGATAATCCTCGTAGCGTCTTCCCGGCCGATCTTGATGCTGATGGTGACATGGACTTAGTGGGGGCTTCAGATCACGATGACACTCTCGCATGGTACGAAAATGATGGGGACCAAATCTTTGCGCGCCATGCAATCGACGAGACACTTGATGCAGCGTGGGATGCGGTTGTCGCAGATATCGACGGAGATGGGGACCTAGACATCGTCAGTGCATCACGGGGCGACGCAACAATTGCTTGGTTTGAAAACGACGGAAATCAGGAATTTGTAAAACATGTCATTTCAACGTCAGTTAGCAATGCCCTTACGGTCACCACTGCGGATCTGGATGGCGACGGTGACCTTGATATCGTTGCCGGTGGGCGCGAAGCAAACACGATTTTTCTATTTCTGAATGACGGAAATCAAGTCTTTTCCGAGTCTATTGCCAGCTCAGAAGCGAGTGGTGTCGAAACAGTCAAAGTCGTTGACCTTGACCGAGACGGTGACCTCGACTTGCTCGCATCTCTCGTTTTCAGCAATTCGCTTGTCTGGCTTGAGAATGATGGAAACCTCAATTTCTCGACTCACACGGTCGATTCCGCAACTCCCGGCGCGAGTTTCATAACCGCTGTTGATCTCGATGCTGACGGCGACTTAGATGTGCTCGGAACAGGAAGCTTCGGCAATGAACTACGATGGTTCGAAAATGATGGGAATCAAACATTCCTGGCTCACCTGATAGACGGCTCCACTGGTAATTTGACGACCAGCATCCCATTCGACATCGACGGAGACGGAGATCTCGACATCGCGGTTTCTTCTCCACGCGAAGGCGGGATCGCTTGGTACAAAAACGACGGAAACCAATTCTTTCAACGCCATGAAATAAGTGTTGAACCAGACTTCGCTTGGCACATTGACGCTACCGACTTGGATAGCGACGGTGACCTGGATCTGATTTCGACCTCGCTGAGCGACAACCGCATCGCATGGTTTGAAAACTTTAACTTTGACTTCGGAAACGCGCCAGCTCCATACCCGACCAAACTTGACGACAATGGCGCCCGCCACATTCCAATCGGGCCATCTCTCGGACCTACGAGAGACGATGAGACCGATGCAAAAATCGGTTCGGATTTAGACACAGACGGTGTGACCGCACCGATCTCTATCCTTGGATTCGAAACCTCCGAAAGCGTCAACTCTCTGATCATTGAACTGTCTGAACCGGGAATCGTCGAAGCATGGGCTGACTTTGATCGTAACGGTCAATTCTCGGGCTCAAACGAGCAGATCGTTTCTTCGTATCCGGGCGAAGAAGGTGTCAACGCGATCAGCTACAAAATCCCACAAAACCTTGCTGCTGGGGAACTCGTCGTCCGTGTTCGGGTAAGCAGTGACGGCGGGCTTGCCCCAGTTGGCTTGGCGCTCGATGGCGAAGTAGAAGACTACGCGTTTGCAGTGACCATTCCGCACGACTTAGTGATTCGGGAAGACGCTCTTCAAAAGCAAATCACCCTCTCTGTTGTCGAATCTGACCTTGTTGTTGAATACAGTAACACCGAACTATTCCGTGGGCCAATCGCTGAACTAGATAGCTTCCAAATTGCTTCCAGTGATCGCCCAACCCAGCTAGGCGTCAATTATTCCTCGCTTCAAAAGGTACTTGGCTTTATCGAACAAGCTGGCACCCAAATATTTGACTCAATCAGTTTGGTAGGCGGCGGCAGTGCCACCGTCTCCTTGAGTGAATTGCTCGGACGAAGCCTAGTTCAACTCAGTCGTCTGGACCTGGGAACAGATAACTCACTTGCAATCGAAATTGCGAGTTCGCACTTTTCTTCGAATGACGTCAACGAGAAAACCAAAATCGAAATCGGTGGCGAAACAGAAGACCGAATAGTCTTTCGAGATCCAAGCAATTGGAAGCTTGTCGCAACAATCCAAGACAACACATTGTCTCGACAAGTCTCAACGCTCGACGGAAAAGGCGAAATCACTCTAACACCAGAGTGGAAGCCTTGGCAGAACCCACTCGAACCGAGCGATGTTAACGGTGATGGCCGCGTTTCGCCCCTCGACGCGTTAATGGTGATCAATGCAATCGGCCGTGGCTCTTATTTGCACACTGGGACTAGCCAGCTTGTTTCGCCATCAACGCTAGCAGCATGGCCGAATGTTTACGTTGACCAGAATGGGGACGGGCAAATGTCTCCAATCGACGCGCTGAGAGTCATTAACCAAATTGCCAGAAACGAAACTGCACTGGCCCCTCAAGCTGCAACCCTACATTCCAACACGCCAACCATCGCAACTAGCGAGGAAGAGCAGGCAACAAATACGTTGCCTGGATTGCCAGACAAAACCAACCCCACGATTCCATCGGCCGACGATGGGAGGTGCCTAGAAACGGACGCGATTGATGCAGTGCACGCGACAGGCACTGAGTTTACTGTAGCGGAAAACTCGCTCTTTCAAGCATTGCTCGAAGGCACTGGCAGTGAATTTCCCAGCCTCAACTTCTAAACGTCCTGACTTCGGGCAAACGCTCACAGGCCGGGGTGGTAATCAGAAAATCAGCACGCTAGCTGTAATGACCGATCTGGTTGGCCGCTGGACTAGCTCGTACTGAATCAACCGAGAACGCGCGCGTGTATGGCTATGCGGCGGAGACATTTCCGAGTCAGCAGGATGCTCACGCCATCCTGAATCGAACCGGCCAAACGCTGTAGTACTCGCCCGCCATCCCGCAGTCCAGCTACCGGTGACAGTGCTCACAGAGGCATCTCCCCTGCCGCATCAGGTCACGGATCGAATCTCGAAGTCGACAAATAGGCGCGCATCGACCTCACCATTTGCAACTCACTTGGGGTAGCAGCCGCTGGAAAAACTTTCAAACACACGCTGGTTAACTGCGTGCTGACACGCAGCAACGTCGAGTCGGTCTCATTGTGCTTCTCTGAGCTGTCTGTGGTTCCCAGCGAAGGTACTCTTCAATTTCGGCGACGTGCCCGCACAATACCTCACCATTCTCTCAGTGCCGCAATTCGCAATCACTCCGATCGCAAAACGCTGACCGCTCGCTATGCGGCGTTTAAGGGCCAGCGTCCTGCTCAACGATCGACTCGACACCAGTGGCACGGCATGGAGAGACCTTTCTGATCTGTGATTCTCTACTATTCACGTTCAACGTGGATTCTGACGTCGCAACGTCCAGAGACAGCGACGCGCCGCACAACGATGCAGCCCCCCAGCGAGAGCCTTACGCAACAGCTCATGGAGCTTCGTATCCCGACTTTCCGCGATCAGTTCCAGCCGATGACGATACGTACGGATGCGGTAACTGTTCACGGTTCGGCGCGAACATTGAGACAGTTGACGTGAGACCAGAGAAGATTCTACCCGGCGGGAAGCAGAGGCGGTGGACGCTCGCCGCGGAAAAAGTGATCGAGGCAACGTCGTAGGACATTCAGTAGCGATTTGTCATGATCCGAACATGTCGCCATGACCGTCCAAATGCGTTCCAGCCAACGTTGACCGCTTTTGCTTTTGCTGCCCTGGGTCACCTTCCGGTCGATCACGACGAAACGAATTGCTTGTTCGGCAACGTTATTGGTCGGTTCCAGGCCCGGCGTCGTCAGGAATTTCAAATAGCTCTCGCCGTCGTTGGCAAAACGTGCCGAAAGGTTGCGAGCCTTCTGGTCGTCCGGAACGCGAAAGCGAGCTCGCGTAAGCACTTCCATCGCCGCGTCTTCCAGTTCTCCGTCAAAACGATCGCCCAACTCCTCGCGCCGATGAATCACACCGAACATATCCCGGATCGAATCGAGCAGGCGACTCGACCACCCGTGGGTGCGGCCCGTGGAGTGTTCTTTGAGAAATCGCAATTCACGAATCAAGTGTGCGAAGCAGAACTGAATGCTGCAATCGGTCAGCCCGCGATACTTGCGGTACGCACTGAAGTAATCGCAACCGATGATCCCGTTGAATTCTTCTCCAAGAACATCCAGCAGCACGCCGCTGCCTCGCGAGGGATCGATCTTGAAAACGGTGAAGCCGCTGCCGCGGAAGCACCATGTCCACATTCGCTTTCCGCTATCGCGGTGCCCGGTCTCATCAATGTTCAGGATTCGCTCGGCTTTCAGCCTGCCAAGCAAATCCTCGTAGAGCGGCGCAATTGCCTGACTGACTTTCGTAATCACTTTGGCAAGCAGTCCCCGAGAAAGCTTCAAGCCGTAGACGTCGCGAAGGTATTTTCGGATCGTTGCCAGCGAGGCGTGGCAGGCGCCTTTGAGGAAGCCGATGATGCTGGAAAGCTCGACGCCACAGAGACCGGCCTTGCGAATCTCCGGTGGGATAGTGCAGACGTGGGTCTTGTCGCATGCCGCACAGTGGCTGGCGAGCGCTTGGTGTTCGGTCGTTTGGGTGCGGCTGACGATCTCGATTTGCTGGACCGTGGAGACAGGGTTCTCCGTATCGATCGTTACCGGGCCACCACAACACGGGCATTGCTCAAAAGAATACTGGGTCAGCCAGTCAAGTTCATCCTCGGGCACCGCGGGGCGAATCGTTCGCTGATGACCCTTTTAGCCGCCTTTCTTGCGTTTTCCGGCGGGCTTTCGAGGCCGGATAGGCTTGACGATGTCCGAAGACGGCGACATAGAGCTGTTGCTCGAGTCCTTTGTCGCAGCAGCCAGTTTGGCTGTCACTTCGTCAAGCTTCGCACTGGTTTCGTTGAGCTTTGCAGTCGTTTCATCGAGTTGCTTGACTACAGCGTCAAACTTCCGCTCCAACTCGGCGAAGCGTCGCTCCCAGCGTTCACAGTCCAGACATCCATTTCCCGTGCTCATGGACGACGATTCTATCCGGCATCGTCGACTCCGCGAATATCAGTTTCCTACCTGTGAACAGTTACCGGATGCGGAACCGATGAGCCACCGGGAGCATCTGGCGGGCACCTCTAAACAGAAAGAAGCACGTCTGCTTTGGCAGCTGAGGTTTAGACAACCTTGACCTAGCCTTCAACCAATTCGTATGAGATACTGTGATACTCGATGATCTAGGGAAGCAATGGGATGCAACAAGAGATACGGACCTGTGACCTTTTCTGTGGTGTTGGCGGCAGTTCACGCGGCGCATTCATGGCTGGTGCCACTCCGGTTGCCGGCTTGGATATGTGGGGCCCAGCAACAGAAGCCTACAGCGCCAACTTTCCTGACGCGATCACCTATCGCATGAAAGCGAGCTCACTCAAACCTAAAATCTTACTTGATGATGTTGGTAGCATTGACTTGCTGCTGGCTTCACCGGAGTGCACAGCTCACAGCGTTGCCAAAGGAAAGAAACCTGGATGCGAAAAGAGCCGAGAAACTGCATTTGAAGTCGTAAGATTCGCGAAGGTGTTGAAACCGAGATGGATCGTTGTGGAGAACGTCATACAGATGCAAAGATGGGCCCGATTCGACGAATGGAAATCGAAACTTCAGAATTTGGGATACCACATTAGCGCTGGAGTCCTTGACGCACAGTACTTCTCAACAGCAACCTCGAGAAAGCGATTATTTGTCGTGTGCGATCGATTACGGATGCCTTCTCTACCAACTCAGCAACAATTGAGTTCAAAGACAGTAGAACATATCCTAGGTAAAGGCGAGCCACCGAACGCGCCTTGGGCACTTACTGAGGTGAAAACTCCAGATCGCGCTCTTGCTACGCTAAAACGCGCGGAACGAGCGATCGAATCACTCGGCAAGAAGACTCCGTTTATTATGGTCTACTACGGGAGTGACGGGGCTGGAGGATTTCAGCGAATTGACCGACCGCTAAGGACAATCACAACGCTCGACCGATTTGCATACGTGCGCCCATCCGGCTCAGGGCACGAGATGCGGATGCTACAGCCTACGGAGCTCGCAGCGGCAATGGGGTTCCCATCCTATCACAGGCTGCCGAATACAACTCGACGTGAGAAGATCAAGTTGATCGGAAACGCCGTTTGCCCAAAAGTCATGGCAGCAGTAGTTAAGACACTGACTTGCTAACTGGTGGTGAGCAACAAATTCCGGCAGTTTCACCCTTTCGACGGTATCGCTGACCAACCCTCCCAGATTCCGATTCTCTTTCAGTCGCCACGCCACAGTTTGCGAAGATCACCTTGGTCGCCCAAGCGTGCCTGAGTCATCTTATTTTTCCTTTTGAAGACCAGTACGTATTTCCAAAAATGAAAACGCAATTCACAACAAAAACTGCGGTCAATGAACACAGCCCCTAAAATCCGTGAAGAACCCCACTCTTTGACTCGACGCAATACAACTTCGCAACGGCCCTGTATATCCATTGCGAAAGTCGAAAAGTAGATTTAGATTTTATTGTCGAGCGATTCAATTCCTGTGTCTTCAGCCATTGATTAGCTCAGCAAAAAAACCAATACCAGCATCGATAGGCGTACCAACAAGGAGCCTCGGTCTAAATACCGGTTGCCTTCTTCACAACTTGTCTCGGGAAGCAAGGCGCATGCATGACAAGCAGCTCGGTTAAGCGAATCAATGCCCTGGCCGCTGCTTTCGATGCACAGCGGGTCAGACGAACACCAGCGTGCATCCTGGATCGCACCACGGAACAACGATTCGAGTCGCCCAGGTTTTCCTTGTTGGACCAATCCTCCCATCGTCCCTTCGGAGTCACCAGCGGCGGTGTAGATCAGAATACCTGACATTTCTTTGCCGGGTTCGTCCCAGCAATAGAGTCGTTCGCGAAGCGAAGAACTGCCGTAGCCACACTCGAAACTGAGACGCCGAATTAGGATGTGGGCAAGCGTATGAAGCAAAAAAAAGCGGGGTGGGAAATTCCTCGGTGGCCGCTGCAGCTTTTCGCACATCTGATGATGCCCATCAATCATTGATTGAACTCTCTGCTGAACCGCAGACGTAATCCATGCATCGATTGCTGGAGTGTTAAATCGGAAGAACAGTCCTTCACCGTAGACTCGCATTGCGGGAAGCCAATTTCTGCGTTGCAGACTCAGCTGATCTTGGTCGTGGGTATCGAACTCTCGATACGGCGGCGGGTCGATTCGTGAAAATCCCGTAAGGGCACGAGTTTCAGCTAGTTTTTCGACCAGGACAATTCGGTCGAGTATTTTTCCAAGGAACGGTTCGTAGGCATCTAGCTTTTGAGGAACCGTGACAAACTCGTTCTCGTCGTCGCCCGAAGCCTCTGAAAGTGCAGTGTACTCCGAATGGCGAAACTCTTCTTCGCTGACCGCCTCCCCACTCGGTTCGAGGCCGCGCATCTTCTCTTGGGTCACGTCGAACAACCTGTCCGGGTCGACTTGAAGGATGGTGGCAATGTTTGTCACCGTTTGTCGATCCGGCGAATTATCTGGTTGAGGATTGCCGGCAAGTACCTGCCAATAGTGCGGTTGGTCAATTATCGTCCTGAGCGGATCGCTGAACGGCGGAATCAAAATGGCACTGGCGACTTTGGGGAAGTAAAGATTCGTCGCACCTCGCTGCAACATTCTTGGTGTTTCATCACACTCTTCGTCGGTCCCGTGCGGACCAAGCCATGGTCGGTTGCGGCTGCATAACAATCCTTCAAGTGACTTGGGGCCAGCCGAACCGCTCATTGTCCGAGATGACTCGCAGGTTTCGCAAACTACTTTTAATCCACCCAAGCCAGAGAAGCGTCCATAGTTCAGCCGAAGTTGCGGTCGTTTGCAAATCTGAACATCGGAAAGGTCTTCCCCGGATTTTCGGTGTGCCCACAGTTCCCACGGAAAGTCGTCGATGTGGCCATTTGGGCACGCCACAATGAAGCGGACCGGCACCATCCTCCACCGTTTCTTCTCGGGTAGCGATGAGCACGATGGTTGCTTTTTCTCGCCGGGCTTTGGTTTAAATCGGCTGCCTAGATCACTATCGCATCGCGGAGGTGCCGTTTCGTTCCACTTGCTCTGCTTCAATGCACGGCAACGTGGGCAAAAGTGCCACAATGGAAATCGAATGAACGGAAGCAAGGCACCCGCATGGCCGTCGCCAGGCGCTGGCGGCGGCGCACGAAAGAAAGTGACGCCCAGTCGCCTCGCAAGCCGGTCGTCGTTGATCGGACACTTCGGTTTGTCTGGCCAGACGTCGAGTCCCGCACTCATCAGGCTCTGACCGGGAAGATCAAAAATTGCTCCGACTCCAAACGGCACTACTGCTTGTGAGCGACGAATCGTTTTTCTTGCCATGATTTATTCCTATTCGTCGTTCTCGTAACTCGCGATGACTTCTGCTCGACACTCCACATCTACGTTTCGCATCGAGCTGGGTGTTGACCATGCCGAACCTGCCCAAGACGGCAATGGTTCGCTTCCTGCTGGATACATCAGCGGTCGAAGCTCTGGTGGTTTACCGAAACCGCCCCATTCCGATGGTTTGACGCTAGACCATTTCGATATCAATGTCTTCAATTTTGATTTCAAGCTCCCGGCATGTTCGGGATCGACAACTGAGCAACGTCGTTCAATCTCGTTGACCAACTCGTTCAACGTGACAGAAGCCGGGTCGAACTGGTCCGGCTTGGACACACCAACTAAGTGCCGCGTCAGTACCACCAGCACTCCGTGCAAGGCACGCTCCATGACCGGAAGCGAGAACGGCGTGACGCTCGTCGGCTCCACGTGCTTGTAGAACGCTTCGTGGTAGGCGCGGAAATGCTCGTAGTGCGATCTGTCTCGCGGTTTGCCGGGGTTGTACATCGCGACAACCAAACCGGGGGCATCCTTTGAACGACCGACACGGCTGCTGGCTTGGATATACTCCGAAGTCGTCTTGGGTTGCCCAACGACCAGCATCAGCCCAAGCCGATCGACATCGACTCCTACGGAAATCATGTTTGTCGCCAACAGGGTATCGAGCGGCTTGTCTTTCCAGTCGTCGGACACCCGCGGATACCTCTTTTCGAGCCGTTCCAAGATTGCCGGGATTTCATCGGCTGTTCGGCGGCTCGTCAGTTCGACAGGCGAACCAAGACTGCGATGCAATTCTTTCGGCGTCGCCGTGCGGGTCGTGATCGACCACATGTACTCGGGGATATCGGCTTCGACGAGCGTTGCCGCGTGCCCCAGTTCACGCAGGCTGCTGAAGTATTGCAGCACCGTCCAATAGGGATCGCGTGTTTCTTCCGGGACGCCCTCCGGCAGTGGCATCGACTTGCAAGCGTGGAAAAGCCCACCAAGGGTTCGCACCATGGCGGTCACGAAAGACGGTGCTGCGGTTGCGAAGATGCCGAGGTAAAGTCGGCCTGGAGTGTCCTGGTTTTCTTTCGCAAAGAACGAGTCCGAAATATCGAGTCCCTGAGGCGGGAATTGCGAAGTTGGTCGGTCATACAACGCTCGACATTGGTGCCACGCCCGGCGGATTGTTGCGGTGGACGCGACGATCTTCGGTTTGCGACCTTTCCACGAACAAAGCAAGTCGATCGCAGACTCGTACAACCCGACAACCGATCCTAATGGACCGGATATCAGGTGCAATTCGTCTTGGATAATCAGGTCCGGCGGATCATTTGAACCGGGAGTGCCAATGCCGAAAATCCGTCCTGACATTTCTCGCCATGCCAACATCGCGAACTTATCGACCGTCCCGATGATCAGAGTTGGAGGTGCCTCATAAACATCATCATCAATCACGACAACGGGCAAACGTCTCTTTGGCGATGAGAACTCACACGCCGCTTCGGGGCACACGAAGATCACTGTCTTCGGTTTGCCGTGAGGTTGGTAGCCAAGATTGTCGGGCTCATCCATTGCCGTGCCGCACCAAGGGCACTTGAGCATCTGAAATTCATTGGCTTCCTGGCTATTGGGCTTCGCCAAGTTGTTGAGCGACTTGACGGCAGGCTCTCGATATAACGGTGTCAAGGAACCTCCAACCCAAAGACCAATCGTGATCGCTTCCTCGCCCAAATCGTTGGGTCGCCCGCGACGAATTAATTCGCAAGCGCAGATCATCGAGCTTGCACGCTGGAATTGTTGTGCAGTCAAGAGGCGAAGTGTGTATCGCATCAACACAGTGCAACCCGCGTTGTCCGGCCGAATCAGCCGACGTAGGAAAATGTCGGTTGCCGCGAGTCCAAGGTAGGCCTCTGTCTTGCCACCACCGGTTGGAAACCAGATCAGATCGACAAGGTCACGCTCGGGATGCTCGGATCCATCTTCATTCGTCTTGAGCGACGAAAGATTCATCAATATGAATGCAAGCTGGAATGTGCGCCAACGTCCTTCCCACTGAATCTTCGGCTCGTAGCTCGTCGGTAGCGGTTTCATACCGACATCAGTTGGTCGTTTGGGCCGCCGAGAATGATGCTGCTGCATCAGAATCGCTTTGTTGGCAAGCATGAACGCTTCAAGCATCACCGAGTCGCTCCCGAGCAACTCGATCCCGTCGCGAATGCGACCAAGGCATGTTCGGCAATGCTTCAAGTTGTCGGTCGCTGGCTTCTTCAAACGGTCGGGCAGACCGGCAACCTCGGCTTCCTGCTCTTTGATCCAGTTTTCATAGTCGTCGCCCAAGGGCTGAAGGATCGAGGGGATGCTCGCTGGCTTGACCTGCCCGTCGGCTCCCGACAGAACGTACATGCTGAGTTCGTCGCCCTCGGTGCTTCGCGGCTCAACCGGTGGCACCTTGACGCGCGGAATTGTGACCGTGCCGAGAGACGCAACCTTTCCATCAGTTTCAGATCCCCAATCGACCGAGCATCCGTGGCCAACGGCAAACGCTTTTCTTGTTCGGTAAAGCAACTCCAAGGCGGCTTCCTCCTGAATGTCGGGGGTGTCGCTTTTGGTCGCGTCCCGATCAGGCAACACCTTGTATTCACGAAATACCGTCTTCCCAGCAGCTGACTCGACGCTTACCGAGACTTGAAAGAAGCAATCTTTCGCGCTGATTCGACTGTCCAGTCCGCTTTGGTGATCGTTTAACAGCGAAAGCGTCAGCAGAACGCTCCCGTCCGATCGATGGCGGAACATCCCTCGGATCAAAAGTGAATCTACAAGTGTTCGCTCCCAGGGAGTTAGCTGAGCTAATTTGGGTACGGTCAAGGTTTGATGGGGAATTTCGATTTGGACACGACGCCACTCCTGCCGCTCGCGTGTTTGTGGCCCATCGTCAGTTTCGACGACATAGGGAACAGTCCCGCTTTCGTATCGTGCAGCCGAAACGCGGATTATCAAGTCGCCAGCGTCGTCATCGCATAGGCATGAGAACCCGATGGCTGACGGGTAAAACTCGTTGGCTAATCGAACTGTTTGATCATAAGCATCGGTAAGTGAATCGCCAGAACTTCCATCGCGTTTGGGTTCACTTGTCGGGTCGCCCTCCAGCGGATCGGTTGGTTCTTCGTCTGCGACAGCGGCGGCCTCCGCTGTCTCGTCAGTCGCGTCGCCTTGGTCATCGTGCTCGTTAATCACCTGCTGTTGCGGAAACAGCACGCCGGCAGAGTACCGCTGGGTTGGTGACTCTTCCAACCTTTCAATATACGGCTGGTCGGCGTTGACATCGTAGTCGTGCGGCGGCAAGCCAGGGCCGACCAACTCTCGATCGAGCGCGTCGATCAACTCGTCACGGAACGTCTCTTCGTTTGATTTCGTCATGATATATCTCGATTCAAACTCCCAACTTGACTCGTTTTTTCAGCCAATCTTGTTGGCGTTCGTTGCAAAGAGCTTCCAGTTTTTGGTTAATAAAAACGCAAAGCCCAATCCTTGCCCGCGACATTCCGACGTAAACGACTCCTCGCCACCAATCGGGCGTCAGTTCGTCAACATCAGTCAGAATGATGAAGTCGTTTTCGAGTCCCTTGAAAGACGAAACGCTGCAAGCAGTGACTTGATTAAGCAGCGGCGTCCCCACTTTCCATGCGTTGTCTTCATCGACCGATGCAAGCGGGAAATCTCGGAATTGACTCGCGCAGCAGTCTTCCGCCTTGCGGCACGAAAGAACTGAGATCTGATAAGGGGCGATGTCCTCGTTAAGCAATTTCCTCAGCGTTGCCCCAAGCAATTGTCGCTGATCCACAACTTTTTTGTACCAAGCCGTTCTAACAGGGATACCATCAACGGTAGCGGCGGGCGGAAACTGCGGAAGCGTTTTTATCTCGGTTTCTTGTGCAATTTGAATTGTATTACGGCGGTTCGTTGGAAGCAGTGAGACGACTCCGACCGGAATTAGCCGAAACAATGCCTCGTCTTCATAGACTCCAAACACGGACGCTTGGTTGTTGCGATCACAGAAGAACCACCACCGCCCCTTGTTCAATCCGCCGACCACCATTGCATCGAGCACGTCAAGCATGGGACGCGAAAGCATGTCCTGGGCTTCATCAATGACCAGAGTCTGATACTGCTTGCAGTCCTTTACCATCAACGCTTGCAGCGCATACTCGGGCATCAAACGATTAAAAATCTCAGCAGGTTCTTTGCCAACCTTTGCTTCCTCAAAATCCGCTTGCACGTCCGAACCTTTGATCAGGTCATTCAGTAGGGAGTGGATCGAATCGACGATGACTGAACCACGCTCGGTTGATGCCACGTTCTTTCGCAAAACTCCCGCAAGCACGCGGTTGAAGCAGAGCAGCAGGACTTCACCGTCGGTTCGGCTTGCCTCTCGCCTCGTGATCTCGGCTGCCAACAATGTCTTGCCCGTCCCGGCTCCACCCTGAACGATCATTCTGGGTTCAGGATACTTCTCCAAAGCATCGAGAACCTGATACTGCTCCGCTTCCAAAGCATGCATTTTGTGTGTTGCGGCGTCCGCCAATGCCCCCATCGAGGGAACGCGATCAAAATCACCGCGAAGAAAGCCTGATAAAAGCTCAAGATCTTTCTCCGTGGGAGCATAACGCCCCTTACTGTTGCCAAGCGAACTACGCTCACGCCAATACGCCGCGAGCTGCTCCACATACTTTTTGAGTGACTGGTTGTTGGTCTTTATGTTCTCGCGGTCGTAAAGCTGACGGCGATCGGCCTCCGCACCAAGCTGATCGCCCAACGAGCAGTCGGGAGTAACGACACCAAAGCCGTAGAGCAAACGCTGCTGGCGACTGTCGCCCGATTCAAAATGCTTACGAACTCGCTTCTCAAGTCCGAACATCGCGCTGCTCGCTTGATCAAACGGTCCCTCGGATTTCGTCGTCGTCTTGTTGTAGCGGTTCGTGAATTTCCAAACCCCATTCTCGCGTGCAACTCGGCCGCCCTTGACTTCTAGAACGAAGATGCCAAGACGCGTCAGAAGCAAGAAATCAATTTCCCCACGACGCTTGGAATCGTGTTCGCTCAAACCCAGCGAATGCAGACAGATCCAGTCTTCCGTTCCTGGAGCATCCCGAATCCAATCAAAGACTCTTCGCTCTGCGGAACTCTGGACTTCGGGATGAATCGTGGGTGGGATCATTCGGGCCATGAATCACCGGCGACAAGTCGGTTGGCGGCCGTGTATTTGACGGGAATCGGTTTGGATGCCGTTTCCGCAACACGAACGAGAATGAGATCACCGTCAAGGTGGATAACAGGCTCGTCCGCCTGCTCTTGTCGCACTACCTCCGCAGCCTTCGCTCGAATTCGTTTGGCGATTAATCGAGGTGCTTTCTGCTGGTGAGCACTACGCACGTTGCGGATTGCCTCAACCACTGCTTTTAACTGGCTCTTAAGTGCCTCGTCGTCAGTAACCTTTGCGATAATTGGGACATCAGTACGATATTGCTGCGGAGCGATCATGCCATCATCGCGAATCCAGTTGCTGATTGCTTGAGCTTGAGAGTTGCAGCCCGCCGCCCGAAGCTTTGAGCACATCGACTCGTCCGACACAGAATGTTCGCTCATGTAATTGCGCAAAGCCACTCGCCAAAGTCCGCTAATTTCACGCTGGCCATCTTCGATCAACTCATCGGCAACTTCGCGAATCAGATCGCGGCTCTTTGTGCGAAAAACAATCCTATCTCCCACCGAAACATCTTTGGCACCACAGACCTTCACGATGGCCTTGTCGTCATCAGCGTCAAACGCCGTATCGAACAAGTGCGTGACCACGTTCAATTTGTAGTTGTCGGTGAAAAGGCCGTACAATCCCCCGGCAAACAGAAGAAGCCTTGCTTTGGTGTCAGCGTCCGAGTGCCCCCCACTGACTCGATCGTAGATCCGCTGTCGAAACCGTTCGTCGATTTCACTGCTGACCTCTTCAATGTTGTCAATTCCAGACTCTTCCGACTCAACCACTTCCACTTTCTCTTTCGGCTTCTTCCAACCATCAATCGCCGGGAAGATGGCCTGGCGCCCCTTCAGTCGCTTTCGCTCCTCACGCATCGTCAGGCGGTGCTCAGCAAACTGTTGATGCCAACGACGCTCGACATCATAAAGAAGCAGGATGAGCGGATCGGCGATTGGGGGCGTCAGTACAGAAGCCATCCGCGACTTCCTGAACCAGCCCGTTACCAAAAGCCCGTTATGAAATAGCTCGCCAGAGACGGCCGATGCGAAAACGCGATTTCGTCTATGCTTATATATGCCCTCGAGTTCCATGACCAATCGCGCATCAGGGCACAGCAAATCAATTGTGGGGTGTTTTTCAAGAACCCCCTGCAAGGCAATTTGCTTTGGGTTCCTTCTCAGCATCTGATCTCTGAACTCAACAATCCGATCGACCACGAGTGCGGCCGCCGAACGTTCCTCCGCTGAAAGGTAGTTCGATGAGTTCATGACCTTTGTCATGGCCGTGATACGGTGATCGACATCCACCACAGATTGCGACTTATTGGTCAGCTCAGCCGAACAACGCATAAGTCGCGTGATGGCGTAGAACGCTTCCGAAACTATCTCCTCAAGCTCCCGCGGGCCGTCTGGACCACGTTGCTTCGCGAGTCTTCGTAGTGAACAAAATGTCTTGTATGTGTCAGTGACAATTGGAAAAGCAATCTTCTCGACGATCGGTCTTGCCGACGATGTCGACTGAACCCGTGATTCGAACTTTGCAATCTCGCTATTGCTTGAAGGCAGCCGTTTTTCCGGCCAAACGAGCGCCCGAAGATCATCCGCGCCCCATTCCCAAACGCTAAAGTCGTTGTGCTGATCAACTTCGGTTTCGTTCGCTATCCGCTCAGAGGCAATAAGGAGGCACGGAATCTTGCGAGTATTCAGGCGTTTTATGCTCGCGTGCTTTTCTCGATTCCGACCTGCAACATCGACAATCACTAGCTCAATATCATCTTGATTGTCTTGCGCAAAACTACACGCAACATCCAGGTCCGAAGCGAATAGCAGCACTGGCTCTTGGGCCCCAAATCGTGTCGACCAACGCTCCATCTCTTCGCCGTCTGCTGACACTTGGCCGACTGGGATGACATCTTTGATCGGCTGTCCGTACAAGAGGGTCGACTTGCAGAAATCAGCTGCAACTGTCGTCGGCATTACGACGATTACCTTTTTCGTGATCGCGTGAACGTCTGCCTTGTTCGGACCGTTAAATAAGAAACTCAGTCCAGACAGCTCCGAGATTTCGTTTCGCTTCCCTCGTTTGATTTCGCCGCGAACAACACGGTCGCGGTCAACCGGCACCAAGCGATACAAATCCGAGATTGGCCAGGAAGTTCTCGAACGCGTCGTAACGCCCTTGGTTGTGTTGTATTTCAACAACCAAAACATCCTACGGCCGTTCGCATCTTCAAAACCATCGAATTCAGCCACCGCTTCGTAATCGACCAAGACCTTCTGCCCAGGTGAGAATGACTTTTCGGTCAGCTGCCGAAGCCCCGCTTCGTGTGCCAAGCCTAGCGTCGACACGAATCCGAGCAAAATCGCAATCGGTCCCGTCTCCGGAGCAATCAGCATCGTATTGATTGCATCGTCGGAACGCAGGTCTCCACAGGACAACGCAGAGTTCAAAATTGCAAACTCCGACGCGGGACGTGGCCCCGATCCATCGTCAAGAGTTAGCATATTCAAGAACGGCCAAACTCCTACGACATGATCGAGAAGTTCGATCAGCGGTTCGCGAAGAGGACTGACCAGATCAATCGCGGTCTGCAAAATAAATAGATCGTCCAAATATCCGATAAGGCCAAGATCGTCGTTGATCGCATCGTCGTCCTCAACGAAGTAACGAAGAGCACCTCGAGCGCAGATTTTGTCATCCTCGGAACGAGTAGGATCCTGCAAAACGCCCATGAGCGTCTTCGCGTTGTTCGACATTCGCTTTAGAAAGCCACATTCGGCAAGCCCTTGAAGCGCGTCCAAATTTTCTTTAACGCGATCAATAAGTTCCACATCGCAGCCATCCAAGAGCGAAAGTCTTTCGAAAATTTCCTCGGCCGATTTTTGTTCATCTTCGGTGATCGCAGGAGGATGGTAGGCAACCGGCTCACCGAGCCGCACCGCAATTTCGTGCACCGCGTAGCTCGCAATGAACGCTTTCCCAAGTGCGTGAAATTCAGCGGTATCTAAGGTGTCTTCCTCCACCGCCTCGCTGGTATCGTCTCCCGCCGGCCCATGCTACTGACAATGAATTGGATCGCGCCACGAGCGATGGATGCAATGTCTTCCGCCGTTTCGTGAAGTCTTAGAAAGTTTGCAAGTTGGGTAAGATTGCGAAGTAGAGCCTGTTCGAATCCGAACTGAGGCTTTAAAGAATTTGCCCAATCGCCAGTCTGCTTCAATAGGACATCGACGCGAATTTCTTCACTGCTAAGGTTGTGTATGGTTTGAAGCAGATTCTCGCGATCTGCAAAAGAAAGATGTCTCGCCAAGACGTTCCGCCCTACGTTTCATACTCGACTTATGCACAAACTTCTTAAGTGTTGATCCAACATTGTAGATTACTTTCGTGCAGGATGCATCTGCGAGTTGAGCAGGACCCAGCTAGCCAATGTTGTTTTTTGCTTAATTAACCGACGCCCCACGCTCCCACACTACTTCCAGGGGGCAAGGGACGAACATCAAGACGCTACAGACTGCGATTTGATGGGCGAGTCGCGTCGATCACGCTACATACTCCATGGTGTCAATGACAAAACATTCGCACGGCGAAACACGGAGCGAGTCGCCCCGATCGCCACCAACTCACCGGATTTGCTTGTCTATCGCGACCCACCAACACTGAAACTCCGTAACCATGCTAGCGAGAAACTCGTCGATTCATGGCAGTTTTCTGGCTCGAAAAATCGTCGATTGCCCGAGCAGTGCTGGGCTGGCGTCTTCCACGAAAACCTCTTGTCGAACCTATTTTCCCGCCAAATCCTGCATCACCTTAATGACCGCCATGCCGCGTCAGCAGCGGGGATCTTTCAACATTGCCTTGGCTTCACGTACAAGCAGACAACGGAATCGGCCGCACTAAATATTGCCTGAGACTACGCACTAATTTAACAGCGTGCTAACGTCAGCGCCCCCCTGCTACCCACCTCGCCGACTGACTGACAGGCAATGCCACGAAAATCGGGAAACGAACTCGCGAGCACCTAGAACTGCTTGGGGTCGACCGGATAATTGATCAGCACGTTTCCCCAGCCATAACCTTTCAGTTCAAATCGCCCAGGTCGCTACGGATCCACAAACCGATGCCCGTCATTATGATTACCGCTTACTTTCCAACTGCCGCGACTTATTGAATAGGCCCAGCGTCCGGCACTCCTCAGCTCGCCACGAGAATGACTCTAAATCGCCAGCCAAGACCGGAACCGCTTCGGTATCAAAACACGGCGGCGAGTTTCACTATCCCGAAGCCTACCCACGATGACCAATCTAGCTTCAGTCGCCGATTTTCCGGGCGCCCGGAAAACGTTGACTCCGGAAAGTGGCGAACACTAGCACGCCGACTATGCAGTTGAACGACTCGCCTTCACAAGTCCTTGATACGGTCATTGCTTCGCTCGAAATCCCTGAACAGCGAAGCGTCAGTGGTGCTATGCAGCTCCTGTGATGGCGAAACACACTGGGCCGCCTAGAGCATTTCAGATACCGACCAACTGTCCACAGAAGACAAACAGGACACTGACAGCAAGCCAACACCAATCGCTCTCCACGCCACGGTCTCAATGCCGACCATTCGGCATCTCAACGTGGATACGAATTCGGCTCAGGTGCTGGATGGCGGTGCTCGCAGCGGGCAGCTCACCTGCCTCGCAAATTGCGCTGGTGCTTCCAAGCCACGGAGCGAGTTGCAGCGGTATGAACCGCAAAACCATATCGCCGGACGCCACCATCAGCTACCCAAAATCACGCATTCTTGACCTAGACGCCCCGACAAAGGCCTAGCCGTGAGGCCTCCAAAGAAAAACGAATTCCGTCGCTTAAAACGCGTCGTGCGGAAGGGCTCTCAAATGCCGTTTTCATTGGGATTTTTGGCAAAACGGAAAATTTTAGGTAGGTGATCTCTGCACGCTCGGCGTCAAGAAGAGCAATCAGACCACTCGCAGGGAAAGCGGAAAACGCCAAATTCCATCCGACCTGATGACGAAAAAACGAACCCACAACCTAACAGAGGTAGCTGCGAGCCTGGGTTTTCAACAAACAAACGAAAGCTTCTTGAACAGGTATGCGTTAGCCCATGACTAACGGACAGCACTAATGACGTACCGCGACTGCTGACGGAGATTGCTGTTGATGCGAGGCATGAAAGTCCGAAACGTCGACCGGTTCTTTGAGGTTGAATATCGCGGAAAGCCCTCGCACCGCCGCCTTGCAAGCGGGGATGTGCTCCACCGCTCCCAGCTTCGTTCGTTCCACACACGCTCGCCGATGCCACGACTGACGCTATGGGCAACCGTTCGCTACCTCACCCAGCTGGAACGCCTCTCAGTGATTCAAACCGCTTTTCTTTTCGCTGGCATCTGTCCTGGGTTCCGCTCGCTCTCCTTACCCTACGCTTGGCACGACTTCGCTGGCCGTTGGGCGGCTGCGCCGTCCGATGTCTCCAAGCGTCGCTCATCGTTTGGTGACTCAACAGTTTTCGCTTCGCCCGCCTCTTCCTCCACCTGCAAACCTAGATTCTGGACGCAGCTTTGAAAAACGGTCAGCCATCTTGGCAAATCGGTTGCAGGCACGATCCGCCTGTGCTTGTAACTTGCCATTCAACTCCCGGCCAACCGCGTCCACCTGAGACGCAGCCAAGGTACAGCGGAGAGACTCAAGCCAAGCGATGACAACAGCTTCAGCAAACATCCTTCTGAGTGGGTCACCGCCAGCGGCACCCAACATCTCTTCGATCCTGTGATCCACTTCGCGCAAAACTGCGATTCGCACGGCATACGAACTCCCAGCCAGTGAATCCGCAACCTGCGCACGAGCTATCTGCACGACGCAGAATAGCGAGCGGGCCAAATCATCTGACTGCTGAACGAGGCGACCTAATACCTCTCTCGAAAGCTGGCATCCTCCATTAGCTCGCTTACAAAGCTCTGAAATTCTGCGTCTCGCTGGATAACCATCCAGTACCGCTCGCAACTTACCGAGCTCGATGGACTCACTAGACATCGCGATCTCCTTAAAGACCTTCGAAGTACACAACTTGCCTAAAGATTTCCAAACTCCGGAAGACGCCTCAAGCATCGACAGCAACCGGTTGAGGTCGACGGCTTGACGCTGTTCCTTTTCAATTGCCTGGAACGCGGATGCCCTCTCCGCACTGCGTAGACGATAAGCTCGATATAGATAATGCGGGTAAGGCTGCGCATACGATCCTAGATGGAACTTCTTCACCTTTCCGCCCAGCCGAATCGTTTGTGTCACAAAGTCAGTTGACTTCACTGTCCTTAGTTCAATTGACATCACAATTCCCTTTACTAGGCGACATTCTTGGAATGCCCGCGCACGGAACGATCGGCGGTGCGAGGCTCCTGCATCGACGCTGCAGAACTGGCTGCATCAGAGCAATCAGAAAAAACGCTCTGGAGAAGTGAATCACTGACCTGATCTACCAAAACCGCTTCGCAGACCGCTTGCAATTTCCCTGCGACTGCGATTGGCAGTGATGCATTCGCGGCCACTTCTTCAAGCGACGCCTTGAAAAGATTGTCTGTCGGGGGCTGCCCCAAACGCGAAGCCAACACGATCAACTCCAAGCTCTCTCTTTCGCGCCCCACTGGCGTCGACAAATCATGGACAAGCCCTTGATCGACGAACCCCAAGTGTTCAATCCAATGCTCAACGACTTTCGGACCGCCTCGAAGTGCCTGCTGAAAGAGAACCATGCGAAGCCGATCATCGGCAAAACGACTATCACGCACGACCCGACTCGCGAGCCATGCACTGGCGCCGGACCTAGCCGATACGTCAAAGAACGCTGTTGAGTAAGCTTCGACCACGCCAATCGGCAACCGGCACAATCGAGCGACATCGGAGTGGCATTCGCACACAAGCAACCGAGCCTCAATCTCCAATCGCTTGAGCCGAACCCTGCGTAGGGCCATCGCTAGACGGATCTGGTCCGCTAGCTCCGCTCCGTAGTACACGCATCGCCTTTCATCACTAACAAGAACATAAACACCGATTTGGGTGAAATGATCTGCGGCGCAAAGCTCGGGATGTCGCTTTGCATAATGGGTAATGCGATTCCATCGCCAATCCGGAGACAACCGGGCGGCGTAACGACTGAAGTAGCTGTCAATCTGGAGAGAAGGGCGGGAGTCGATCATTTCTTTAGGCTCACGAACAAAGCGAAGCGTCTTTCCACTCGATTACACAACAAACCTGGAAAAGCTGCAAAAATTCGCTACCGCTTCAGCACGGCTGAGAAAACCTGACCGAGCTTGATTCGCTCGCAATTGACCTCCGCTTCGCACGAGCGACACTCCCAATCGCTGCTCTGGAAATCCCCAGAGAAAGGCATTGTGGCTTACCGAGCCTCTAAAAGGTGGCTTTGCCCTGCTGAGTGGTCGGCACCTTGAGCGATGACGCCTTCTTTCGATTTTGCCTGGGCGAGAGCCAGAACAAACGGAACGCGTGGAACTCCGCCATTTCGTTTCCACACACACGGCATTCGCTACGCCCGCTTGGCCTTGGCATGCACCGCCCCAAACGCGAGAGAGCGTCCTACGCTGAACACAACCATCATTCGGCTGCGAACGGCGAAACATGAGAGAAACGCTCCAACAGCGACGTCCTTGTCGCCACAACACGCAACACAATTCTCCCGGGCGCCCGGGACAATTCTCCAACGATCGCGTCGAGCATCTCGCGATAATTGGAGAATTGAAGACCATAGGACCTGAAAGCACTTTTGAAGTGACCAAGCCCCGTCTTAAGTGCCATTGATGCATCGATTTTACTGCGATCAATCGGCTCCAGATCCCGAATGATTCCCGCGTACATCGCCGGTATCGAGTTTATCAGATGTTTCCAAACCGGATGAGTCTCGGCCCGCGATTGGTTTTTGTTGACCCGATCCACTGGCTCTTTTGTCAGCCGAAGCATCTTTGTCATTAGCTTTTCAAAGACAGCCTGCGAACGATCAAATAGATCCATCACATTTGTGATCCCGAACTGTTTCAGCTTCTCCCGCCGCAACTGCCATTCAATCCGTGTTGCCCGATCCGGTATTGCCCCGTCCCAACGACGCTGAATCATCGCCGCTTGATATTCCGGGCTTTTTCGGTGAAGCGTTTCAAAACGCTTGTCATAGATGGCCAAACGACACGGCGATTTACCAGCTTCGATACCTGTTCGTCGATTATTAATTGGATCGTTTTTTGCGTCCGATGAGCGAAAACGGGTAATAAAGTGGCGGTCCGTGAATAGCTTTTGGAGGACCGTCACAGCTAAGCCAATGACATCCATTGTCAAGTCTGCACGATTTATCTTATCCCATCGAATCCGACAGCCAAGCGACTCGATGGCAAAACACATGTGATCGTATCGGTTGACTGCTCCGTGTAGCAAACAGTCATGACCTTTGATGTCCACAACGAAGTGAGGCCGAGTCTCGCTGCGTTCTTGTCGTCGGCTCATGAGAACTTCGGTACCGTCAATGCGTAGCCGGTAATCGAAGTATTCGCCATGAGGCCCGCCCCACCGGACACCAGTTCGGAACAGCACCAAATTTCCGTATTCTGGCACCATCACAACCACGCTCTCTTCATTCGACTGATGTAGCTTCGATTTACCTTCGTCCAACAACTCAACAAGGACTTCTTGCTTCAAAGGTATCCAATCAACACCAACCGAAAACATTAACCAGTCATAGTCACCACGCACTTTACAAACGGTTCCATCGTCCAACACAAACTGACTACTATGAGGGTGGGTGTTACTATGGTGCCCACCCTGAATCTCGAACCGCGTTTCATCGTTACTCATTTGGCTGACCTCCCTGTTCCCAGATAACGCCAAGCACAGCCCCGAGGAAGCAACCAAGCTTTTGCGCCCCGTCAGGTTCGGAGTCGAGGAAGTCTTTCAATGAAAACGGCGCGATTAGGGCCTCGCTGAATCGGTCAACGTGCTCAACGAATTTCGGATCATTCAGCAACTGTTGGCACTGATCGCCGGTGATCCAGGGATCGTCCGTATCAGCCCAGTCTTGGAACGTAGCCAGGGAATCAAACGCGCTCTGAAGTTTCTCTATCATCATTCCTTCCTTGGAAAAACAGACCGTAAAACTAACTTGCCATCGTTCGGCTCACTCAAGCTTCGCTCAAGCCGCTCAGCTTCGTTCGCCTCTCGTATGCAATTCGGAATGCCTATTGACCCCGATTTGCCCGTGTTCGAATTGCGTTTTGCACCGAGAAGTCCAGCACGAGGTGCACCACACCGGGAACCAACTTTGTAGGCGCGATCAGTTGCCCGTTCTCGTCAAATTCCTCGTCGGTAAAGAACGACTCTTGACCAACGAACAGGCAACCGGGCCGTGGCTCCGCGTATAGCTCTCCTGCGTCCGTTTCCACCGGTGTTCCCTGGACGGCGTTATCCGTAGCCAGATAATCAATCCTTGAAGTATTTGGTTGACGCTAACTCCAGCCTCTTCTGCGATCGCTCGAAACTGATCCGCGATCTTGGGATCGATTCTGGTTTCCAGCCTGACTTTGCCATCGTTCACCGATCTGGCTTGCTTTTTCTTGCCCATGACGCCTCCCGCGTTGTTGTGGTTATTTCGGATCGTATATAAACCCGGCGCCAATGCAAATACGCACCCGGCAGCAAATAGAGTCTTTTCTTGACATCTTCATGATTGCATAACCACCGCAGATTCCCCTGCTACCGACGGCTTTTAGTCGCCTAACGGGGTTGGTGGACTCTTTCAACTCATCACGACCGGCTACAGGGGCACGGAACAAGAGCGTTCCAAGAGAGATCAGTTGCGGGCGGCTAACGAATCGCGTTCCGGCCCCTTCCGCTTGACCGGTCGCGATGAGTCAAAAGAGCCACCACAACAAACGCCCACCGAGCGGCAGACGAAGAGAATACGCCGGCTTCGCCGCTGATTTTCCAGAAGACCGGCCCGCTCCGATATCAAAGACCCACCACCCAGTTGCCCTACCGCAGCAGCTATACGGGCCGATCATTGGTTGTGAAAAGTGTGAACCAGGGTAGGAAGCAAATGATGGCTAGTCTTTGATGTTGCGAAGAAGGAATGTCTCCGTCTGCGCGAGTCGGATCCGGTCCGTGTCATTGAGCTTTACGTCACACGCTCGCTGTTTTCCATTTTCCGAAAAAATCTCGATGTCTTTGTCTTTCGCAAGTTGGCGAATCGCATCTGAGATCATCGCTTTTGTTGCGGGAGTATCGTTCACGTTTCTGTCGAAAAACATCTGGTATGGCGTCGATCCTCCAAATTCGCTCAGTTTTTCTGGAATTTCAATCAATAGCGCTTCCCGGGTCAACTCTCTTGCATCCTTATCGAACGCAAAGGTTGGCTGGTTTTGTAGAGGAACCTGCCGGGGATCGAAGCCGAGGCAGAGCATCCCAAATCCCGCTTTTCCGAAATGCTCAAAATGATTGTTAAGATCCCAGTGCAATTCCATCATTGCATCTCTCGCTGTAGAGTGCTTCGAAAAATGAAGCAACCAGTACGCTCTATTTGAGTCAACCGAATTAACGAAAAACGGTGTGTAGCATTCCGCGCCACTACTTTGATGGAAGTGGCCATGAAGAATATGCTGTATTTCTGCTCGCCAGTCTCTGCCGTGATCCTCGCGAATTCGAACAAAAAGATCCTGATAACGCTCCAATTCAAGGCGTTTAAGCGCTCTCTTAAAACTCTCCGACTCATTTACGAAGTGGGTCAACCAATCAACCGCGATTGTTAAAATCACTTCGGCTCGTGGCAGTTCATAGAAAATCCGTCTGATGTCCGCCATTGGCACCGCTGTATAGCCATACTGATCCAAAAGAAAGATTGCGCGATGAGCCTTTCCCCTCGATTTAATCTTAGCAATAATCTTATCTAGGTTTTCCGTGAAGTTCCCAGCGATGAAATGAATGTTTTCCATTCTATTTGCAGAAGATGGAGCATTGCTCACTTCCTTTTTGAGATGCTCGATTGTCGACGCGCTACGCTCAACAAAGTAGAATTGACCATTGACGCGAAACGGCTTTCGGCGCCCGAGATTTGCCTCGACCTCCGCTTCCGCGATCGCATTCAACATTAATATTGGTGACCCTGGAATGCGTTGTTGAGTCTCAGGGTGCGTGTAGACACCGCCCCCTGCGAATCCATCTACAAGTGAGAGCATCAACTGATCTGCGCACTTGTTTTTTGTAAGAATGGAAACATATTTTTTAATATAGGCTTCCAAAACTTCATGTTTTGAGATGCTGTGCAGCCCTAAGAGAGGTGGCTCTTTTCCAATACTCCATTCGTAAAGCTCTTTCTTGGTTTTTGTCTTTTTTTTAACTTGAGAAGCGTCAGCGTCTCCGCCCAGCAGCAAACTCTTTTGTTCATTCGGCATTTGGCATTTGATCCCATTCGACACCGTCTAACTCGCGGCCATTTTGCTTCTTTGATCTTCGCACGCCATCTGGGCCATGTGCACCCCACTGCTTAAAGAAAAATGGTGTTTTTTTATTTAAGCATTGGTCACGGATCATTCTGACCCATTTTATCTCCATCGGTCGCGACTTTGGCCCTGATTCACCACCCACGATCACCCAATGTATTCCTTTCAGCGGCATCCGAGGAATAGGACCTAGTAACGGTTCTACTGAGAGAAATCGAACAGCCGCTGGCACGGTTTGCAGAATCCGGATCCTATCGACATAATCAACCGTCTCAACACTTGTCCCCATCCAAAGATTCTTCGGCCAGGGTAGCGAGCTCGCCAATTCTGCAACTCTTTGCGGACGCTTACTAAGGACTTGGAATGTGTGCTGCGATGCCTCGTTCATAACTTCAAAACAACGCGAAATAAACTCATCAGGAACATCTCGGTGGAAGAGATCGCTCATTGAATTTACAAAAATGGTCTTCGGCTTTTTCCATTTCAAAGGAAGGTTTACCACATCATCTTGAAGCGTGAGCTGAAACCCGTTTTCATACCTAGGCTGCTCCATCGCTTTCAAGCGATGAGCCATGCGTTCGGCATAGCAGTGTTTGCATCCAGGACTGACCTTTGTGCAACCTGTCGTTGGATTCCACGTTGCTTCGGTCCACTCAATTGATGAGTTCTGAGCCACGAAGTTCCCTTATCGTTTGGGGCTGATTGCTACTTATCGATTTCGTCGAGCTTTTCTCGAATCCATTCATTCACGGTGGCAGTTCGATCAACAATTTTCCCTGCTGATTCTGCTGCTTGAAATCGTTCCCAAGTATCGCGGCTAATTCGAAGTGTTACCGACACTCTATCCGAAGTTGCAGTTCCCTTTGGCCGACCCACTCTCCGTTTTGGCATCTTTTGCCATGCCTTCCGAGCCGCCGCGCTAAAGTTTGTAAGCTCCGATTCCTGGACCATTAGCGTTTCTCCCGTAGAGAGGCTAATTCGCAGCTTGTCACCATGCACACTAATGACGATCCCTCGTTCTTTCGTGGCCCTCACAGCGATTTTGTCTCCGGCTTGCGGCTTCATAATTTCCGGTTATACAACTCGCTTTAATTAAGTGCAATAAGCAAATTAGAGATTTGGCGGTGCCTATTTGTTGTCTCTGCTGGCAATTTATTGAACCGCTTACATTGATTTGGCGTCTACGACTCAGCCTGTTTGACTGCTACGGCCTCAGTTCGTGGGATCTTCCAACGTCTTATATTGCGAGCAAAGTATCTCTATCACGCACTTAATCGGCTCCGGTAGACGCTCCCATGCTTTGCATACCATAAGCAGTCGCTGGTTAGTGCAAGCCACGGTGCAAGCCTCTGCAGGATCAATCCGGAAGTCGTTGCTCGTCAAAGGCTTAGCCTGAGAGTACATCCGGTCTACGGAACCGAAGGTTAGAGGTTCGAATCCTCTGGGGTGTACTTCAGGCCCGATCCTGAGCCACAAGCAGTCATCAAAGCCCCGTTGTTACGGGGCTTTTTTCGTTGGTGCGTGGCCGTAGGTTGCTCGGGGCGCCCCAGGGATTGCCCTACCAATTGCCCTACGGAACCAGCGGGGTCGCCAATCGCTGCTTCGGCGAAGTCTGCTTCGGTCGTTTGCAGGTAATGAGTTTCAGCGATCGCACCGCTATGCCCAAACCAATCATTCAGAACGTGGTTCGGGAATCGCCCATCTCTTTCGAGTTCCGTTCGGCGACTGGCTCGCAGTGCCATGAACGGTTTGGGAAACTTCGCAACCCCAGCTCGGGCGACAATTCTAGTGAATGTTGTTCGTAGATTAGCCTCAGTGTCACGATAGCGTGAAATGACGTATCCATCGGCGGAATTTTCGATTCCGGGCTTCACCAAGCCGAATAGGTCGACCAATTCGCGACTGAGCTCGGGGAACAGTGGAACAATTCTTTCTCCCTTCCCATAGCGTTTCGTTTTCGGGGCTGTCACTTTGAATCGGCCAGCTGTCGCTTGAGTTCGCGAACACCCCAGTTGTTCTTGCTGGCTTCGATTTCGTAAAAGCGGCGTTCATCGGCATCGTCGATCGTCAGCAAGGTGACGTAGTGGGACCAGGAAAGCGGAACCGCTTTTACATGCGGCGCACCCGATTCAGTGTGCCCGGCGGACGGTAATTGCGCAGACACCATCTGCGCAATCTGAACAGCCTGGTCACTCACTCCCAATCGCGCAGACACTGTCTGCGCAATTCCCAGATGTCCAAGATCGCGGTAGAAACGGTGGAATTGCTCGATCGAACGCTTTGAAAAGCCTCGTCCCAGTGGCTTCAGACGCTGAGAGATGCTTTCCGTCAGCATCTTGCCGTATTTGGCCCGATCAGCTCCCCGCTGCTCAAACTCAAAAATCCGTTGACCGAGCAGCCAGTTCCTTACGACAAGTGCTCGATTGAGGCTCCGATTTGCTTTCGCTTGGGCTTCCTGGTGGATGAGCCGAAGTTGTGAAACGAGCGTTTCAAAATCGAGTTCTACTTCGCCGATCTCGTTGCTCTTCGGGCCTCTCCCGCCAATTCGGCTGCGAAGCCCATCTTGCGGAGGTGTTCGTTGACTTTGGATTCCAAATCGATGATGCGTTGCGAGAGCGTTTTGACCTACGGTGCTGATTGGCCGAAGGTCAATTTTACTTGCTCATGCCGGCTACGTAGCAGCGTTCGTGGCCTTCAGCCAACGCTGGCGTTTGGCCAACTGGAAACTGGGGCGATGCCCCAGCCTATGTTGCGTATGGCCTTCGGCCAAAAGATGATTACGCGATCAAAACGCCGTCCCGCGCGGAGAAAGTCATCGAGAGACGAAATGCCTGGATCGTTCCGATACTGACAGCGTTCGGCTGATGGTCAGCAACGAACGAATTTTTCTCGGTGAACGGCGCGGTCTGCAGTTTTGAAAGAAACGCAGAGACGCAAGGGCGCGAAGACGCAAAGGAAGACGAGGTGATGGGGCTGTTGGGCTCTGCGTCCTTGCGCCTTGGCGACGTTGCGTTTTAATTCAGTCGCTGGCGCTTTGGCGACAGTTGGCAGAGACCGTCATGCCAAAAAACCAAAGGAAATGCCGGTGGACGTTTGTTGCAGTTTGAGTTCTTCTCGCGAATTCGAATTTCTTCCATTAGGTTTTCGATCAATCGCGGAAGGTTCTTGCGGCTGGGATGCAGGAGCCTTCACGCGACGTCCTGACGGCGACAAAAAGCCGACTCGTGCGTGTTCTCTGGCGATTGCTCCACCCCAACCGTTGCAAACACATTCGTGGTCCGTGAAGTCGATCGGCAACACGGTGCTTTCAATGAATCGATTTGGTCGCTCACTGGAGTTAAGTCATGCCGTGCGAGAATGGAATGATTTGGTGTAAGGGGATTGGGGGCGGTGGACAACACTTGTGCCTTGGTTGCACGACCGTTTCACGGAGGATGAAAAGTCCGTCTGTCGTTGCGTCCAAGCGGGCGGTGAAGGCCTCGCCAACTTCGGTGTCCAAGAAGCCCTGGAATCAATCGAAGCTTTCGGCAGTCAAATCCCAGGCCACCGCGGCTACGGTTACGGCGAAATCGCCGGTTACGCGGCAGATAACGGGCAACGCGAGCGGACTTAGCAGCACCCACCTCGATTGGTATACAAAACACGTCGTGCCGACGTTTGAGTCCTACGCGGTGCGCGGTGTCCGCAGCTGCCCGCGAGTCTACGAGGACAGGGGCGGGTTCAAGCCGCACCAAATCGGTTCGACTTTCGATGCGGTTCAAAATCTCAAAAGCATGATCAACTCAACGCCGCAAAGGGGCCGGCTCAACGAAACGGCTTTGCGGTGGCAGTTGGGCAAGGACAAAGTTGACGGCTATTTCCTGAGCTGTGGGACGTCGAAAGCAGAAGCCTACGACGGCTACCCGTTCGTCTATCGATTTGATTTCAAAGACGTTTCGTATCTGCCCTGGTACAAACTTGAATCGATTCCATTCAATCGGGACGCGGTTGAAAAGTGCTACCTGTTTACCGACGCGCCCCGGTTGGACGGGGCCACCAAGCTCGTGCTGTTCTGTCTTACCGGCGGATTCAATCGCAAGAAAGAAGCACTCGTGATGTCACCGGTCAAGATGGACGAGCGGTGCACGATACTGGACAAGAAAACTGGAAAGTACCTTTCGCTCGACGAGTGGAAACGGAACAACGATCCTGCGGTATGTAAGTGCGATGGTTGCTCAAGGAAGAACAGAAGGTAGCCTTTCGCCGTTTGAAGATGTTCGTTCATTGACCCAGTCACCGAGCGACGGAAGGCTTTGGCAAAACTCACCGTATCGCTTGCTGGTGCCATGTATTTGCGATCGATGAATTGCTGGCCATCATCGGCCCCAATTCCAATAGGTAATACTCAGCTGAAGCAGCGTGGCGATCGACACCCAGACGAAGTACGGCAGCTGCGCAATTGCGACCCATTTGTAGTGTTTCCAGATCGCCAGAAACATCCAGATGATTGTGCCCCAGACGACCAAGATGTCGAGTGCGGCCAACGGCAGGTTGCGCAGTCCAAACTGGATTGGCGTGAAGACCAGGTTGACCACCAAGTTGATGGCGAACGGCAAGGCGTCTTTCCACGGTATTTTTCGGCGGATGGCTTGCACGAAGACAAAGCCAAACGTGAGAAAGATGACTGGGTAGAGGATTTGCCAGATCGTCCCGATGGTGGACGGTTCGGGCGTCCACGATGGCTTTTCAAGGCTGTTGTACCAATCGATCCAGGACATTCGGGCAGGGCCTTCTCAAGACTCCAGGCTGAAGATGCGGTTTGCATGAAAGGCATTGTAACCACGACAAGTTCAATTCAGCCACCGATGTGAAACGCTGCCAGTTGACAGGTTGAGTCTTTGCTATAGCTGCAAGTTGCTCTATTGATGATGGATCGGGGACGACAGCCAACGAATCGGGAGCAAGCGGTGGTGTTGGCGTGAATTCAGAATTTTGTTCTTTTGTGGCGTCTGAACCCCAAAGACGATAGACCGCCGATGATAAAGATAGCGTTACTTGGTTCGGGGACTGCGGCGATGAGCGTCACCGGACGACTGAACGTTGCATTCTGAATCGCGTCAAATTCGGCAACGGGCGTTGGGGTTAAGTCTGGGCCATCGAAAATGAGTCGACTCGCATCAATACTTAATTGTAACGGACCGCTGAAGTCACGAGCGATGTCAATCTGGACCGTCGCGATGTAGTCGTTGACGCCAACAAAAGTATTGATTCCCGCAAGATCAAAATCGGAAAGAGAGAGTCTTTGAGTTGATGCGGATTCTAAGTTGAATCCCGTACCGAAGAAGTCGTTTGACTCGAACACGTATCCTAGTCCTGGCGAGGCAGGTGTGATCGTGCCGAATGAATAATCCACACCCGCCGAGCCAAAATTGCTGCTCAGCAGAATGTCGATTTGGTAGCTGGATAAGTTCGTCATTGCGGGGACTGAAACGGTGAATTCGAGACTGTCTCCGGAAACGTAGGTCGTCGGTGCGTCAATGATTTGAACTGCATCTGCGAGAACGCTCGCTGGCGATGCAACGTTTGCGATGAGGCAGGCGAAGAGGGCAAGAAATTTCATCGTGTTTTATGCTGTATGCTGAATTTGATTAGGCCTTTGCAAGACCTGCGATGTCGAGAGCGATCAGGTCGAGTGCGTCCCAGCGTTCCTCGTCCTCGTTGTTACTGAAAAAGTCACTTGATACAGGTGGTTCCAGATCATGAGCCCCAGCAGAATTTGGCATCGAGAATTGAATTGACTCGGAAAATTCTGCCTCAGCGGGTCTGGCCGTTGCTTGTTGCCGAGCGAGTCGGTTGATGATCTGCAGTGCATCCACCGGTGTGATGAATCCGTCCCGATTGACGTCGTAGATTTGCTGTGCAGCCTCAAATGCACCCAACGACTCACTTTCGGCTGCAGAAGTTTGCAATCGCCCTAATCGATTGATGACAAGCAATGCGTCCAGCGTCGTGATCTCCCCATCGATGCTGACGTCAAATCGCGTCAACGGGTCTGAAGAAGCCAATTGGGGCATCGAGGGAATGACTTGGTTGTTCAGTGCCCGTGCAACCAAGACTCGATCGCGGACCGTGATCACGCCGTCGCGATCCAGGTCTACGTTTTCGTTCCACCTGGAGGATGAAGGCGTCGCGCCGAGTGAATTCAACACAATCGCCATGTCTGACGGGCCGACATACCCGTTTCCGTCAGCATCACCAGCCAAACGGTGGAACTCAAATCGGTAAATGCCACCTCCCGTCCCATCGTTGTCGCCATCGAGCGGGAAGCCGGCAACGTCTGTCACCCAGTTGGAGTCAAGCTCGACAATATAAATTCCGTCCGCGAGCGATTCCTTACCACCGGCAAAGCTGTCCAAGGACCACGTCAATCGTCCTCTGCCAGTGACCGAATTGAAGTCGTAGCGGAACTGATCTGTTGTGGTGGTGTATGGCGTTGGCGTTTCCGTGTTGGCATCAACCCCAAGATACGTCAACGAAAACGCGTCGCTGATCAGTGAGTCTTGGATCAAATCATCCAGGTTCGTGTCACCCGAGAAATCAATTTCGATCCGATCGACGAACGATCGAGAAGAGAGGATTCCTTGGATCCCTAAATTTTCGACCGCCGGGCCGAGTCTCGCGACGTTGGTTTCGGCATCGGGTTCTGCCGGTGGAAGTTCCACATTTCCCGCTCGGTCGCGTGCAATGCTGTAAAACCGGTAATTGGTATTTTCCTGGCCATTAAATGTCGTCGACGATGCCTCGGCGGGTAGCGTCGCAACGAGTTGATCCGCACCTCCGTTGATCGAGACATAGAGATCATAGGAAACGATCGATGATCCGGTGACGTGATTGTTGATGTCAGGATCGTTTCCAGAGATGTGAAGCACGAAGTTTGGCAACCCTTGGATGGGTGACAATGAAGAGACGTTGCTAATGGGAGCGGTTTTGTCAGTCTTCCAGCGAAGCGTACGTGTTCCCGAAGCATGCACCCCAGCATGGTTGGCAATCTGATTGAGGTCGATCACAAACTCGTACCAGCCTTCCAGAGTCGTCAATGCTCCCAATCCAGCTACTGTAAATGACCGACCTTGCGCGTCAGCAGAAACCGTCACGCGATCGTCAATCAATTGAGCACTACCATCTCGCATCAGCGATAACGCGGAAATAGAGAAAGAACTCGCATCAATCGGTTCGACAAAATCGATGTAGAGTTCCGCAATTGGTTCGTTGGTGACGTCGTCTGGATGGCCAGAGACCAATTGAATCGAGGGAACGGATTCCCGAACGAACAAGTTGTCAATCGAAGTATCGGCGACATTGCCTGCGGCATCGATCACACGAAGCCAAAGGCGATGTTGTCCGGTGGAAGGGAACTCGATGGGCAAGTCAAACGCGGTCCCTTCGACGGTTCTTCGGGTCAATTCCGACCCGGTGGTCGCGGACGTGATCACCACCGTCAAGCCGGGTTCGAAGAGTGTCCCGGACACGGTTGCTTGGCGGGAATTAACTCTGCCATCCACCACCGGACCGGCAGTTGTGGACAGTCTCAGGTCCGCCGGAAGGTCGGGTTTATCCAGGTCAAGCATCCAAGTAACAACAGCGGTACCGGATGCCGAGTTGCCAGCCAAATCCGTGATCCCAGCCCTGTTGACTGACAATGTAAACTCGGCGACTTGTGGATCGGAAACAAAGCCTTGCACCCAACTAAGCCCGCTGATTCGGTAGCGGTTTTCGCCGAGATCTTGGAATATCACACGGGAATCACCAGCGATCAAATTGGCTGTTGTTCCAGTTCGCACCAGGGTCAAGTCAGTTAGATCCAACGAATCCACATCGATTGGCTCGCTGAATTGCAAGTCGATTTGCTGAACGGCGATGTTTCGTGGATTGGTTGCCGGGGGAATCGCATCGATCAGAATTGGAGCGGTCGCATCCAAAACCCAACTCGCGGCAGCATCGCCGACACCCGATCGACCGGCGGCGTCTCGGATACCTGACGCTCGCACGGTCAACTGATAGGTGCCGTCCACGGCAGTCAATCGAGTAAGGTTTCCGATTCTGAATGTCTTAGCAGCGATCTGCGAGACAGTGATTTGGTCGTCAGCAACGTCAACGCCATCTCGTGCTAGGGAGAGATCGCGATAGGAAAAGCTTGAACCGTCAATCTCTTTCGAGAATTCGATGTCGACGAAATCGAGTTCCGCGTTTGTCAGTCCAGAAGGTGCGCCTTTTAAATCCAGAACCGCTGGCGCGGTCTCACCCTTGACCCAGCGGAAAGATCTCGCCCCGACGCCGGGGTTTCCAACTTGGTCAGTCAAACCCGATAGTGCGATAGAAAGCTCGTAAACGGCGTCTTCAGTCGTATAGGCTGCCAGACCGCTGATGCGGTAGGTGTTATTCGGCTGAGCCACGATCGAAAGACTGCTAAGGTCAATTGGAGTTCCGTTTTTGGTGAGCGTGACATCGTCGCCGTTGAAAGTGCTAACGTTGAGTGGCTCGTCGAACGTCGCGTCAATGACGTTGATTGCTTGAGAGGTGGGATTGGGAACGACGCCGCTGAACTCCAGGAGCGCCGGTGCGGTCAAATCGCCGTTGGAGAACACGAAAGTGTAGGTTCCGGTGCTGTTGTAATCGAGCAAGTGGATCTTGCTTTCCAAGATCGGCCTTAGTCCGCCACCGACAAAGGTTCGATCAGATTGCCAAAAGTTTTGCAGGGGCAACTCGGTGCCATCAGAGCGGATAACGGACAAAAGCGAAAAGTCGCCGAGTCCCGGATCGTCCATCTTCAAATACGACCAACCTTGAACCATGTTGGTGGTCACGGAAACTTGCAAATCACCGATCACTGGCGGAGCGTCAACGCCTACCTCGCTGCCGAGTGCAACTTCAACGACAGACCCGTCCGAAAGGTAAAGCGTATCAGGCAAGTCGTTCGGGTCTGGCAAGTCATTGACCAGGAAGTCCGGCAAACCGTCGTCGCCATCGACTTGGGCCGCATTGACAACGTGAATCAATTCGTGGATCTGGACGTCCTTGATCAGGCTGAAACGATTGTCTCCCAGTGCCGAAACATGTTGGAAGGTGGCGTTATAGTCGACAAACAACCCTTGCAGCGAGGAGAGCATTTCCCACTGCGCGATCGCGAGTTGCCCCGGCTGAACGTCCCCGAAGGCAGCCGTTAGCGAAGGTTTCCTGTCATCACCATTGACACGAGTGCCGGTGATTTCAAAGTCGACGAGCAGGCCTTTCTCGTTTTCAACGATGCGAGGTTGGGCCGATTCGATCCTTAGATTCTTGGCTGCCCCGGCGCCTTTGTTTTGAACCTGAACCGCTAGGGTGAAGGGACGTGACGGTTCAATCTCACCCGTATGCGGATCGTCGCCGAATACATCGCGTTGGAGAAAATAGTCCAACTCAAGCTGGGCTTGGGGATTCACCAGAATTGATGCGTGCGCCAACGGCATCGTGACAACCTGACCGTTTGCAAGATAGCTGAGTTCCCCTGCCACAAAATAGTTGGTCGGTTCAGGGGCGGCGTCATCTGCTGCGACAATCACCCACGAGACGCTGCCAAGTTGTTGTGGTGCAAGAACACCACCTTCGACACTAGAGAATCCTACGAGATCGTTTAGTCGAACGTCGAACAAGCTGGTCACATCTCGTCCATCGAGCGAAATCACTCTAACCGTCGCTCGAAGATCGGTGATTAGGTTGGGGGAGACGTTTTTCAGATCGAGTGTTGCTTCGAAGCCTTGTCGGGTGAGCACGGCGTCTTGACTGAGTGTGATTGCGACCGCCGCACATACTCCGCCATAAACCGGCGGAGCTGTGACTCGATCAATTTCATCGAAATAGTCGACCCATTCTTGCGGCGTCATTTGATCGAGCGAATTCGACGGAGCTCCAGTAGCATCAAAAAGTTCCTCTTGTCCGTCGAATCCCAGACGGTTTGCGAACGTGGAAAGATCCGCGAAGTCGGAGAACTGCAGGTCTGTTGCGGTTGTCGCGAGTTTCGAAGTACTCAACGATTCTGAAGGAAACGTCCTATTCCGGGCGGATGTGTCTATCGGACTTGCCGGGCATTCTGTTCCGTAACAATCGCCCTCAGTGATTTTGAATGGCTCGATGCCGAGAAGGTCATTGATGGAAAGGGTATCGATGGGAATGCCTAGAAATTCTGCTAGGTCTGACGAGACCTCAATCTTTGCGATTAGCTCTGCCTGCAATCCGGAGTGCTGAATCAACCATTTAGTCACGTCGTCTCCGGAGCTAAACGTTCGCTCGTAGAAGCCAGTCACTTCTGTACTAACTGTGACTGTGAATTGGGCGTCGGCGCGAAACAACTCCCCGCCTTTCTTTAACCCAATGCTGCCGGCGACTCCGAAATTGATCGCTGGTACGAACTTTTCGACTTCACCACGAATAACCCCCGTTAGATCATCGAAGTCGCAATCCGACGCAACAGAACCAGATAAAACAGCTTCGATATCGGCCGTTAGAACTACGCCGGCAGCAAAATCAATTTCGGCCTCCGCTCCGAAAAAGAGCGGTATTTGTTTCTCTCCCGAGACGGAGAGATAGGGGACCGGGATTTGCAGCCCAAAATCCACATCAGCAGTACCGGCTGCACCCCAAGCGTAACCCCCGAATTGCCCATCGTCGCAACATTGAGTAACCGAAACGGAGCCTGAAGGGTTGATGCTGAGATTGTCTAACCAAGGTGTGTTATCCAATGTTTCGACAGCTTCGGAAAGTAAAAGCTTCATCCCCGCTGAATTGTCGAGGTCAAAGGTCCACGTTTCTGTTTCGCAATCATCGCACTCGCTGGCGGTACGTTTTGTTTTGACCTGGGGACTCGAAATGTAGGTGCTGCCGGGGCTAGCTTGGATCACATCGCCAAACTTAGCGGGCGAGGGAACGTTGCAGTTGCCGTAGACGTTGATAATCGCGATCGGGACGGGAACGTAGATACCGAACGGACCGCACACATAGGTATAGGAAAGTCTCGCCTCGATGGTGCACGGCACGTCCGCCGTTCCCTCAGCATCGTGTTGAGAAAAAGCGGGTAACCCAAAAGATTGTTCTAGTTGCGAGTTAGAAACTTGTCCGCTCTCAACGCGACGGACTAGGACAGGTACGATGATCTCACTTTTAGCGGGAAGTGTTCCTATGACATCAATCAAAGGAATGATTTCGTAAAAGGGATGCGAACCAAATTCAAACTTGACGTCTTCAGCTGCGATCAGACCATGATTGCTGATTTTAAAATCGAATTGCTTCGTCTGCCCTACAACTGTCAAGTCAGCTAAGTCGATGTGTCCGTCAACGACGACAACTGGTGCGGGCACGTTCGTTTCGAATGCCGCGTCGATCTCGATTTTCGTGCGATCTTCAATTTCAATTTCCTCTACCGTCCAGGTATATTCGACCAAGTTGCGGGAGACGAAGATTTGTTCCGACTGAAGTTCTCCTGATGTTACATAGACCGATCCTTGATATGGTTTGTGATCATTGGATCTGATGTCTACCGTGTAGGCACCTTCAGGAATGCCTAGAAACGTGACACGCCCGTCAGCATCGATCGTGATCGATGCTTCGCCTTCTGCTGTCGATGCACCAAGTCCAGACGTTGCGTTAACTGCGTTTTTGCTCGAAACGATTTCCTTGCCCGTAAATGGATCGAGTAAACGTACGGTTGCGTCTTTTACGAGTGGTTTGCCTTCGGTGAAATAGTAGTATTCGTCGGTGATCGAGATTCGAAGATCTCCGGTGCCTTCCGAAACTGCACGGAAACGGAAGGGGACAATCAACTCTGAGTCGTCACTGCGGACGATTAAGGTACCGTTGTAAACGGTTAGAGGAAGATGCTCTGGCGGGGTCAGAAGAAGTGTGATCGGTGTCGATTCGCCGGGCCCCAATGGATTCAGTTTTGGCGATGAAGCGAGTGAAATCCATTCGGCGCCAGACGGCAACTCGATTTCCAATCCGCCGGTCGATTTTCCGCCAGTATTGGTGACGTTGAATTCGATTGAGGTCTGTCCACCAACCAGCATGCTGTTGGCGATTTGATTGGTATCTGCAACCAGACGGGAAACGAGCGGCACGACGCGAATTTGGACGGGAACCATTATTGCCGGTGTTTCACTGCTAACAATCCGCAACTGGAATTCCGAATTCTGTAAGGTCGCATCGGTGGCGCGAACCGAGTATTCGACGGCGATCGAGGAGTTCGGTTCGACTAGATCTCCATTACCGACGATCCGAGCGACGACTTCCAAATTTGGTTTGGCGTTGATTACCTCTACGGCAATTCCGGTCAAGCGTGTATCAGAAAGGTTTTGTATGGCGATTGTTTTTGCTGTGAACGTGTCGGCTTCCTGAATGCTTATCGCTTCTGATGCTGGTTCGGCCCTCATGCCGACTAGCTTGAAGGTATCTTGCACGGGGACGGTCGTCTCTCCGGGATGGGCAGCGCCGATCGTGTAGGTCCCGCCCTCGCCGGGTAACGGACGGAACGTGACGGAGAAGTTGCCGTTGGCGTCAGTAATTGCCGGATAAACCCGCTTGGTCCCACGCACCGACAAATGAACGCGAACCTGCTTGAACGCGGCTGGAGTCTGATCCGTGTTTACCGATACTCCGGTGATTAGCACCGGCGTATCCGCCGGAGCTACATCTGTTTCTGTAGAAACGGTCGCCGTGTATTCCGGTTGTACTTCGATCGGGCGAGAAAGAACAAGCGTGTTGTTTGTCTCCAATCCTTCTGCAATGGTTCGGTAGGCATCGGTCTCAACGACGATCCAGTATTGGCCTGGTCGGCTCGGTAATTTCACAGGGACCGTGCGGTTGTACGATTGACCTTTTCCTAGTGGTCCTGTGTAAGTGTACTGCCCTGCCAGTAGATCATTTCCGATCACTGCGTCGTCGGAGAGGTAAACGCGCTGCGTCCAACTATCGCTGGCCGGCGCGAAGCCGCTATTTGCGATCGTCCACGTTAATTCGATCGATGAATCCGTTGTGGTTTCGTGTGTCGAAGTTGTCAACGACGAAAACTGCAAATCAGGAAGCGTGCCATCAGTCACAACGATCGTTCCAGTTCCTGATCGAAATCCGTTGGCGCTCGCGGTGAGGGTGGCGACTTGGTCTCCATCGACAACGCCATCGCGAATCCCGGAGACGGGGACTTGAATGGAGTTTATCCCGGCGGGAATCACTGCTTTCAACGGTACAGATAGTTCGCCGTCCGTATCATTTTCAATCGTGACCGTAAGCTCCGATGAATTATCCGCCGTGTTCCGACTGAGCGTCATCCATGTGGAGCGACCTTCGGAAACTGAGACTTTGTCAAATGAGACATTCAATGTTGGCCCGTCGTCTTCAATGATCAAGATGGCACTTGTGGTGGTGCTCGACTCGATAGCCAACTGATCTTTAGTGGTCAGCGCGCGAGCGATGAGGTTCACGTTCCGATCGCCGCTGACGACGGAATCATCCGCAACCGAAAACTGAAATTGGCCGAACGCTTGCCCTGCGGGAATAATGACGGAAGAGGGCAACTGAATCTCACTGACATATGACGTATCCAATTCAATTTGCAATGCGACTTCGCTGATAACGTCCCGATAGATTCGCCCTAAGACTGACGGACCAGTTGTTCCCTCCGAAAGTACCGACGGTACCTGAATGCGAAGCGTGGGGATGTCGCTGGACTCGATCGACAAAAGCTGCGATGTACTCGTGTGTCCGGCCGCGCTGGCAGTCAATCGGAACGTCGCAGCTAATTCAATGAAGCGGTCGTCGATAACCGAGATTGGAACTTCCACAACGGTTTGCCCGGCCGGCAGAATCACCGACGATGCGAAGGAGAATTGCCCCGTTTCCGAAGCGGTGAGACGGATGATTGTGTCTTCGTTTGCCGCTGCTCCGCGGGTGATCGTCGCGGTCACAACGCCACCCTCAAAGGCGACGCTTGGCGACAACGACAAATCGAGCGTCGGTGAATCGTTATTGATGACTGCCAGCGAATCGGATGCGGCGGGATAGCTGACGGCCGACGCTAGAATTCCGACGATGACATCGCGATCGATGTCGTTTTCATCGACTGCAGTCACATCGAATCGCGTGGAATATTGTCCCGCGGGAATGATTACGCTCGATGGAAATGACAACTGGTCGCGGAAAGTCGCTGAAAGTGTCACGTTTAGCGGGGTTGAAACATCTCCGTTGCGAGTGACGAGGCTCGCGCCGCGACGCCACCTTCAAAGATCGTATCCTCGGCAATGGCAAGAGAGAGCGACGGAGGAATGTTCCGCGTCGTTGTCGATGCGAAGCGGTTGTTCTCGTCGGATTCGAAAACCGCTTGGCCGGAATCGATATCGACGATGATGTATACATCACCATTGAGTGTATACAGCGGGAGATCGATGGACTCGGAGCGAGTGATTTCGTTGTCCAGGGGCGTCAAATCATCAGACCGTTCGAACGATGCGATTAGCTGTCGGTTGTTGCCTTCGGGAGTATTTGCCAAATAAACGCGTTCGATCCATGGGCCCTCTCCAATCGCATCGCCTCGATTGTCTACTTTCCACTGCAGCAGAAACGTATCGCCTGGGAATAAACTGGCAGGCGGAACAATTTCGGTCACGACCAAATCGGGTAATGGAGGCATGACCAATTCGAGCGGAATCGATCGAAAGTTGTCTTGTTCGTCCGATTCGGTGATTGTGTTGCCTGCATCGGTCTGAACCAGCAAATAGTACTGGCCGGCAACACTACTCGCCGTCAACGGGATCGTTGTCGTAATCGAACCGGCATACTTGCCGCCTGGTTGGATTTGCGTCGTGCTTGGTGAGGAAATCGTGCTCAGCAATTTGTCGTCGCTGCTCAGCATCGCGTCTTTCGATAGCCAGACACGTTCGGCCACCGCTCCGCTGGTGGTCAATAATCCGATATTGCTCGATTCCCAACGGACTTGAATGGGGGTGCCAAAATTTGTCGACGTGATCGCATTGCCGTCCAAGTCAAGCGTTTCGGCGGACTCGTCGACAATGAGGTTGGGTAACTCAATTCGGAACGTGTGAGTGAACGTATCCGCGACTGCTTCGCCCGCAGTGCTGTCGCGGTTTTGATCCATCGGGTTGCCTGCGAGGTCCAACACTTGCGGGCCAATCGTCATCTGATACGAACCGTTCGCACGCTGAGTTGAGAACGGTATTCGGAAGCGATTGCCGCCAAGTGACGACGGCTGCCCCGTTGGAATAGCACCCAAGGGGCCAGTGAAAACGATGTCGTTGTTTCGGAACGATGCCGAATCAATCGGAGAATCAAACGTCACGTCGAGCCAGCTCACGAGACGATTCTGCATACCGACGGGACTCGCTTGTGTGACAGCAGCCCCCGTTCGGTCAATCGTGATCGATGCGGAGTAGTCACCAGAGAGTGAATTCCCTGAGAGGTCGGCGACGGATTGGGAGATGGTGATGCGATAGTCGCCAGGTTGGCTGATCGGAGATGTCAGCACCACTTCGAATTCGACGTCGTTGTTTGGAACGGCGACGACAGAGTCCACTCCGATGGCCGCGACTCCGTTTGGCGTTGTAACTTCGAATTGCCCGGTTCCGATGGTCGACGTATCCATTGGCTCGCTGAATACGACACGAAAACGATCGACATTTTGGTTGGTTGCGCCTAACGGACTGAAGCTGCTGACAAGAGGATTGGTCACATCAGCAAGCACCTTAAAACGGTCGACCGGCGCGGCGTCGATACGATTTCCGGCCAAGTCAAACAGGTCTTCTGTGCCATGAATCTCGTAATCGCCCGGAACATACAATGGATCAAAGGAAACGACATAGGTGCTCGCGTTTCCGAGTACGTCCCGCAACACTAACGGTTGGCCGGACGGTCCCGACAGCGTCAAACTGAGCGGTGCGGGAGCGGTGCTGCCATCCGAGGTCGTCACCGCTTCGCTGAAGTTAAGCTGGCGTTGGAGTGTTGGTGCTTCTTCGTTCGCGGACCCTTCCAATAAGACTGGAGCGATACGATCAAGCGTGATTGCCAGACTTCGGGTCAGTTGATTTCCGTAGGCGGGTTGAAACAAGACCTGGGGGTGGTAAATGCCATCGCTAGCGATTGAATGTGTAAAGGAGTAAGTCCCAGGTTGCGTTGCGAAGAAGGATTGTTCGGGAACTCCATTGCGATCAAAGTCGAAACCGATCTGGCCAATTTGATTGATGGATACATCGAATGTTGGTGTCGCATCATTCGTAAATCTGTCGGCTGCTGACACGCCCGTATCGCTGACGGCGGCAAGAGCAAAGACGACGGAAGCAGTCGATGTGTTGACCTGGAAAAATCCCACATAGTCGTCGCCCGGCGTCCCGTCGTCGTTCCCGTCGAGTTGTCCACCGACAACGTTTTGGATGCCGTTTTCCCCTGAGAAAATACGCAATTGGTAGTAACCGTCGGGCAGTCCCGCGGGAAACGAATCTGCGGTGAGAGAAAGGTCTAAAGCGGCTTCGCTATAAATCGGCGTGAGTGAAAAGTCTTGATCGTCACCGCCGCCGATGCGCTGGTCGGCACCCAAGTGAGTCAACGTGTAGTTTTGGGAATTTCTAGCACTTGTGACTTCGAGCGGCACAGAGAAACCGATTTGCAGGTTAGTGATTGCAGTCGTGACTCTGCCCGAGGGGACTTGCGAGAAGACGACGGGTTCCTCGGGAACGATGAGTTCGATCGTGGTCTCGAAAATGTCAGTCGCTTCACCCCCGGTGCCGTTACCGTCCTGGTCCATCGGATTTCCGGCTGAATCATCAATGTCGGGTCCGACCTTCAGTGTGTAGTCGCCGGGTTCCGTTTGCACGGCAAAATGAATTCGAACCGAAGACGGAGTGGGCAGGGAAACTGAATCAATCGAAATGAGTCCCGACGGCCCCGTCAACATAAAATCATCGATCGAGATCGAACTGGAACGCAGCGGTTCGTCAAACGCAACGTCGATGCTGGAAAGCGAGTGTCGAACATCGCTCGACGGAAGATTGCCGATCACCTTGGGGCCGACATCCTCTACAGCAACCAAATAGACTCCATCGGCTCGGATGTCCGGCTGAAGTTTAATGTTGTTGCCAATGGCGGCGCCAACGATGTTGGAGAATGCGCCCGCTACTCCGGACGACGAGAGAACTAGAAACTCTTGTCCAAGGCTGGGGAGGTAGCCATTCAACGGGACTATTTGAAGCTTGCCATTGATGATCGCTTCGCCGCCAACCGCTATCTGATCGTGATGGGTGCCGGCAGTTAAACCTCCAATCTCAACGACAAATTGGCCGGTAGAACTTTGTTGATAGCTGCCAGTCACTGCAATCATGTTTGCTGAGGGACTGGGGGTGATTGCGAACTCATTCAACACACTGCCAGTGATCGTTCCCGACCCACGAAGTGTCGAACCATTTGAAATCACCAACTGATTGGAGTGGAGATTGGCGTTCGAGCTCATTTCGACAATGCCTGTTCGAATCACCGTTTTGTCTACGTTGTTGCCCAACAGGACGCTACCGCCATTCTTTGGAAAGAATCCAGCGGTCGAAATGTCCATGTATCCGGTGAAGCTGGTCAAGTTTGGCAGGTCGATGAGACTGGCCAGCGCATCGGCGCCGCCATCAGCGACAAACTGCACCGCGCCATAAGGCATCACCGTTTCGCTAACGTCAGTCCCAATTTCCACGGTTCCGCCATTGAGAGCTTGGATGTGGAGTTCGTCCGCTCGATTGGCTGAGCTGGTAATGGATGTCACGTTGGGCAGGGAAAGCTTGCTGCCCAGCCCGTCGGCACGAAGAAAGCGGTCGTAGTCGTTCGTGTTTTTGTTGGCATAGGAGGTGACAG
>PPHI01000016.1 GCA_002901265.1 Rhodopirellula baltica | reverse complement strand
TGGTTTTGTGAAACGTGTAGTTGTCGCTCGCGATGTCTCTCAATGGTCTCAGAGCCTCGGGGAACCGAGAATCGCCTCAAGGCGAGACACCAGCGGTTGGAGACTAGCCTTTAGGCGATTTTCGCTGGCGCACTCATTGCTTCGGCTGCATCCGAGCATAGCGTTCTTTAGAGAGGTGGCCACGAATGACGTCCCAGAGGATCCATTCGGCAACAACCATGATCATTGGGACGGTGAATAGCACGAACTGGATGATACTTCGTCGTTCGGCCCAATCGGGGTTTTTCTCTACGAACCAATAGACACAAAAAAGAGTGATCGATCCATTCGCGACGATCATTGTGGCAGTCACTAGGGCTGCAGCGGTGATCGAAACAGCGAGCATCGCGATTGGACGCCAGCGTGAACCGAATGATTGTTCGCGAATGTTCAAGGGATTGACGGAACTGTGTGTGGTATCGCTTCGAAGTGGCAAAACTCGAACGAGCTAGCGACGCCGGCGGCGCTCGCGTTCCAGTCGGATTCGGCAACCGATCGGCACTGTTTCGGTGACGTCGATTTTTTTCGCTTGCAGGATCCCGTCAACGGCATCACGAACGTAGTGCTCGTTGACTGCGTCGCCATCGGGGCTGTCATCGAACGCCCCCATGTAGACCAGTTTGTAATCGGCGTCGAGCACAAAGAATTCTGGTGTGTACTTCGCGCCAAAGTCTTTCGCGACCTGCTGCGATTCATCAAACAAGTATGTGAACGGATACGACTTTTCTTTTGCGCGTTCGGTCATTGCCGGCAACAAGTCTTCTTCGACTTTGTTGACATTGATCGCGACCACTGAAACTCCCTTAGGAGTGTACTGTTTCGTGAATTCGATGATTCGGTCTTCGGCGTCCAACGCATACGGGCACGAATTGCAGGTGAAGACAACGACGGTCGCTTTGGCGTTTTCAAGCTGATCGGATGAGTGAGTCTTGCCGTCCGTTCCGGGTAAGTCTTTCCAGGTTGGTGCTTTGTCGCCGATGTTCAAGACACTGTTGTATTTGCCGGCTATCGATGGCTGCGAATCGACTGATAACACGACAAGAATTGCGAACGCCGAAGTAACGGCAAATGCGATGGGGCGTAGGTGTAGTCGGTGCATAGGAAAGCTATTGGTGAATCAGGACAGCGGCCTGGTATTGTCGGTCCGCGGCAAGTGAGGTCGCCGACGCGCGGGGCAGCATGCAACTATGGCGTTTTGATCGTTGTTTGCTGGCTAACCGAATACCAGTCATCCAGTTTTCCTGCGAGGCGGGCGACGATATCGGGGTGCTGCCCGGCTACGTTTTTTGATTCCGTGGGATCTTCCAGTAGTTGGAACAGTTGCGGTCCACGCTCGGTGCGCGGATGGGTGGATTTGTATCGATTGACTTCGCCATCGTACGTCAGCAAGAGTTTCCAGGGGCCCTCGATGACCCATCGGTAAAGCAGGCTTGCTTCGGGATTTTCGATATCAGCGATGTCGTGTGCGAAGCCTTCACCATAGAGCGTATCGCGTTCGATCTTTTGACCGGTTTTCAGGGGCTCCAGCAGATTGAGGCCCGGGAGTTCCGAATCTGGTTGACCACCTGCCGCAGCCAGCATGGTGGGGTAAATGTCTAGGCTCGTTGCGAGGTCGTCTCGACGACCGGATTTGATTTGACCGGGCATCCAGTAAAGGATCGGTGTGCGCACGCCGCCGTCATACGGGGATTGTTTGCTGCGAGGTGCGTAGCCGTTGGCATTGGGATTTTGGATCCAACCGTTATCGGTGAGGTAGACGATCATGGTGTTGTCATCGAGCCCGCGCTCGCTGAGTGAGTCCATGATCTGTCCACAGGTTTCGTCAAACCATTCGCACATGGCGTAGTACTTCGCGACAGTCAGCGGGCGGCCATCGCGGTATTTGTCCAACAGACGCTTTGGCGGCGTGTGCGGGGTGTGTGGCATAAAAGGCGCATACCAAAGATAAAATGGCTTGTCCTGTTTGACAGCGGTGTCGAGAAACTGGTTGATTTCGGCAATGCCATTTCGCCCGATCTCCAAGCCGACGTCGCCATGACGCCCGCCTTTGTTGGGAAAGCCTTGCGTCATCCCGTGAGAGAACCCGGCGTTGGTATAGCTGCCTTCCCAGAGTTTGCCACTTTGGTGACTGAGGTAGCCCCGTTTTCCAAGAGCTTCGGGCAGCGTTTCGAAGCGATCGAGGTAGGAAATCAGTTGGCTGCGGCGCTGATTATAAAGATTGGAATCTTTCTCAGCGTACTTTGGCGAAGGGTCGTTGCCGGTGATTCCGTGCGTGGACGCGTAATGTCCGGTTAGCAGCGTCATTAACGATGGGCGGCAAAGACCTGTCGGGACGTATCCACGCGGAAACACCGCCGCTTGGCTAGCGAGCCGATCGAGGTTTGGCGTTTTGACATCGGGGTGTCCCATGAACCCATAGTCCGTCCATCCCATGTCATCGCTGAGAAGCAGGACTAGATTTGGCGGACGTTCTGTCGTCTGAGCAAAACTGCTGTTGGTAAGCGGTAGCCAAGCGAGGAGTACGAACGAAAGTCTTAGCAGGGAGACAAGGCGTGGCGATGGATTCATGGGGGAAGGTCGCAGGTGGGGAGGGTTATTGCGGGAGCAATTCTATCACGACGCCCTTGAACGCTGGGGTTTTACTTTGCGGATCCGCTTGGCGGCTGACCAACACGTTGGCTTCGGGGTAGTACATCAACGCGTTGCCACTGCGGATCGCGTCGTAGCCTCGAGCGTAAATATTGGGTAGCTCACCAGTCTCGCTGCGTACGGTGACCAACTGGTCGTGAACCAGCCCCAGACGTTTCAGATCGTCGGGATGCATCAACACGATGTCGCGTCGTTCTTGGTTGCGATAAAGGTCTTCTTCCTCGTAAACGACGGTGTTGAATTGACCTTCACTGCGAACTGTCATTAGACGTAGCTGCTTCGCATCGGTGCCTTTCAGATCGGGAATCGAATGGCAATGCATGACACCGCGTCCGTCGGCAGTTCCAAAGCTTGGTTGATGGAACGTTCGACCTTCGATTTGAAATTCTTCTTTGGTTTCATCGATTGCGCCGATCTTGGCATAACCGGGGACAACCGCAGCAATCCATTTGCGAATTGTCGCGGGTTGGCTGAGGTCGTCCCAGTCGATTCCGGGTACATCGGGAAGCAGTTGTTTGCCGATCGCTGCAATGGCGGAGATCTCGCTTCGTGGTCCGGGTAAACGCGCTGGCCCACCATCGCTCATCCGGACATAGTTGAACATTGATTCCTGGGTCGTCGGCGCGGGTTCTTCGTCGCGTGCGAGTACCGGCAGGATAATGGTTTCTTGGGCCAAGCCGTGGACATGTCCTGTGTTCATCGTCGTGCTGAGCATCACGTTCAATTGCAGATTCGAAAGTGCTTGGTCGGCGAACGATGAATCGGGGTTCGAACCATAGAGATTGCCGCCCAAACAAAAGCCGACTTTGATGTCGCCCACTGCCGCCGCTTCCATGCACTCGAGCGTGTCCATGCCGGGTGTGTCGGGAAGCTGGACACCGAATTTATCTTTCAACGCATCGAAGATCTGCGTCTTTAATTTCGGTGTCACGCCGACCGAACCGATCCCTTGGACGTTGCTGTGCCCGCGGATCGGCATCAGCCCGCAGCCTTCACGCCCGACCATCCCGCGGGCGAATGCGAGATTGGCGATCGCTTGGACGTTTTGGACGCCGTGGGCGTGATGGGTGATTCCCATCGTCCACGAGAACACGCATCGTTTCGAATTGGCGTAAAGTTTTGCGATCGCTTCGATTTCGCTCCGAGCCACACCGGACTTCGATTCGACTTCATTCCAAGAAAGCTCGTCGATTGCGCTCGACCATTGCTCGAATCCGTTGGTGTGGTTTTGCAAAAAGCTTGTGTCGAACGCGCCTAGTTGTTTGGTTGCTTTGGCAAGTCCCCAAAGCAACGCGAGGTCACCACCGATGTGTGGTTGTATGTAGTGTGAAGCGATCTTGGTGCCTTTTAGTAGCGAGATCGGATCGCTGGGCACGCGGAAGTTGATCAAGCCGGTTTCGCGAACGGGATTCACAACGATGACGTTGCCGCCGGAGCGGCGGACACGCATCAAGCTGGTCATTAGCCGTGGATGGTTGCTCGCTGGGTTGCCGCCAATCAGGAAGACCGTGTCAGCTTTTTCGAGATCGCCCAGCAAGATTGTTGCCGTGCCACTGCCAACGCTGCTTTGCAGTCCGACACCGCTGGCTTGGTGACAGTAATAACTGCAGTTGTTGACGTTGTTGGTCCCGTAGACGCGGGCGAGAAGCTGAAGCAGGAAACCGGCTTCGTTGCTGCTGCGGCCACTGAAGTACCAGAAGCTTTCATCAGGTTTAGTCTGAAGAAGACGGCCGGAGATTGAATCGATCGCCTCTTTCCAGGTAATCTCTTCGTAGTGTGTGGCACCCGCTCGGTATCGCAGAGGGTGGATGAGGCGACCGAGGTTTTCCAATTCGCGAGGCGTGCGTTGTTTCAGCGACTCGATCGAATTCTGTTTCCAGAAGTTTGGACTGATTCCCGGTTGCATGTCAGCAACCATGGCCTGCATGCTCTTCTTGCAGACTTCGAATGTGTGGCCGAGCTCGTTGACCATGCCGCCCTTCTGGCCACCCATTCCGACCGCACAAGTCTTGCAACTGTTGCGAGAACGAAGTGCTTGGTAGAGCTTCCAAACGCCTCCTGCTTCGCGACCTTTTTTGATGGTGTAGAGAATCGCGCGAAATCCGCCACCGCTGCCGACTTTCAATGGATCATCCCTCTAAAAAACGTCCTGCATCAGAAAACACCATCCTAGCAGAGCAATGCCGGGTAGGCAGCCACCAGCAGCCGTTCATGGCAACCCAACCGGCAATCTTTGCCGCGTCCGTGTTAATCCTTCGTTTGGCGAATTCGTTGTATCAATCGTGACCCTACGACCGACATGATTTGCGGTGGGTGTAGGCGACTTTTACATGTTCAGGAAAAGGTTGGAGACGACGCGATGCCACTTCGAAAGCTCTGGAATTCGATTCGTGGTAAATCGGAAACTGAGCCGAGCAGCGATGTTCAGCAAGAGGTTCAAGCAGAACTTCGAATCGCGGTTGAAACCACGCCGCCGGTAACGGCCAAGCTCAAATCGATCCCACCCCAACAATCACCAACGCCTGTTGCTGTTACCGACAAGGCAGTTTTAGCGCAGTCGAGTGTTGCCGATGCGACCGTTGCCAAAGCGGAGATCCCTCGACCGAAATTGAATCGGGCCGACAAGCAGCTTTGCAAGCAACTTGCTGATTCTTCCGCCAACACGGTGCTGGAAATCGGGATCGGAGATGGGAATCGCGGGCGTGGAATCGTGGACGCGCTAACTGGTCGGGAGCAATCGACACCCGTTTGCTACATTGCGGTGGACTCATTCGAGCTCGGTGGCAATCCGCTGACTCTACGAGAATTTCATCGCCAGCTCCGCGAATACCCAGCGAAAGTTCACTTGGTTCCGATGCCGGTCGAGCAGGGGCTCGATCGGGTGCTACGAACCTACGGCCAAGTGGACGTGATTTTGTGGTCGGTCGATTCCGTTCCAAGTGACTCCGAGAAGTCATTGTTGTCACGTTTGAGCAAGCCTGACACAAAGCTGATGAAGTGCGACGATGGATGCTGGTCGGTGTTGTCCGCGACGTCCGAATCGACGATTCGCAAAGCCGCCTAGGTTGGCATTTAATTCTTGCTCAATTCCGGTCCTGATGGATTCACTTCTTCCGGTTGAGCGGAACAATGGGCTGCACACCTGTAGCGAGAGCGGATCGCTGAAATAGTCTGCCTATTCGGCATTTCTTTCAACGTGAGCTACGCTTATAAATCGAAAGGTGTAGTGAATCTCTCCCCCCTCACAAGGTGAGCCCCGATCCATGTGTGGAATCGTTGGTTACGTCGGTGCCAATAATGCTGGCGACTTCCTGCTCAACGGCCTTCGTCGGCTGGAATACCGCGGCTATGACAGTGCCGGAATCGCGATTACCTGCGATCAGCAATTCCATGTGACACGAAGCGTCGGGCGAATCGATGCGTTGGCGTCGCGTCTGGGCAGTAACCCGGTCGACGGAAAGCTTGGTATTGGGCACACGCGCTGGGCGACACACGGCCCAGCAACGGAAGAAAACGCTCACCCGCATCTCGGCGGCGACGGCGAAGTGATTCTCGTGCACAACGGTGTGATTGAGAATTACCAGCGATCAAAAACGAGTTGATCGAAAAGGGCTACGAATTTCATTCCGCGACCGACAGCGAAGTTGTCGCGCACTTGATTGCGGAAGGTTTAAAAGTCACGAAATCGAGTGACGGTGAGCCTAGTTTACGCTACGCACAAGCTGTCCAATGGGCGATCGCCCAGCTGCGGGGCACTTACGGACTGGTGGTGGCGTTTCGTGACCAGCCTGACCTTTTGGTAGCGGCACGTTTTGGCAGCCCCTTGGTTCTCGGTGTCGGAAGTGGCGAGTACTTCGTTGCCAGCGATTCATCGCCGCTCGCCGGTTGCACCGATCGCATCGTTTACATGGCCGATCATCAACTGGCGATTTTGACGCCCGACGGATTCACGGTTCTGCATCGCGACCAAGGAAAGGTCAACGTCCAGATTCAACCGCTGGAATCGGTCGAAGACGATGTCAGCCTGCAGGGTTATGACCACTACATGCTCAAGGAAATCTATGAGCAGCCCGAGTCGCTCCGCAATGCAATGCGCGGCCGACTGGACGAGGAAAACGCGACAGCTGTCTTCGGTGGTTTGAATCTTACGCCCCAGCAATTGCGCAGTGTGGAACGGATCATTCTGACCGGTTGTGGAACCAGTTGGCACTCGGCACTTGTGGGAGAGTACTTGATCGAGGAGTTGGCACGGATTCCTGTGAGCGTCGAGTACGCCAGCGAGCTACGGTACCGCAATCCGCCGATCGAAAATAACACACTTGTCTTCGGTCTGACGCAAAGTGGCGAGACGGCTGATACGCTCGCGGCATTGCGGGAAACGAAGCGAAAAGGGCATCGTACGCTGGCGATTTGTAACGTCGTTGGTAGTTCCATCGCGCAAGCAGCCGACGGCGGGGTGTACCTGCACGCAGGTCCCGAAATCGGGGTCGCAAGCACCAAGGCCTACACCAGCCAATGCACTGTGCTGGCGATGCTTGCATTGTATTTCGGACGCATCCGTCACCTCAGCTATGAAGCCGGAACGAACATCATCGCTGACTTGATGAAAGCACCGGGTGCTGTCCAAGAGGCGCTGACGTGCAACGAACACGTTAAAAAGGTTGCCGAGAAGTACCAGAATGCAACCAATATTCTGTACCTAGGCCGCCAGTTGAACTTTCCGACTGCCCTGGAAGGTGCACTCAAGCTGAAAGAAATCAGTTACGTCCATGCGGAAGGATACCCGGCCGCTGAAATGAAGCACGGTCCGATCGCGTTGGTCGACGAAAACACGCCAAGTGTGTTCATTGTTCCACAAGGGACGACGTACGACAAAGTTCTGGCAAACATGGAAGAGGTGAAAGCACGCGGCGGTCCGATTATCGCGGTGGCAAGCAAGGACGACCCCCATATCGAGGAGGTCGCTGACGACATCATCCACATCCCCGATGTGCCATCGTTGATCCAGCCAATTGTTACGGTTGTGCCGCTTCAGCTATTGTCGTACCACATAGCTTTGCTCCGCGGATGTGATGTCGACAAGCCACGGAATTTGGCGAAAAGCGTCACGGTGGAATAATGTCCGCGGGGGGCGTCTTGTCCCCGTGTTTTTTGGGTAGAAAGGGATTGCGGACCTTGCTCCGCAAATTACGCTTTATTTCTTGATGGTGCGGGGGCAAACACCAAGTGCATCTCTGTTCAGACTAGTTGGGATTTAACATGAACCGACACGGATTGACGTTTAACTCGCGCAAGGCCCTGATGAATAACATTGGCGAATCGGCTGGAACCGAAATCGCCAACCTGATCTCGGAGATGGCCGCTGAAATCGACGAGCTTCGTCGCACCAAGGTCAGCGTCACCAAGATCGTTCCAAATGCAGAGGAAATCCAAAGTGCCGCGATTCAGTCGCGTCTCTAACGGACTCGTCGCCTGGAACACCGCAACGTCTTCTTCAATTGGCGTGCGGGACCACAATCGAAAAACTGATCCGGCCCCAACGTGGGCCGTTCTTTTTTGGCTGCGACGATGCTTTTTTCGGCAGCCCGTGAAACGTCTGTTCTGCTGACAGGTTTTCAACAATCGCTTGATTGAATTGCCAACTCTGCAAGCAATCGGCTGATTTGATGCACAGTAAGTGTGCATCGCTCGTTTCGGTAGAGCGATCTGATCTGTACTGGTGACCAGTTGTCCGGAATATTTTTGCATTGGAAGAGACGCCAGGGTCACCGCATTCCGGCGTAACGCCGCCGATAACGCCCGTTAGTGATGTTTCCTGCCGATGGAAACAGACCACCTTCGTTCAGTGGCACGGTGTTTGCAAATAGCGGTCTGGTAAGGGAGGAAAGTATGGAGACGCACTTTCTTCAGGGATGATCGCTTGAAGCGTAACGGGGAATTACGCTTCGAGTAACAGATAGTGATGTGAGGTCTTGTACCGAGCTCACTGGATGTAATGGCTTTCGAGCCGGGTGATCAGGTTCCGGTGCCTGATCACCCGACTCTGCCATTAAGCTTCTGACACCGGAAACAAAAAAAGCCAAGGCGTTTGCCTTGGCTTTTTTCGTTGGTCTTCGGTCGGTGCGGCCGCGGTTAGTTGCCGAATGGGTCGCCGCCAAATGGGTCATCACCAGCGCCTGCTCCAAAGGGATCGCCTCCGGCAGGAGCTGAATCACCGAATGGGCTTCCCGAGGCACCGGCGCCGAATGGATCATCGGCGGCGGCTGGTCCCGCGTCAGCCGGCGCGGCAGCATCAATCGCTGGCTCGTCGTTTTCGAATGGGTTCCCAACAACGTCTTTCAGGAGGTCGTCGTTTTGGACAGACGCATTTGCTGGTGGGGCGTCGTCCAAGAATGGGTTGTCGACTTTGGGGTTCGCCGGAGCGGCAGGAGCTGGCGAAGGTGCCGTGGACCGCGCGACGGGCGGTGCCGGTCGGTTGCCGCGAGCATTCAACTCTTGCATGCGAATGTCCGAACGCTGCGAAGCGTTTGCAAGGGCTGCTAAGCGTGCCTTCTGACGGATGTTTTCAAGCTTTAGCCGAGCCGAGCCTTGGAAGCGAGAGAGTGAGCGACCGATATACTGGCTGCCGCCGTGCATCGCTTCGATTTCTGCTCCCGTTTCCCAGTCTGATTCCGCTTGCTCTGGACGCCCTTGCAAGTGAGAGACGATACCGCGGAAATAGTAGGCGCGTGGGTCACGGGATCCGCCATCGATCGCAGCGGTCAATTCGTCAAACGCACCGGCGTAGTCACCGGCATAATATGCGTGCACACCACGACCATAGACTTCGGCGAGGATCGATTGGTTTTGGGCGAACACGGGTTGGTTCACCAACGCGGTTCCTGAACTTAAAACCGCGGCAAGAGCTGCCATAGAGAGCAAACGTCGAGACATTGCGAGTGGATCCTTTTTCCCTGTGCGAGCGGGCAAGAAGTTCATTGCAAAAGAAAAGAGTAGAAGCGGACGGTTCTAGGATAGTTGTGCCTGCATCGATCGGCAAACGGTTTCGCACGGAGAAACGGGCACTCTCCAGGCAAAACCCACCCGGTTAGAATCGAGAAACCCGCTTGAAGAGCAGTGTTCTGGTCCGTCTGGGGAGCGTGTTTGTCGCTCGCTGTTGATCAGTTCGGCGCTGCGGGGCGGCCAACGGATTCCTTTAAAAGCATACCCACCGCGGCGCGGAGTGGCGGGTCATAGGAAAGTGCTTCTGGGCCTTCAGCAACATTCGCCGCCGCTTCATCGTTTAATTCGACATGATCCGGCGGAGGGGTGACAGCTGGCCTGTTGTGATTGTCGGGTTCCGCCGCGCCGGATTTCGGTTCAAGCGTTGAAAGTTCATCCGCGGGATTGGAAGGATCGGGGTCAATCGCGTCTGGGATTTCTTCGTCCGGCTGACTTGGTTGATTCTCTGCGATCGGTGGTGTCGGCTCGTCCGTGGGGGCTTGCTCAGATTCGATCGCGGGTACGACTGCTTGGGACGGATCTTCTTCTTCGATTCCTGCAAGCAGTGGATAAGACGCCCTGTCCCAGCGGATTGCCAGCTGTTGAAGCTGTTGCAAGTCCATTGGGATGTTGAAGCCGTCGGTAGGCTTCACGCCCCATTCATCGTCTTCGGTCGCGTCGGCATCTCGATGAATATTGCGATTGCTTGGCCGATAGTACTTCGCAACCGTCAAGCGAAGTGCGCTTCGACCGTATTGCAACGGCTTGATTTCCTGGACGGTTCCTTTGCCGTAACTGCGTGTTCCCGCGATGATGGCCCGACCGTTGTCCTTTAGACTGGCGGCAACGATTTCGCTGGCACTTGCGGAGTTTCCGTTGATCAGGATCGCGACTGGGCGGTCAGGATCAACCAACACGTCTGGACCGGCATGGTAGGCTTTTTCGAGTTTACCACCGCGTGTTCGTGTCGAGACAATCGTTCCTGAGGTCAAGAACATGTCAGCGACGTCTCGGGCGGCGTACAACAAGCCGCCGCCGTTATCACGCAGGTCGAGTACGAGCGCCGTGAAGTCATTGTTGAGCGATTGCAGAACCTGTTCAAGTTCGCGTACTGTCTTTTCGCCAAAGCTCTTCAGACGAATGTAGGCGACATCTGGGTTTGACTTCAGGCGAAACACCCAGGCGTTGTTTTCGTCGCGGTGATCACCCACAACGGATTCGAGTTCGATCGTGGCCCGTTCGACGGACATCGACTGTTCGCCAGAGTCACGTTTGATGACGAGGTTCACCGAAGTGCCAGGCGTTCCTTTCAACCGGCCGCTCACTTCGGGAAGCTTCATCTGCGAAACATCGACGCCATCGACTTTGATGATTTGGTCGCCTGGCAGCAGACCAGCTTTTAAGGCTGGCGACCCGACGAGTGGTGTAATCACGCGAACGGGTTTGCTCTCGTCACGCTGACTGACCAAGATGCCGATTCCGGCAAATTCTTGGTGCATGCTGTCTTGAAACGACTCGTAGGCATCGACGGCGAAGTAGCTGCTGTGTTCATCGAGTTCGCCGACGACACCTAGAATCGCGGACTTGAGCAGATATTCGCGATCGATCGGGTCAACGTAGTTGCGTTCAATTAAATCGATCGCTTCGCCGACAATGCTGGCGGTCCGCATCTTTCGATATTGGACATGGCATGCCCAACAGGAGACGACGGCAAACAAGATGATATTGAAGTTGCGCGATGGCATTTCGAACGTCTCGATTCTGGCCAGGCCAGACTAGGGCTTCAGCACCATGATTTCGACAGTTTTGAAATCGCAAGGGTGGCTTTCTGACTGTAGCGAGATCGTGCCGCCTTCGAGCAGCAGTCCGTCTTGCTTTGCGATCAAAGTTTTTGAGTGTTCGTCGGATTCATCGAGTTGCGGTTGGGTGTATTCGAGGACCGTCTTTCCGTCGATGATGTGGCGAATGACTTCGGACCCGCGAACTTCGATTTCCACGGTCACCCATTGGTCGCCGTGAAACGTTTCGGAATTCGAATTGGTGCAGTGTGGTCGGTGCAGTTTGCCTTGGTAAACGACGTTTGTTCCGGGGGTGCAAAGATTCGCTGTCGTGCGATCGTCTTTGCCATTTCCGCCAAGCAGTTGAACTTCGATTGACGCGGGAAAGTCCTGGTCCAATGTCATCGATTGTGGCGGCTCGCCATGGATCATGACGCCGCTGTTTCGAAACGCCCAACCAGGACCGCCTTCGGTCTGATCGCTGACGAAGCGATACGTCACACGGAACCGGTAGTGTGAAAAAGGCTGGTTGTAAAAGAGGTGTCCGAAACGCTCGTCGAATGTCGGGTATGCCGACTCGTCGTAGCGGACTTTTAACAGACCGTCTTCGACTCGGAAGGTGTTGCCGTAGTTTTCACCCGACTTGTGATAGCGGACTTTTGGAGTCCAGCCGTCGAGGTTTTTTCCATTGAACAGCGAAACCCATTCTCCCGCCGGAAAGTCCTCCGCATCGCTTGGTGTGCCCCAAACCGGGACGAGAAACAAACTGAGTAGGACGATCGGCAGGTAGTTTCGCTGTTGCATGATCAATTCTAGGTCGAGAAATAATCGGGAGGGCTACCAGCTGCGAGCAGCTTCGTAGGCAGCAATTTTATCCTCCACTTGCAGGGTCTGCCCGATATCATCGAGTCCCTGCAGCAGTTTTTCGCGACGACTTGGATCGACTTCGAACGACCGCTTCCATCCTTCGGAGTCATAGATCTCGAGCTTTTCCAAGTCGACGGTCAGCTCGTAGGTGCCTTTTGCCTCTGCTTTGGCGAACAGTTCATCGACGTCCGATTCGGGCAGCACGATTGGCAGGACACCGTTTTTGAAACAGTTGTTGAAGAAGATGTCCGCGAACGAAGGAGCGATGACGCTTCGGAAACCGTAGTCATCGAGAGCCCAGACGGCGTGTTCGCGGCTGGAACCGCTGCCAAAGTTACGACGTGCGATCAGGATCGATGCGTCTTTAACGGCTGGCTGGTTCAGTTCGAATTCAGGGTTCGGTGTTTCGCCGTCATCTTGGAAACGCCAATCGTAGAACAGGAACTGACCGAATCCGGTGCGTTCGATGCGTTTGAGGAATTGTTTCGGAATGATTTGGTCGGTATCGACGTTGGCGCGGTTCATGGTCGCGACGACGCCGGTGTGTTTGATAAAGCTTTGCATGGTTGTATCCCGGTGTAAGTCTTAGCCCTTGTAGCCCCAATCGCGAATGTCGACGAAGTGACCTTCGATTGCGGCAGCAGCTGCCATCGCGGGACTGACCAAGTGCGTCCGTCCGCCCTTGCCCTGACGGCCTTCAAAGTTTCGATTGCTGGTGCTGGCACAGCGTTCGCCCGGTGCCAACTTGTCGGGGTTCATCGCCAAGCACATGCTGCAACCGGCTTCACGCCAATCGAAACCGGCTTCGCGGAAGATCTTGTCCAGGCCTTCGCGCTCGGCGTGTTCTTTGACTTGACCGCTACCTGGGACAACCATGGCGCTGACTTTGTCGCTGACGCGATGGCCTTTGACAACAGCGGCGGCGGCACGCAAGTCTTCGATGCGGGCGTTGGTGCACGAGCCGATAAAGACGCGGTCGATTGAGATATCTTGGATCGCTTTTCCGGCTTCCAAGCCCATGTAACTGAGCGCGTCGCTGGTCGTCTTTTGATCCGTCGCGTCGTCAAAATCGGCAGGGTTGGGTGTCTTGCTGGTGATACTCAAAACTTGACCGGGGTTGGTTCCCCAAGTGACTTGCGGCTGGATATCCGAGCCGGCAAAGGTCAACGATTTGTCGTACGAAGCGCCAGCGTCAGTGCTCAATTCGCTCCAGCGTTTGACGGCCGCGTCGAAATCCTTGGGGACTTCGGGCAGGCCGCGCAAGTAGTCAAAGGTGACTTGGTCGGGGGCGATCATGCCGGCGCGGGCGCCCGCTTCGATCGACATGTTGCACACCGTCATACGTTCTTCCATCGTCAGCGCGCGAACTGCGTCGCCGGTGTACTCCAGAACGTATCCGGTCCCGCCCGCGGTACCGATTTGGCCGATCAGGTAAAGGATCATGTCCTTTGCCGTGACGCCTTTTGACAAGCTGCCGTCGACACGAAGTTCGAAGGTCTTTGGCTTGAATTGCAACAGCGTTTGCGTTGCCAGTACGTGTTCGACTTCGCTGGTTCCGATCCCAAAAGCGAGGGCGCCGAACGCGCCGTGCGTTGCGGTATGACTGTCACCACAAACGATGGTCATGCCGGGCTGGGTGTAGCCGTTTTCTGGGCCGATAACGTGGACGATCCCTTGGCGAACATCTCCGATGTCGAACAGTTGGACGCCAAATTCGGCACAGTTGGCACGAAGCGTTTCGATCTGCTTCCGACTGATCGGGTCGGCGATTGGCAGAGACCGGTCCGAGGTGGGAACGTTGTGGTCAGGTGTCGCCAATGTTCGCTCAGGGCGACGAACCGGGCGATTGTTTAATCGGAGGCCTTCGAAGGCCTGCGGGCTCGTGACCTCGTGTACCAAATGCAGGTCGATGTACAGAATTGCGGGGCCGGACTCGTCCTGGTGAACTACGTGCTGATCCCAGATTTTATCTAAAAGTGTCCGCGGGCCGGACGAAGATGCATCGGTCATCGAAGGGAATGGTAAGGGTGGGTACGGGAAAGCGGCTTTTTGCCGCCTCACTTTCGGCCGAAAGCCGTTTTTTGTCAATGAGCGGTTTCGCCGCACAGGGGGAATTCAGTTTTCGGAAGGAGCCCAATGAGGGCTGGTAACTCCGCATTGCGGGCCGTTTAGGGAGCACATCAGACAGGTTGCCATGACGGCACTCTTTTCGAATCCTCCCCTCTGGCGGGACCGGACGAACGCGAAGTTTCAAACAGCATCAACCAGTAAGGGCCATGGAACAGGCCTTTGGTCTGGCGCAGTCAAGAACCCGGTTCTACAAAATCCCCAGGAGCGTTTAAACTTCGCATTCCTGAGTGCCGTAAACCAGCACTCAAGACTATCGACCCGCTCTGACAATTGACGATTTCGCTATGGCCATTTGGATCGACCGCTTTTTAATCGCCTGCCTGATTCTGGTAGTTGCCGTTTTGACGGTAACGTCCGTTCCGGCACTTGGCGGACAGACTCTTGGTGGGTCAATGCTTTTGACCCACATGATGGCAAGCGGGATGCTGGTGTTCGGACTACCGCTCTTTGCATTCGTGATGGTGCGCTACCTGTCGCCGAGGCACTCAACTTCGTGGCTCTACGTGCTGGGTTACCTGTTGATCGTGGTCGCTGGACTCGGCACCATCGCAAGCGTTTTCTACTGCATGCTGCCGATTCCATCGACGGACCAGATGCACGAATTGATGCAGGTTCACAAATGGGCCGGCTTGGCGATGACGCCGGCCATCGTTTTATTCCTGATCGGGATGCGGCTTACACGATCAGCATCGCGTCCCCATAGCTGAAGAAGCGGTATTCGCTCTCGACCGCTTTGGCGTACGCTTCAAGGATCAGCTCCCGACCGGCAAGTGCGCTGACCAGGATCAGCAGCGTGCTCTTGGGCAGGTGAAAGTTGGTCATCAAAGCATCGACAACCTTGAACTGATAAGGCGGACGGATAAACAGGTCTGTCGTTCCGGACCAAGCATCCAACGCGCCGTCGAGTGCAGCGGCGGCGCTTTCAAGCGTTCGTACCGAGGTCGTTCCCACCGCGACACAGCGCCCACCGGCGGTGCGACGTTCGTTGATCAAGGCCGCGTTTTCTTCGCTAATTTCGGCCCATTCGGTATGCATCACATGGTCGTCGAGTGACTCCGTGGCGACCGGACGAAACGTTCCCAGTCCGACGTGGAGCGTTACCGATGCGGTCTCCGTGCCGCCCGACTGAATCTGTTTCAAAAGCGGTGGTGTGAAGTGCAATCCGGCAGTCGGTGCCGCCACACTGCCTGGCGTTTTGGAGAACACCGTTTGGTAACGTTCGACATCGTCATCTACCATGTGTCCGTCACGGATGTACGGTGGCAACGGCACTCGGCCGTATCGCTGCAGCCATTCGTGCGGCGGGCTGTCTTCGTCGAGACCCTCACTGGACATTTGACCGAACGATTCTGTCGCGGGTCGCGGCATGACCAGCAGATGCCCCTCGTTGGTTCGCGCGACGACTTCGAGACGCATGCCGGGTAATCCGTTGCGGTCCTCGACGGTGATGGTCTCACCGGCGACCAATTTGCCGCGGGTCTTGGTCAGAACTTCCCAGATCCCCGAATCTGCATCGGCACGCAAGAACAATCCTTGCCAACGTCCGCCCGTGCGCGTCCGAAAGCCGATCATACGGGCCGGGATCACGCGACTGTCGTTTAGAACTAACGTGTCTTCGCTACGCAACAGGTCGGGTAAGTCGCGTACGTGGTGATGCTCGATCGTTCCAGATCGGCGATTAACCAACATCAAGCGTGCGTCACTGCGGGTCGGCAGGGGCTGTTGGGCGACTAATTCACGCGGCAACTCAAAATCATAAATATCAATTTCGCTCATCGCCGCAGTGTACCTTCGGAACTACCAATCGGTACACAGGCCAACGCCGTCCTCGAGTCACAATCTGTACCTTGCCGAGCGAATCTTCTGGACAGATCGGGACTGTACAAAGCCACTCTGCTTTCAAGCGAAAACTGCTTCAAGCAGCTGGCATTGTGTAGATCGCGTGAACACCACGTGCGGGCCACTTGAAGTTGTGCTGTGGGGTGGGGTTTCGACAGCTGAAGACGTCGTCGGGTGGGGGCGAGGTGGTTACCCTAGACTTGATTGGCGAGGGGGATCTTTGGAAGGTTGCTGTGTGATTAACAACGGCGACTGAGTGATTGACGCATTGTCGTTGGCTAAGTGTGAATACGAAGTCGAAATCCGCGAGGCTTGTACTCGATGTCGCGTTTGGACAAGCAATTGGATCGTCTATCGGGAACGGAGCCGGTTTGTATCGAATGGGGTGCCGATGCCGATCTCGAGCAACTGCGTTCATTATTGGTGCGCGAGATCGATCGACGGACTCATCGCGTTCCACTCGATCTGCGCAAAGTCCCCGATGCACCGCCCGAGTTAGTCGAGCTATTGGTCGAGATGCGACGTTATGCGCTCGAACGTTCGAAGATCCTCTCGATGAGCTGGGTGTTGCCGCCGCTGCGTGATGCGATTGAACGGCGCATTCATCAACCGATCGGTACGACGGTCGCCCCGTCGGCCGATCCCGACTCCGAGCAAGCAAGTGATCGAGCCAAGGAGCTGCTCAATGTCGTCGAAAAACGTAGCGAATATGACCTTTCGAAAGCGGAAAAGATCGAGAGGTCAAATCGCGTCTATCGCAAAAAGGGACTCGCATCGCACGTGGTTCGATACCTGGCGATGTCGGGGCTGATCATTGCCGGAGTCGCAATCATTTCGGCCAGCTACTACTTTCTTACTAGCGAGCCACCGCGGATTCTTGATCGCAAAACCTTTGAGGAGGTTTCGGAATCCGCGGTGCCGTAAGGTCAACGGTCCTCGCCTTGGTGCGACTTCAAAGCCGTATCCGTTACTTCACCAAACGGTCAACGATTTCGTTCAACGTTTGGCTTGGACGCATCGCGTCGGAAGCCTTTTCGCAGTGTGGCTGGAAATATCCGCCCAGATCAACCGCGTCGCCTTGAGCCGCGTTAAGTTCGCCGACGATCGTGTCTTCGTTTTCACGTAGAGCGGTCGCGATTTCTGCGAATTGGTTGGCCAGTTCTGCATCGTCGGTTTGCTTGGCGAGTGCCTCCGCCCAATACAAAGTCATGTAGAAGTGGCTGCCTCGAGTGTCGAGTTCACCGACACTTCGTTTTGGCGACTTGTCCTCTTGCAGGAATATTTCGGTGCCAAGATCCAGTGCCGCAGCGAGGACTCCGGCTTTCGCGTTGTCAGTTTTCCGGGCGAGGTCTTCGAGTGAAACAGCCAAGGCCAAAAATTCGCCGAGCGAGTCCCAACGCAAGTGTCCTTCGGAGATGAATTGTTGGACGTGCTTTGGGGCCGAACCTCCGGCTCCCGTTTCGAAAAGTCCACCACCGGCGAGCAGCGGAACGATCGACAGCATCTTGGCACTCGTGCCGAGTTCCAGAATTGGGAACAAGTCTGTGAGGTAATCGCGAAGCACGTTGCCGGTAACAGCGATCGTATCCTTTCCATCCTTCGCACGTTCGCAAGCCAATCGGGTTGCGTCGACGGTGTCCATAATCTGGATGTCTAAACCGTCGGTGTCGTGGTCCTTCAAGTAGGTTTCGGTCTTAGCGATCAAGTTGCGATCGTGAGCTCGATTGCGGTCCAGCCAGAACACTGCGGTCGCTCCGGTCAAGCGTGCGCGTTCGACACCCAATCGGACCCAGTCGCGGATGGCGACGTCTTTGGTTTGGCACATCCGCCAGATGTCACCGGCTTGAACGGGATGTTCGAAGATCGTTTTGCCGTCTTGGTCGGTAACGACAACGGTGCCGTCGCTGGGGACTTCGAACGTTTTATCATGCGAGCCGTATTCTTCGGCTTTCTTTGCCATCAGGCCAACGTTGCTGACGCTGCCCATGGTGGTGACATCGAAGGCCCCGTTCGCTTTGCAGAAATCGATGACCGTTTGATAGACGCCCGCATAGGAGCGATCTGGGATCATCGCTTTTGTTGGGTGCAGCTTTCCGTCTGCCCCCCACATCATGCCGCTGCTGCGGATTGCCGCTGGCATCGATGCATCGATAATTACATCACTTGGGACGTGCAGGTTCGTGATGCCGCGGTCCGAATCAACCATTGCCAGTGACGGTCCGGCTTCGTAAGCGGCGGCAATGTCGGATTTGATTTCAGCGGCTTTGTCGGCGGGCAATTCGTCGAGTTTTTGCTCGAGCGATGCCATGCCGTTTCTCGAGCTGAAACCGATTTGCTTGAGCGTATCGGCATGTTTATCGACAACGTCGGCAAAGTAGATTTCGACGGCGTGGCCAAACAGAATCGGGTCGGACACTTTCATCATTGTCGCTTTGAGGTGCAGCGACAGTAGAATGCCGGACTCGCGGGCATCTGCGATTTGTGCGGCATAGAAATGACGCAAAGCGCTGACACTCATCACCGACGCGTCAACCACTTCGTCGGCTTCGACAGCCAATGGCGCACGCAAAGCTGTCTTGGTGCCATCAGCCGCGATTAAGTCGATGTTCAGCTTACCTGCGGCTTCGATGACGGCCGACTTTTCACTGCCATAGAAATCGCTGTCTGCCATGCTCGCAACGTGCGACGGTGAATCCGAAGACCAGGCGCCCATCGAGTGCGGGTTGGCTTTGGCGTAGTTCTTAACCGCCGCGGCGACACGTCGGTCACTGTTGCCTTCGCGAAGGACGGGGTTCACTGCGCTGCCGAGCACCTTGGCGTAGCGAGCCTTGATTTCTTTTTCTTCGTCGGTGGCTGGTTCGCCCGGATAGTCTGGGACTTTGTATCCGGCAGCTTGCAATTCTTTGATCGCAGCAGTCAGCTGAGGAATCGACGCGCTGATGTTGGGAAGTTTGATGATGTTTGCGCCAGGGGTCTTGGCGAGTTCGCCAAGCTGGGTCAACGCATCTTCAACACGCTGTGAGTCGTCCAGCGATTCAGGAAAGTTCGCGAGGATGCGGCCGGCGAGCGAAATGTCTTTCGTGGTGACGGTGACACCGGCGGCGTTGGTGAAGGCTTGAACGATCGGCAACCAAGAAAAGGTCGCCAACGCAGGCGCTTCATCGGTGAAGGTGTAAACAATACTCGAAGCTTCGTCAGACATTTCGATGACCGCTGGAGGCAAGTGTGATAATGATGGGCCAGTCACTGGCCCAAACGTACCAACCTGCCACCGAATTGTCACCTGGACTAGCCCAGACGAACTGCCCAGTCAAAGCGTCTGGGCGAGTCAACTGGGCTGGCAAGACACCCGGTCCTGTTGTTTACAGTTCGATGAGGCTTTCACCGGTCATCTCGGCCGGTTTTTTCAATCCCAGCAGCGCCAGAACGGTCGGCGCGATGTCTGCCAGTCGACCACCCTCACGCAACGTCTTGCCTTCCAAACCCGGTTCGACAACGATCAATGGCACGTCGTAGGTCGTGTGTGCGGTATGTGGACCACCGGTTTCCGGATTGACCATCTGCTCGCAGTTACCATGGTCAGCGGTGATTACCAAGGATCCGCCCTTCGCCAACGTCGCTTCGACGATTTTGCCGACACAGGCGTCGACCGTTTGAACCGCTTTGACGGCGGCTGCCAAAACGCCGGTGTGGCCGACCATATCGCCGTTGGCAAAGTTGACGATCAACAGTTCGCTGCGTCCCGATTCGATCTCTTTCAAGACATACTCGGTGACCTCCGCCGCTGACATCTCTGGCTTTTGGTCGTAGGTGGAAACGTCACGCGGCGATTGGGCCATTTCTTGGAACTGGCCTTCGAATGGATCGTCACGGTAATCATTGAAGAAGAACGTGACGTGCGGGTACTTTTCCGTTTCAGCACAACGGAACTGTTTCAGTCCGTTTTCGCTGACGTACTGGCCCAGAATGTTTGGCATCTTGGCGGGCTTTTCGAAAATCACCTTCACCGGCAAACCGGTTTCGTACCCCGTCATGGTGGCGTAGTAAAGGTTGTCAACCTTTTGTCCCCGATCGAATCCGCCACCGTCGATGTCCGCCCACGCTTGATCGTCGTAGACGAACGCCTTGGTGATTTCACGGGTGCGGTCACCGCGATAGTTGATGAACACGACTGAATCACCGTCTTCAACCAAGGCAGGGCTTTGTCCGTCAGAAACAATGGTGGTCGCTTCGATGAACTCGTCGCCGCTACGACTCGGTTCGGTCGGGTTGTCGTAATATGCCTGAATGGCTTCGAGTGCGGTCGCGGCCGTTCGGCTAGCCCCTTTGGTCAGAGCGTCATAGGCGGTTTGAACACGTTCCCAGCGAAGGTCGCGGTCCATCGCATAAAAGCGTCCGACAACGGTACCGATTCGACCGACACCGGCATCGGACAGTTTATCTTCGATCTTTTTGATGTAGTCCAACCCGCCGGTGGGCGAGGTGTCGCGACCGTCGGTGATTGCGTGAATGACCAAACGATCGGCGGGCAAACCGGTGCTCTTGTAGAGGTCGACGACGGCCAGGGCGTGGTCGAGGTCGCTGTGCACTCGGCCGTCGCTCATCAAACCCAGGATGTGCAGTTTGCCACCGGTCGTTTTGAGGTGTTCGAGAGCCCCAAGCAGAACCGGGTTTTCGAAGAACCGGCCTTCGCGGATCGCACGCGTGATTCGCATGACTTCTTGGTCGACGATCCGCCCCGCACCAATGTTTTGGTGACCGACTTCGCTATTGCCCATGACACCTGCTGGCAATCCGACGTCTTCGCCCGATGTCTTGATCAACACGTTCGGATAGGTCTTCATGAGATCGTCGGCGACAGGCGTTTCGGCCTGGACGACGGCGTTTGCGCTATCCCACTTGGGAAACGGGTTTTTGCCCCATCCATCTCGGACGATCAATACCACGGGTTTTCGACGTACTTCGGTCATAGCTTGGACTGTGCGGTGTGTGGGGAAGATGTACGGGGGTCTATGAAAATTGCGTGCTTCAGTTTCTCAAATCGTAGCCCAGATTCGCAAGCTTCCAAAGTGGGCGTGCGGCGGTCGATTGCAATCGCAATTGGGAAACGCGGCACGGAAGTGTCGAGAACGCAGATCAATCAAGTTGCCTTAACATCGATCAAGACTGACAAGCCACCTAGCCCACGGACCGCAAATCAGAGCCGTGGTGCGGTTGGGCACCGATGTTGCATCACCAGATCGCGAAAATCCGTTCCACCCATGTGAGCACGAGAGCCACGATGCCAGACAACGAACCACGTTGCCCTTTTCAAACTCAGCAATTCGGACGCCCCGTCGACGACAACCAACATTCGCAATCGGCTGGCCCTCGCGGGCCACTCTTGATGCAAGACGTGCACTTGGTCGAGAAGATGGCCCACTTCAATCGGGAGCGAATTCCTGAACGCGTCGTCCATGCAAAAGGCTACGGTGCGTTTGGCAAATTCACCGTGACGAACGACATCAGCGACTACTGCATGGCGGATCTATTCAGCAAGGTAGGTAAAGAGACGGAAGTCTTCGCCCGATTCTCAACCGTCGGCGGTGAATCTGGATCCGCTGACTCCGCACGCGACCCTCGCGGGTTCGCGTTGAAATTTTATACCGATCAAGGCGTTTGGGATCTCGTCGGGAACAATACGCCGATTTTCTTCATCCGTGACCCGCTGAAGTTCAGTGATTTTATCCGGACCCAAAAACGCGAACCGCAAAGCCACTTGAAGCCACACTGGCGCCGTTGGGATTTCTGGGGCGAAGTACCGGAGGCATTGCACCAAGTAATGTTCCTCTACGGCGATCGCGGGACGCCTAAAAGTGCACGGTTTATGAATGGATACGGCAGCCACACGTTCAGTATTTACAACCGTGACGGTGTACGGCATTGGGTCAAGTTCCACTTCAAAACGGAACAGGGAATCGAGAACTTCAGCGATGAAGAAGCGATTCAGATGGCCGGCGAAGCGCCCGACTACTCGACTCGAGATCTGTTCGACGCGATTCAATCGGGTGACTATCCCCGCTGGAAACTGTGTCTCCAAATGATGCCCGAAAAAGATGCCGAGACCTATCAATGGCATCCTTTCGATTTGACAAAGGTCTGGCCACACGAAGATTATCCGTTGATGGAAGTCGGCGTTTTGGAATTGAACCGCAACCCACAAAACTATTTCCAAGATGTCGAACAAGCAGCGTTTGAACCGGGGAACCTAGTTGACGGGATCGGGATTTCGCCCGACCGAATGCTGCAGAACCGAGTCCTGAGTTATCCGGACGCACACCGGTACCGCCTTGGCGTCAACTATCACCAAGTTCCCGTCAATTCACCTCGTTGTCCCTACGCGACGTACCACCGCGATGGCGCTATGCGAGTCGACGGGAATGGCGGTGGAAGCGTCGACTATGAACCGAACAAGATGAACGGCCCCAAGGAGACTGGTCACTGTTTCGAGCCACCGATGCCAGTTCATGGCGACGGTCGGCGATATGACGAGTTCGCTTGCGACGAACAGGACTACTTCGGTCAACCGCGTCTATTTTGGAACAACGTCTTGGACGAAGCGGCGCGAGAAAGGCTCTGTACTGCGATTGCCAATTCAATGGCGGACAGTCCAGAAAGAATCCGCGACAAAATGTTGCAGCAATTCGCAGCAGTCGACGATGAATTTGCCAAATCGGTTGCCTCGAAATTAGAAGAGCCAGCCGAAGAACCGATCCCGATTGCTTAGGCTGGGACGCTCCTTTTGGACGCAATTGCATCCGTCTGCATTCAACGCGGCCCGGCAAGACGATGACTTGCCGGGCCGCGTTTCGTTGAAGACCGATTCGTTAGTGCGTCTACGCACTACCAGATGCGGACACGTTCTTCGGGGGCGAGGAACAGTTGGCTGTCATCACCGATATTGAACGCTTCGTACCATGCGTCCATGTTGCGGACGACGCCGATGACGCGAAATTCGCTTGGACTGTGCGGATCGACGCTTAGACGTCGGACCATTTCGGCATCTCGATATTTACGACGCCAAATCTGTGACCAACCGAGGAAGAAACGCTGGTCACCCGTCAAGCCGTCGATGAGCGGCGCGTCTTTGCCTTCGAGAGACAGTTTGTAAGCCGCATAGGCGACGCTTAACCCACCGAGGTCACCAATGTTTTCGCCCAGTGTTAATTCGCCGTTTACGGTACGTCCGGCGATCGGCACATAGCTGTTGTACTGTTCGACCAAGCCTTGCGCCCGTCGTTCGAACTCCATGCGGTCTTCTTCGGTCCACCACATGCGCAAGTTTCCGTCGCCATCGAACTTGCTACCTTTGTCATCGAAGCCATGGCTAAGCTCGTGCCCGATGACCGCACCGATTCCGCCGTAGTTGACAGCATCGTCAGCGGCGAGATTAAAGAATGGCGGTTGCAAGATGGCGGCGGGAAAGACGATCTCATTCATCGTCGGGTTGTAATAGGCATTGATCGTCTGCGGTGTCATGTGCCACTCGTCACGATCGATCGGACCGCCAAGTTTGTTGATGTCGCGATCGTACTCAAATTTTGCCGATGCCAAGAGGTGATCTGCCAGCACGCCGTCGCGGATTTGCAAGTCGCTGTAGTCTTTCCATTTGTCTGGATAACCGATCTTGGTCGTGAATTTGGAGAGCTTTTCCAACGCTTGCTTCTTGGTGCCTTCACCCATCCAATCACGCGTCTTGATGCGTTCGCTGAATGCGAGGATCAAGTTGTCGACGAGTTCGTTCATGCGTTGCTTGGCGACGGGCTTGAAATGCTTTTCTACGTAAAGCTGCCCAACCAATTCACCGAGGACGCTTCCAGTGACGTTCACGCCACGCTTCCACATCGGCTGTTGCTCGGTGATGCCGCTGATTTCGGTATCATGAAAATCGAAGTGACGTTTCTCCATCGCTTCGCTCAAACCGCTGGCAAAACCGTCGATGGTGTGATATGTGAAATAGTCCTTCCACTGGTCAAGGGTGACGACCTTAAAGATTTCGGCGAGTCCTTCCATGTAACTCGGCTGGCGGATCACAACCGTTTCGACATCGCCGATCGAGGCCGCGTTGGCGTAGTCAAAGTATTTGAAAGCGCCCAGCAGATGATCCAGCTCTGAAAGGGTGCGCGGGTTATAAGTCGCAACCGGATCACGGTTTTCGGTCTTGGTCCAGTGGATCGTGGCCAAGCGTTCTTCGATCATGAAGACGTTGTTGGCGGCGGTTTCTGGATCGGGATGTCCGGCCGCCTTGAGCGTCTCGGAAATGTATTCCTTCAGCTTTTCACGAAGTTCGACGTAGCGTGTTTCGTCGTCGAGGTAATAGTCGCGGTCCGGCAGTGATAGACCAGACTGTGTCAGATAGACCGTGTATTGGTCGCTTTTTTTTGCGTCGACGGAGACATAGGGGACGAAGGGACCTCCCACACCGGCACGCCGCAAGATTCCGACAACAGAGGCTAGGTCGGTTGAATTTTCGATCGCAGCGATCTTGTCCAACAGTGGCTTGATCGGTTCCATTCCCGCTTCGTTGCGTGCTTCCACATCAAGCACGCTCTGGTACAGGTCGCCAACTTTTTGGCTAGGCGTCCCCGCTGCCGCTTGGGTCTTCGCGGCCTCTTCGATCAGGGCGCGTACTTGTTCACGCGTGTCGTCGTCCAAGACGGTGAAAATACCGTAGTTGGATTTGTCCGCCGGAATTTCCGTTTCGGCGAGCCACTTTTCGTTGGCGTAGAGGTAGAAGTTTTCGCCCGGCTTGACCGTCTCGCTGAACAGTGACTGGTCGATGCCGGAGACCTTACCGGCCGACTGTGCGAGCGCTGATGTGTCTTGCGTAAGAGTGCTTGCCACGAGAAGTGCCAAGCCGAGTGGTTTTAGATCCAATCGCATGTCGTTGTTATCTTTCCGTCGAGTGAAGGTGACGTGTGACATCTTCATTCTAGGCGGCAAGCGATAAATCCGGCTAGCGTAGACGCCGGGTGTCCCCCGAGGTCCGCGGCGCAGATGAGTTTGATCTGAACGCTGTGCCGCGGCAGTGGCGATCTAGCGGGCACTAACGATGGTCCGCACACCAGTCTTTCGTGCGAATTCCGCTGCGGATTCGCCATTCACGCAATTCGTCGAGCAGTCGCCGCTTCACATCGCGGAACGCATCATCATTCCAGCGATTGGAGATCTCGTCCGGATCATTTTGCAGGTCGAACAGTTGACCGTTCGGTTCGTCCAAGAAATGAACCAATTTGTAGCGCTGATCACGAACCATGGTCATGAATTCACACCCCGTCAGCACACCGTCTTTCGCCTGTTCGCAGTAAACGTAGGGGCGACCGGAAAACGACTCGGGGTTTTGGAAAGCGTCTGCGATCGAGATCGCTTCCAGCCCGGCTGGACATTCGACACCGGCCCATCGAAGAATCGTTGGCCCCAGGTCCATCTGTTGAACCAAGCCCGTTAATTTGGTGCCTGCGGCAAATCGATTTGGCGCCCAGACGATCATTGGGACGCGAGTGATTTGTTCATACATTGTCCACTTTTGGCTTTGCCCATGATCGGTCAAACAATCGCCATGGTCGCTGGTGAAAATCACGATGGAATTGTCGAGGTAGTCTCGTTGCTCCAGCGTCTCCATGATCTCACCGATCTTTTGATCGATCATGGTAACGTTGGCGAGATAGTATGCCCGTTGTCGATGACGCTGTGCTTGTGATACTTCAAGCGGCATCACGACCGAATCATGATCGATCTGCGAGTTGTGAACACGCAATTCGCGAAGTGCTGGCGGTTGCTGATCGAGTTCCTGTTGGCTGACCGGTATCAGCGGCAATTCCTTGTTCAAATACGGTTCGGCGTATCGCTCGATCGGATCATACGGTGGGTGAGGGCCTGGGAAACCGATTTGCAAGAACAGCGGGTCTTTCTTCGGCGTTGACTCGAGCCACCACTTTGCCATGTCACCGACAAAGAAGTCCGGGTGTGTGTCTTCAGGGAGTTTCCATTCGAAGGCACCGAGCCGTTGATCGTAGTCGTCGAGCTGACGATATTGCTCGCGCTGTTGTTTGACCAAACCGCGATAGCGAAGCGCCTTGTCCCATTCGTCAAAGAAGTAGCGTCCTTCGAGAAAGCGATCTTTGTTTTCTACCACAAAGCGTTCGTGAAATCCCAGTTCCGTTAAGTACGGCCAAGTGTGCATCTTGCCGATGTTGACGCAGTAGTAACCCGCGTCATTCAACTGTTCGATCCAGCTACGTCGCCAACGATCGGCATTCTTTAAGATTCCCGTGGTATGCGGGTAATAGCCTTTGAATAGACTCGCGCGTGCCGCCGCACAGGAAGCAGCGGAAACGTGGCATTGTTCCAGCGACACGCCCTCGCGAACCAACCGGTCGAGGTGCGGCGTGTCAACGTGGGGATAGCCGAGCGCGGCGATCGTGTCGTAGCGTTGCTGATCGGTGATGATCAGAATGATATTAGGGCGGGTCACAAAGTCGGCAGTTGATGCGGGAAATCTGGTTGTCAGTTGGCGACCAGTTTACCGCTTCGTACTACAGCGATTTTAGAAACCAAGCGACCTTCGTCGAGAATTGATCGATATCGGTACCCACCCATCGCTCAAAATCGGATAGTCGAGTGAATCGGTCGTACGGTTGATAAGTTCCGCGTGCGTTTGTACCGGCGAGCACTTTCGCATACGCATCGGGCTCGCGTTCGGCGAGGTAAAACATCATTGCCCAAGCGACCGAGTACGCTTTGTCGATCGTTTGCGATTGGTGGAACATGCCGTCGTTACCCACCAAGTCTCGAACCGCTTCGGAGAAGCCGGAATTGAAATCTGCTCCGTAGTCACGGCGAAGCACGGCAAGACTGTCTTGGTTGGCGCGATCGCGAGGTGTAAGGCCTGGGCGGGTATCAACCATGGTTTCCGGTTCAAACATCTGCCCGATGCCTTCGGTAACCCAACGGGGGGTGATCACCACTCGGCTGTGAACGTTGTAGTTGTAGGCTGACTGGTGCGCCGCTTCGTGGCGCAGTGTCGCGCCGATGTATCGTAGGTGTCCCCCGTCGTGAGTGATCACTCGATTGCTTTCGCGAGCGTAGATCCCCGCAACACGCTTGACGTCCACGTTCATCCGTTTCAGTTCCGCGTACATGGCGGTTTCGTCTGGCATGACGATCGCGACCATCGGGAACCGTCCACGTCGGATTTTTATGCCGCGGCGAGACATGTAGTTAATGAACGAGCGATGGGACTGCTCAAAGATCTCGGCCCATTTTTCGCCCCGACCACGCGGCTGTACCACCAAAAAATGTTGCGTGGCTAAGACTTCAAATCCGCGTCCGAATTCCTGCTGCAATTGGGATCGCATCTCCATCACTGTTGCCGGTGAGTACGTCGACGTGATCGATTGCAGTTGCTCGCGTTCTTCGCCACGGATCGAATGCAACTGTCCGTCGCGTCCCAAAACGATCGTTTCGTCGGGGAAGTCCATGATTGGGATCCCCTGGCGACGTTGGCCGTCATACTCAAACTCGACCATGGAAGGTGCTGCCGCGATTGCGGTCGCAGTTGGCGTGAGCGAAGTGACGATGAGGAGTGAAAAGAGCGATATTTTGACGAGCGTCACAGTCGTTCGATCCATAGGGGCGAATCACAAGTTGGAAAATTGGAAAAGGAACAAGACTTTCGCGGACGAGGCAAAGGCGGGTTTGGTACCATTCTTTAAGAGGAACTTAGCTCACAAACCCCCCGTCAACTGTTCAAGTAGTCAGCGTGGTAGGCAAATGAATCGGACGATTGTTTCGGTTATGACGACCGGATCGAACTCGCGGCATCACCGCCCTGGAATTGCCGCTCACTTTCACGGCGTCTTCGCTGTGATCGCGATGGTCGTGTGCTTGCACAGCTGCGTATCGAACAGTGTGTTCGCGCAAGATGCGCCGCCTGATCAGGCCAACACTGAAGTCTCAAAAGACGACGTGCTGCGTTGGCTGGAGCAGTTGGATGCGGCGCGAGCAGGCGACCGTCGCGGTGCCGAGAAAGCACTGATCGAAGCCGGACCTGATGTACTTCGCTATTTACCCGAGTCGCGTCCCGGATTTTCGATCGAAGCCAGCGAACGGTTGGCACGTGTCCGAGCGGCACTCCAAGCCAGTAAAACCGAGGTCCAGATCAAACCGGTTCGGATCAAGTTGACCGACGCGACGACACTCGAGGACGCATTGGAAGCCATCAGCGGTGAGAGCGGAATTGAGTTCGACCACAACGTCGATGAAACAATGCCCGTGCAGCCGACCGGGGCCCCGTTGTCGTTTTGGAATGCACTGGATTACGTGCTCGATCAGACAAATCTTGATGTCAACCACTACGGCGGAACGCCGGATACGATTGCACTCATTCCACGCAATGACGCCCGGCGGTCGCGGGTCAACGCAGCTGGATACAGCGGCGTGTTCCGAATTGAACCCATGTCGATCGCGGCACGACGTGTTTACAACGACGCACAGCAGAGCGGATTGAATCTGTCGATGGAGCTCTGTTGGCAACCAGGAATGACCCCGATTGGCATCACAATCCCGGTCGAACAATTGACCGGGAAGCTGGACGACGGCAACTCGCTTAAGCCCCAATCGACTCAGCGGACGATCGACATCTCGGCCAACCAGGAAATTCAGTTCAGCGAGTTTTATCTGCCATTCGAGTTGCCGACTGGAAACCCAACGAAAATTGAATCGTTGTCAGGGACAATCGAGTCTCTGCTACCGGGAAAACGTCACGACTTTGAAGTGCCACTCTCACAATTAGGGTTCAAGAAGACTGTCGACGCAATGACGGTTCAGCTTGAACGTGTGCAGCCCAATGGCGGAATCTACGAAGTCCGTTTCACCGTGGAAATTGATGACGCCGGCGACGCGCTCGAAAGCCACCGTCAATGGCTGTTTCAAAACGAAGTCTTCGTGATCGATTCGAAAGGCGATCGAAGAGAAAACCTTGGGTATGAGCTTTATAGCCGATCCGAATCCGGCGTCGGCATGGGATACCTGTTCGAGCTTGATAAACCGGATGAAGCAAAGCTGATTTATCGATCGCCGACATCGGTGGTTCGCGATTCCGTAGATTTCGTTTTGCACGATATCGCATTGCCATGATCACATTCTTACGACCTAAAACGTTCTCACAGCAGATCGCCGCCGCGACGGTGTGGCTGTTGCTGCTCGGCTGTTCGCAACCACTTTGTGCGCAGCCCAACTCGGGACTTCCTACCGACCCGGGCGAGCCTTTTGTCACGATCGATGGGCAGCCGATTCTGATCGGCGAGCTGAACTATGTTTTGCGTTCGAAGCTGAAAACGGATCGCGTTTCAGGGCTCCCCTTACCGGTCAAACAGGCGACGGCGAATCTGCTGTTGCGGCAACATCTTGCGTTGCGATGTTTGAAATCACAGGGAGGCGAGAAACTGCAACGATTAATCGATCGATACTGGGACGCGTATGTCGATTCGATCCGCCGGGGTGGCGAGTCGATCGATTCGATCTGCAAACGATACGAGTGCACCGAATCAGCGTTGCGAGCCGCCAAGGCTTGGGAGATCGGATGGCGCGAGTATTTGCGTAGCAAAATGAATGACGCAAATTTAGCGAAGTTTTACGCGAGCAATCGAGAACGGTTTACGCCGACCAGTTGGAAGGTGTCGCACTTCGTGATGTCACTCGAAGACGAAGACCAATTGCGTTCGGTATGGAATGAACTGACGCAATTTAAAGACCAGCCTGATGAACTGAGGGAACAGTTTGTCGCGATGACCGAGAAACACAGCAAGGGTTCAACGGCAAGTGAAGGCGGGTTAATTGGATGGGTGTCCGCGAGCGGAGATTTACCAGAGGCCGTCATGCGCGCAATCGCACGGACTGAGCCCGGGCAAATCACCTATCCAGTTCGCAGTCCGCTCGGCTTTCATTTCGTCTTGGTGCATGAGCGTGAGCAGAAACCTGTCCCCTTCGAGTCGCTTTCTGATCGATCGCAATTGAGACGCGAGGCGGCGGACTATCTATTCAATCTGCTGGTAAAATCAGGCGCAGAACAAGCGAAAATCACTTGGTATGTCAGCTCACTTCAAACGGAAATTGCGCAATTGACGCAAGCGTTTGATGAAGAGTGATTCAACTGTGATCGCTGTAGATCAGAGAGAAACGTGCCGCCGGGCCTTTAGCGGCGTGGAACCGACGAAGAAAGTCGATTAAGCTGTCGCCCGGCGTTCGCTGGGCGCATAAAAAACGCGTCCAGGAAGTTGGGGCAAAACCTCCTGAACGCTTCAGTGACAACTGCTGTCACTGCGAAAGAGGATACAAAGGACCGGGGCAATCGTCGAGTACAATCTTGTTTCTTTTGCAGGTTCTCGGGTGATTTGGTCCCCCGCCCCTTTGGTTTCTGTCACTTGGGCAAGAAATTTCATGCCGGGTGACGTCATTTTCCATCGTTCTGTCAGGTACCCGCCAGGATTTTTTAGTCAGTTACTCTCCCCGATCCTCTGGTATGTGCCACTGAGCACGTGCACCTGGTACGTGGATCGGCCCGTTCAAGTAGTTCGAAAGCGAAATTAGGTCACGATGCGGCACCGACTTGATAGAGCCCTAGAGATCCTCCGACTGGTCCATTCGGGGGTAGCGGCAGATCCCCATACGATCACATCCGAACTGAACGTCAATCGCCGGACGTTTTATCGCGATATCGCATTCCTAAAAGAGTTAGGTGTCGAGATCAGCTTCGACCATCGCGAAGGACGCTACAAGATTGCCGGACTCGCGGGCGCTGACCAGGGGGACGATTGCGAGCGATTCCAGCAAGTGATCGGCCAAGCAATCCGTCAGTCGGGTGAATCATCGACAGTGGTTTCTATCATCCGCCATGCGGCTGCAATCCTGACCGGTGAGGAAACGATCGCGGAAGAACAGGCGGACGTTCTAGCGACCGAAGCTGATGTCCAACTGGGGGCTGGTTTATCCCCGAGAGAGTCGTTGCCGCGTGTGCCCCATCACGATGGGTGGAGACCAACTCGTTCAAATCTCGGGTCTTTGACAGAGGCACTCGATCGAGGAAAACGGATCTTGTCGATCGCTGGCGATCCGAGCGGAATCAATCGGGACATTCAACACCTGCTCATTCGTCAGATTACGATCACAGCGGACAAGGTAATCGTCGAAGGGATCGATCAAAACGGGCGGCTTGTCCGAACAGCGTCATCGTTTATCAAGAAGGTTGACGATGGTGTTCTACAAAGCGTGGCGGCGGAGGCTGCTCGAACGCTTTAGTTCGGTTTGCAAGTGTTTCTCTGCCATTGTGGGGTCTTTGTGGCTATCAGGAATTCGACAATTTCTTCGCACGTGAGCTTCAAGAACTCACAGGGAGTTGCCGCAGATGGAACACTGGTGCGACTGTCTAGGCAAAACGTAGTCTTCGAAGTCTACAATCCTTACTCCATCGTCCAATTATCTGAAGTTCTCGATGAGCTGAAGATTCATCAAGGCAACCGGGCAACCTATGCCGGCCGAGCGGTGATTACCGGATTGCTTAACACCGGATTGATCTTGATCGTCTCGGCGTCGCTCGTTGATCCTTGGTCCGATCTTAAAGACCTGCAACCCGGTGAAACGCTGCGTTCTTTCGTTCGCGACTTTGTCGGCGATTGGGACGAAGCGAACACGCGTGTTGGCGAACGCTTTCGCACCTCGATCTCAAACCTGCGGAGCTACCTGCAGGAACTGCGACGGTGGCTTGAGCACTGGGAGATGGAAGCCGATATCGATCGGGAAGCAAATTCAAACCGTGTGTTGGACTTTGTGCGGGATGTCGACCAAGAGATCTATCCGAAGTTTGCTGACTTAAATGGTGAATTCGAAGAAGCGACTCGCCAGGTGCCACGCAAAGACGCCCCGTTCCATCGCGCGCTCGCTCAGCGTGAGCTACACCCGCTGTTGATGGTTTCGCCATTCATGAATCGAGCCTTCAATAAGCCGCTCGGATATGCGGGTGATTTCGAAATGGTCCGTATGATGTTGAACGATCCCTGGGAGGGAACGAACACGTACGCGAAGTTAGTCAATGCGTCCGCGTTACGTCATGACGCACCTGCCGCACACCGCAACCGAATCGAACTGCTGCAGCGCGCGATCACACGCGAAACGTACCGTACCCTGTCTGCTCCTGTCCTCGCGAATTCGCGTACCGATTTAACGCTCAGCGAAAGCGTGCCAAAACGGCGGGTACAGATTTTGAACATCGGCTGTGGTCCCGCCGAAGAGATTTCGCGGTTTATGAAATCTGAGCCGGCATCCGGCAATGTCGATTTCCGCTTGGTCGACTTTAATCGCGAGACATTGGATTTCGTGGAATCCACTTTGATACCGCGAGCGCGACATCAGCGTCCAGAAATGAACTTGGTCACCGAGCAGCGGAGCGTTCACGAAATACTCAAGATGGCCCAGGAATCGGGACACGAGAATGCTTTCGACCAGAAGTATGACGTTGTGTACTGTGCCGGGTTGTTCGATTACCTGCGCGACGCGACTTGCGGGTTTTTGATCGAGCTATTTTACGAATGGGTTCAGCCGGGCGGAATTGTGTTGGTAACCAATGTGACGCCAAACCATTCTTCGGTTGCGATGATGGGGATGGTGTTGGACTGGAACCTGGAACTTCGTAATCAGCAGGACATGCACAACTTGGTTCCTGGCTTAGGCGAGCAGCAAGCGTACGTGGATTCGACAGGCGTCAACGTGTTCTTGGAAATACGGAAGCCAGCCGAATGAGCGTAAATTCGGTGATTCGTGACTATGGGAAGCCCAGCGATCACGAAGCCTTCGTCAGTGCCGAACGCCTCAACCGATGCTATTGGGCAGACATCGGACTAACCCTTGGCTCAGTCTTGATGCCAGCCGGCGCCGTGCTGGATTGGTTTTTGTATCCTGACGCATTCACCAGTTTATTGGTGGGACGACTGATCGCCACAACGCTTCTTGTCGCGGGGCTGATGACAAGGCGACATTGGTCGGCCGGAAGATGGTTTTCACCGGTCAGTTTTCTCTTGGTCTTTATTCCCGGCGCGTTCATGTGCTGGATGATGCACGCGACAGACGCGGGGCAATCACGGTATTACTTTGGCCTGATTTTGCTGATGATCATCGTGCAAATGCTGGGCTTTAGTGCGGTCGAATCACTGATCTGCTGCTTTTCATTGATTGCCGTCTATGCGGGGACGCTAGTGGCGAACAACGGATTGTCAGTTCTAGCAACGGATGTCGCCATCGAAGGAATATTCTTTCTCTCGGTAAGCAGCGCCGCTTGTGTGACGGTTTGCTACACCTATCGAAAAAATCGGTTTGAGGCTTACTGCTTGCAGCAGGATTTGATCGAAAAAGAGCGTCAACGTCGTGAGTCGATCCTGCAACTACAAGACACCGAACAACAGTTGGTCCACAGTGAAAAGATGCGGGCGATTGCTGGGGTCGCGGCAGGGTTGCTGCACGAGATCAACAACCCCGTCAATTACTCGTTAATGGCGATCAAGGTCCTAAAAAAACGATTGGCGAAGGGTGGCGATCCGAGTGAAACGATCGCCGATATCGAGGAGGGGGTAACGCGGATCAGCCACATCGTGACTGACCTGCGGACCTTTGCTCATCCTGAGCAGCTAGCCGTTAAGTCAGATATCTTGCTAATCGATGCAGTCGAAACCGCGATACGTTTTTTAACACACGAACTTCCCGACGGGCGAGTACAGTTGGACGAACCGTCGCTGCGTGTGATCGTCAGTGCCGCACAAAGCCAGATCGTTCAAGTGTTGTTGAACTTGATTCACAACGGGGAACGCGCGATCCGCGATCGAGACAAAGACCAGCCGCCGGTACCAGGGCTGAGTGGTCAGCGATCCCAGTCAAGCGAAACAAGAAAGAAGCAAATCTATGTCTCGGCCGAAGTCGACGGTCCGCGCGTGTTGGTCACCGTTGCTGATGAAGGCGTTGGGATGTCTGACGAACAGATTGAACAGGCAATCAAGCCGTATTACACCTCCCACGTAGGTGAGGGATTAGGGCTGGGGCTGGGGATCTGTGAGACAATCGTATCTGCTCATGGAGGTACGATCCGGTTCGATAGCAATCTTGGCGTCGGTACAAAAGTGACGTTCGATTTGCCACTTGCAGCCACTGCCGTGTCATCCCGGGATGGGGCGAAGTCGACTTCCCAAACGATTCTGCCAAGCGATATGGCATCGACCTCGCGATAGTAGCCAGTGTTCGTCCGCGTTGCTCGATTGTCGAATGTCAAAAATGACAATTTGACACAGTGTGTTTAACACAGTGATCACGCTAGGTATTAAAGAATACACTAGCAACTTACGACTCTTCATTTTACTTCGTCTAGACGCATCTCCTTATGAACATCCAGTTGCCGACGGAAGACAAGCTTGTCCTTTACGTCGACGATGAAACGACCGCGCTGAAATATTTCGAACAGCTGTTCGGTGACGATTTTCGAATCGATACGGCGGCGAGTGGCGAAGAGGGTTGGGAATACGTTCAAGCCCATTCTGAAAAGATTGCCGTCTTGGTCACTGATCAACGGATGGGCGAAGTCAGCGGTGTCGATCTGATGGAACGTGTGCGTCATCGGTATCCCCATATTGTTCGGATTCTCGTTACTGCGTACACGCAATTGGATTACGCGGTTCAAGCGGTCAACGAAGGGGGGGCGTTTCGTTATCTGACGAAACCGATCGACGAAGGCGAAATGATCGGGACGCTGAAACGCGCAATCGATTTCCACGAATTGATCGTGCAACGCGAAAAACTACTCGAAGAAAAACTGAGCGTGTTTCATCGGCTGATCGTGATGGATCGTGTCCGTGGACTCGCGACTGCGATTGCCGCGTTCGGTCACCAACTCGGTGATTCTTGGGGCGCGTTCGAAAGTTACATGCAGCAGTCACCGATCGAGCACCGCTTGCAGGTCCAGATGGACGAATTGGCGGAACTCAATGTGGCAGCCGTTGCCAAAAAAGAAGCGTTGCAAATGGTTACTACCATTGACCAGCTGCTTCGGGAAACGGTTTCGACGTCGACTGGCTGGGAAGGCGATGTAGACCTGGCAAACATTGCCGAGGCGGTCGCCGGACGCAGTGCGCGTGAGATGGTTGATGACGACGTCGATGTCGCTGTGGCGGCCGAATCGCCGATGACGATTGAATCAGACGAAGGTATGCTTCGACAACTGATCGAAGTGTTGATTCGGCGCATGGCTGATGTACAGGACCAACCAACTAAGTTGACGGTGACCGTGTCCCCGCGCGGCAGCGACGCGTGTCTCGAAATCAAAGGCATGTTTCGGTCACTTGACCAAGATCAACTCGCCTCGTTTTTCTCGGCGGTGGTCCCGATTCGCCAGTGGCCGATCGGAATGGATATGGATTTGCTCAGTGCGTTTCTGATCGCACATCACTTGGGTGGAAAGCTTCGTATTGAACCTCACCCGCCGTCGGGGCCTGCGATTCGTGTGACGCTACCCCGCGCTCGATCCGGGAACTCGCATTCGGATCGCCGTATCACGGCTCATTCATTTGACCAAGTCTACCGATCGTTGGAGACTTGGATTGATGAAAACAGCAGGTTGCTCGGCCAGTAGCGGGCCGGTGCGCTCGTCTCATCGCTGAAACCGCGATTAGCTATTCACGGCTTGCGATCGCGCCTTCTTGTCAGCCGACTAGCGGGCAGAGCCCTCTTGTGAGCCGACTAGCGGTCGGTGTGCTTGGTCTGTGGCTTGATCTTTCCGACCATTCGCTCGGTCGCAAATTGCATCAAGAATACAGCCAGCAGGACGTTTGAGATCACCGTGGCGAACATCGAAAGGTTGCTGAAACCAAGAATGCCGGTGATCGAAGCGATTGCGAAACAGACGAAAGTTGCTCCAAGCATGGTTAACTCCTCAATTCTCAAATCAGTTTGGATTGAATGGTTTGTTTGGGTTTCCGGGGTAGTAAAAAGCGAACGCTGTGCCAGTGCCACCTCGCCCCTCTGGCAAAAATGAGCCTCGCTTTTTGTAGTCACCCTGAAAACCGGCTTGGTGGAAATCTCCACCATAGGCACTCCGTGGGTTTTCCGCCCTGTGAATGCTTCTTTTGCTGTCATGCTGAATATGTGATCAGCATTCAAGCAAAGACGCACACAAACTGTGCACCGTGTTGAAAACTCGTAAATTCACGGAAAAGAAACACAATGCGTTGTAGTGCGGCGTGAAAAGCTGGGTTGCCGCAAGTGCTATCGCCAGACGAAGAGTGCGATTTGAATGAGAATTTCGAGGCGGTTCACCCGCTCCGCTCGGACGGTGTTAATGGCGGGTAGCGGACCGCAATAATCGAGTGTTCATTAGCGATCCACTGGCAGCTTCCAATGTTTGAGTCTCCGGCGTTCTACCGGGGGGCTGCTCAAATCAGCTTGCGAGTCCTGCGAAATGCTCGCCCCGTCGGGGCAGACGTTGCGAACTCACCAACTCGAATCAAACACCCCGGTCATAGCTGCGCACGCCTTCGGGGTAGACTTCGTCGCCATCCGTGTGATCGGTTCTAGCAAGGCACGCCATCAGCTCGGAGAGCTGAATGACAATGTCGCTCGGTTCTCCGAACCGTATGCGCATCGAGCTACCAAGCGTTTCCGCACTACCTGAAGCAGGCTCATTCAGCGGCGGCAGTTTTGACTCCCGAGGAGTCCGCGTCGGTAGCTCGGGGTGGCAACCTCGAGATTACGACCCCAACGAAATGCTCGCCCCGGAGGGGCCGTCGGTGCGAATTCCCCAACTCGAATCAAACACCCCGGTCATAGCTGCGCACGCCTTCGGGGTAGACTTCGCTGCCATCCGTGTGATCGGTTCTAGCAAGGCACGCAATCAGCTCGGAGAGCTGAGCGACAATGTCGCTCGGTTCTCCGAACCGTCCGCGAGTCGAGCTGCCACGTTGCCTGAAGTGGGGTCATTCAGCGGCGCATTTGACTCCGGAGGAGTCCGCGTCAGTAGCTCGGGGTGGCAACCCCGAGATTGCGACGCGAACCACATACTCGCCCCGGAGGGGCCGGCGGTGCAAATTCACCAACTCGAAATCAAGCCCGCCAATCACTTCTTCGCGTGCCTACGGTATGGACTTCGGCGTCATCAGGATGCTTGTCGAGATCCGGTCTGTCCGGCCCGAGACATACGTTAGGTCGACGGCACCATCAATCTTCCCGTTTCACTCGCAAGACAACCTTTCCCCCCGCGTCTGCCTATCACAACGAGCTAGGCAGTTGCGCCAGGCATCCACTCGGTTGTGCGTTCCAATCGTTCGTCCGCCGCATTCTTCAACATCGGAAGTGCACCAGCGAATTACCTAATCCACATTCTCGGTGCCCGAAACGTTTTCATTGCCTTCTGAAAAGTCGGGCTATCCCCTTTTTAATCCAGTGCTCCAAGTGAAGGTGCCCTCTTTGACTTTGCGCTCAAGCCTGTTACTGAGATTGATCTCAACCTGACTGACAATCCGTGCCCGAACCGTATCCTGGGATCTTGCAGACGTGCTGCAAAGTAATGTGAATCCTAGAAACAAAGTTGTCTGCAAGTTTAGCTTCATTGTAGGTGCAACCACCGCTCTCTTGAAATGTGCACCGAACTTCAACGAACCGATTTCGACGGAGCCGAAAAAATATTTCTACATGTTTTCCAGACCGTAATGCTGCCCTGCGCTGCTGCCGCAATCTGTCGCATCAGTTCTGTCAGGAACGGTCAATCGACTCTCGATAGGTTTCACGATGTTCATCGATAAGCTGTGGATGTAACAAATAAGCACCCTCGACAATCCAAGGCGACAACCGTTGCAGTTCCCAAATAAGCTTAATTATTGGCTCGCAACGCAAATTCCCGGAGTTGTGATACGCTGCTACCGCGCGAGAGAATAGTTCGTGTACAACAAAATCAGCGACATGACCGGCTGGCGACAACTGTGGCAAAAGCCACCGAAGCCGGCTACTGAGCTGTTCAAAGCGGTGAGGGTCGAGCATGTCAAGCTGCAGGTCAAGAGCTAATCCGTCTCGTAAATCGTCTAGCAGGGTAGAGGTATCCTTGTCAGCATTTCGGGAGAGCAGCCATTCCGCAACAAACAGAACCTTGGCCTTTTCCAAGTCATCATTGGATGAATCCAAATTGTCGGATGACTGTTGACAGATTGACACAACGAGTTCTCTGAATTCGTCAGTTGATGTTTTGCGCACTGATTCGTTCTCCTATGCCGCACCCCGCATTGAACTGCCGTCGCTTAATGGCTTGATCCACCGTCCGACAGAGAGACTATTTTGAATTTTTCAAGTACTTGGCTAGATACAGTTCCACGCAGACCGCGCTGCCGCTGGGTCTTGGTTTGGCACTGGCCCAAGTTCTTCGGCAAGGCCTCGTGCATCGGCAGCCCAGAATCGATGCAAGAGCACGCAAGTCAAACAGGCCGGCAGTAACATTGCGGCCAAGTAATCGCGGCGGCCTGCTTCGACTAGCCTGTCGCTGGTCAAACTAGCCATCGCCAACGCACCAGCCACCGAATGAAAGTGAAAGCCTTCGGTACCACGCTGCGCCGCCGCTGGATCAAAACTCAGCTGCACGATCCTGAACGAGCCAGCTAATCGCGGCAGAGGCCCAGCGACCGCTTATTGTACCGCGAGCGCCGTGGTTCAAATACAACTCGCTTTTCTGGAAGATGGATGGCACCGTCCATTCCCCATCAGGAGAAATCGAATCGAAGTGTTCGACCGGGATACGTGTCTCGTGAGGAGCGTTTAGATTGGCTAGCCCACCGTATTTGGCGACGATCTTATCATCAATCGCAATAACTACAGGCGTTGATCCGAGCGCCGCAGCACGCTCTGCAGCCCAAGAGTCCGGATCGATGCAATAGCTGGTTCCATCCATCATCCCGGAAATCGTAGCTCCCTCCCCGTCAAACGAATCAGTCAGAGTGGCAATGCGCCCCTTTGGTTGCGGCGGAAGATGATCGAGTTCTGCAGTCAAGACGTGCGTCCGCAGATGGAAGCCCCATTTAAGAGTACTGACACTGTTGCCTTCATATACACCTTTTCCCTCATAACGACAACTATGTCTGGGGCACAACGAATATTGGAAAGTGGAACTCGATTCTGCACTCTTGGAGACGCAATCAGCTCGGAGAGCTGAGCGACAATGTCGCTCGGTTCTCCGAACCGTCCGCGAGTCGAGCTGCCACGTTGCCTGAAGCGGGTTCATTCAGCGGCGGCAGGCTTGACTCCGGAGGAGTCCGCGTCGGTAGCTCGGGGTGGCAACCCCGAGATTACGACCCCAACGAAATGCTCGCCCCGGAGGGGCCGGCGGTGCGAATTCCCCATCGCGACATCCATACCCTTCGATCACTGCTTCGCACGCCCACGATATGGACTTCGGCGTCATCAGAGAGTTTGTCGGTGCAGAGGACTGAGTCGAACGTCGCGACAGAAGCATCCCCGGTCGAATTCTTGCGGCCTTGTTTTTGCTTCTCGCAGTTCCGCGACTGCTGTTTTTCATTTTTCCCTCCCCGCCTCTTCCGTGCTGACTGGCTTGAGGTAAAACGCCGGCGATGGGACCTGCGCGCCACGAGTGATCGGTTGTGACAAGGCACGCATGAATCATGAGAGATACGAGAGCGAACACAACGGAGCCGGATATGGACGAAACAAACTCACCCGAAGGGACATTGTCCGCATCGCTGAGCCCGATGGATCACACCCTATTGATTGGCGGTAGTAACCGTTGCCGCCAAACTAATCAATCGGAAAGGCAAATCGCCCCTTTGGTTGCGGCAGAAGTTGCCCTGGTTCAACAGTCAAGTGCTGCGTCCGCCGCTGAACGCCCCATTCAAGAGTGCTGACACCGTTTCATTTCTTATTCATTTGCCAGTTTCATCTTCATCATGGCTTTCTTGACACTTCGATCGTCAGGATCAAACCTCCTCTGATATGCAATTTCATCAATCGCATAGATTGTGTTCGCGGAGTTCCAGTCAATTGTCGCCCCGCCAATGCTTTCGCCATTCTCAAAGAAATGAAGCAGCGTCACTGGGATGTGCCTGCATCGTTCTTTCAGCAGGGTCTTAGGTGCCGTCAGTACGACACTCGACCAAAGGACAGGGCCTTCGGCGAGTTCTTCTGAATGAATGATGCGAAAGTATTGGAAAGGGCCAACTCGCAAATCCCAGTCGGCATCTCTGGACACCAAATCGAATGCGCAATTCCGAACTATGCCTATTCTTTGACACAATTCTTGAAGGAAAATTATTCGTTCGTCCACTCTAGCTCCGGGTTGTATGGCAATACCGCCCGCCATTGCCGGCGCGAACGACGGAGGCGTGGTCGATCGTAGGGGAAGTTGGTTTTCGGCTGGATGGGTTAAGCGCGACCATTTCACCTGTTTAGCCGATGCTGGGTTCTCAAGCTTTCTATCGAGGTCTCAGGCGTCGTCTAAGTCCAACAAGGTCCAGTACCAATTCTAGTCAAAGGCTGCTAGTACAGCAGCTCGCACCGCAAAACACGCGCTTTTTGTATCTATCGCCGATGCTGTACGTGGGCTACAACTCGCTATCACCGACGGACAGCCTAGGGATCACCATTGCAAGAATAGCTCATTCCCTGGGCGCCGAGCCAAGTGGTGTTGGGTCCGCGCCCGTTCTCTTCTTGCCATGCGAGCATCGTGTTTTTAGCAGACTGATGTTCAATTTGGCTCAGCGAGTGCGAACCGATCCAACAATTCAAGCTTTCCGTTCGGTGTTGAGGCCGCTACATCGCAATCGTGAGCGATCGGCTACCGACAATTTGACTTGCCCTTGTCGTGTTTTGTGGGCGGCATCATCTGGCCTGTCCTGCATTCACCAAAGATGCGCGGTCGTCAAGAGTGGCGGGCATCCAGCCTGATGACTTCGTGTCATCGCTTTGGTTGCCGCGCGTCCCATCCACTTCATAGGTGGCGTCAACCTGAAGCGGACGCTGCAACGGAACCCAAACAGAAGCATTCCGACTTGGATTTTTCGCATTCCCTTGAGGTAGTGGCAGTTCAAAAAGTTCGCCATTTGCATCCGTGAACTTCAAGCACCCAACCGCTTCGTCGTAGATTGGCACTATCTGCCCATCCGCAATGATCTTGCCTAGCTCAGTGTTATCAATTTTTGCGAGTTGCTTGTTCAGCTCACCCATTAATTTCTGATCCTCTAAAACAATTCGCACGGCGAAGTCGCGAGAGTGTTCATCAACACCAGCGGTAAGCACAAGACGCCTTCTTGCCAAATCAAAGTGCCAGAACTTTGCTCGCAATTTCGTTTTAACGACCAAGTCAACCTTGTCTCGATCGCAAAGCCATGCCGACGAAAACTTTGTCAAATAGACAACAGATCCGTCCTCGAGGTCGAACGACTCAACATCTCCGAATACCGTTTGGTTGCTGTTAATCCTCGCATTCGTTCCTGCAACGAATAGCGTTGCATCTCCAGCTTTCTGAGCAAGGGAAGAAGGCTGCGCACAAACAAATCTCTTACCTTCCTTCCGTTCATATCGAACTGGAACTACTGGTGACCGCTCATCACTATGGCCAATTTCAACAAGCCCAGTTAGTAAAAACGCACAAATGCAAACATTTTTCAGCACTGCCTTACCTCCCGCAGTTTCGAATGAAGTCATTGCCAAGGATACCTGCATCCGGACGTCCGAGCGGGGCAATCCCCTGGTGTGTTCATGTGATCTCCAACGCAATTGCGCATTATCTCATGTGCAATTGTGCGGGCAAGATCACGCCTCAAGCCAGCATTGCGACACCAAACAACAATGTCTGTCGAACGTCGAGGCCATGCACCGCTGCTTCCTGGCGAGCTGACGCATAAGATGATCTTGCTTTCTGAAAGAACGGGATCAGGGAAAACCGTGTAGTCCTTCTGCCTTGGTTTACAGTCTTTCTTTTTACGGACTTCGTCTTTTCCTTTGACGTACGAGCGTCGTTCCACGGCTCGATACGCATCTTTGTTGCATGGGGTGTCCGTTCGGCACTCGAACGAAATTTTATCAATCGTATTTAAAAGACACTGATCCACGTTCTTCCGGCATTCGAGTTCGCGTTCGCTTGGTCGGTGAGGTACGAAACAGCTTCCACCTGCTGCGACTCGCTGTTGAACCAGCTGTTTAACTCGATTCTTTATATCGGTGATGCATGCATTCTCCCCTGCTGTGCACCCGCTCTCATTGCCCGTTCCTTCATCGAGAACTTGCACCGCCTGCAAACCGTCAAAGTCAACCATAATGAGTGGCCTATTGCCAACAAAACGATACAAAGAATCGTCAGCTTCATACCCGATTGGATCTCTGGAGCAGAACCGCCCGCACATCGGATCGTACATCCGGGCTCGATAGTGATAGAGCGACAATTCAGAGTCCCACCCACGCCCGGTATAGGTGTAGCGGTTGCCCTCGGCCGTTGCCGTACGTGCCGTCCCACTCCCGTCGAACACCGACAATCCGCCATAGGCATCATAGGCGTACCGCTCAACGATCCCACCAGACGAATCAGTCAGCGCATTGACGCTGTGCTGTTGGTTGCGATGGTAGTACCGCCCACCATTGGTTGCGCGAACGACGGGGGCGTCGCTGCCTGTTCGGCGAATTGGTTTTCGGTTGGATGAATTGAGCGCGACCATTACACCAGTTTAGCCGATGCTGGATTTTCGAGCTTTCTATCGAGTTCTCAAATTTCGTCTATGACCAACAAGGTCCAGTGCCAATCCTGGTTGAAAGCTGCTGTCGCAGCGGTTCGCACGGCAAAACACGCTGTTTTCATAAATTTCGCCGGTGCTATACCTGGGCTACACCTCGCTATCACCGACACAGACAGCCTGGCGATCACCTTTGCAAGAATAGCTCATTTCCCTCGACGCCGAGCCAAGTGATATTGCGTCCGCGCCTGTTTATCTTCTTGCACGGCAGGTACCGAGATTGTAGCAGACTGTTGCCCAAATCGACTTAGCGAGGGTGATCTGATCCAGCAGTGCAAGCATCCCGTCCGGTATTGAGGTGGCAATACCGCTATCGCGACCGATCGGCTACCGACGAGCTAACTTGACTCCGTCGTGTTTTGTGGGTGGCATCATCCGCAAATTAGCCGGAATCCTCTTTTAAGAGTCCTGACACCTTTTTCCTTTTCCATCGCTGTTCGCGTCACGACGCATCAAGTTTTTGAGTGGCACCAATTGGCCATTCGTTTGTTGAAGCGTCGCTTCACTCCGATTCACCCGGTCCTTTCTCCGAAACTCCCGCCGTCCTGTTTGATTTCTCCCGAACGAACGTAAATGTCGCTTCCGAAAAGGAATTTGCGGAAAGACTCCTGTTCAAAGCCTTTTCAACATCACTGTTTTCGCCTGCCAACAACACCCTACCCGCCGACAATGAAACGGTCATAACGTTGTCACCGTGCAAATCATCGACTGCCCGTTTGTTACTGGCAGCAATCTTAAGCTCCTCGCCCTCTGCTGAAATCTTTAAAACATGAACAGCGGGCAGGTGAGTGTACCGTAAATGAAATGCATCCGAGGTAGAAGATGCAATTTGTGCAACACCAATAGTCGTTCTTTCCAACCTGTAGAAAGACACCCAAAAATCCAATGACCATGCGATACTTTCAAGCCGAATCGAAACAAGATTGTCTGGCCCTGGGGTAACAAGAAGCTTAACAGACCCTAAACCGTCAGGACTCTGCACGTTTTTCTCCCATCGCCCAAAAATCTCATCGGGCGGTTTCGCTCTCGCCGATTCGAAGGGATCCACTGTCAATACCAGAATGGCTTGATCTTCTGCTTTCGCGGTCGTGCACCAACTCACCGCCGAGCATCCAATGACAAACCAAAGAGTCAGTTTAGAAAACATTTATTACCACCGTAACATTTCCAGAAACACCGTAAACAAGCGGAAGTCCGTCGCTAATCGGCACTTTGATCGTGTCAGTGCAATCCGCGCCTACTGGATTCGGCGCAGGTCCAACGATCGACGACAAGTGGAAGTTTGCAGGTTTCGGACTAAATAAGCCTCCGTAAATATATGTTCCGACTCCCTTCCCCCAACTATTCACTGCATCTACAAACCAGAAATCTAGATTTGTCAAAGATGCGTCGACCGTGAGATGATTGCACGGACATGGTTTCTTGTAGCAAGTGACCGAAACGGAAATGTCGAACTTTTGGTCAAACTTACCAAGAGCTACTCCGCCCTTTTTGAGTCCATATGCAGATTTTCCGTAAACGGTAGTCTTCGCTGCAAGCGAACAAGTGGCCACTCCAAAGAACGGTTTTGAGCCTGCGGTATACGGACCAATTGAAGCGGGGTCATCAGGAACCCACTTACCCTTTTTTTTGTAAAAGAGGTTCGCCGAGAACGTAACCTGGCATTTGCACGCAACAAGGCCAGATGGATCGGTACTTGCAAGCGGATCGGAGTCGATGAATTGGTACAAGTTGTGCGCGCTTCCGCGAAACCCAATTGGATCTCTGGAGCAGAACCGCCCGCACATCGGGTCGTACATCCGAGCCCGATAGTGATAGAGCGACAGTTCGTCGTCCCACTCCCTGCCGGTATAGGTGTAGCGGTTGCCCTCGGCCGTCGCCGTACGTGCCGTCCCGCTCCCATCGAACACCGACAGATTGCCATAGGCGTCGTAGGCATAGCGTTCTTTGATCGTACCCGACGAATCCGTCAGCGCGGTGATGCTGTACTGTTGGTTGCGATGGTAGTACCTGTTGCCGCCGCTTCCTGACCGCATGACCGGTTCGTCGATGTAAGACGCATAGACGTAGTCGTAGGTGGGACTGGAGGCCGCCGCACCTGAGGTGTAGTCGGCAATCGTTTGCTGTCCCGATTGGACGAACACCGTTGCGGTTGTGCCGTCGTCACGCCCGACCCGTCGCCCCAGTGCGTCCCATTGATAGGTCACATCGGCCACCGAGTCGTTGTCGACGTCCGCCGAAATGGTCTCATAGCACGTCAAGTCGGGCGATGGCGGACGGCGGGATGATGCAATAACCATCCCGCCAGTTTAACTGATGGGAATCACTTGGTGTCGCGCCTTTTGTCCTCCGCGCCCGGATGCGTTCGGCGGTGAACTTCCCGCAAGTGCTGGATCGTGACGTGGACGTAGATTTGCGTCGTGTTCAGTTGCTCGTGACCGAGCAGAGTTTGAATAGAACGTAAATCAGCCCCTCCTTCCAACATTAGCGTAGCCGTCGTGTGACGCAGCATGTGACAGCTTCCTTTCTTAGTGATCCCGGCATCATCCAGGTAGTTGCGGACCGTTTGCGAGAGCGTCACCGGATGAAACGGATTGCCGCGACCGGTCACGAACACGGGCCCGTCAGCATCAGGTCGCCCATCGGCGAGGTACTTGTCGATCCAGTCCAGGGCCCGGCGTCCGATCGGAACCACACGGTCTTTGCGGCCCTTTCCCTGCCGGATCGTGATCAGTCCACGTTCCCGGTCGATGTCGTCGAGATTGAGGGCAATCAGTTCGCTTCGCCTCATCCCGGTCGAATAGAACGTCTCCAGGATCGCACGATCACGGAGCCCCGTAGCCGTCGACACGTCGACCGTTCCGAGCAACGTCTCCACTTCCTCCAGTGTCAGATAACTGGACGGCAGACGGTGCTCTTCCTTCGGAAGCTCGATCCTGTCGGCAGGATTGGTTTGGATCGACTCGACCTCCACCAACCATCCCAGCCAGTGACGCACCGCAGCGATGTAGCTGGCCTGCGTCGCGAACTTGATCGGCTCGCCCTGCTTGGTGCGGTGATGGAACAGGCTACGACGGTAGGCTTGCAAGACGTCGTCGGTGAGGTCACCAGCCGTCTCGATACCGCGTTCGACGCACCAACCGACGAAGCGCCCCAGCGTGTAGCGGCGCCGGTCGATGGTTCGCGGCGACCAGTTGTTCATTTGCAGGTGAAGATAGTAGCGATTGAGCATTTCGAACATACGGATTGTCTCCAAGGACAGGGGAAAGAACGGAATCGGAACGTCCGAGACCGGAATGGTCACTTATGACCACAAGAGCGCAGTAGCAACTTCCAGCGAAAGCTACTACCGTGGGCGTTTGACACCGGAAAAGACGGTGTTTTGATGTTTTTTGCCGATGCTATACCTGGGCTATAGCTGGCTAACGTCGACCAGACCGGCCAAGGTCTTGCCATCGCACTGACCGTCGAACAGCAGTTCGTAAACGTGACGGCGTCCAACGTTGCCGCAGTGGCCCAGCACGTATTCCAATTCGACCAGCTTGGTCAGGTGCGTGTGGACCTGAAACTGGCTCCAGCCCAAAGCATCACGCACGTCACGGCGGGTAAATCGGAACTCCGACCGGTGCAGGTCTTGCTCTTCGCACGACTGCTTGACGAAGTCGTGAAGCCGGGTCAGGAACACCCGCGTTTGCGGTGACAGCTCATCAAGCGACCGGCCCAATATCTCAGCGGCGAGCTTGTTGGCTAGGGCGATGTCATCGCGAGTGACTTCGGTACGTTGGTACTGGTGAAGCAGCGTGATCGCTTTAATCAGCGACAGATACTTTGCAAAGTCTCGGCGCATTCTGGTTCGGTCATTTGGAAACGTCAACTTGTCGGCGAACGGATTGACGATCTCGACCGATTTGAGCAACCGCTGAGCGTTCTGGTGTAGCTTGCGAATCTTCTCGGCTTGTTCGGACGCCCGCTTGCCTTCGGTGGTCTGGGCGACCTGTTGACGGCGGTGAATGGCCTTGGTTTGTTGCCTACTTTCATCAACAGACAGCACAAGACAACGATTCATCAGCTCTTCGTCCAGGTCCAGAGCGGTGGTGGTGAGGAACATCGACACCGGCCCTTCGACCTCGTAGTGCTGCGTTTCCATGCGTCCGCCTTCGCGGCTGACAACGGCGTGGCGGAGCTTGCCTTCACTTTGCAGGAGCTTCAAAGAGTAGGCAGACTGGCTGACACCCTCGTCTTCGCTGACGGCCAGAATCTTGTGCTTGATCGAGTCCAGGTAATAAAGTGACTGCGGCGACAGATTGGTCAGCCGGAGCAGGTCTTCATCGGGGACCATCGATAGCACGGCGTCCATCAGGGAGGTTTTCCCAGCGGAACTGGATGATTGGATCACAATGGCAAGCGGCGTGTCCAGTTTACGCGAGACAGCCGCGATGTACCCGGCCAGCTTGTTGGTCTTCTCACCGACGATGCCGATCTTGTCCAGATCATCGGCGATGCGTTCCACGAGATTCGGCGAGCGGAGCAGTTCTAGGGCCTCGGCTTCCTCTTGGTCGGTGAGCTGGACGACCTTGGGGGCCTTAAGTTGTTCGATCCGTTCGGCTTGGATGGTTTCCAGGCTCAGGAGCAGCTTTCCGATGTCGCGTTTGACGATGTCTTCATCGACGTACAGTTCGGTGGCAACCGCTTTGATGAACGAGTTGCGAGAGCGGGCTTTGACCAGGTCAAGGCTATCGAGATGAACCAGCCCATCGCGGCTGGCCATGATGGCAACTTTCAGCGTCGTGGTCGATGCGTTCTTTTCCAGTCCGCGAACCCGGTAGCGGCGGTTCTCACGGCGGAAGACGATTTGACCGTCTTCGATTGCAAGGTCTTCATCGGGAGCGGACTTTATAGCGGCGTCAACGTGGGTTTCTGGCAAGCTACCAACGACGATCACGCCCGGTCCGGAGGCGTGAGGATCGAGCTTGTGGCCTCTGATGGCGACCACACGGCCATTCTGATCAATGGGCTCGGTGACGTAGCCTCGGAGCGTCTCGCGCCCGTTGGGCTTGTAGATGCCGATCTCGGTCAGCTTGTCTCTGATGGAACGGCCAAGTTTGGTGCGGCGGTGGGGAATGTGTTTTCCAAGTGACCGATCGGCGAAGCCGGTGGCGCCGACTTGATTGGCGAAAGCTTCGGCCTTGTCGGGCAGGCACTGGGAATAATAGTCGGCGACGGTTGCCAACGGATCGGTTTGAAGGTCGTCTAAATTCATGGTGGTTCTCCGTATTGAAACACTGCTTCGCGCCGATGACACGTTCGGGCAAGAAAAAACCGCCACCGGCTTTTTGGACCGATGGCGGTTTCTGGAATTGTTTGAGGGATGTGAGGCTACATTGATTTCGGGCGAAGGTTCAGGAGCAAGAATGGACGGCCATCACCTTTGCTCAATCTCGCTTTATCGTGTTCCGTAGGAATGAACTTGCATCCCTTGCAACTAGTTGCCTCGGCCTTGCTTAACCGGCCGTCCTTGATCAGCGTGTCGACGTCTTTAACAGCATCAATCAGCTTTCCCTTGGGCATCTCGCTCGCAGAGTGATCCGAATAGTAACCAAGCACTGTTTCGTAACTGACGCAGTACCCCTTTTCGACGATAAAATAGTCGTCAACGAAGGCACGCATGGGACTACTGTTGTGGGCGATCTCGTCGAGCATTCCGTGCAGTGAACTTGGGACGGAAAACTTCCACCCTTCGTTGGCAAGCATTCGACAGCCATCGAGCTTCCACTTCGCAATTGCCGCAATCTCTCGGTGCAATCCCGCTTCCAGCTCTTCGCTTTCGTTTCCGACAAAAGACCTGCGGTACTCCACAGGCAGAATTCTGCTTGCAAGCGCGCCCGAGGGGTCCACCAGCGTTAGCCGATGATTTGTATACAGTTGTGTCGGCATTGGTAGTCGTGTCGAGACCTTCGAGACGCCTTTTCGGTCCACCGGAACCATATCACCTCCGGATATCGCTTTCATCATTGCAACGGATTGCTCCGCAACCTGCGGAGACGGTGGGCTCGCTTCGTTGACCAATAGCAATCGTTTGCCGATAGCATCTTCGAGACCGAATCGACTGCCGAAGGCGTCGAGCGTCATGCTGCAAATCGAAGTTTCGCCAATGATTCTGCTCATCAGACGTGATTCAACCCCCTTGCCCGCACGAGGCGGACCACACGCCAAAATGATCTTTTGTAGGTCCCTTGGGAAGAACGTCACATAGCCGCTGACTCGTTGGAAGTAGTCGATTTCCTCCTGGGTCCATTCGAGTGAACGAAGAAATTCGAGATACCGCTTTGGAGAACCCGCATCCGGATCGAAGGCGCATTGTGCCGTTTGTGTGGTAAACAGATCGGGCGAAATCGGTTCGAAGTAGTCAGCACCTCCATTTGCATAGGCATGGACGTTCACGTCGAAGTTTTCAAAGCGACGAACCTGACGAGCGTTCCAAGGGTGTTCGACGCGGTAAAAGCTGCTACCAGATTGGTAACTCGTCGTGATCGCTGTCAGCAGGTTAACACAGTCTCCTGTGTGTCGGGACGAAGTCGTTGGGCGACGCTGTTTGCTTCCCTTTGCCACGTTCTTTTGATGGTGAGACGCGAACAGATCGCGGGCTTGCAATGTAAGCCCAGCGGAAATTTCTTTCCGGCTTCGCTCCTGCCATCCTCCATTGAACTCGTAGAATTTACCGTCGAGTGTCACCACTTCGCGATTACTCAGGAAGCGGTCAACGGTCACTTCAGGATCGGTGATCTCGAATTCGTCGTGTCCAATCTTCTCCGGCTGGTGAAGCCACTTTGTGTATGTCTGCGGAAAGGTTTTCTGTAGCGTATCCCAGCCTTTGCCCTCGCACTTTGCGTGATTGCATTTGAAGCCGATGTTGCCTGATGATTTGAAGACAAGGACCGCTGGATTCCCATCGGTTTGATCCGCATCTTTTTTGAAGGGACACGGGCCCTTGATCTCAATCTTGACGATGTCGGGTGAGTCACGAATCTCGACGTGAAGACCATTGAATTCGAGATACTGACCAACACTCTTGGCTATCGTCATCGGATTAGATCTTCCGGGAACTTCTCCGCCAAGACCTTCGATCGCAGCTTTGATGTCGTCCAGGCTGACCATCGAATCCCATCGTCGGACGATTGCACATGGGCGGTGAGGTTCTGCTTTAACGTTCATTGAACCGGGGACTCGCATCGGTTGATGAAGTCGAGCCGCTGTTCGGTCGATGGTGACGGACTTGGTGTCGAATTCATTGGCCAACGCACGGAAGAATTCTTCCACGATTTCGTTGGTTGCAGGATCGATTGAAAGGTCGGTCTCGTAGTGAATTTGTCGACCGTTGCCAGTGTCGACGATCGTCGGCCAGCCCCAGCCGAACATTTCCAGTGACTCGATCACCGTCTCCGAGAGTTCGGCAACTTCCTCTCGCTGCGAATCAGACGCGACCCTTCCTTTCGGTCGGACCGGATCAAGATCGATGGTGATGAATGTCCGGCGCTCAATGTCTGCGATCCCGGGGAATAGCTTTGAGCAATCTGCACTGACCCGATTTGGCGTAAAGTAGACATTGACGTCCTGACGTCCTTCCAGAAAGGTGTGAAGACGTTCGCGGCTGTTGACAACGGCTGATTGGTTTGGCTTGCCCTTGCCGTAGCGAAGAAAGACGGGGTGTTTTTTTGTTGGGTTAAGCATCGCAATGCTCCAGTAAATTTAAGTGTCATGTTTGTCATCTAAATATCCATCGCACCGCTTTAGCAGAACCGTATCTGCATCACGTTCCCTTACCAACTTCTTTGAGTTGAAATGGGATGGCAAAGGTGACAAACGGAAAAAACGCCTTTTTCGCCGTGTTTGAGACCGATATGATCAAATCGGAGACGTGACAAATTCTTTGTTTGTCGTGCCAAATCGACGGGGCGAGCCAAGGCGTTCGGCTCTTGAGTTGGACCAAGTAGATTTGAGGTGGTCCAGGATCACGCAGCCCGATGGGCTGTGATTGCTGACAGCGTGGCGTTTATTTCAGCCAGAGATTGTTGCAGCAGCTTTTGCAGATACGGCCACGACGGACCGCGTGTGGAGGGATCGGCATCTCGTCCACGTCGGCATGAGTATTCTCGGAAAACCGATCACGGACTCGAAGATTCCCGGTCCGATTATGCGGGATCGCCAAAAACGAACGTAAATGGTGCGAGAGTAAGTCCCTCTACTATATATGCCTTCGAAAACGTGCCATTTGAGCACTCAATCTCCCCGATCGGCCGAGAAGGCAGGAATTGCAGTGCTTCGATTACCGTTCCTATCGACATTCCTGATTCTACCGACACCCTACGCGGTGCCAGGTTTTTCCTACGCAAGTTTAACGCCCCCGGAAACAGCTCCGGCGGGTGGGTCAAATCGGTGATCCATGACCAGGGTACCCGGCGTCCATCTACTCAGATGAGTTGCCTCGCTGATCTGCGGTTCGTTGGGTCAGGTGCCGCGTCGGTTTGCGCATCGACGGTTTCCAGCAGACGGGCGTTCTATCACCGGGCTGTGTCATGCAGCGGCCATCCGGGCCCGCCTGCCTTCGGCGAGTGCGCTCTAATCCAGGCTGGCGGGCATCGTGCCCGAAGATTGCGACGACATCCTGTCGTCGCTGTCGCTAGCGCTCCGGTGCGCTCACTGGTGCGCGTTCGTTGCCCGGTCGTTGCGCGTGTTCGGCATCCCGCCGAAGAACAGGCGGGCATCCTGCCCGCCAGCAGAAAAGGCCGCCTCGCGGCGGCCTCATTGAACGTCATTTCACCGGGTGTTACCCCCGAAAAACTACTGGTCACTTTTGATTGCTCTTATCCCGTGTTTCAGTTTGTGTTCATCTGTTTAAGGTTTGCTAGCGCCTTGATCGCGATTGGATACTCTGCAGCTACCGACCTCTCAAGCCAAGGTTGTGCTCGCTTCGTGTCGTCCAACCCAAATGCATAATGCTGATAGACCAAATACGCTGCTTCTCCATCGCCTTCTTCCGCCAACTTCTTCTTGACACCGAGTTCCAAGGGGTCAAGCATCAAAGGGCCTCCAGAAAAACTAGCATCATCGACCTGAAAGAAATCAAGCTCACGACTATCTCTCAAAAGCCAAACCCCAACAACAGAAGCCAGCAAAGCAATTGCAGCAAAGACGAAGGCTAGAAGCTTTACGTTGGGTTTCATCTAACTTACTCGAACATTCCATTCTCACGCCGCGGAAACAGCAAACGCAGAAGAAAACTATTGCGTGACTCAATTCATCAAATTCAAAGCTGCATCAGTGGAGTGGCGGATATGGCCCAGCATAAGGAACACACGCAGTTCCATTCCAGTAATGAAGCCATGGGCAATCAGGCTTGGAAATGATTGGTGGATGTTCGACACCGATATCCACAATCTTCGGGCGAATGTAAATCTTCCCGCCCGATAAATGCACTTTCGTATCGTACGACTGAACAGTGCATTTCAATTCGTTTGCTAGGTCACACGCCAGGTTTTTCTTGCCAGCATGGCAGCAATACAACACGATCTTAATGTGTGGCCTGAACCGAGGATCGTTTCTGATTTTCTCGGCCATCTCCTCTACTGTAATCGGAATATACTTCTCGGGATCGTCTGTCGGGCCACCAAAAAATTCTGAATTTGAATGACTTGCAACGACAAGCACACCTGGATCACTTGGATTTTCTTTGAAGTACGCTTCCCATCTGCAATATTCCGGACCATCAGGGTGATGATTGTTAACCTCTAACCCAAACGGATCGAAATTGATTAAAGGTTGCGAATCAACGTACTCGTAGAGCAACCACGGACTACCCTCGAACCCGATTGGATCTCTGGAGCAAAACCGCCCGCTGAGCGGATCGTACATCCGTGCCCGGTAGTGGTAGAGCGATAACTCATCGTCCCATTCGCGACCGGTATAGGTGTAGCGGTTCCCATCGGCCGTTGCCGTACGTGCCGTTCCGCTCCCGTCGAACACCGACAGATTGCCATAGGCATCATAGGCGTATCGCTCAACAATCCCACCGCTCGAATCGGTCAGCGCAGTGATGCTGTACTGTTGGTTGCGATGGTAGTATCTGTTGCCGCCGCTTCCTGACCGCATGACCGGTTCGTCGATGTAAGACGCATAGACGTAGTCGTAGGTGGGACTGGAGGCCGCCGCACCTGAGGTGTAGTCGGCAATCGTTTGCTGCCCCGACTGGACGAACACTGTTGCGGTTGTGCCGTCGTCACGCCCGACCCGTCGCCCCAGTGCGTCCCATTGATAGGTCACATCGGCCACCGAGTCGTTGTCGACGTCCGCCGAAATCAGCTTGTTCTCGAAGTCCCATGCCATCGATAGCGGGTCACTGCCAGGACGCAGGATCGCCGGAATCAGAGTTTGGTTCCCCTTGGCATCGTGATTGACCGCTTGGCCGGCAACCGTCAGCAACTCGTGTGTATCACCATGGGTCCGAGTTTGCACACTGGCATTTTCGGTATAGCTGTCCCAGTCGCCAACTAAGCTCAGGTTCCAAGCCTGGTCCAGGTTGTTGTCGTCTCGCTCCCACGAGACGAGGCGATCCTCGTCGTCGTAGCCACTCGCACCGACATCAAAACCGAAACCGCTCATCGTCCCCGTGATCCCCTCACTGGTCTTGTTCTTATTGGCGTCCCAGTCGTAGCTGAAATTACCGATCGACGCCCCGCTGAAGCTGATACTCGCCAGCGTGTTGTCGTTGTTGTAGGCACGTGTCTCGCCGACACCGTTATTGTAGGTGCTGCTGAGCATCCGGCCACCATCATCGTACGTTCGGGTGTCGATCGTCGTACTGTCGAAATCGATCCCGGCAAGTTGTCCGCGGTCGGTGTAAGTGCGGTCAACCTCTTTGCCATCCGGGTAAGTCAGCTTGGACACTTGGCCCGCCACGTCGTAGTCGGTCAGAACTGTGTAGGTTTGCCCACCGATCTGGATCGCTTCACTGGCTTTGCGACCGGCATCGTCATAGGTGTAGGTCACCGTGTTTCCGTAGCGACCACTGACCGCCGTCAGCATTCGGCTTGCGTCGTCATAGGTGAATGTGTCGGTGTGGCTTTGGCCCGAAAGCGGTCCACTGGCATGACCGGTGTAGGCCTTGCTGCTCAATCGTCCCGCCAAATCGTAAGTGTAGTCACACGTATCACCTTGCTGATCCGTCCGCTGAACCGTGCGACCTGTCGCGTCCGGGGTGAAGGTGACGATCCCATAGCCCGCTTGACCGATCGTGCTGCTGGGCACATGGTCCGGGTAGGTTTCCGTCAATTTGGTGCCGGCATCATCGTAGGTGTAGCTGGTGACCTGGTCTTCGGCATCGGTCAATGATTCCAGCTGACCGGTGGCCGTGTAAGCGAACTCGGTCTCACCCGAAAGACGGTCAACCTGCTTGATCTGACGCCCTCGCGCGTCGAACACGTAGGTCGTCACGTTGTTCTTGGCATCGGTCGAAGAGATCTTGTTGCCGGCTAAGTCGTAACTGCTCTGCGTCACGTCACTGGCGGTATCGGTACACTGGGTGTCACGCCCCAATGCGTCGTAGAGGCAGTCTTGACCAACCCCGTTGGGGTCACGAACCTTCAGTCTGTTCCCCGAAGCGTCGTGTTTTGTGGGTGGCACCATCCGCAAATTAGCCGGAATCCTCTTTAAGAGTCCTGACACCTTTTGCCCTCCTTGACACCTTTTGCCTTTCTCGCGGACCAGATTGAGATCAACGTACAAGACGCAGGCCAACAATCCAGCCTCATCCACAATCCGCTGCTTTCAAGCGTCGTTCCCAAAATCGCCCCGCGCGATCGGTTCTGACAGGTCACTTTCCCGCAGCCCCCAGAACCGCTTGGCGTTTCGATCATTATTATTGTCCGAGTCCAATGCCTGCCGACCAAAAGGACCGTGGTCCTCATGGCTGCGTCGTGCCGAGAGACGTCAGTCTTCTTCGCTGCCAGACGAATCAATCAGAGTGGCAAAACGGCCCTTTGGTTGCGGTGGAAGATGACCGAGTTCTGCAGTCAAGACGTGCGTCCGCCGCTTGAAGCCCAATTTAAGAGTCCTGACACCTTTTTCCTTTCCCGTGCCAGCTACAAACCTGGAGAGGCATAGGACTTGCGCCGATTAAGTGCCATTCGGTCCTGACACCTTTTGCCTTTTCTGCGGATTAGGAAGTGGACGCGTCTACCGAAGAAGAAAAAGACTAGTCGAAGAGCAAAAATGATTGTGGGATCTACCCGTGTTCAAGTCTATTTCGACTATTCCAATTTGCTGGTAGGTGGCATAGTACACAATCAACTTTCCGTCGTCCCTTGGCATTGGAAAGCACTCGAGTAGCCCAACCCGAGGGCTCACCCAGTTGGTTTCGATCTTAGAAAATTCGGTCGCATCTACGATACCGCCTTGGCTAGCAGAACCAACGAGCACTGCGAGATTCGGCAACGTAGGAATCAAAACAATCAGATGTCGCGATTGATCTGCTACTGCAACGCAATCAATTAACCATGAATCGCTAGTGCCTCGAACCTTAACTTGACGCTCTCCTGAAGTGACGACAAGAGTACTCTTGTCAACATCTAATTCGCATCGGACGTCGTCTTCCGGATTTGTTACGTCTGCCAAGAAGCCTGGCGTCAAGTCAAGCGTGCCATTTGACTTGTAATGCATTGAACGTGCCAATTGCTCCCATCGATCCGGTGTGCGACTCTCATACATCTTCTGCGTCGCGTCAAAGAAATCGTCCCAGAATTCGGATGATAGCTTGAGGGAATCACCCCCCGTCTCAATCATTTTTGCCTCGACAACTCTTTTGTTTAATTCCCACCGCGCAAAGAGCGATAACACTCGACGCGAACGCACGAATTCCCGCAATTCGGACACTGTAAGCTCCGCGAACAGCAATCTTGCAGAACGCGACCGACGCGGGACCATAAGATCCGGCGAACAGATTGACTCACTTAGCATATGAATAGATCCTTTTGTATCAGCATCTAGCAAGCGTCCACTTGGCTTTCGAGTCAATGTACGCTCTTGCCCAATAGCGCCTGCTCCCGGGGAGAGTACTGCTACTGACAATACGAGACAGACAATTTGGCGAGATGAGATCATAGAGCCTTGCTCCGAATACTGCGAGAAACGAACTTTTGCCGTTTGATACAATCGCAACAATTCCAACTTTTTCGCAGAGACGTAAATGCAGGACCTGCGGCACCTTCACGGGACCAGTACGCAGGTTCATCGTTAGTCGCTGGCAAGGAGCCAGAAGTCACGCCACAGGGTGTTTCCGCCCGCTGAGGAAGTTCCCGGTGCATTTCCGACTGGAGAATTTCTCCGGGTTGTCGAATGTTGTCTGGTGAAACACAAAAGAACTTGACAATTCGATTGGCCGATACTTTACCGCGTGTTTTAGGAGGTGGATCGATAAGCCCATTGTCGAGTGCTGGAGGAAATTTCCCTCTGTTTCTCACAATGGGCCAACCTTCCCAGTATCGATGGTTTTCTCCTGGTCGCTCTGGCTTTTTCTCATCACAGCTTGAGACGCGACAATTGAAATTAACCTCTTGAATAAAAAAGCCGAGCTTTGAGCGACATGGCCATGCCTTCAATGAAAAAGTATAAAGAATATGCGTGTTTGGATTATCACAGTCTTCTCTGGAGAGCCACTTAGAAGTAACTAATAGCTCCGTCGTCTTTGTACCGTACGGATCTGCCGAACTGAGAACGAAGTTACATTGATAAAGATTATGTCCATCGATAAACCCAATCGGGTCTCTGGAGCAGAAGCGTCCTGAGATGGCATCGTACATGCGGGCGCGGTAATGGTAGAGTCCTAGCTCCTCGTCCCACTCGCGACCGGTGTACGCGTATCGATTTCCTTCCGCCGTTGCGCTGCGGCTGCTCCCACTGCCATCGAAGATCGACAGCCCGCCGTACGCATCATAAGCGTAGTGTTCCTTGATCACCGCCGAAGAATCGGTCAGGGCGGTGATGCTGTACTGTTGGTTGCGATGGTAGTACGGCCCGCGATTGCTGGCGTGAATGACGGAGTCGTCTATGCCTGTTCGGCGAATTGGCTTTCGGTTGGATGAATTGAGCGCGACCATTCCAGTAGTTTAGCCGATGGTGGGTTCTCCAGCTTTCTATCGAGGCCTCAGACTTCGCCTATGACCAACAAGGTTCGA
>PPHI01000060.1 GCA_002901265.1 Rhodopirellula baltica | reverse complement strand
TGAAAAGTACGCGAAGAGAAAGCCGATCGGAACGAGTAGTAGTGCAAAGATAATCCCGTAAACGAACCCTGGAACGATCAACATTCCAATAAATTGGCCAGTTCCCTCTGCTTCCCGCCACGCAGCGAACGCCAGTGCGAGAATGACGTTGAGGGCAAAGCCTGCAGTGAAACCGATCTTGGCGAATGTTTGGATCGTACTTTTCATAAGTGCCTGGTCTTCAGATTCTTCAACAACCACGACTCGGCGACTTGTCGTGCATCGATTGGTTCAAGTAAGCCGCTACGCGGCGGTTGATTTTGGGCGGCAATCCTGTTGGAAGGAGTGGTTCACGTTGAACCGCTCTGCACGCTCCTTCCATCAGGACCTTACGATGTCCAAGTCTAACAATCGCCGCTCTCATTCGTATAACGATCTTTAGCGTGGTGCCTACTTTCCAGAAAAACTACGCCAGAAACTCAGCGAAGACCTGATGCTTGCCGGAAAGTTCAAGCGGATGCACGATGGCTACATCCGCCATCCTTCAGCTCTCTGAATTTGCCCAAGAGTCCCCCGACATGATCGCTGACTATCAACTTCGATAATTCTTCTTGCGCCTTTAGAATGACCTTGCCTTTGCCTACGGTTCGCTCCGCGTCGCGCTCTTCAACACGCGAACTTGCAAACGCGACTGGGACACGTTCGCTATACTGCAAACTGCAGGACATCTCCCGGTTTCCCAATCTCGCAGCACGGCAATCTAATCGAGGCGGCAAAAATGGATTCGCAAGCAACAGCCAAGAGAAGCGAATCCCAAGCGTGAAGCGACGGCCCAAAGTAGATTAACGGGCTTCTTGAATAGAGGCCTTGAACTTCGGCTCGCAAAATCGCGAAGTCAAATCCGTATTGGTTATCTGGCATTCTCGCGGTACAGCCTAACCCGCTCCCGGGCCTCCTCCAACGCTTTGCCGTCCCAGGCATCGACGCGACTGCCTTCGGCGAAGAAATTGTCAGCGAAATTCTGAGCGTAATACCACGGATGATATTGCCTGCCATCGTCCTTGGCTTTAGCGGAATTGCGAATCCACAAATCCCAGATGGCTACTTCAATTGTCTCGGATAAATGTAACTCCTTTCGAACAAATTGACGCCAGTCGCCGTCATGATTCTCGAAGTAAGTCGGGTGCTTTGCGGAAAAATCGTCCAGTGCTGTGAGCGTCTCGTTGGGCAGTTGTTCGATCACGTTTGCGATGTACATCTCGAAAAAGAAGTCGAGCGGACGTTGTTCGTGGTAGTAGGGAGCTAACACCTTCATCACGCCATCGTAGTCTGTCGGGAACGGTGGCATCTCGGACGCTGTGTACTGGTCGTTCATGTTTGACACTGTGGCAGTGGTGACGGGTGGTTCCGATTGGCTACACCCAACGCACATGACAGCAACGAAGAAAACATCATAATGAAGCTGCGGCAGTTTCATCTTTGTCAGATTATGTTGGTAATCAGCGGGGATGGGCGAATGACTTGCAAGCAGACGAGAAAACGGGCCACCCGCCCTCCGTTGCAGTCCAACGTTTCTCGCTATTCCATTCTGTGCCGAATGCGCAACGCACAGATTAACATGCCTGCGTGAACGCTGGCAGTGCTGATACGCACTTGGATAGGATACGTCACAGGCGACGCAGAACGCGAATCAGCCTTGATCATTCTGGGGATCGGTTGTCGTAGCGTCCTGCATCGATCCGCATTTCCAAGATCGAAGAGACATTGCGATGAGGGGTTATCCAATCGCGACGATTGCGCCGACAACACACGACCAGCGAGCAATAGAGTCAGCGAGATCGCGGGCTTCTGCCATCGGCGGCGGTCCACCGGGATTGCCCAGTGCAACAGAATAGAAACAGCCACCGATGATGATTGCGATACCGATCAGTACGGCGCAGCCAGAAAAACGTTCCATCACTCTTCAGTCAAATGCTCGTCAGTCGGGGAGCGATAGGCGTAGCCGGAAACACGCCGGAAAGGCTCTGACTGCCAAATTGCTCAGCTCGCGTTCTCCGGTTCATGCGATTGTTATTTGCTCAATGAAATCCGTGGTGGTTCTGCGTCCAACGGATCGGCTGCTAGGTAATGGTCATTCTCGTCTACCACGCCATCATCGTTCGTGTCGAAGTCGAGCATCTCCGGATATGTACGCGATTGGACATTGTGGACGATCGTACCATCATCCAACCGTACGCTGCACGAAATCCACACATTGCGGGAGACGGAATGATCCAAAATGCGATACTCGGTCTCCGTCAACGTTCGCGCGCATGCCACGCTTCGGAGGTTCGCCAAATGCCTAAGGAGTCGCAGGTGGTCAAGATCAAATCCCGAACGAGGCAATCGAACACCATCGACGTCGTTGGGGCCATGTACTGGGAGCAGAGCGCCACAGAAACCAGATCCCGCCAGCGGGTCACTTCCATAGACAGCGATATCAGCATCGCGGAGTCGTTGTAACGGGGACCGTGGGTCAGACGCTGATGGTGGTGCGAACGCAGCAATCGCGATCGAGAGTCCGGTCAGAAGGTTCACGTTAGGCAATGGAGCGTCCGTGCAAACAACGGTAGCCGTCATTGGGCCGGCGGAATGGAGTCAACCATGTCAATAAAGCCAGCTCGCCAGCTCCGGCGCACGGCATGGGTCACCGCTAGCTTGGCACAATGGTGTTGCCGAGGATCAGCTTACTGCCAATAGAGTCTATTCATTCCTGACCGTCTCAATTGCCTCTCAAAAGCGTCGATGTACATACCGTCGTCGATTCCATTGAGAATACGTTCGCCGTCACGGTCTGCGACTTCTTTAACTGGAAAAGCGAAATCAAATTTCAGAGGTGCGAGTATCGCGCTACCCGCATTCAGCGATCGGTCAGGGGCCCGGAGGAGCGAGAACGTCGCGTGGTCATGACTCCGTTCGAGCGTGTCTAGACGGCGATCAATCGAATCCATGCGTTTGAGTATGAGGTCGAGTTTGGCATTGAGTGAGCGTAGAGCAGCGTCTGGATCGCGTTCCTGAGCACACACGGGATGTTGAATTAAGCCGGCAAACACTACCAGAATGGGAAAAAACAGTCGGTTCATCTGAAACCTTTCTTGGGTGTTAAAACTGGCGAACGACACTCGTCACCGAGCTCGGGCAGTGGACCAACCACTTCATTTGACACGACTCCCGACCTTCGTGTCCATGGCATTGTTACGCTCCATCTCGAATGTGTCGAGCAATTTGGCACCGTGTAATTCGATGATTGAACTTCTCGCCGGTGTCTAGATCAAGCGTGTGGAACAGGCTTCGATCGCCGGAGCGACTTGTAAACGACAACTGATTTAAATGTACCGATGGTGACATTACATGGTGCGTCTCACCATTTACTGTGTCAGTGCATTCGACGCGAAGTCCTTCTGTTCCAATGGAAACGGAGATTTCGAATGAACCAAAGTCGCCCGACGAAAACCATTTGCCAATGAATCCATCTTGTGATTCGACATCGTTGATATCGCCCAGCCAAATCACACGGAAACCCTCGAACGTCTGTTCAAGTGGACGTGGCAGTGAGGAAAGAGACTCTCTCGAAACCGTTAAGTGGAGAACGTATTCGCCGCCGTGCCAGACCCCTGCATAGAGATCCACTACGGGAACAGATGTCTGAGCAGCAAGCCGACTCGCAGCACACATTGGGACCCAAAACATCTCGTGAGCGTAGACATTCCATTGTCGGTGGAAATGCTCTCGGGAATCTTCTGGTAGCGTGAGCCAATCGTTGTAGGTGCGGAGTTCAGACATCCGTGATTAAGTGGCGAAACGATATTGATAACGGGGGGGCCGCCAGATGAGTTGACCGCAGACAGAAGTGGCACCGCAACTCCCGTTCATCAAATGGTTCACGGCGATCCGACGACGACAGTTAGCTGTTCGCCGCTGACAACAAGTTTACCCGATCAGCATTGCGAGGGGAAACTCGCATCGCATCAGCAGTCGGGGCGTCCGGCGACGGGTTGCCTTCAATCGTGCTCGTGCTCGTGCTCGTGCTCAGCGGTGCGGTGCGGTGCGGTGCGGTGCGGTGCGGTGCGGTGCTCGTAATCGCAATCGGTTGCCAGGCATCGGCTTGTCTTCATCGGCCCAGTCCACCACGCCACGCACCAATCAAGCGGTGAGATCAAAAGCGACCAACAGGAAACAGACGCTCCGTGAAATCCGATGGGCGACACTTGAACGCACCATCCAAGCCCTTCGACGAAACTTTTAAACTACGAAGTCCGCGAAGTACACGAAGATGAGATGGACATGACCACGAGGCGTCGGTCCTTGCAGCCACATCTATCCGCGAGAACGATGGCCATCACTCGGCACGCACGAGTAAGGCCACCATGTCAAAAACGGCCGATCGCGTTCTCGGTGTGCATGGCTTTGTTCTGCCTTTTTATTGAATCAGGATGCGATTCCCGATTCGTGTTTCAATCGGATATTCACGCTCGGTCGGCAGATGACGCTTCGCGTTTTTCTCATCGCCTGATCTCAGAAAATCGCGAATCTTTGAGACAGTGGAGGTGAGGTCTTCGATTTTTACGATCCATTGGTCAACATATTCCTGAATCATTTGCCGGCCAATGCCAACCTGAATGCTGAAGTGATTCATGCCAGCACCCCGAAGACTTCGCTCGGTATCCCATTGTATATGTACAGGGGAATTTGCAAATTCAGTCTCCCATGCGGATGGATCTGGGAAGACCGATGGTTCCGGATGTGTGAGCGTGCCGAGGGAAAGTGTTTTTTCCCAACCAGCCCGCGTGATATGCACAGCGAGAATCCTCTGTTGGTTGGCCTTCTGTCCCCAATTGCTGCGGTACATCAACCATAGAAACGACGGTTTGATCCATGTCATGCGATGAAACGAAAACGGAGACGCAAATCGTTGCTGTTTCAATGCGACATCGGCGATATTGGCGGCGTACGCCTAGTAGATGACGATCGTGTCTCGATCGTAGTTGGCGCGAATTTCGTATGCGTCTGGCATCGGATCAGGCTGATGGACGTTTCTTGCATAGCAATGATTTGGCTGCAGCAAGGAGACAATTCAGCCAAGAAAAGGTTCGGTTTGAATCGCAGAATGACAGCGGTAACGGAGTCGCCAGCGATTGACTTTGAACTCAAATAACAACTTGATGGCTGCTCCCGTTCGCCGTGTTGCTCCGCTCGCACGCTGGCCTTTCGGCGCCATCAACATTCGTCCGTCCTAGCATGCACGGAGCAACGCGGACAAACGTCACAGCACCATTCGGCCAACTCATTTCAAAAGTTGCCGGCCCCAGTGAACGCCATCACGCCTTCGACGACACGAGTCCCACTCAAAGTGTGCAGAATGTGACAAATCCCACTTGGCCAGAAGATTCGAGCACTAATGATCGCTAATCTTCGCTAACCAATTTGTGCCGATTAGAGTCGAACGTACCTCAACTCAAGATGTGAGCAACCCCGTTCGACGCAAAACAAAAGACAACACGTAAGCTTGACATCCGCACGAAACCATCACCGACAGTTTGAACCACGAAACATTCGAACCACAAGAATCATTGGCGGGCGATTGAATAGACAGGCGTCGGACGATGCGTTAGCTAAATCATGCCTCACGAGAAAAGTTGCGTCGAAAACAATAGCTACTCTTTTACGCAGAACGGCAGCGGTACCCGGGCCGCCGCCGAAAGACGATGGATTTAGTTGCCGCGTGACTAAGTGCTCCGGTTCACGGATTTGTTATTTGTCGTTCCCAACTGCCGCTTCTAGCAAAAGGATGGACTTCCTAACTTCGGCTGCGTAGTCGAGGTCTTTGGCCTGTGCGAAGGTTTCTTTCAGTGAGGCTTCTATTGATTGCCTGAGCGTTGTCCCGGTTTTATCAATTGGTGCATCGAGATCGAACCCAGCATCTTTCATGTGCTTTAGCATTTCTGTCGTTGATTCGTCGGCAATGTCGTCTGTGAGTACGTTCATGTCATTTTCGTCCTCCGCAGCGTCCGCGAGGCACTGGCGAGCGTATTCGAGGACGGATTGACCGTGAGCGTCCGTTGCCAAAAGGTTCACGCCGGCATCAATCATGATTCGCGTTTTTGCCGGTTCACCAATCGTTGCCATCAGCGCTGTTCGCCCGTCAAGGAATTCCGGTAGCGTATCGCCCGGAAATGAGATGTTGACATCACCGCCAACGTTTACGAGCGCTCGCAATTCATCCGGTGTTCCTTCGACAGCAGCACGCATCAAGGGGGTCCAGCCCCAATGTTGCTGAACTTCCATGTCGGCCCCCGCATCAACAAGAACCTTGGCGATTTGTTCCGGCATCTTGCCCGTTCCTGTTGGACCATCCACATCGATCATCATGTGAAGTGCCGTGTAGCCTTCGTTGGTCTTGATGTTCACGTCCGCGCCGGCATCAATAAGAGCTTTGATAAGCCGCGGAGTGCGCTCTGTAGAAGAAACGGCGCGCATTAGTGGTGTGAATCCATATTCGTCGGATTCGTGAAGCAGCGACGGTCTCCTGGCGAGCATGTTTCGGACAGCCCGCACATCGCCTTCGTCGATCGCTTGGAAAAACGGGCCTTTGTTGGTCGAACTCAATGGGGTGTCACATCCTATGACTACGAGGACAGCAAATAAAGCGACACGTGCCTGTACCATGTAATAAACGCTCGAATTGAGCTAAATAACGGAACGGATCACGAGGTCGACGTGAGCGATCCTCCACTTCAAAAAACACGACTCGCCGACTCGTCGTGCATCCGCTGGTTCAAGTAAGCCGCTACGCGGCGGTTGACTTCTGGAAGAGATCCTTTTGGGTGGAGTGGTTCACGTTGAACCGCTCTGCACGCTCTTTCCATCAGGACCCTACGATGTCCAGGTCTAGCAATTGCCGCTCTCATTCGTATAACGATCCTCAGCGTTGTGCCGACTTTCCAGGGAAACTACGCCAGAAACTCAGCGAAGACCTGTTGCTTGCCGGAAAGTTCAAGCGGATGCACGACGGCTACATCCGGCATCCTTCAGCTCTCTGAGTTTGCCAAGAAGTCTCCAGGCAAAGTCACTGAACATCAACTTTGGTAATTCTTCTTGCACCTCAAGAATGACCTTGGCTTTGCCTACGGCTCGCTCTTCAACACGCGACTGGGACACGTTCTCTATGCTGCAAACTGCAGAACATCTCCCGGTTTCCCAATCTCACAGCACAGCGGGCTAATCGAGACGACAGAAAGGGACCCGCAAGCAACAGCCAGGAGATGCGAATCCCAAGCGTGAAGCGATCACCCAAATGAAGATCAACGGGCTTCTTGACCAGAGGGCTTGAGCTTCGGCTCGCAAGCTCACGACGTCAAGTCCTCACTGGTTACCCGCCGATTGGGAGACCGGCGCTCCAGCCAGTCGCCATTCCAGCAACCAAACTAGCATAGTCAGTTTGCTGAGCATTGCGATCACGCAAGGCACATGCTTCGGCATCGCTGCCAAACAAGTTGGATGCAAAATTTCGGCCACCTATGATGATTCCAGATGTTTTTTTCGAACGCCGTTCAGTGAATCTAGCCATCGCGTTTTCCGGATCATTGGGTAAAGCAGCAAACTCGCGAGCAAGAAACCAAGCGTCCTCTAACGCCTGAGCAGCGCCCTGACCTGAAGTCGGAAGTGCAGCGTGGGCTGCATCCCCAATCATCATTACATTGTCTCTATGCCAACAAGGCACTGGGTCATGATCGTAGAGTGCCACACATTTTGTGTTTGAATTCGCTGCACTGAAAACGATGTCGCCAACCTGGGAAGGCCAACCGCGGAAGCTCTGCCGAAGTTGAGCAATTTGGTTACTGTCGTTCGTCAGAAAGCTCTCCGGTGCGGCGATGCCTCCAGCCCAGTAAGCTGTGTCGGAAGAGACAGGGACAATCCCAAAACGCGCCCCGACTCCCCAATAATCACGAATTTCGAGACAATCAAAAACACATTTGTCCCACCGGTGAATACCAATCCAGTTGACGAAGCCCTGATAAACAGGCTGATTGTCGTTCGTAATGTATTGGCGCGCAACGGAATTCATTCTTCCGTCCGCGCCAACAATGATGCGCGGCGAAACGGAACTTCCGTCGGCAAATTGGACGCGGCAAGCGTCACCAACACGCTCGACACCCGTAGCGTGTGCCGCATAGTGAATAGGAATGTCGCATTGTTCGACCTGTTCGAGGAGTATCCGCATCAGGTCCTCGCGGAGCACCGAAAGGCTTGGAAAGCCCATCGCAGCGTCAAGGTCTCGAATGTTAAGAGTCCCTAGAGCGATATCGTTGTGCGTGGCACGCCGCATTGAGGTCACGCCACCGGCAACAGTACTCAGTTCATCCAAGATACCTAATTCGGAGAGTACGAAAGTTGCATTCGGCCAGCAAACGATGCCGGCGCCGAGATTATGTACTGTACCTCGGCGTTCAAAAACGCTGACGGTCATTCCGATTTGCTTCAAGGCGATGGCTGAAGCCAAGCCCGCGACCCCAGCGCCAAGTATCGCAACGTCCAAGTTAGACTCCGTTCATGCGGTAGGCGGATAATGTCAGAAATCACGAGGGACGGGGAAGAGGCATGCAAGCAGACCAGGAAACTCGCCTCCCATCCGCGCGTGTATTTCATTTGTCTGCTTTCTTCGGCAGGTTCCCGTTTTCGATTCGCCCTGCTTCGTACTTGAATAGTAGAATCACGCCCGAGCCAGCCATGGCCGTTAACAAATGTGTCCAAACCCAAATCATACCGATATCGATCGGACCAAAGTATCCGCCTCGCAACACAAGCAAGAACCAAAAAGTAAAGACGTTCCATCCCAGTGAAAACCACCAGAACGGAAGCGTATCGAATCGCCGTTTCCCAAGTGCGATCAACAGCCACCCGATCCAGATGAATATGCCTGGCGTCATCAGCGGAAACAATGCTGCGGGGACGAATCCGACACCGCTGAGCGTCACAATCCCGGCGAAAATGCGAACGGAGGGTTGAACAGGCAGGGACGCGAAAAAGTCAGCCTGGACTGTCCCGACGTCTTGAGGCGGATCGTAAGGATTCAAGCGGAATTCAGCTTCGAGGTGGTTGGTGTAATAGCAGAACGATTACGTGTCCTCCGTTGAACGGAGAATAATGTATTTCGCCCACTGGGTGGTGTGGTGGTTCCTGCGTTTTTCGAGAAAAGAATTGTGATTCTGCGTTCGTTTTGCGTGTTTCGTTTCAGGGTGAAATCGTGGGTATTTGACTCGGGCAGCTCAGTGGTCGCCAGCATCGTTTCGAGTTGCTTTTGCGATCGCCGGTTGGATCGCTGTCCACGATTGATTCGGTGAATGAGATAGTGGGGAGGACGCTATAGAGTGAAGCTTGGCTAGTTGCTTCGACACGCTCTGGGCGATCCGCTGACAGCCCCGGCCCCAAAGTGTCAGATTGGACTTGAGCGTCTGTTCTTGGGGCGGTGACATCAGGGGCTTCCAGCAATGCCAAGAAGAAGGGCGCCGACCAGCATAGCAAAGAGCCTGCCCTGGTTGTTCGTTCCTGCGTCTGCTTGAGTCTGGCGAACCGAATAGCCACCTCCGTCCCGACGTCCACAATGCAAGGCAACCAAGCGAGCCCAGCAAACGTGACACGTCACAACGCCCGGAACCGAGCGTTGATCATTCAGTAGGTCAACATTGCCCGAAGCGATCCGGTCAGACAGAGTTGATTAAAGAAACCCGTGGATGCGTGCACACATAACCGGTGGTGTTGCAGGGAGCCCGGACAACCGCGCCCCGATCTCGATCATGGTTCCCAGATGCTAACCGAAGAAAGCGACGTCGCGATGCCCCATGCTTCATCAGCAGAAGTAAAAGCAGAGCCGCTATCCCCTATTTGTTTCGAGGTGCATAAAATTTGATCGTCGGTAGCGAGAAAAAATTGAGTGCAGGATGGATCTACCCATACCAATTGACCACGAATTCGAAGTTCATCTAGTTTTGATCCGTCGCGATCGATAGCGAGCCGATCGAGCCAATGGAAAGGAAGCCCATTGGCCGTATTGACTGGGTGGGTAAATCGATGCAACAACACAATGCGGACCTTGCCTCTCCAATCGCAAATGGAGTGGGAAAGCACAAACGGGTACGACTCTGATTGAGGGTCGCCATGCATCCGATGAGAAACATTGGAATTAGCAACGCGATTCTGCAAGACGCGATGAGCAGCGTACGCAGACCAAGCAAGAAGGATGGCTGCCGTCAAAATGCCCAACGTCGATGTCTTTCGATCTTGTCGCATATCAGTCCGGGGAACGTCGGTGGTCACCGCGATAGACTTGATATCAGAAACAAACTCGACTCGCCGACTGCGGTGCACCACATGGTTCGTCGGCAATTACTCCATGCTACGCGATTCAAGATCACCCGACAGGCATTTTAAAAGATGATCTATTGTTTGTCTCGCCGCATCTGGGTTTGGTTCGTCAAGGAACGTCCTGATGTCTCCCAAATGATCAGCTATTCCGGTCTTACCAAGTGGCAACAGCGATTCAAATTGTTGCCAATTGTAGAGATGATGCAACAGATGCCATGTGGCACCGTAAGCAAGCCCGTCGTCCGGTTTCTGCAGGAACTTTTCGATTGACGCCAGCCAAGCCAACGCCGCGTCAATCCCATCTACGCACACATGAAATGTGGCGGTGTCGATCATCTCTTTTGGAGCATCGGGGAAACGGCGTGCAAAAGCGGCCCTAGCATCACCAATCGCATCTGGTCGAGCTAGCAGGGCGTCGATTAGCTGTAGGACTTCGTCTCGTTTCATTGAAGCATTGTTTCGTTAAGTAAGTAGCGAATCGTGCGAGCTTGGTCTTTGGCGACGAACGCTATGGATCACGCGGTCGCCGCGAGCGATCCTCCAGTTCAAAAAACAAGACTCGGCGACTTGTCGTGCATCCGATTGTTCTCCCTCTTATCGCCCTGTGAGTGACTCGATACCGGCTACCATTAGCGAGATCACGAGAGCCAAGAGAAGGCATAACCCCAGTCCCTCAATTATACACCCCCAACCCATTTTGTATTCAGGAGCGGTTGATGACGTGATATCAATCCCGTCATTCTTCAGATCAAGCAGGTATTTGTGCAGCCAATCAGCTATGCGTTCAGGTTGGCCGCCGTCACCAAGCGATGGTCCGATTTCGTCGACACGCTCAAACTCCATGATGTGGACCACGCATCGTTCATCGCAAATGTCGATCAAAAACTGCCAGCCAGCGCCATCCTCGCCGATCAAGAAGAAGTTTTCGGGAAGCGGCTGGTAGGTGACACCCAAGCTTTTTCGTTCGGTGCGGAGTTCCTGATTGCGCGCTATGAGTGCATCAGCATTGTCCCACAGCGGTTGATCTGTTGTTCCAGAGCTGAAGCGAACGGGGAAATGTAGAAGCAAGTGGCGATAGTCAGACGGCAATGAAAAATCGAACCGATCCTCGATTCGTTTGACGTCCGATTCATTCATTCAGCGGTAACACTCCAATGGGAGAACGGCTTCGTTCACCGAGGCACGGCGAGCGAGTTTGTAGTGAATCGATTAACGCGGACTCCGTGCCTTCGCGTGCAGCCAATGGTTCGCGGTGTCCCCACGACGACAGTTTGCAGTTCGCCGCTGACGACAATTTTACTCGATCGGCATTGCAAAGGGTAACAAGTAGCGAATAGGCAGTCGGAACGTGAGGCGTCGGATTGTCTTGAATCGTGCTCGTCCTCAGCAACGCGGTGCTCGTAGTCGTAATCGGTTGCCAGGCGTCGGATTGTCTTCATCGGCCGAGCACCAATCAAACGGTGACATCAATTGCGATCAATAGGAAAAAGAGGTTCCGTGACTTTCGCTGGGCGATTTTCGAACGCACCATTCAGCAGCATTGAAGGCAGGCGTCGGTCATTGCGGTCACAACTATCCGCGCGAACTTTGGTGGTTACCGGGCGACCGCCAGAAAACGTGAACTCAGGAAACACGGCGCGGTCGCTCCGGTGCACCACTTGGTTACCCAATTTCGAATTCGCAAGATACCATCACGCATCCATCCGTGCGATTGCGGCGAGGATCTCATGATCCGAATCATCGCTAGTGAGTATCACAGGCGAAGCTCCAGTCCTAGAATCAAACAGCAGCAATGCAGGAATCTCAACCACGCCCATCTTCGATAGTGGGGGCATGGCGTCAGAATCCACGTTCGTGAGATCGACGGACAATGTGACTATTTGCTGAGCTGCCAACGCATCTGCGATCGTGTTATGACCGAGACCTCCCAATGGGTCGGCACAGCAAGCCCAGTTCGCGTAGATGATTGCGGCAGTTGCCTCGCCCATCTCTACCCTGTCAACTAAGTCACCGATAGTCGCATCGACAAAGAGACGATGTCCAATCGCCATTCGATGGTCATCCGTTGACGCTTCACGCAGCTCATTGTGCCAATCGCAACCGAGAACTAACAGCAAGGCGACTGGAACAAACGACGCGAAGGGCCAGTAAACTTTCATCATCTGGGTAACGATTTTGATCACATGGCCGCCGCGAACGACTGACCACTTCATTGAACACAACTCGGCGTCTTACGTGCATCGAGTTGTTCGCGGTCTACCGTGGACGACAGTTTGCAGTTCGCCGCTGACGACAAGTTTACCCGATCGGCATTGCGAAGGGTAACGAGTTGCGAACTAGCAGTCGGAATGTGAGGCGACGGGGTGCCTTGAATCGCGCTCGTGCTCAGCAACGCGGTGCTCGTAATCGCAATCGGTTGCCAGGCGTCGGCTTGTCTTCATCGGCCGAGTCGACCGCGCACCAATCAAACCGCGACATCAATTGCGATTACCAGGAAACAGGAGCTCCGTGAAATCCGATGGGCGACATTCCCTCGCACCGATCAAGCCGTCGACGAAGCATTTAAACCACGAAGTTCGCGAAGGACACGAAGATGCGATGGGCATGGCCATGAGGCGTCGGTCATTGCAGCCACAATCATCCACGCGAACGTCACGAGTCACGGGGACGCGCGAAAGGCTTTCCATTTCAAACCAACTAGCTCGCGTGCAACGGTGCACGCGATGGTTCCCCGCCGTCGCGGTTTCCAAGACGGACATGCAGACAGCTAACTCGATCTGTCGGGGAAACCGCCGTTTTTCGGACCGGCCGACCAACCACCAAGTCTCAAGTGATCGTTAGGTCGCCTGGGAACTTGCTGGTCTCGTCAGTGTGCCATTCGTCTGGATTTCCATTGGGAATATGCTTTCCGTTCCACGTCCGATTGAGGTGCCCGTAGATGTGGCCAAGCTGTATTCCGAAGTCGATGACACAAATGCGCTCGTCAGCCTGCATTTGCTCAATCAGTTCGCCCGGGTGTACTCGAGCATCTTCAAGTTGCTGTATCGTATTCGCCCAAGCGAGATAGTCAGGCTCAGCGGTCAACTCGTCCGGTTCGTCGTCCATCGCATCTCAGTCGGGTGATGATTTCGATCACGCGGCCGCCGCAAACGGTTGACCACTTCTTTCAACATAACTCGGCGGCTTACTGCACCGCATGGTTCGTCGCTCCGCTCGCTTTCTGCATCAAGGACGTACTCTTTGAGTCGAGTGTTCCCGGCACGATTCGTCAGGCAAGTAACGCCCGCGATCCCCCGATCGCCACGGGCGATTTGTTACTCCAGCAACGCTGGCTCCGCGTCTCGGTGTACATCGAGTTGGTCTCTGGAGTTTGCAGTTCAGTCTTCTTCTTGTTCGTCGTCGTATTCATCTTCATCTTCGAAGTCGTATTGAATCGGTCTCTCTCCGGTTTCTTTGACGACTCGCGGGTACTTGATTCCGTCGATTGCTTCATGCGGTGATTTTCTCGTCCTGCTCACGCAGAATATCCAGGAGTCCCCATAATCAAACAGATAGAAAAGCCGTCTATCCCGATCGAGGGGAAATATGTCCCGAATCACGGTATCGAAGAGTTTGCCATTTTCGTCATCGTAAACTGTGCGATCGCGCGACCGTTCGGTACGTGAGACGAAAAACTCGTAGAGATGGTCATTGTCGAAGTCTACTGCACGTTGAATCGCAAAATGGACATCTTCGAGCGTGGAGCTGTCTTCAAGTTCGATGTCGCAGCTCCAATAGGTACCAAGTTTGATTTTAAGTGTGACGATCAAGTTTAGTCTTCACAGATAACGGGGATGGTGGAAAAGGCTGTCGACGTTTGCGAACGTGCGTCTGGAGTACGATAGAAATCACACGGGACGGGCGATAGACTGGCAGATCGAAAATGGGTCGAACGTAGTTTCGTCGTCGAATTGCGTTTCAAGGTCGTTGCAGAATTCCCAGACAGCGTGTTTGCGAAAGTCTTTCGGTGTCAAGTTGGCGAAGGGCTTCATGTCGCAATTCGATGGCAGATCGTCCGCCGTAGCCGAGCACGAACGGAGGACATTGATTTTAGTTGCCGCGTGAACATTGCCCCGGTTCACAGCCTTGTTCGTCTAGGCTATGTGGCGGCTTCGACGAAATAAGCTCGCACAAACGTATGGTACGACCAAGACAGATCGCTGTCGAATCGATCATCGCTTTCACGCGATTTTGCGAGTAATTCCAAACCACGCTCAACGACAGTTACAAGACGCAGCATGTCACGCTCTCTTGCATGTCATTGCTCCCCGTCCGCTCGCGTGCGAAGCGAGTGGACGATAGTAATCCGCATCGGGCCGTGCTCGGCGTTGTCGAATTTGCTAGTTTCGAGACAGTTGATCGCGTAGTCAAGCGAGTCAATTAAGCAGTAAGGATCTGCTTGGGCGTCCGTCGCAACATGACTGTAGGATAGAGGTGAGCATTACGGAACATTCTGCATCGAGCAGCAAACGACATCGTACCCGAGCAGGGTCGGTGCGGTTGCCGGCAGAATATCGGACTTGATGTTCGGGGCAGGCCCGAAGTCCCATCGCGTGCGATTGTCGCTATCGAATTGCTGCCGATGGGCTTCGTTGTAGACGAAGGAAAGGCCAGCCAACGAGATGCCCTGGTGCGTACGGAGCCGGTTAATGTGGGAAGGTCGGTCGAAGTACCAGAAGCCGTAGCACGTCCAAAAAATGATTTAGTCAGTGAAGTCCGGTGAGATGCAGTCTGAAACAGCGTAGACGCCACGCACCGATGCCACGCCCAGCCAGACGGGACGCTCTACGATGCGTTTCGCCATGTAGCCGAGTGTGATCATTGGCAATCAGTCGAGGGGCGGCTTGGATCAGAAGGCGGCGTCGGTTGACGTTGGCGTCAAATCCCGTGTGATCCGTCGCCCCCGTTCACGCAATTGTCCGTGTTTTTAAGTTTTGCGATCACCACCAACCCTAAAGGGCTTCATCTTCGAGGCTATTGATTTCAGTCTCCGCCTCAGCTTCGTTCTCGAATGTATATTCGATTGCGATGTAGCCGCTCTCGGTGTCGACCGCCGAGCAGATAAGTGCAACCGAGGAAAGTGAATCAGACATCTTGGACCCGCGTTCCGCAGACCACTGTGTCATCAGGATGCGTTCTTGAGCGAGAATCGCTTGCATCCAATCGCGTGGCTCATCCCAAATACTGCCGGTCAGCAAAATATCTGTTCGGTCGAACACGCCGTAGATCTGCGCCAGTCTCGATTCAAGATTGTCGAACGCAACTTGAAGCTCGCTGCCGAAGGCACTTGTAGAAACTGCCTTGCCAATCGCTTTAATCCACGACAGTCCGCCAATGGGCGCGACCTGAAGAGCGTAAGAGTCGAATAGGGAATGAGGCTTTGGAACGTTCTCGATTCGGAATTTCCCCGGTGAGATTTCTTCAGGGTCTGCTTGTGCTACCTTCAGGTCATCAATCGTCATGCCCATCCAAAGGCCGAATGGTCCCTTTCGTGTCATTAGGTGGAGTGCCTTCGCGTATGAAATGTTGTGTATTTAATTGCGAACTGTTGTTTATTTTCAGTGGAGCAGAGAGCGTTATAGGGATGTTCCACATTTGAACTGAGAATAATACATTGCGTTCACTAAGGGAGGTGTCGTTTCTGCCGAGGATTTGAAAAATCACAAAATCGCTGTTCGTTTTGTTTTGCTGTTGGAATTTGCTTAACTGCAAGTCCGAGTCCCGTGACCGGAGAAATCTGCTGGCAAGCGGTTTCGTTCGGCTGGGCCAAGCGGCGTTCGAGTAGCGTTTTGAGGTGTGGAGTTGGGGCAGCGCTAAGTGCTTGGGCTCTGTAGTGGGCGGACTCGCTCGTGTGGCCGCAGCGTTGGTGGAGGTCTGCTTTGACCGCGGCCCAGAGATATGATTCGGTCAGCCATGGCGGTGGATCCATTTCGTTTAGCTTGGCCAGTGCCTCTGCAGGGCTTTTCCATTCAGCGATCGCGACGGCGTGATTCAATTGATGGATCGGCGAGGCTGTGGTTTGCGCGAGCAGCTCATAGCATTGGCAGACTTGGTCCCACCGTGTCTCGGCGAAGCTGGCCGCGAGGCAGTGCTCGGCCGCAATCCCGGCTTCGGCGTGGTACCTTGTAAAGGTCTCACCAACTGCTGACGCCGCCAACCACTTCAAACCCACTTGAATACCAGCTTGGTCCCAGAGCGAGCGATCTTGTTCTTCGAGTAACAGCAATCCTCCGGCGCCGTCTTGACGGGCCGACATCCTGGATCGGTGAAGATGCATCATGGCCAATAGTGCGAACGTCTCTGGCGAACTGCCCGCCGGGTGTTCCGCGAGCAGCGTCGTTAAACGCATCGCCTCATCACAAAGCTCGCTTCGCAATGCCATTTCAACGTTCGACGACAAGTACCCTTCGGTGAACAGTAGGTACAGAACACTGTGGACCGCGGGCAGTCGCACCCGCATCTGCACGAGCGCCAATGTGTCGGTTTGCGTCACGGCGTCTTGCAATCGGGACCTTGCTCGGCTGAGTCGCTTGTAGACGTTCGTCTCAGTTGTGAAGAGACGCAGTGAGATTTCGCGGACATCGAATCCACAAAGTGTTTTCAGGGCAAAGACGAGCTGCGACTGCAAGGGGATTTCATCGTCGCAAGCAACGAACAACATCTTCAGCAGGTCCGTTTGTGCTTCGGTTGCCGAATAGAAATCGGACGTCTCTTCCAGCACCATTGTTTCGGCGACGTTATCCCGAAGGATTTGCCGTCGACGCACGCATTGGCGCAGTTCACCATGCAGTTTGTTGAATGCGACACGATACAACCAGGCCGACGGTTCGTTCGGGACTCCGGCGATTGTCCACGAATCGAGTGCCGACATCAGTGCCGATTGCACGGCGTCTTCAATGTCGGCGAGATGTTGGACGCCAATCCGGCTAGTGAGCGAAGCCACTAACTGGCCGTATTCGTGTCGAAAGAAGTGTTCAACCAGGACGGTGGCGGTCAAGGCGTCACGATCTCCCGCACCTCAACGCTCGATCCTGGCATGATCGCACCCGGGCTCTGTTGTGCCACCGTGACGGCTTCATCGATTGATTCGGCTTGCAGGATCATGTAACCGCCGATGATTTCCTTGGCTTCGATAAAGGGGCCGCCGGTCGCGGATTCCGATGTGACGACTTGGCCACCACCGAGTTTTCCACCCATGTCGACGATGTTGTCTGCGAACTTCTGTTTCCACGCATTGAACTTTGCGAACATTTCTTCCATTTGTGCTGGCGAAGGCTTGCCGCAATCGCCGTTTGGCTGGCTCCGCTGAATGCACAGGTACTGTTTCTTGGTCACGCTGATTTCCTGAACCGGGTGAAATTGGATTGCCTGGCGCGTCGCGCCAACACTGTAAGACGCGTGAGCACCACAGTGTTAGACACCCGCAGCGATTTTTTTTCAAACCAACCCATCAAGGTTCAGGCCGGTCAGGTTCGTCCGAAACGACACATCCTAAATGCGTCGCCATTGTCGCCTTTCGCTCCGCCGAAAGTCGCGTTCTCGGCTCCACGATTCGGCATTTGTGAGTTTCTCTTTCGACGGGCGGCAACTTTCGCTAGTCTCGCGCCGGACCAATTGAGGCAGGTCTCGGCTTGGTCGGGTTGATGGGCCGTTGCGGGATGCCAGGCAGGAGTAAGATATGACAAAAAAGATTGGGTTTTCGTGGTGTTTGACGGGCGTTGCGCTCGTCGTCTTTGGCTGTCATTCGACTCCCAAACGCAAAGCGGAGATTCCCACAGAATTCCCTGCGGCCGATGCCACGACGCCGATCGCCGCAACAGGTCCTTGGCAATCGCAGACGTTTTTCCACCAGCCCGAATTTCGCCAAGGGGCCGGTCCGGTCGATGCTGGCGATCCGCCAGACTTTATCGCGACCGATTCAGGTCTGCGGTACCGAGTGTTGCGAGATGCCGGTGGCAAGAAGCCCACGCGTGACAGCACCGTTTCGGTCAACTATCGCGGGTGGCTGCATAGCGGCAAAGTTTTTGACAGCTCCTACGAGCGCGGCAAGCCGACGACGTTCCCGCTCGATGGTGTGATTGCGGGCTGGACCGAAGGCATGCAGCTGGTCGGCGAAGGCGGCATGATCGAATTGTGGATCCCGTCAAAGCTAGGCTACGGTGAGCGCGGCTCGCCAGGCTCTATCCCGCCGCATTCACACCTTCACTTCATCGTCGAGTTGGTTGACGTTGACTAACGGCAGCTTGTCATGTGGCGTTGAGAGCAGGACGCCAGAATTGGCCCGTGTAAGGACTTGGATGAGGCGTCTTGTTTTGCCCCGCTCTGCTATTCGTTTGCTTTGGCCGCGATGATGGCCAAGCCGGCTTGGGCGTAGTGAAGCATGTGTTGGACGAGGTCTTCGGCGTCTTTGGGGTTGAGGCCGAGCTTGGGAAAAGCTTTCTTGATCGTCGGGCGGTCGCCGATCATTAGAAAGAAACAGGGCGCGAGCACGTTGATGCAACTTCTTGCTACCGCCGGGTGTTCTTCGGGCAGGCCGGTGATCTCAGCGACGATGCCTTTCAAGATACTCACCTTCTGCATCCGCTCTTTCTTGTGCAGCGGCTGATTGCACAGCGTCGGTGACGAAAACTCGCGGGCCAAGATCCGCAGCTTCCACGAAGACGACGCCGGGCTGGTCAGCGATCGGACGAACATGCGCAAAAACGCTTCCAGCTTGTTGTTCGGGTCCTGGTGTCCTTGCATCGCTTCCTGCATCTGGGCGCTCGTCACCAGCAATCCCGATGCTTCTTCGACCACCGCGGCGTACAAGCCCTCGATGCCTTGGAAGTGATAGTTCACGCTGGCGACGTTGGCGCCGGCCAGTTCCGTGATCTCCTTGCTGGTGGTGCGATCGAAGCCTTTTTCGGCAAACAATTGCCCCGCAGCTTCCAGCAACCGCATCCGCGTGTTGGTGGTGTCCTCGGTCTGGTTGTTTTGGCGTCCTTTCGAAACGCGTTTCTTCATCCTGTCGGTCCTGATCGTTGAGGCGTCGCTGTGTTTACGGCGCGCTGCAGTGACTGGCGGCGATCGCAGATCGCGTAGCGGCCCAAGAAGCGTACTTTATTCAAACCGTCGCTGGGAAGCTGGGGAGTTGAAACCAGCGACAGTCTCTTTTCATCGGCGACGGAGGTCGCGAAAGTTGCGTTGTCGCCAGCCCGGCGGGGCAGAATCCGTCAATTCGCGGTGTCCGCCTTACCGATAAATGAAATTCAAATTTGAATTTGACTTCGGGCCGGTGGTTGCTTACTCTCGGCCCGTTGATGTGGCAGGGTGTCGCGATGGGGTTACGCCGAATTGGCGAATTTCCGGAGTGTTCGCTACCCCCGCACGACGTCGATCGCCGTCCCGGATGGCTCGCCAAACGCGAGCGTAGGCGGCGACTTTAGGTCCCCGTGGAACTCCATCGTTAGGGTTGAAACGCAAGATGGCATTCTTCCTCCGCGTCTTGAAATCTCGGAAATGGCTGCTGCTGCCGCCGATTGTCCTCGGCGTGGTTGGCGTCGTCGTGTTCGCTCAGTTTCGAAAGGAATTGCCGCGTAGCGAACCCGCCGAGCAGTCGAAATCATTGCCTGTGATCCGTGTCCGCCGACAAGCCGTCGTGCCGGTCGTCTCTGGCTATGGAACCGCCACCGCGGCCCGGCGCTGGAACGCGGTCTCCGAAGTCCAAGGCCGGATTGTCGAAATCCATCCCCAGCTTGAATCGGGGAATACCGTCGCCGCGAACGAGTTGCTGATCCGGATCGACGACACGGACACGCAGCTGCTGTTGGTCCAGCGGCAAGCTGACTTGGCGTCCGCGCGGGCGCAGTTGCAAGAGCTGCAGGCGGAGTATGAATCCGACTTGCGATTGCTGCCGTTCGCACGCAAGCAACTGGAACTCGCGTCTCGCGAAGAACAGCGAGCGTTAGAACTGCAGCGGCGTAACGCGACCAGCTTGAGCGAAGTCGATCAGTTGACGTCTGGCCGATTGGTTCAGGAGCAAACGTTGCACAACCTGCAAACCGCGATTTCGCTTTACCCGTCGCAGATGGGAGCCGCTCAAGCCGCGATCGCGTTGGCGCAAGCTCAGGTCCGTGAGGCTGAACGCGACATCGAACGTACCCGAATCGTTGCACCGTTCGATGGGATGCTTTCTGGTGTCGATTTAGAAGTCGGCCAGTTCATCGGCGTGAACCAATCGCTCTTCGAACTGTTCGATGATCAACGGATCGAAGTCACCGCGCAGTATTCGCTGGAGCAGCTTGGCAAACTGTTGCCGAGTCTTTCTCGCGGCGGAGTCGATGATTCCGTTCAAGCCTCTGAAACCGACACGCTGCCCTTCACCGCTCGTGTGGTCGTGCGAAGTGGCGACTACAAACGGGAATGGATCGGCCGGCGGTCCGGATTTCTGAATCGGTCGACCAGCAATCGCGAACGCTGGGTGTCGTTGTCCAAGTGCTGAATCGATCAAACCAATCGTCCACTCACGAACTGCCCGCGAAGTGGTGCGAAAACGGTGAGTCTTCGATGCCGGCTGCGACCCGCAGCCCGTTTGGCTGGGCGACCGCATTGCGGCCCGGTGCGTTTTGTGAAGTCACGCTGCAAGCGCAGCCACGTCAGGGCCTGATCACGGTGCCTCGATCGGCGATGGATGGCCAGACCGTGTATGTCGTCGACAGCGACAATCGGCTACGAGCTCGCGATGTCGTTGCCGGTTTTAAATACGGTAATGAGGCGACGATTGTTGACGGATTGAACGAAGGCGAACTGGTCGCGGTGATCGCACCCGCGCCAGCCATCGAAGGCCTGCTCGTTCAGCCGGTGGAGGAAGCTGCTCCCGCGGACCACGAGTCGGTTTCAGCCACAGCTGTTGGCGAAGATTCAGAAGGGATGATGGAGGGGCGGCGATCATGATTTCGTTTTTCGCAAAACATCCGACCGCGGCAAACTTGTTGATGCTGATCATGCTGGCCGCAGGGCTGCTCAGTATCCGTGGACTTCGCCGCGAAACGTTTCCGGACGCCGCGCCCGTCGTCGTGCAAGTGATGGTGCCGTTTCCTGGCGCGACGGCGGAAGAGGTCGAGGAAACGATCGTGCATCGCCTGGAGAGCGCGTTGGAAGGCGTGCAGTACTTGAAAAAGATGACGGCGCGGGCTCAGCCTTCGACGGCGACTGTCCAATTGGAGATGAACGACGGCGGCGATTATCAGGCGTTTCGCAACGAGATCGATAACTCGATTTCAGGGATCACGGATTTCCCCGATGACGCGGAAGCGGCCGTCGTCACGCGATTGAATACACGCCAACCGGTGCTGGATCTATTGGTCAGTGGTCCGCTGGATGCCGTGAATCTGAAACGCTACTGCAATGACCTGAAGGACAAGCTGCTTGCCTCGCCAAGGGTTTCCGAAGTCACAATTGCGGGGTTTTCCGATCACCTGCTGCGTGTCGAGCTCGACCGGGAAGCGATGCTGCGCTACGACCTGAGTCCGACGATTGTTTCGAACGCGATCGCGTCGCAAAGCTTGGATTTGCCAGCCGGAAAAATCGATGGGGAACAATCGGTACTGGTCCGCGTGCAAGAAAGCCGCAAGTCGCAGCGTGCACTCGAAGATCTGGTGATCAGTGGCGTCGCCGGTGGTGCCGAGATCAAACTTGGTGATGTCGCGACGGTGAAAGACGAGTTCGAATTGGAGGAGCAAAAGGTCACGATCGCTGGCCAGCGTGGGGCGATCTTGCAAGTGATGAAGGCCAAGGCACAAGATACGCTACAAGTTGCCGAGGCTGTCAACGAGTTGCTTGTTACCGAGCGGGCGCTGAATCCGCAAATGAGTCTGCAAATCACCAACAACACGTCGAAGTTGGTTCGCGACCGGATCAATTTGCTGCTCAACAATGCTTGGCAAGGCTGCGTGTTGGTGTTCTTGGCCATGTGGCTGTTCTTTAACGTGCGGCTATCGTTTTGGGTGGTTGCCAGTTTACCGGTATCGTTTTTGGCGGCCTTTGCGATCGTGCCGCACACCGGTTTGACGATCAACATGTTGACGATGGTTGGGCTGCTGATGGCGCTCGGGTTGTTGATGGATGACGGCATTGTGATCGCGGAAAACATTGCCCGCCGTCGCGACGAGGGCGAGCCGGCGATGGCAGCCGCTGTCAACGGCGTTGCCGAAGTCGCCGGCGGTGTGTTCTCGTCATTCTTGACGACGTGCTGCGTGCTCGGACCGCTGGTGTTCTTAAATGGTCAGATCGGGCGGATGCTCAGCGTGCTGCCGATGATGTTGTTGTTGGTCTTGGCGACAAGCTTGGTCGAAGCGTTTTTGATTCTTCCTTCGCACCTCGGCCATTCGTTGGCTCACGATAAAAGTCAGCAACAACGCAACCGTTTTCGTGCGTTCGTCGAAGGCTTGATCGATGCGGCTCGCGATGCCGTGGGGGCCTGTGTCGGATGGACGGTTCGCTGGCGTTACTTGACGCTGGGGCTGACCGTGATGGCGTTTCTGTTGACGATCGGTTTGATGGCTGGCGGGTTTGTCCGTGGGCAGGTCTTTCCTGCATTGGAAGGAGACACGATCGTCGCGCGGTTGTTGATGCCGCCGGGGACGCCGCTGGAACGGACAAGCGAAGTGATCGCGCAATTTGAAAAGGCGTTGCAGGAAACGAACGAGGAGTTGACGCCGCAACAGCCTGACGGCCAAGCGTTGATTAAAACGAGCTTCGTTCGCTTCGGCGAGAATAGCGATGCCAACGAGTCCGGGACGCACGCGGCGACCGTGCAAGTCGACTTGCTGTCCGTCGAAACCCGCACCGCGCGGATGGATGACGTGATTCGTATTTGGCGTGAAAAGATCGGCTTGATACCCGACGCCGCCGAAATCACCATCGATGAAGCGGCGATTGGTCCCGCCGGCCGTGACATCCATATCGAACTCTCCGGGCTTGAAATGGAGACACTTGACGAGATTTCGGCTGAGCTGCAGAACGAGCTGCTGACTTTCGATGGTGTCTACAGTATCTCGGATGACTTGCGTCGCGGCGAAGCGGAGTTGCTAATCACGTTGCGATCAGGAGCGGTCGGCTTGAATTTGACGACGCGTGAACTGGCACAGCAACTGCGTGGCTCGTTTCAAGGACTGCGTAGCGACCAGATTCAGGTCGGCAAAGAGAAGTATGACATCGAAGTGCGATTCGATGACGCGTCACGGAGCAGCTTGTCTGACCTGGACGACTACTTGGTGACTTTGCCGAGCGGGCATCGTGTTCCGCTGTCCGAAGTCGCCAACGTGACGCGGCGACGCGGTTGGTCCAGCATCGTTCATATCGACGGCAAACGCACCGTCGGCGTTTATGCTTCGGTCGACGCGACACGATCAAACGGGATGGCGGTGTTACAGCAACTTCGTCGCGAGACATTGTCGCGGCTCGTCGAGCAACATCCCGGATTGCAATATGGTTTTAAGGGTGCGGCCGAAAGCGGCGAAGAGACTGGGACGTCGATGGGGATCGCCGGACTGATCGGTTGCTTGGGAATCTATGTGATCTTGTCGTTCCAATTCCGCAGCTACATCGAGCCGGCGATCGTGATGGTGGCGATTCCGTTCGCGTTTGTCGGCGTGGTCTGGGGGCACTTGCTGTTCCGGCAGGACCTTAGCTTGCCGAGTGTGATGGGGTATGCGTCGCTGGCGGGAATCGTCGTCAACGATTCGATCTTGTTGATGTTGTTCCTGAAAGACTGCGGGGCTCGCGGAACGCCGGTGATGGAAGCCGCAGTCGATGCCAGTCGCAAACGCTTTCGCGCCGTGATGATCACATCGCTAACGACAATCGCGGGATTGCTTCCGTTGATGTTCGAAACCGACTTGCAGGCTCAAGTGTTGATCCCGATCGCGATCAGTATCTGCTTCGGGCTGTTTGCTTCGACGACATTGGTGCTGCTAGTGATTCCGGCGATGTACGTCTTGTTGGCCGACTTTGGGCTCGCAGCAAAGGCGGAAGGGGCGACAGCTCACTGAACCAAAGGCATTGCCGGAAAACTTCGGCTTTGCGGCAGATTTTTCGACACGTCCAACGCTGTCTTGAGCCGCTTTGTCGGTGGGAGGATGCCAGTTGCGTTATCCTGGTGACCGACATGTTTGGGTGCGGACGGTGCGATCGGCAAAATTCACGTTTGACTTGGCTGTGAGGTGATTGTGATTTGGAAACGCGTATTGATCGGCTATGGGATCTTGCTGACCGCGGCAGCGGGCGGGATCGCGTTTGCCTGCGTGTTCGGTGTAGTCGCGACCGCACTTCAAATTACGGGTGTGGACAAGGAGTCGGTTTCCCAGCCACTTCCTTGGCATCAGATCGGCTGGATCTTTGGCGTTTTGGTTTCGCTTTCCGGAAGTTTTATGAAATGGCAAGCGAGCCATTCCAAGAGAGCAGGCATAGTTGCCGATTCATCGCCTGATTCTGAGCATCCGGCAGCGTATTCAGACACAGCCAATTCAGAAACGACGAATTTAGAAACGGCTGAATCAGGCCGACGTGGTGGGCTGGTTGTTTCGGCGGCATGGGGCGGTTTCTTTGGTGGGTTGTTGGGCGTCGCTCTTGGGGTCACCTTCATCATGTTTTGGTTTTCGATTGTGTACAGTCCGTTCGCTCCCAAGTCTTGGGTCTCGGCAACTTCAGTCGAAGAACACTACGATGCGACGCTTCGGCGTCAGGCACCGGTCATCACCTCAAGACATCCAATGGTGCTGCAAGTGTTTGCGGTGCCTGTCGTCGTAGGGCTAGTTGGCGGAGCAGTCTTTGGCGCGGTCGTTCGCGTTGAAAACGTTCCGCCGACAAGTAAACACGGGCCCACGTCACAAAATTACCTAAATCTCCAAAAAGGTACCTGACACCTTTATGTCGCACGTACGGTATGGTCATCGAGCGCGGCCGCGGGTTTTGGACTTGGTCTGCCCGCGATGTGGTGCGTTGGCTTCGGCTCATAAACCGAGCGAGGCGGAGATGGGGGATGTGATTGGTGACATGAGCGGCACGTGGCAGACCGATGACTGGGCGATCGCTTGTCGGTCCTGTTCCCTGCGGATGACCGAGGTCGCGTATGCGGACTTGCCAGAGTCTTTCTATCGCGTCACCGCGGGCGACGTCGAGCTTTGGGCGTTCAATCGGGGGCACTTCGAAATGCTGCTGCGACTGCTCGAAGGGGACTCCATCGAAGATCATCCCTACCAATGGTTCGCGACGTACGCGCATGGCACGTGGCTAGAAAAATCGAATCGCACGCGGTTGGCAAAGCGGATGCGAATCCTTCTTGCCGAGACAGAAACGTAGCAGGCTGTTGATTTCGAGAGTCGCCTGTCGCTCCGCGAAAGTAGCGTTCTCTGCCGCTGCGTTTGTGAATCGAAAGGCGAGATTGGGAGAGAACAAATCTAAGAGTTAGCAGACCGTTGGTCACGGCGACGGTTTGGAAATGCCGTGTCATGGCAACTCGGCGATGTTAAGAAAGTGTGAAATTAGAACGGCGGTTTGCGATTCGCGTCGCGACTGGTGACTTAGCGTCCCTTTTCAGTCACCGCGGATGAGATCCAGCCCATGCGTCTTCGTTCTTGTTTTATCGTCTTGTCGTTCGTCAGTGGCTGCTCGATCGCGATGGCACAGCCGCCCGGAATGGGTGGGCAAGAGCGTGAGATTCTGGACCAGTTTGACACCGACAAAAATGGCTGGCTCAACCAAGCCGAACGTCAGGAAGCACGCCAATGGCTGAAAGAGAATCCGCCACAGCGTCGTGGTTTTGGTGGGCCGCCCGGAGGACGTGGCGGCTTTCCGGGACCAGGATTCGGCCCTCCACAGGGTTTCGGTCCTCCACAAGGCTTTGGACCGCCGCCAGGATTCGGACCGCCGCCAGGATTCGGGCCACCACAAGGCTTTGACGCTCCACCGCCAGGAGGTGAGAGTCAGCCGAACGGCGGCGAACCTGGTGGTGATCGGCGCGGCGGCGAACGACCTGGAGGACCCGGCACAGACGCTGAACGTGGTTTTGGGGATCGGGGAGCCGGCCGGGGCCCGAACGACAGAGGCCCTGGCGGTCCACGCGGGCGCGGCCCCGGTGGACCGTTCGGAAATCGCCCCGAAGCCAAACCGGGGATTCATGTCGAGAAAGACAGCGTGAAGGCTCAGTCTGGTGAGCTGTATGACCCGAGCGTTTTCCGCACAGTCTTCATCGAGTTCGAAAACGAAGACTGGGAATCGGAACTCGAAGACTTTCATGGCACCGATGTCGATGTGCCCGCAACGGTGACAGTGGATGGCAAGGCGTACCCGGGTGTCGGCATTCACTTTCGCGGGATGTCGTCCTACGGAATGGTCCCTGCCGGTTACAAACGCTCGTTCAACCTGTCCGTCGATCTGGTGGACGAAGACCAACGGCTGATGGGATACAAAACGCTGAATTTGCTCAATGGCGCAAGTGACGATTCCATGCTCAGCACCGTGCTGTATTCACACATCGCACGCCAACATCTCCCAGCCCCCAAAGCCAACTTCGTTCGCGTCGTCGTCAATGGCGAGAACTGGGGCGTTTACACCAACGTCCAACAGTTCAACAAAGACTTCTTGCGCGAGAACTATGCGAGCGACAAAGGGGCTCGCTGGAAAGTCAGCGGTTCTCCAGGTGGCGGTGGCGGGCTGGACTATCGCGGCGAAAATCCGGACAACTATCAAGCTCCCTATGAGCAAAAATCGGGCGGCAAAAAGTCGCTCGCAAAACTGATCGAGCTCTGCCGCGTCCTTGATGAAACGCCAACCGAGCAACTGCCTGCAAAGCTTGAACCGATTTGTGATGTTGACGGATTGCTGTGGTTCTTGGCGATCGACAACGCGCTGATCAACACCGACGGTTACTGGATTCGAGCCAGCGACTACAGCATCTTCTTGGACAACGACGACAAATTTCACTTCATCCCCCACGACATGAACGAAGCCTTTCGCGGCGCCGGTGGGCCAGGTTTTGGAGGGCCCGGATTGGAGGTCGAGGTCCCGGCGGCCCCGGTTTTGGCCGTCCAGGCTTCGGTGGACCTTCTCCAGACGAGTCACAGCGTGATCCGTCGCAATCGACCGAAAAACGTTCGTCACCCGTTGAACTCGACCCGCTGATCGGTTTGGACGATCCACGCAAACCGCTGCGAAGCAAAGTGTTGGCGGTGCCAAAGTACCGCGCACAATATTTGAAGAACGTCGAAACGCTCGCCAAGGAATCGTTGGATTGGAATCAGCTTGGACCGTTCGTTGGTCAATGCGTCCGGCTCATCGATGATGCGGTGAAAACGGAAACACGCAAATTGGGAACGTACGAAGCCTTCGTTGCCGCGACGCAAAGCGGGCCAACGACAACGGTTGAGACGGAACATCGTGGCGGTCATGGTGCAATGAACTTAAAAGCGTTCGCGGATGCTCGCAGGGCTTACTTGCTGAAAGCTGCGAAGCAGTAGCCCACGTCGAATCCGATCGTTTTATTGCACGTTCAAATCAAAATCAGGATGCTCGGCAAGCATCCTTTGCGGACTGACCATGGAATTTCTAGAGATCCCGTTGTACGACGATGACATCATCAAACTGCTGGTGCGGTTTGCGATCGATCTCGTCTTTTTGACATTGGTTGTCGCGTTCGCGATTTATCCAAACCAGCGTGAACGCAGTTTTGCTTTTACCGCCGTGATGCTGAATATCACGGTGTTCTTTATCTGCTTCACGCTCAAGAAATTAGAAATCGATATCGGGATGGCGCTGGGCTTGTTCGCTATCTTCGGTGTCCTTCGTTACCGAACCGATGCGATCGGAACCAAGGAAATGACGTACTTGTTCATCGTGATTGGGATCTCCGTGATCAACTCGCTTTCGAACAAGAAAACGAGCTACGCCGAGATCGCGTTGGTCAATTCCCTGATCTTTGCGGCAACGATGTTGAAAGAATGGATCGTCGGCCGTGTTCCACCGCAAGAACAGGAACCTGTAAAGCCGACCAAGAAAAGCAACGGTGCCGGCGATGCAAAGCCAAGTAAGTACACGATCGAATACGACAAGGTCGAATTGCTGGGCGAATCTGAACGTCAAACCTTGATCGAAGATTTGCAGCATCGCACTGGCTTGTGTGTCAGCAAAGTCCAAGTCAAAAGTATCGATTTGTCACAGAACAAAGCGACCCTGTGCGTGTGGTGCTGAACGGCAACTACGCTTCGTATTCCTCAACAACATCCGAACGCGTCAGATACGACAACGTGTACCAAGCGATTGTCATTCGCGAAATGCTCCGCAGGAGGGAGCGTTTTGCTGGCAGTGCTTCGAGCTCGCCGATCAGGCCCGCAAGCTGGCACAGGTAAACAATGATCAGCAATCCGCTCACACCGATTGAAAGGTACAACATCCCAACCAGAAACTTGCGAATGATGTTGACTCGCGCGATCAGGCCGATACCCGCGATCAGCAGCACCGTTCCCACGCCTTTCGTTACCGTCTGGACGATTGGGTTTGGATCGCGAAACGAAACCATCGCCAAGATTGAAACGGCGATATAGAGCACACCGAGGGCATCGCTTCCCCAACGGCGGCGGGAATCAAATTCGCGTGATGTCGGTTCGTGATCCATGTATCCTTTCTTCCCAACAATTGTCTGCTCGCTGTAGGCGGCAATCATAACACAGCGCAATCGGTGGTTGAGATCGGCATCGGAATTGTTCGTTCGTCACTTTGGTATGCTTCACAATAAAGGCGGCTGCATTTTTGCAGCCATCCACTTTCTTATTGGCCAGCAATCTATGTCACGCAATCGGACTTACACACAAGTCACGTGGACCAAAGCGATGGATGCATCGCTCAACGCGCTGACCGATCATGAAGCGGCAATGCAATGGAACGTGACACGAACCGCCGTTCGGAAACGACGGATGAAGCTTGGGATCGTCGTCGAAAGAGCCATCGAACCGAAATGGACGAAGCAGCAATTGAAGCAATTGGGATGCGATTCGGACAACAAGCTCGCCGAACAGTTCGGCGTGAGTCCTTATTGGATTCGCAAAGCTCGCGCTGATCGTGGGATTCCAGCCTACGTGCCGCCACAACCGCCAGCGACGGTGGTCGAACGCTCGGAAAGTCATCTTTGGACGTCGCAACAAGAGGCCCGTTTGGGCAGCACGTTTGACACTGAGCTCGCCGACGAATGGGGAATCTTGCCGACCGCAGTGACACGTCGTCGCAATCAGCTTGGTATCGCGCCGTTTCGTCGTGGCGGCGAAATCGAATGGACCAAGGCGATGTTACGCAGGCTGGGGACCGTTCCTGACGGAACCTTTGCACGCGACTATGACACGACCCACATGGCGGTCAAAATCAAACGAATACAACAGGGCATTCTGCCTTACGGGAAATCCGAAATGGATCCGGAGCCCGAGTTGCCGCTCGACGTGATCAATCAAATTGGAATCGTCACCGATGCCGAGTTATCGCGAACTTATGGCGTCGCACGTGCAAAAATTCGAATTTACCGCGCGCTCAACGGAATCGAATTGGCGGAGGTTGAACGCAAGGCCGCCTACACGTGGTCACCCAAAGACGATGCCTTGCTGGGAACGATGTCGGATGGCAAAGTCGCATCGCGGCTGAACATCACCAAGCAGATGGTCGGCTATCGTCGCAAGCAGCTTGGGACCCAACCGTATGGAACACGCGATGACTTTCGTTGGACAAAGAAACGCGTGGAAGAGCTTGGGGCGGAACCTGATGCGGTGCTTGGAAGACGTTGGAAGATCAGTCCGCGTGAGGTCCGTCAAAAACGGGAGGCGTTGCAAGTGCCCGCGTGTGAGCGTACTCAAGCGGTGCTGCCAGATGTGTGCCGCGAACAGCTGGGAACGAAACCCGATACGGAATTGGCGCGTGAATTTGGCTTTTCGGCAACCTTCATCCGCAACGAGCGAAACGCCGCGGGGATCAAGCCGTTTCGAACCTCGGCTGCCTTCAAGTGGACACAAAAAGCAATCGCACAACTTGGAAAGATCGCCGACAGTGACTTGGCGATCAAGCTTGGCGTTTCAGTTCAATTTGTCGCCGCGAAACGATGCAGTTTGGGGATACCGGCAAAGCGTCGCCCTCACAAAATCGATTGGCAAGATCCGAAAGTCATCAAACTTTTGGGCACTGTCAGTGATCAGGAACTGGCGCGAAAGTGGGGCGTCACGTCAGGGGCAGTCTCGGACGCTCGCCGCCGTCGTGGCATTGCCAGTTTCCAGCCATAGGGGAGCGAACCTGATCCGATCGGTTGTGTCTGATTCGAAATCGAAGTTGTTTACCTGGAGCCACCGCTTCAAACCATTCGGCAACAGAACCGTGCTCGCCATGATCCGGTTCCCGATTCGGTGATCAGTAAGTTGGCCGATAAATGCGAGCCGCCAACCTGGATCGAATGCCATCGGCTGGTGATCAGCGATGGCGTAGATTTCTAGACAAACAACGAGTCGATCACACCCGTCGAATCTGCGAAGCTCGATTCATTGACTCCCAGTACGTGCAACATCGACAGCAGCAAATTCGACATCGGGTTGTCTTTGGTGCACGCGATGTGCTGACCCGATCGGAGTGCACCGCCACCCTGGCCGGCCAGCAAGACAGGCAAGTCGTGCGGGTTGTGAGCGTTGCCATCGCGGAAGCCTGAACCGAACAGAATCGCCGAATTGGCCAACACGTTCGAATCGCCTTCCGGGATCGAACGGAGTTTCTCGATCAGGTAAGCGAACTGTGCGACATGCCACGTCGTGATACGTTCGTATTGATCGAGCTTTTCTGTTTTGTTGCCGTGGTGCGAGAGTTCGTGGTGAGAACCTTCGACGTCGTCGAGAAAGGAAAAGTTAACTTCGCTGACCGAGTTGCCAAACATATAGGTCGCGACGCGGGTGATATCGGCTTCGAATGCCAACGCGATCATGTCCAGCATCAGACGTGTGCGTTCGGCGTGGGCTTCCGGATTATCCGCAGGGGCGGGACGAGTCGAAAAATCGACGCGTGATCCCCAGCGACGGCCCGAGTTGCCTTCCATCGCTTCCAGGCGATCCTCAAGTGACTTGACCGAATCAAGGTACTGTTCCAGTCGTTGACGATCGTGTTGACCAAGTCGGCCGCGAAGTCGTGATGCGTCTTCGCGAACCATGTCCAAAATCGGACGATTCGAACGCCCCGATTGTTTCCCGCTCGCGATCAACGTCATCCGGTCAAACACCAATCGCGGATTGATTTCTTTGGCCAGTGGCTGTGTTGGCTGTCGCCAGGCAATGTGCGCACCGTAGACGCGCGTGTAACCGGTGACACCGTCAACGCCCGAGCGGACTTGTTCGTTGCCAAGTTCGAGTGACGGCAACGGGGTGAGGTTTCCTAAACGTTGTGCGGCGATTTGATCCATCGACACGCCGTTGCTGTTCAAGTCGACGCCGGTGGTTTTCGTGATCGTGGTTCCGGTCAACCAACCGGCATCTTTGACGTAGTGACCGCCACCGGTATCGGCCGCTTGGTGCCAGAGTCCCGAGATCACAGAGACGTCGTTTTTGGCATCGCGGATCGGTTCGAGCTGTGACGGTGGCGTCCAGTCGAAACCGGTTTCGGTTGGTGTCCAGCGGTCTTCGCGAACGCCGTTTGGAAAAAACAAGGCGGCAAATCGGGTCGGGCATTCGTTCGTTGCGGCACCCATGGCTCGTGCAGACGGACGCATCGCTTCGAGAAACGGCAGAGCCAAGGCAACACCGGTGCCACGGAGCATTGTTCGGCGGCTAAGTGATTTCATGGGCTTACTCCGGTGCGGTTTCGGTGAGACGTTTGTAGAGGAACGGCTTGCTGGTCACGATTCCCAGAATCAATTCTTGTGATTTGAAGTCGCTTTCGATCACGCGTTCGGTGATCGATTCGACGGTGCTTAAATCAGACGGACGCAATTCACGTGCAAGTGCGTAGCCAAGCATTTTGGTGGTTAGATGGCGGACGAACTGTTCTTTGTTGTCCAACAAGTAGCGTTTTAATCCCGGCAGCCCGTCGATCGATGCCCCGTCTGGCAATGTCGCGACGGCATCAATGTCTTGGCCGGCATCTTGATCACGCCAACGGCCGATGACGTCAAAGTTTTCGAGTGCAAAACCGATCGGATCGATCCGGTTGTGGCAACTCGCACAAGCAGCGTTTGCACGGTGGATTTCAAGTTGTTCGCGGACCGTCATTTCGCGGTTTGGATCGCCAGAATCTTCGAGGGAAGGAACTTCCGGTGGCGGCGGAGGCAGTTCGACGCCCAGGAACGTTTCTAGCAACCAAGTACCACGCAGGACGGGACTGGTGCGACGCGGATAAGACGTCAGACCCATGACGGCGCCGCAGCCCAAGATTCCGCTGCGATAACGAAACTCATCCGTTAACGGCACACGCATCAAGTGATGGTGGAAGTTTCGGTTGATCTTTTGCGGCAATGTCGACCGATCGAACTGATAAGCTTCGGCGAGCTGTTGATTCAGGAACGTCCAGTCGGAATCGATCAGTTCGAGCAGGCTTTCGTTCTGTCTCAACATTTCTTCAAAGATGCGTACGGGTTGGTCACGCATTGGTGAGACGTGGTGGTCTTCGATCCACGGATTGACCGCCAGGTCGGGGCGTTTCTTACGACCCCAGTCTTCGGTGCCGAGCCATTGTCCAACGAATTGGCTGAGCGAATCTTCCAGGTGAGTGCCTTTGTCGGTCAGCATGCGAAGCGTTTGACGGCGAAGCTCCTCGGGATCCTGCAGCTTGCCAGCATCGGCCGCGTTGCGAAGTTCTTCGTCAGGCATCGTCGCCCACAAAAAGTAGCTCAATCGTGTCGCGAGTTCATGGTCTGGCAGCGCGACATCATTTGTGCCGTCGACATCCGCGTTGGGGAGAGATTCGATCAGGAACAAAAAGTCCGCCGAGACGAGGATGCCACGCATCGCATAGAAGCATGCGTCATCGAATTTCAAGCCTTCGTCGCGAGCGTCACGAAAGATCGTGACGTAACCGTCGATTTCGTTTGCATCGACTGGTCGGCGGAACGCTTGGTTGGCAAGGCGAAGTAGGTTTTGTCTCGCCGCTTCGTCTTCGCTGACGGATTCGCTGGGCGTGACTTGGAACAGCCGTTTGCGTGCACGAGCATCGCGGGCGGCGTATTCGAGCGATTCGGTTGCTGCTTGTAGAAACTTCTCTGCGTGAATGGGCGAGATGATCAGAGTTTCGGCGGCGTTGTTAAATCCCTCGCCACCGGCGATGTCTTGGGGCAACGCGGTTCCTGCGTTGACGTGGATTTCAAGCAGATCGCGGATGGTGTTTGAGTATTCGTGTCGGTTGAGTCGCCGGAAATTTGCCGGTCCAGCTTTTTCGCCTTGAGCAACGATCGCATCATGAGTCGCGTCGCGAATCCAGTCGGTCAGGCAGGAGCGTGATTCGGGATCGAACTCGACTTCGTCGGCAGGCGGCATCGAATGGTCCGACAAACGTGCGCGGACATTCATCCACAACTCGTATTCATCAGTCAGCGATGTGGCGGGCAGCAGAGTGTCGACAGAGAACGATTCGCCATCAAAGTGACAATCACCGCACTTCTCTTCCAGGATTGCGATGACCCCATCGCGATCCAAGTCAGCTAACGAGAGCGTCGTTTCAGCACAAACGACATTGCCGCAAACCACGCTCGAGAAGAGGACAGCAATTGCGGCAGCGACTTTGAATGCAAAGTGCATGAATGAATCGAACAATAGGAACAGGCGGGACGACGCCAATCGAAGGCGACAAAAAGGCGGGAAGCAAACCTGCATCAGGAGACCACTAGCTCACCGTAGTGGACGAGGCGACGAGTCCCTCTCCAGCACAGTGGACGAGGCGACGAGTCCCTCTCCAGCACAGTGGACGAGGCGACGAGTCCTGCAAAATCCATCACAGCTTGCCAGCGGTATTTGACAACACCGACGAGGGCGACGCAACAAGAATCTCTGTCCGCAGAGCAACAAACTCAGTGGTTTAGTCGTCAAATCGCCACCGGGAGCGGAGGCAAAACAGTGCGCGCGCCAACAAAACTGATAGACCAAAGACGAGGCGGGCGGATAAAAACAAACGACTTGCCCAACTCCCCGCCCGTCGTCGGTCTCTGTCCCCGTCGTCGGTCTCTGTCCCCGTCGTCGGTCTCTGTCCCTGCCGGCGAGCTCTGTCCCTGCCGGCGTGCTCTGTCCCTGCCGGCGTGCTCTGTCCCTGCCGGCGTGCTCTGTCCCTGCCGGGAATTCGCTATCGAGTCTTGGTTCAAACTTGGTGGACTGCTATCTATGAAGCGGCAGTGGGATGGGACTTTGATTTCATGACAGAGACGGAGATGCTTTCAAATGGGCGACAGAAAAGCTGATTGGAATCCAGACGGACTTTACCGACGGTTGAAACTGCTGGTCTTCCTGACACTCGTCATACCCGCCGTCCTTTTGGTGGTGTTCATCGAACTACGATTCCGGTCATTCGAACAGTCAGTCCCTTTCCAATCACCAGGAATTCGTGACCCTGCTCGATCGGAACTGGAATCGCTTCCCATCGATCCTGTCGCTGGCCAACGCGTCTACGTTCCCGCGTACTCACATATCTATCACCAGAAAGGCGAGCCCTATTTGCTGACCGTCACGCTGTACGTCCGCAACACCGATCTCAAGAACGAGATCATTGTCAGCAGCGTCCGGTACTATGACACCGGCGGAAAAGAGCTCCGCGCACTACTCGACAAACCACTCCGCCTTGCTCCCTTGGCAGCGACCGAGTTCGTGATCGAAAAGAACGACCGAGCAGGCGGCAGCGGTGCAAGTTTTATTGTCGAGTGGCAGTCGACTGAGCAAGTGACACGCCCGGTTGTTGAAACCGTAAACGTCGATACCAGCGGTGCACAGGGAATCTCGTTCGTCGTCCCGGCCACCGTTCTGTCAGAGAACGTTCAAGATCTGCACCGCTAACACGCTGCATGAACGGAGAACAGCGGTTCAGATTTCGTATCCTAGCACGACGTGACTGCTAGAGACTGCGGTCCGCCGGAGCGTGCTCATCGCATTTTTTGCAATCGAGCCGAAAGCCGCGCATCGATTCGCGGCCTTCGGCAGTCGTCACCCATTCACGATTCATCCAGGGGGGCTGGTGCCGAACATGTTGGTTGTGCCCACACGCCAGCTCCGCCACCCAGTGTTCGTCCTCATCCTGATGATACGAGAGAATCGCTTGCTTCATCGATCGTCACTCTTTGGCATCAATCGTTTGAGCTGCCACGCCCTCGTTCGTGATTTTGATCGGCTTGATCAAGCCGTTTTCGTCAAATTCCATCGGGTCGATGCAAACAACTCGTGAATTGCCATCCGTCTCACCAATCGGACGACGGTGGTAGACCGCGTAATATTTTTCGGTTCCGGGGACTTGAATCACCGAATGGTGGCCTGCTCCGGTACCGATTTCAGGATCCTGCTTCAGTACTTTTGCGATCCGTTTGAATGGGCCAAACGGTGAATCCGCGACACCGTATGCGACGCTGTAGTTGGGCCCCGTCCAGCCGCCTTCGGACCACATGAAATAATACTTGCCGTCGCGGATAAACATGAACGGTCCTTCGACATAGCCTTCCGGTGTGATCTCTTTGAAAATGGATCCGTCTTCGAATGGTACGAAACCGGTGAAGTCGTCTTTTAGTCTCGCGATGTTGCAGTGACGCCAGCCTCCATAGATCAGGTAGTGCGTCCCATCAGCGTCTTTGAATACGAACTGGTCGATTGGCTGCGCTCCGTTGTGGAACTTATCTACCAGCGGCTTGCCAAGGTAATCTTTGTACGGGCCAGACGGTTGGTCGGCGACAGCGACACCGATCCCGCCAACGGCGTCATTGTTTTGAATGTCGTTCGCGCCGAAAAAGAAAAAGTACTTGCCGTCTTTGCGAATGATCGAGGGGGCCCACATCGCACGCCACGCCCATTTGACTTCCTTGTTGTCAAGGATGTGTTCATGCTTGGTCCAAGTCACCAAGTCCTTTGACGAAAAGCAATCGAAGAACGTCTGTTCGTTATAAGGGGCCGAGTAGGTTGGGAAAATCCAATAGGTGTCGTCAAAGACGATACCTTCCGGGTCAGCATACCAGCCTTTGAAAACCGGGTTGCCCGAGAGCGATGGTTCATTCGATCCGGAGCGGTTTTGTTTCAGCATCCAATCGAAGAATGCCGGGTTATCGTAAGTCTGCGTCCATGAATCGTGCGACGCTTCTGGGTAGACGGTCAACTCAACGTCTTTCGCTCCGAGTCGCTTCAAGCCTTCGACCATGCGTTCGGACTCACCGACGGGAACCACGGGGTCTTTTCCGCCGTGAAAAACGCGAACCGGCAATTGCTGCAGCACCTCACGTTTTGCAGAAGGCACCAGCAAGACTTGCAGCAGTTCGCCGCCACCGCAAATCGGCGCGATTGCGGCAAACCGTTCAGGCTGGGCAAGTCCCAAATCCCACGTTCCGTACCCACCCATGCTGAGGCCTGTCAAATAGACGCGATCAACATCGATCGAGTGCGTTGCAATGATCTCGTCAAGCAATCCCGACAGCGTGGGCTGGTCCCATGTTTGGTCTGTGGGACATTGCGGCGACACCAAAACAAACGGGAACTGTTGGCCGGCTTCGACCAGTTTCGGAGGGCCGTGTTTTTTGACCAAGTCAAGGTTGTTGCCTCGTTCACCCGCGCCGTGCAAAAACAGAACGAGTGGGTAGCGTTCGCCGGAGTTCGCTTCGTAGTTTTTTGGCAGGTACAGCAAGTAATCCAGCTTTTGTGCGACCGTTTGATCACGGCTGAATTGCTGCGGCGTTTGGCTGCCCGGTTTGCCTGGTGGAGACATTGCGGCGGCCGCCTGAGAAGCTTTGTCAGTGGCGGGCTCAGCAGCATTAAGGGTTTCTACGGTGGCGGACGATGTCAGCAAGCCGACTAGAAGGATCGATAGCCGAATCAACGACGCTGCGGTGAGAGTGTATTTCATTTCTATCAGTGCAAAGGGGCGAAACGAATGTCGCGACATTCGATAGGTGAGCTACCAACGCGAAAGGCAAGCCCATCACGCTTGGCCGAACCGAGCGACTCGGAGTATAGTCGACGCGCTCAGGCATCCAAAAGGCTTGGGCGGCTGGCGGAGGGCAATCGCACTTGATCTCCCGAGGGGGATTCGATCCGGCAGACCAGCGCTCTAATTGTTCAATGGTGGTTGAACACTGCAAGCTTGCGAATGTCAGTTTCAGAGCAAGTGGCCAAGGTAAGGACTTGTCAACGAAGGTGAACGATGGATCAACGACGACTTGAATACCTGCAACGAATTCTTAATTCGCGTGTTTACGATATCGCGATCGAGTCACCCTTGGACCGAGCCAGCAAGCTTTCGGCACGGCTGGACAATGACATTTGGTTGAAACGCGAAGACACGCAGCCCGTCCATAGCTTCAAGCTGCGTGGTGCTTACAACAAGATGGCACACCTGTCGGCCGAAGAACTTGCCCGAGGGGTGATCTGTTCGTCGGCTGGCAATCACGCACAAGGCGTCGCAATGAGCGCACAGCGTCTTGGTTGTGATGCGCACATTGTGATGCCAGTCACGACACCGAAACTGAAATCGGATGCGGTGCGAGCACTCGGGGGCAAAGTCGTTTTGCACGGCGAAAGCTATACCGAAGCGTTTGCCCATGCGGTTGAACTAGAGAAGCAGCACGGATATTTGTTCGTGCATCCCTTTGATGATCCTGATGTGATCGCCGGCCAAGGCACCATTGGGATGGAGATCCTGCGTCAGCATCAGCATTCGGTTCATGCGGTATTTGTCGCAATCGGTGGCGGCGGGTTGATCTCGGGAGTCGCGGCATACATCAAAGCGGTTCGCCCGGGAATCAAAGTGATCGGTGTCCAAATGAAGGATTCTGATGCGATGGTTCAGTCGGTCCGCGCGGGACACAAGGTTGCGCTGAACGACGTGGGGTTGTTTTCGGACGGGACGGCCGTGAAGGTTGTCGGTGACGAAACGTTTCGATTGACAAGCGAATTGGTCGATGACTTTGTCACCGTTGATACCGACGCGGTGTGCGCGGCGATCAAAGACGCCTTCGAAGACACACGCAGCATTTTGGAGCCGGCTGGCGCGATGGGAATTGCTGGGCTGAAACAATACGTTGCCGAGCATCAATTGACGGGGCAAACACTGGTCGCCATCACTTGCGGCGCGAACATGAATTTTGATCGGCTGCGATTTGTCGCCGATCGAGCTGAGGCGGGGGAAGAACGCGAAGCATTGTTCGCAGTGACGATTCCCGAAGTTCGCGGCAGCTTTAAACGGTTGTGCGAAACGGTCAGCCAACGCGACGTTACTGAATTCAGCTATCGAATTACCGATGGCGACGAAGCGCATGTGTTGGTCGGGCTATCGATTAAAAACCGCAGCGAAGTGACCGCGATCTGTGATTCGTTGACAGAACAGCGGTTCTCGGCAATCAGTCTGGTCGAAGATGATCTTGCCAAGGAACACTTGCGGTACATGGTCGGCGGTCGGAGCAGCGTCTGTGGAAGCGAACGGCTGTATCGATTCGAGTTTCCCGAACGGCCAGGTGCGCTGATGCGATTCCTTTCGTCCATGCACCCGAACTGGAACATCAGCCTGTTTCACTACCGCAATCACGGCGCCGACTATGGGCGTATATTGATTGGCATTCAGATTCCGGACGAGGACTTGTCAGGCTTTCAAGAGTTTGTCGAGACACTCGGTTATCGGTACACCGACGAAACGGCCAATCCTGTTTATCACATGTTCTTGCGTTAGCATCCTGTCGATTTTCAACAGGCCGCAAGGCAGACAAGTTTGGTGTGAGTGTTTATTCGTGCGTTCGACGTGCTAGGGCAACGTGATGGAATTGTGGGAACTGCTTGCGGACATCGTGTTCTTGCTGCTGGCGTGTTTGATCGGCGGCGGCTTGGCATCGCTGGTCGGTCAAAGCCCCTTGGTCGGGTATTTGTTGGCCGGGATGCTTGTCGGCGGCCCCGGCAGCTTTGACATTGTTTCGGCACAGCACGAAATCGAATCCGTTGCCGAGCTTGGTGTTTCGCTGTTGTTGTTCAGCCTGGGGTTGGAGTTTTCGCTGCAGCGATTGAAAGAACTCGGCAGCAAGCCGTTGTTGGGCGGTGTTTTGCAAGTTGTCTTGACGCTGCTGGCTGGCTCGATCGTGGCCTGGTGTTTTGGCATGTCGATTTCGGCCGGTGTCGCGGTCGGCGCGATGATCACGCTCAGCAGTACCGCAGTGGTGCTGCGGATTTTGATGGAACGTGGCGAGATCGAGATGCCCCATGGCCGCAATAGTTTGGGTGTCTTGCTGACTCAAGACATCGCCGTTGTTCCGTTGGCGGTTTTGATGACCGTCTTGGGCGAAGGCGGCACTGTTGGCGAGGTGACGTACGAAGTTTGCAAGCTGGCGCTCATGGCGGCGGGGCTCGCGGCCGTGTTGTATTTGCTGACCAAGGTGGCGGTGTTGGCGCTAGGGACATTAACGCTGCAGCGAAACCGTGAGTTGACGATCATCTTTGCGGCGTCGATGGGGCTCGGTGCGGCATGGGCGGCGCACTCGGCAGGAATTTCACCGGCGCTCGGCGCGTTTATCGCGGGGATGTTGCTTGGCAGTTCTGCGTTTGCGACACAGATACGCGCCGACGTGTCGACGTTGCGAGTGTTGTTGTTGACTTTGTTTTTTGGCGCCGCCGGGATGGTAGCGGACCCGTTGTGGATCATCTCGCACTTCCACTGGGTCGCGACGGTGGCGATCGCCGTGACGCTTGGAAAGCTTTTGATTGTCGCGCTGATTTTTGTAGGGCTACAGCAGTCGCTTCGTGTTGCCGCTGCGACCGGATTGTCGCTCGCCCAGGTCGGTGAGTTTGCGTTTGTGTTAGGTTCGGTGGGACGGACGTCTGGGGTTGTGACCGATGGCACGTATGCGTTGATCGTTTCGGTGACGATTTTGTCTTTCTTTATCAGTGCGTTGGCGGTGCCCAATGCACCGCGGTTTGGCGACCGCGTGGCAAGGTTGTTGGGCAAGCATCATCGCGATTCGGACAACTTATCAGGGGCGTCGCATCGTGCCGATGTGCTTGTGATCGGATTTGGGCCGACCGCACAGCTGGCGACCGTTCCGTTGATGGGATCTGATTTCAAAGTCACGGTGATTGATTTAAATCGCAACGGTGTCAAGACAGCGATCGACTATGGTTTCGATGGCCAGTATGGCGATGCGTTGTTGCCTGATGTGTTGGAGCACGCTTCGGTAGGCGAAGTCAAATTGGCAATTGTGACTCTGCCACACTTTCGGTCAGCGTTATCGGCGGTGGAGCTCATTCGATCGATGAATCCGACGGCGACGATTTTGGTTCGGTCGCGGTATCACATTCATCGACTTGCGCTCAGCATTGCCGGTGGGACGGTCGAAGGTGATGAGGACTGCGTCGGTGACGCGATGGGAAAACGCGTTAGCGAATGGTATTTGGAAGCGACGAAACGTAGCGAGATTTAGCGATTCGCAAAGGTTGGATTGGCTTGGTGTCACCCTTAGGCATGGTGCCGACGGAGTGCGTTGGGATGCCGTGACAATGAAGGGGCATGAAGATTGAGTTCCCGCCAGACGAGCCGTCATGCGGGGACAGAGCAGTCATGCGGGGACAGAGCCGTCATGCGGGGACAGAGCCGTCATGCGGGGACAGAGCAGTCATAAGCTGTAGCTCCAACAGTTGACTGTTTGGTTGCATGAAGGGCTCGTTCGTTGACTACTTCAGGAGCGAAATTTTGGCTTTGCTAGTGTTCGCAACCTCGCCGATAAGGTGTTTCTACAAATCAAATTGTTGACGGGGCAGTTTGAATGTGGTGCAATCGTTCCGTTGTCAGATCGAAGGGAGAGGTCTGTGATTAGAAATGCTGGAATCGAAGGCCGGCGATCGTATTTCACTCTCCTGAGGATGTTTCGATGTCCCGTCTGCCTCGCGGTGAAGTCATTGACCCAACCGAGTCGGCCATTGTGCATGTAATGAGTCGCACGGTTCGCCAGTATTATTTTCTTGGGTTTGATCCATTAACTGGCAAGAATTGCGATCATCGCAAAGAATGGATTGAACGATTGCTTGAGCGTTTCGCTGGCTTGTTCGGCATCGATTTGCTGAGCTACAGCATCCTCTCCAATCACTACCACATTGTTTTCCGATCGCGGCCAGATATTGTTTCTGACTGGGACGATACGGAAGTTGCAAAGCGTTGGCTGTCTATTTGTCCTACTCGACGTTGCCAACGACGAAACTGTGAGCCAAATGAAGCGGAGTTGGATACGATTCGTAAGTGCCCCCAATTGCTTGCGGACACCAGAGAACGACTGGCAAATGTTAGTTGGTGGATGAGATTGCTTAACCAGCGCGTGGCCCAGCGGGCGAATAGCGAATCGAACGAATCTGGAAAGTTTTGGCAGGAACGCTTCGAGTTGACTCGAATCGATGACGAGGAATCGCTCTTAGCATGCGCGGCGTACGTCGAATTGAATCCGATTCGGGCAGCGATGGCGGAAACGCTGGAAGAGAGTGACTACACCTCGGTTCAAAACAGAATTCGATCGGATCTAGAGTTTCTGGAATCGCACGATTCTTGCGACGACGCCGTTTCTTCCCAAGCATCGCGTCGAGATGGATTTCTCGCCAAGCTGGAAATTGACGAGCTGTCGGATCCGATTGGATCGCAAGCGAGTTCAAGCGGTCGACGGTGTAGCGACAAAGGCTTTCTGCCAATCTCAAGATTGGAATTCTATGAACTGCTCGATTGGTCAGCCCGGCAATTGAAGCCAGGCAAACGAGGCAAAACTCCCGATGATGCACCTCCAATTCTCGTCCGATTGGGCTTCTCCTGTGAGGAGTGGATCAGATTGATCTCTGAATTCGATCAGATCTTTTCACATGTTGCAGCGAGGTTGGATCGTATTGAATTATCACGAGGCCGGATGTCTGGTCGTCGATTGCCAGTTCCTGCGATCGCAAAACAAGTGCTCGCTGCTTAAACGGCGACTTAAAGCATCTGCGAATCTGCTCGAAGCCTCCCCGGATATTTTGATTCGGCCGATTGGAGGTCATCTTCATTGGCCTTGCTTGCAAAGCTAGTCGTGATAAAGCTGCGCGCCATGCTAGGCCCTTTGTAGCGAGAGACAATTCGCGGTGACGTCTCGACGTAAATTTGCGATACTCCTTCAAACAGATTCCGATTTTCGGGCCTTTGGGATCACCTTGCGACTTTTGTGACTGCTCTGTCCCCGTCAATCGGTTGGCTCAAGGATGATTGACGGCTCTGTCCCCGTTATTTGAGGAGGTGTGGGCTCTGTCCCCGGTTGGTTTGGTGAATGGGTTGCCGTTGGAAGTGGTGGGGCTTTGTAAATGCTTTGGGAAAACCGAGGCATTGCGGGGGGCTTCGTTTGAACTTCGGCAGGGAGAGCGGCTGGCTCTGCTCGGACCCAACGGGGCTGGTAAGTCGACGATGATCCGGACGCTGGCGGCGAGGTCTGTCCCCGACAAGGGTGAGGTGCGGGTGTTTGGCGAGCCGGGGCGGTCGGCGGTGGCGCGGCAGTTGATTGGATGGATCCCGCAAGATCTGGCGATCTATGGGGATTTGACCGCTCGCGAAAACATGATGGCATTCGCGAAATTCCATGGTGTCCCCCGACGTGAACTAAAACAACGCGTCCAGTGGGCGCTTCAGTGGACAGGGCTTCATGACCGGGCCAATCACTTGGTCCGAACGTTCTCCGGTGGCATGAAGCGACGCGTCAATCTGGCTTGCGGCGTGCTGCACCAGCCCAAAATTCTGCTGTTGGACGAACCTACGGTCGGTGTCGATCCACAAAGTCGACAACGCATCTTTGAAATGTTGGATGAACTCAGCGCCGCTGGAACGTCGCTCCTGCTGACCACCCACCACTTGGACGAAGCACAAGATCGGAGTGACCGGTTGCTGATCATGGATGCCGGAAGAATCATCGCCGACGGGACGATCGACGAACTGGTCGATCAAACGGTAGGTCGATCGAGGTTGGTTCGCCTGCGATTGGATCGACAAATCCATTCCGCGTTTCGGTTGCCTCACCACCTCTCCAATCACTCCGGCGTACAGGACTCAGGCGACTCAGACATGACCCGCATCATTGATCGAACGGTTGAAACACGGATCAGCGATGTCGATCGCCAATTGACTCAATTGATCGATTCGGTCCACAGGCAAGGCTATCATGTCGTCGATCTGGATGTGCAGGCTCTGTCCCTGCATCATGTGTTTCTGCATTTGACCGGGAATAAGCTCCGGGACTGACACCTTGTACGCGCGGCAAAAGCGAACTAAACGATGACATGGACGGTCTTCACAATCAGCTTGCGACGGTTGCTGCATAGCCCCGTCGAATTGGTGCTGACGTTCGTCGTGCCGGTCGCTTTCTTTAGCGTGTTCGCGTTGATCTTTAGCAAAGGCGTTGGAATCGGCAGCACGCCGAAAACCAAAGTCGCGATCACCGCACAAGTCGACAACCTCGCCGCACAAACGCTCGTCGATTCATTGCAATCGAATGACGGCTTGCGAATGATCTCCTTGGTCGACGAAAACGACAATGACGGACCGACCCCCACACCGAAGGCCGTCGCGCAAGCGGTCCGAAACGGGACCATCGCGATCGGAATCAACATTCGGAAGGATAAACAAGGAGAACTCGCCGTCGACTTGCTGACCGATTCCTCGGACCAGGTTGCACCACAGGTCGTCACCGCGATCGTCGCCCGCGAATTGGCCATGCTGCATGCGAAGCTGGCACGCACACAACAGCAACCCGAGGTGATGCGGCGGCCGAGCTTGGATTCGCCAACAGAGAAAACTGTACCCATCGCAGTGCCATCGGAGATTCATAACCCGGCAGCCGCAAAGTCCGAGGTTAAAGCTTCCACAGTCGAGCAACCGTTCGCAAACTCCATTCACGTCGTCGACGTGATGGGCGAAGGTAAGTCGAGCCCGATCGTCAGTTTGTACGCGGCTGGCATCGCGGTGATGTTCTTGTTGTTTGGGGCGAGTGGCGGTGGCGGTGCGTTTCTGGAAGAACGAGAGAACACAACACTGGACCGTTTGTTGTCGACGCAGATGTCGATGGACCAATTGCTGCTCGGAAAATGGTTTTACCTAACGGCACTCGGATTCGTCCAAGTCACGGTGATGTTCATCTGGGGGCAAGTGATCTTTGGCGTCGATTTGGCGAGCCATCTGGATGGTTTTATCATGATGACGATCGTTACCAGTGGGGCGGCGGCATCGTTCGGTTTGCTGTTGGCGACGCTTTGCAAGTCGCGCGGTCAGTTGAATGGATTGTCAGTGATTTTGATCCTGACGATGAGTGCGTTAGGCGGTTCGATGGTACCGCGGTATGTGATGAGTGACGGAATGCGTCGCGCCGGACAGTGGACGTTTAATGCGTGGGCCCTCGATGGATATGACAAAGTGTTTTGGCGGGAGTTGCCGGTTCATACATTATGGCCACAGTTATCGGTTCTGATGGGCGCCGGAGTCGGTTTCTTGTTGGTCGCACGAGCACTCGCGGTGCGGTGGGAACTGGAGTAGCCTGCATCGCCACAGAATTTCAGGAGGCACCATGCGATCTGAAAAACTCTGATTCAATCGCATACCAGTGTCTGTTGCTTGTTCCATCGCATGCTTCCTATCGCTACCGGCGGAGTTTGATACAGTGTTCGGGAATTGAACTAAATCCTCGAACAGATTGAGCACTGATGACGACGATCGCCCCAGGTAAAACACGTCTCGGATGGATCGGAACGGGCGTGATGGGAAACAGCATGTGCGGTCACCTGATCCGGGCCGGTTACACGGCGACCGTTTACAACCGGACGCGTGAGAAAACGAAAGCGTTGGCAGAGCTTGGCGCTGAAGTCGTTTTGAGTCCCAAAGAGGTCGCGGAAAAGAGCGACGTGGTGTTCACGATCGTTGGTTTTCCGAGTGATGTTCGCAGCGTGATCCTGGGTGACGACGGCGTTTTGGCGGGATCGCGTGAAGGAATGGTCGTGGTCGACATGACCACCAGTGAACCGAGTTTAGCGGTGGAGATTGCTCGAGCGGCGACCGCTGTTGGCGTTCAGTCTGTCGACGCACCCGTTAGCGGCGGTGACACGGGCGCGAAGAACGCTGCCCTTTCGATCATGATCGGTGGCGATGAAGAGACGGTGGATGCGCTTGCACCACTGTTTCAACTGATGGGAAAGACCATCGTGCGGCAAGGCGGGCCGGGGGCAGGCCAACATACCAAAATGGTGAATCAGACATTGATCGCTAGCGGGATGATCGCCGTTTGCGAAGGCTTGCTGTATGCACACAAAGTCGGCTTGGACATCCCCACCGTGCTGCAGAGTGTGGCGTCTGGCGCGGCGGGCAGTTGGTCATTGTCAAATCTTGCCCCGCGTATGATCAACGGCGACTTTGACCCAGGGTTCTTTGTCGAGCATTTTTTGAAGGACATGAAAATCGCACTCGACGAAGCGTCACGAATGCAACTCGCGCTTCCGGGGTTGGCACTGGGCTATCAATTCTACAATGCCGTGGCCGGACAAGGCCATGAACGCGACGGGACGCAAGCACTGATCCTCGCGCTTGCGCGAATGAATGGGATTGATTGGCAGTCGCTTTACTCTTGAGCCTCCCCTCCCTAAACCCGGCACCTTGAATCCCGCAAACGAGAATCCTTCCATGAAAGCCGCATCTTTTTCTGAAGCCGGTGGGCCCGAAGTCATCCAATTCTGCGAATTGCCGGTCCCCGAACTGTCAGCCGGCCAAGTGCTGATTCGAGTTCATGCCGCAAGCGTCAATCCGATCGACACCTATGTGCGTCGCGGAATAGTCGCATTCGAGCTACCCAAGCCCTTTGTACCGGGTTGCGACGCCGCGGGTGTGGTCGAGGCCGTCGGTGAAGGCGTGGCCGATTGGAAGGTTGGTGACCGCGTCTGGTGTACCAATCAGGGATTGCTGGGGCGACAAGGGACAACGGCGGAATTGATCGCTGTTGACGCTCAGTGGTGTTTTCGTCTGCCAGATCAAGTCGACTTTGAAACGGCAGCGGCCAACGCGTTGGTCGGTGTCACAGCTCACTTGGGTCTGTTTCGATATGGCGGCTTGAAGGCCGGTGAAACAGTTTTTGTCGTTGGCGGAACTGGCGGCGTCGGATCGATGGTCGTTCAAATGGCCAAGGCAGTCGGCGCGACCGTGATCACGTGTGCCGGCAGCGACGAAAAAGTCCAACGGGCGAGCGATTTGGGCGCCGACCACGTGTTCAATTACAACAATCAGTCGATTGGTGAAGCGGTCAAGCAGTTCGCACCCAACGGGATTCAGCTGCACTGGGAAACGCGTCGGATGCCAAACTTTGACGAGGCGATCGATCTGCTGGCGCCACGAGGGCGAATGGTCGTGATGGCGGGACGTGATTCGCGCCCGGAGTTTCCGGTGGGGCCGTTCTACGTCAAGGAATGTTCGCTGGTAGGCTTTGTAATGTTCAAAGCGTCGCCGGAAGAAATGAAAGTCTGCGCTGACGAAATGAACGAGTGGATGGCGGCGGGCAAATTGAAAGCGAACATCGCGGCGCGGTTCTCGATGGAACAAATGTCAGATGCACATCAATTGCAAGAATGTGATGGTGTTGGCGGCAAGATCGTGATCACACGATGAGCTCGCTTGCCCAATCGTATCACCTCGTGTTTCCGTTGCTGGCCAGTTTGCTGTTTGTCGGCGGGCTGTTGTTCTTGAAGCGGGCGACGCTTGCGGGCACGAACCCTTGGACGGTTTCGCTGGTGGCCAACTACTGGGGAGCCGCGTTGTTTTCGCTGTTTTGGTTTACCAGCGAGATGCCGGTGCCTTGGGAGCTGATTTGGCAGCCGGCTTTGGTGGCGGTGTTTTATATCTTGGGTCAGATCGGGACGTTTTCGGCGATCAACTACGGCGACGTGTCAATTGCGGCACCGCTGTTTGGGATCAAGGTGCTGTTGGTCGCGGTGCTTTTGACGGTCGTTGGCGGGACGGGATTGCCGGCAGCGATCTGGATCGCGGCGGTGATGGCAACGGCCGGGATCGCGCTCGTGCAGTGGATGGGATCGGGGAAACATGATCGGGTTTGGTACACGGTGTTGAGCGCGTTCGGGGCGAGTTTGTCGTTTTCGATATTCGACGTGTTGATTCAGACGTTCTCGGCATCGGAGAAATGGTCCACCGGTAGGTTTCTGCCGATCATGTTCTGGTTTGTTGGCGCGTACACCACGGTCTTTTTCCTGGGGCTGCAGCGAGAAAAATTCGCCGACCGCTTAGTGCGACGCTCACTGATTTTGGGCGGGATGTTGATCGCGGCGCAGGCGATCTGCATCGTTTACGCCCTGTCGACCTTCGGCGATGCGGCCCGTGTGAACGTGGTTTATTCCATGCGAGGGATTTGGGGGGTATTGCTCTCGTGGGCGATGGCGTTGATTTTCGGCGGAAGTGAGGCGGAGCTGGGACGACGCACGATGTTGACCCGATTGGGTGGGGCGACGTTGATCACGACATCGGTGGTCATTGCGATACTATTTGGGTAATGGTTGAAAGTTACCCGCCATAGAACTCATTGCGTGCGACGTACAATCGGATACGCTGTTGGCGGATTTTCTCCCGCAATGCCCCCCTCAATACACATACGACTAACCGGGACGATTGACGCATGAAAGCGATGCTGCTGACGGAATACAAAAATCTCGAGGTCACCGAGTTCGACGACCCCACCGTAGGGCCAAAAGATCTGCTGATCCAAGTTCGTGCTTGCGGTATCTGTGGCAGTGACATCCACGGTTATGACGGCAGCACCGGTCGTCGCATTCCGCCATTGGTGATGGGCCACGAAGCGGCAGGCGTTGTCACGGAAGTCGGCAGCGAAGTGACCGATTTCAAGGTGGGTGATCACGTCACGTTCGATTCGACCGTTTCGTGCGGCGAGTGCTTCCACTGCCGACGTGGCGAAATCAACTTGTGCGACAATCGCATGGTGTTGGGCGTTTCGTGCGGCGAGTACCGACGTCACGGCGCTTTCGCCGAAAAAGTCGCCGTGCCGCAGCACATCTGCTATCGCTTGCCAGAAGAGATGCCGTTCGAACATGCGGCGATGATCGAAGCGGTTTCGGTCGCGGTGCACGCTGCCAATCGAACCCCCGTTGTGTTGGGCGACACCGCTGTCGTCGTTGGTAGCGGGATGATTGGCTTGTTGACGATTCAGGCGATCAAATTGGCTGGCTGCTCGAAAGTGATCGCGGTCGACTTGGATCAAGACCGTTTGGACGCGGCGTTGGAGCTGGGGGCGGATTACGGACTGAACGCCAAAGAAGTCGATGTGGTCGCCGAAGTCAAAAAGCTGACCAATGGTCGCGGAGCCGATGTGGCGTTGGAAGTCGTTGGTGCGACCGCGACGATCAACACGGCGGTCGAGTCGGTTCGCAAAGGCGGCTCGGTCACGTTGGTCGGCAACCTGTCGCCACGCGTTGAAATGCCGCTGCAAGCGATCGTGACTCGCGAATTGAACGTGTTTGGCACGTGTGCTTCGTCGGGTGAATACCCCGCCTGCATCGACCTGATGAATTCGGGTGCGATCAAGGTCGAGCCGTTGATCACCGCCAAAGCGACGTTGGACGAAGGCCCTGAATGGTTCAAACGTCTTTACGCTGGCGAAAAAGGTGCCATGAAAGTCATCATCCAGCCGACCGTTTCCGCGTAACGCGATTGATTCTGGCTAGAATAATTCTGGTTTGATGAGAGCGCCTCCGATTGCTTTGGTGCTCTGGAAAATCCTGCTGATCCAATTCGGATCGGCAGGCCTTCACCGTCTCTTCCTCCTTGGTCATACCCCGCGATGCTTTCCTTGAAACCTCTTTTTGCGTGCGCCGCATTGGCCGCACTGTTGGTCACCCCGGCCATCACATTCGCCGCCGAAGTCGAAACGGCTGACGACATCAAGATCGTCACGTTGAAAAACAAAAATGGCATGACGGTCAAAGTCACCAATTACGGTGCGATCATCATGTCGATCGTCGTTCCTGATCAAGACGGCAAAATGGGTGACGTCGTTCTCGGTTACGACAACATCCGCAGCTACACGAACGCAGTTGATAAGCCGTACTTCGGTGCTGTTGTCGGACGTTATGGCAACCGCATTGCGAAAGGCAAGTTTACGATCGACGGCACCGAATACAGCCTGCCGATCAACAACGGACCCAACAGTCTGCACGGCGGAATCATCGGTTTTGACAAGGTGATTTGGGACCTGGATGTGGACCAAGACAGCAACGCTGTCGGGTTGACTTACCACGCCAAAGACGGTGAAGAAGGTTATCCAGGTAACCTCGATTGCTCGGTCACGTACACCTTGACCGACGACAACGAAATCAAAATCGACTACGCCGCGAAGACTGACAAAGCGACTCCCGTCAACTTGACTCAGCACACGTACTTCAACTTGAAGGGCGAAGGCGAAGGTACGATTCTGGATCACGAGCTGATGCTGAACGCGAACCGTTACACGCCAGTTGACGAGACCTTGATTCCGACTGGTAAGACTCCGGCGGTTCAAGGCACTCCGTTCGATTTCACGACAGCCAAAGCGATCGGTCGCGACATCAAAGAAGAGAACGAGCAGCTGACCTTCGGTGGTGGCTATGACCACAACTGGATCTTGGACAAAGCCGGGCAGACTGGCGAGTTGACCTTGGCCGCACGTGTTGTTGAGCCAACGACCGGCCGTGTTCTGGAAATCTCGACGACCGAGCCAGGCATTCAGTTCTACTGCGGTAACTTCTTGGATGGCCGTTTGACCGGCAAAGCGGGTAAGAAGTACGTCTATCGCGGCGGGTTCTGTTTGGAAACCCAGCACTATCCCGATAGCCCCAACCAACCGAGCTTTCCGTCAACGATTTTGCAGCCTGGTGATGAGTACGAAACCACGACGATTTTCAAGTTCTCGACGGTGAAGTAGTTCGTTCGAAACGATCGATTTAATAAGTAAGAAAGGCCCGGCAGGATTGATTCCAGCCGGGCCTTTTTTCGTGGGAGTTTGGAGCGGTAGCGAGAGTGTGTTTGTGCGTGGGGCGGGTGATGGTGATTGGGGCAACCGACTCGATCGTTTTTCGGCGAAAAGATGTTGGAGTCTAGCCTTTAGGCGATTTTTTCTTCCGGACGTTGGAAACGCGCTTCAGGCGTACTGACTTAGAGTTTTGCTCATGCTCGGGCGGTAGATGTTGGCTGGAGGGAGCCGCACGCTATCGCGTTTCGGCTGATGGGGACAGGTTGTTAGTTGGGACTTGGCTTATTAGCCGCATTCGCGATAGCGAGCGGTTGGGTGGGGCGGTGTGTTTTGTGTGCAGTATTCTGCATGGAAATGTGTGGTTTGACCATGGGAGCGGCTTCATTGCTTCGCGTCTGCGAAGTTGGTTTTCCCGTAAATGAAAGAACATCTTCCCTCAAATGGTCAAACCACACATTTCCATGCAGAATACTGCACACAAAATGCAAACTTCTGCACGCAGCGATGTGCAAAGAATTACCGGTCGTGGGCCAATCTTTGCCGGTCTAGGGCCAACTTTGATTGAACGCGAACAGAAAAATGGTACCGGACCTGTGGCAAATCGGCTCAGCCGTGCCCACGGGTGTGCGTGAAAGCACTACCCCGAAACACCGCTATCGTTTCAAGCCAACACGATTGCCAACCAGCAACTTTCCCCCACCAACTCAACCAGCGATTGTCACCAGCTAAATGGAAGACGCCTTTCACATTCTGATCGTTGACGACGAACCCAATATCCGCTCGGGACTCGCCAAAGGTTTGCAGAAATACGCCGACCGCGTCGACACGGCCGGCACCGTCAACGAAGCACTCGACCGTTTCGATGCCGAAGACCATCAGTTGGTCATCGCCGACATTCGGTTGCCCGGTGATCGAGACGGGTTGGAATTGGTTTCGTTGGTAAAACAACGCAACCCTGCGACGACGACCATCGTGATCACCGCACACGGTACCGTCGACACAGCGGTCGAAGCGATGCGCCGCGGCGCGTTCGATTTCATCACCAAACCCGTCGACCTCAACCTGATTCGGCAACAGGTCGCCCGCGCCGTCGAACACCACAAGCTGCAATACGAAAACCATCAGCTCAAAGAAAAGCTTGCCGAAGCCGGGGAAGTGACCGGGATCATCGGTAACTGCCGAACTCTCAAAGAGCTGCTCGCCCAAATCCGCCAAGTCGCCGACACCGACGCGACAGTGCTGATCCAAGGGGAAAGCGGCAGCGGTAAAGAACTGATTGCCCGCGCGATCCATGACTTGAGCCATCGTTCACATGGCCCCTTTTTGGCAGTCAACTTGGGTGCTCTCCCAGAAACGCTTTTAGAAAGCGAATTGTTTGGCCATGAAAAAGGTTCCTTCACCGGAGCTTCGCGACAAAAACCAGGCTGCTTCGAGCAATCCGGCGGTGGAACACTATTCCTCGACGAGATCACCGAAATCCCCTCCAAATGCCAAGTCGACTTGTTGCGTGTTTTGGAGACGGGACGCTATGCCCGTATTGGCGGTGAAGGCGTCTTGGACTCCGACGCCCGCATCGTTTCGGCAACCAATCGCGACATCCGGCAAATGGTCGACGAAGGAACCTTTCGCGAAGACCTGTTCTATCGCTTGAATATCGTGCCGATCCTGGTTCCGCCGCTCCGTGAACGCCGCGAAGATATCCCGCTGCTGATTGATCACTTCCTCAGTCACTTCTGCTCGCGTCACCGCCGCGAACAAAAATCGATTGACGCCGAAGCGATGAAAACGCTGTGCGCGTCGAACTGGCCCGGCAACGTTCGCCAACTTCGCAACGTCGTCGAGCGATTGGTGGTCACAATCCCCGGCAACGAGATCACCGAAAACGATCTGCCACTGGAACTGAAACGGACCGCGGAATCAAAGTCCTCCGGAGCGCAAACGCTTGCCGAAGTCACCGAAGCGGCCGAACGTGAAGCGATCCAAGAAGCGTTGTTACTTAACGACTTCCATCGCGAACACACCGCCAAAACGCTCGGTGTCAGCATCCGCACGCTGCACTACAAAATGAACCGCTACGGACTGCACTAACTGCCGACCGCAACTACCGAAACGTGCTTCGAATCGTTACGCTGCACGTTTAACGGCCTGTTGATTTTGTTGCGTCGCCTTTTGCACCGTTTCTGCAAGGTTTCTGCACGGTGAAAGTCGACGTGGTAACGCACCTACTTTGGAATCACTCGGCTGTTGGTTTCCCCGATCCCACTTCAAACATCGAAACGTGCTGAGCAGCCTGAACAATCCCAACGTCAAACGACTCGTTCGGATGCGTGACAATCGAGCCAGACGGAAGGCAGGCAAGGTCATTGTGGACGGGTGGCGTGAAACACTCCAGGCGTTGAATGCAGGACTGAACCTGCAAGGCGTCTACACCAACGAAGACGAAATTCCTGACGAAGTCCAATCGCGTTTCTCGGATCGCCTAGTGCCAGTCACAGACGCGGTCATGGACAAAATCACCTACGGACAATCGTCGCGTGGTGTCGTTGCGGAGTTCGATGAACCCGCCTGGGGTTTGGAACAGCTGTCTTTGCCAAGCAACGGATTGGTTCTGGTTCTCGATCAATTCGAGAAACCGGGTAACGTCGGCGCCGTCTTTCGCTGTGCCGATGCCGCCGGTGTCGACGCGATCTTGTTGACCGACTCCCTCGCCGATCGTTTTAATCCCAACGCGATCCGCAGCAGCCTGGGCGCAGTCTTCCAAGTTCCCTCGGCAGCGATCAGCGAACACGGCGCACGCCGTTTCCTTGCCCAGCATGGCTACAACGCGTTCGCCGCTCGCGTGGAATCGTCGACCGAACTTTGGAGCACTGACCTGTCCGGCCCCGTCGCGTTGATCATTGGCAACGAAGCCAAGGGACTCGGCCAGCGTTGGCAGACCGACGCAACCTCCGCTGTCCAAGGCATTCGCATCCCCATGCACGGTGCAATCGACAGCTTGAACGCGTCAGTCTCCGCATCGGTGCTCGCTTACGAAGCCCGACGCCAACGCGTCTAGCCAGCCGTGATCTACAGTGGCCACCACACGCGCCACACCAATTGCGCTTAGAATAGCAGGACGAAACGGATCCCACCGATTCTCCCCACCTCGCTATTCAGCACATCACAATGAAAGCTTTCGCAAAGATTTCACGACGTGTCCTCGCCGCGTCCGCCTTGCTAGGCATCAGCTTCACGTCACCCGCTGACGCCGCCGACTTGAAACTTCAAAAAGGCGAACACATCTGCCTCGTCGGCAACGCACTCGGCGAAAGAATGCAGGTGCAAAACGAATGGGAAACGTTGCTGCACACCCGCTTCCCCGAACACAACTTGGTTGTCCGCAACCTGTGTTTCCCTGCCGACGAAATCAACCTTCGCATCCGTTCAAAGAACTTCGGCACACCTCAGGAGCATCTCACCCACAGCCAAGCATCGGTGGTGATGTACTTCTTTGGCTACAACGAATCCTTCGCCGGTGAAAATGGCATCGCACCGTTCAAAACCGACCTCACCAAACTCGTCGCCGAAACGCTCGCGTCCGACTACGGCAAAGGCCGTCCGCAAGTCGTCTTGGTCTCTCCGATCGCGTTCGAAGGTTCCGACGATCCGAACCTGTCCGACGGCGTAACGCAAAATGCCAACCTCGAACGCTACACCGAAGCGATTTCACAAGTCGCCTCCGACACCGGTGTCGTGTTCGTCGACTTGTTCCACCCCACCGATGACCTGTTCCAAAGCTCAGGCGAGCCGCTAACCATCAACGGCTTTCACCTCAGCGAACTTGGCTATGAAAAGCTCGCGCCGATCATCGACCAAGCCTTGTTCGGCGAAAAGCTGACGTCTGCGGTCCCGTCTGAACTGAAAGCAGAAATCGACAACAAGAACTTCCATTGGTTTCATCGCTACCGTGCGGTCAATGGTTTTTCGATTTATGGCGACCGCGGACTCGCTGGCAGCGACGGAACGTACAACAACCGCGACGTGATGGAACGCGAGCGCGCGATCCTGGATCAAATGACCGCCACACGCGACCAACGTGTCTGGGCCGTTGCGGCTGGCAAGTCGGTCCCAAATACGATCGATGATTCGAAAACGCTCCCGTTCATTGAACCGAAAACGAATGTCGGCATTCCGAACGACAACAACGCCAAAGCGGGAAAGCTTGGCACGTTGCAATACCTCCCCGCCGCGGAACAACTCGAACTGTTTGACCTTGCCGACGGCTTCGAGATCCAACTGGTCGCTAGCGAAGAACAGTTTCCAGAACTGTCCAACCCTGTCGCACTAAACTTCGACAGCGAAGGCCGGCTGTGGGTCGCGACGATGGAATCCTATCCACACTGGCAACCTAAATCGCCAATGGATGACAAACTGCTGATCCTCGAAGACAACGACGGCGATCATGTCATGGATGTCTGCAAAGTCTTCGCCGACAACCTCCACCAGCCGACCGGATTCGAACTCGGTCACGGCGGTGCCTATGTATCTCGCCAACCCGACGTTTGGTTCATGAAAGATACCGATGGCGATGACCGTGCCGACGTCACCGTTCGTCAAATCGTCGGTATGGACTCGGCCGACTCCCACCACGGCATGGCCGCGTTCGAATGGAGCCCCGGCGGTGAACTGTACTTCGAAGAAGGCACCTTCAAATTCTCAGCCGTGGAAACACCAAACGGTCCACGCCGCTGCGGCGAAGCTGGAATCTGGAAATACAATCCGCGGACACAGGCGATGGAAGTCCACAGCACCTTCGCCTACTCGAACCCCTGGGGCTATTGCTATGACCATTGGGGACAAGATTTCATTGGTGACGCGTCACCAGGTTTCTCCTATTGGGCAGCCCCCATCACCGGCCACCTGACCTACCCGAACAAACACCCCGGCGGAAGCCAACACCGTCGCATTGCAGAATTCGCCGGCGGCGATCCACAGTACCAACACCCGACGTTCTATCCAAAGCGAATTCGACCACTGGCTGGCTGTGCGATCGTCTCCAGCCGCCATTTCCCCGACCAATGGCAAGGCAACTTCTTGGTGACCAATGTGATCGGTGAACGCGCGATCTTGAATCACACGATCAAAGAATCGGAACAGGGCAGTGGCTTTGTTGGCGAAGAGAAAGAAGCGTTGCTCTCGTGTCGCGATGGCAATTTCCGTCCGGTCGATTTGCAATTCGCACCTGACGGATCGTTGTACATCGTCGACTGGCACAACGCTCTGATCGGTCACTTGCAACACAACCTGCGCGAACCGTATCGCGACCATTCACACGGCCGAATCTGGCGCGTGACATGCAAAGACCGTCCGCTGCTTGAGCCTGCCAAGATCGCTGGGCAACCGATCGAAGCTCTGCTGGAAATTCTCAAAAGCCCCGAAGACCGTACCCGCTATCGAGCCCGTCGTGAATTGGCGGCCCGCCAAACAGCCGACGTGTTGAACGCTCTCGAAACGTGGGTCGCCAACCTGGATCAATCGGATCCAGAATTCGAACATCATCGAATGGAGGCGTTGTGGATGTATCAAACACACAACCGTGTCAATGAAACACTACTCGACGAACTCTCGACCTCTGAAAATCACCGGGCACGCGCCGCTTGCATCCGACTGATTTCACAGATGTTGCCGGCGATCGACGACGCACATGACCGGATTGCCAAAGCGATCAACGATGACCATCCCACCGTTCGCGTCGAAGCCGTTCGGGCCGCAAGTTTCCTCGAAGGCGAAGAAGCGGTCGAGATCGTACTCGGCGTCCTTGAGTTGCCGATGGACGACTATTTGCAGTACACCCTCGACGAAACGATGCGTGCGTTGGAAGCGGAGTAGCCGATGAGAATCTCTTCAAAACGCTTCGCACTCGCCTGCGCAATCCTCTCGTCGATCGGCTCGTATTCGATGGCAGCCGACAAGACACCGCCGAAGATTTATCTCGACAAGTCGCCACGCATCGTCGCTTACCAACTCGGACGACTCGACGATGATCGCTTGTTGATGGTGCCCCGCTCGGACGACGACCCGAAATACGCCCCCGTCTACGAAGCGATCGTCCTTCGGCCCGCAATGGCCGGCGGCATACGTGACGAAGCACTCCACGCCTTAGCCAAAATTCGTGACACGTCGATCACCACCGAGTTGATCACGGCAATCGAAGCCGTCAAAGTCAACGAAGCGGATTCCTTGCGATTGATCGGTGTCCTTGGCAAACAGCTTCTACAGCATGGAACTGATGAACTCGCCGGTCAAACAAAACGTCTTACGGAGCTCGCTTCCGCAACGGAGCTTTCCAAAGCTTCCGTGGGGATGGCAGCGCTCCTCTGCGCCGACAAGACCGAAATCGCAGACGAACTTTGCGCGGCAAATCAGTCGTCAATCATCGCGAGGCTCACTTCGGTCGCCATTCTGCCTCGCGACGAATTGAAACTTGCCGAACGCGAATTTGCCGAAGCGAAGCTGCAAGACGGGTCGCTGGAAGCACAAACCGCGGCAATCTCCGCGCTATCGCAAATTCCGACCGAACATGACGCAACGTTTCGAAATCTTGCCAGCCTCGTTGCCAACGAAGACCTGCGCACGGCGGCCTGTCGTGGACTACTTCGACTTCCCAGTCAAGCGTATCAGTCAGCGCCCGCCAAAGGTGCTGCGGAAACCCTGGTCCGTTTCGCCGAATCGACGAAGCCCGATCAGCGCACCAGCGACGCTTTCATCGACTCGATGCGTGCCGCGGAGCAATTGTTGACGGCGATCCCTGCCGAGATTGCCAAGCCATTGCGCGAGCGGCTTCGCGAAGTCGCCGTCCGAGTGGTCCGAATTGGGACCGTCGAAGAAGAAATGCGATACGACGTGCCATACTTCGCAGTCGAAGCCGGACGTCCTTTCCAAATCTTGCTCGAAAACCACGACCTGATGCCGCACAACCTCGTCGTGACTCAGCCTGGTGCCCTGAAAAGCGTCGCGATGGCAGGGCTGACGGCAGGCCCCAGCGGAGCAAATGGGTTGCCCTACGTCACCGATTCGCCAAACGTGATCGCCGCGAGCTCGCTCGTCGCGCCCGATGCCTCGACTCGTCTGACATTGACCGCACCTTCAGAACCCGGTGAATACCCTTATGTCTGCACGTTCCCGCAGCATTGGTATCGCATGTACGGTGTCATGATTGTGGTCAACGACCTCGACGCTTGGAATCGGAATCCGACCAAACCCGCCAACCCGCTGGGCAGCAATCGCACCTTCGTGAACTCGTGGACGCTCGACGACTTTAGCGGTGCATTTGAAAACGGATTACAAGGTCGTTCGCCAGCTATCGGCGAAAAGATTTTCAACGAAGCATCCTGCGTCGGCTGTCACAAAGTCAACGAAAGCGGTGGCGCCGTTGGCCCCGATTTGACCGACGTCTACACACGCTGGAAATCGGATCACCAAAGCGTGCTACGTGAAATTCTTGAACCGTCACACAAGATCGACAGCAAGTACGCCACACAGACGGTGCTCACCACCGACGGGAAAACGTACTCCGGAATCGTTCTCGACGACGGCGACGAAATTTTGACGCTGATCAACAGCCCCGATGCGAAAGAACCAATCGTGATTCGCCAAGAAGACATCGAGTTGATCAAACGAAGTGCAACATCCATGATGCCCAAAGCCTTGCTGGATCAATACACCAAAGACGAAATCCTAGAGCTACTCACCTATCTAGAATCCGCCGCAAAGAAGTAGCACAATGCCTCGCCGAAGCAAAATGTTGGAGTCTAGCCTTTAGGCGATTTTTCTCCCCAGCCCCAACGACACAATTTGTCGTGCTCCGCTGAACCCCATGAGCACCGCACATCAGCCGACACACGATAGCGTCGGTTAAGTGCCTCACTGCCATGCCGATAGCCAGATGTCTCCC